>CANMCY010000001.1 GCA_947496375.1 Flavobacteriales bacterium
CAGAAAACCACTTTAAATCAATTCATCATCGGGGCCATTGTGCTGCTGATGATTTGGGTGAACATCGATCTGTTTTATCACTGGATGCCCAATGGAGAAAAGTATGAGCCCGGTAAATGGGCTGTTTTGATTCTGGGACTGGGCAAATTGTGCATGCTGCTGCAGGGAAACAGCTCTGCCATGCTGATTTTCTCGCACCGCTATTATTTGTCACTGATTATCAATGCGGCATGTCTGTTTGCGGGCATCCTGCTTAATAACTATATGATTCCGCTGTATGGCATTGAGGGTGCTGCTGCAGCTACTGCTTTTGTGTGGCTGTTGGGTGCCATTATAACAGGCACCATCATTTGGTTTATGTTCCGTTTAAATCCCTACAATAGCAAAGTGTTGATTATGGCGGGACTGCTGTCCGGTCTTTTGATTTTTATCAGCATGGTTAAGATTAGCCCTGTTTTTTGGCTGGACTTATTGCTAAAGAATGTCTTGATAGTTTCCTCCACTATTTTCGTATTACTCAAGTTTAAATTGAGCGAAGACATTGAGAGCATGGGCAGGAAGCTGTTATCAAAATTCGGCATGGTAAAGCCATGAGTCGGTGGTATATCCGTCAATAAAATCTTAACTTTGCATTTATGTTCGAAAATCACTTCCCTGATTTAAACAAAAAAAGTGTACTCATTACAGGCGGAACCGGCTCGTTTGGTAAGAAATTTATGGAGACATTGCTGCAGCTGTATCCTCAGATGGAACGCCTTGTGGTGTATAGCCGTGATGAACTGAAGCAGTTTGAGATGAGCCAGAAGTGGAGTTCCGGTACAGACCACAGAATACGCTATTTTCTCGGGGATGTTCGGGATCTCGACAGATTGCGCAGGGCGCTGGAAGGAATTGATGTGGTGATTCATGCCGCTGCACTCAAGCAGGTTCCGGCCGCTGAATACAATCCATGGGAATTTGTAAAGACCAACGTGATGGGTGCACAGAATATTATTGAAGCGTCTTTGGATCAGGGCGTGGAAAAAGTAGTGGCATTAAGTACAGACAAAGCAGCGGCCCCTATTAATTTATACGGTGCTACAAAATTGTGCAGCGATAAGTTGTTTACGGCTGCAAATAACATTCGCGGCAAGAGAAATATAACGTTTTCTGTGGTGAGGTATGGCAACGTGATGGGAAGCCGGGGTAGTGTAATGCCCTTTTTTCTGGAAAAATCTAAAACCGGGAAATTGCCTATTACAGACACCCGAATGACTCGTTTTAACATAACCCTTCAGGATGGTGTTAATCTGGTTTTACTGGCCCTGAAAAATGCCTGGGGAGGCGAAATTTTTGTCCCCAAGATCCCTTCATATAAAATCGGTGATGTGGCAGAAGCGATAGGGCCAAATTGTGAGCGTGAGATTGTAGGAATCAGGCCCGGTGAAAAAATCCATGAAGAAATGATTACTGAGAGCGATAGCTTCAATACCTTTGATTGTGGAGATTATTACGCCATTTTGCCTACGGTTCCGAATTTTAACCTAAACGACTGGCAGCATCATTTCGGAGCAGCTTCTGTAGCACAGGGTTTCAAATACAATAGTGGTGAGAACGATCAATGGCTGTCTGTTGAGGCCATCCGTGAACTCATCAAAATCCACATGGATTCTGAATTTACCCCCGTATGAAAAATATTCCCTACGGCCGCCAGCATATAACGCAGCAGGATATTGATGCTGTGAGTGCTGTATTAACGGGTGATTTTTTAACCCAGGGTCCGGCTGTAGAGAAATTTGAAAAAGGATTTTCGGCCCATGTGCATTCATCCCATGCGGTTGCCGTGGCCAATGGGACGGCCGCCTTGCATTTATGTGCCATGGCCTTGGATGTAAAGCCGGGCGATCGGTGGTTAACAACGCCAATATCCTTTGTGGCCAGCGGAAACTGCATTTTGTATTGCGGTGGCCAGGTAGATTTTGTGGATATAGATCCCGCCACACTGACCATGGATTTGAATCAGCTGGAGGATAAACTAAAAACCGGTCGTTACAAAGGCGTAGTACCGGTAGATTTTGCAGGATATCCGGTGCGAATGGATGAGGTAAAAATCATGGCAGACCAATACGGCGCCAGGATCATTGAAGATGCCTGCCACGCACCGGGCGGGTACTTTACAGACAACACAGGCGAAATCCGCTACTGTGGTGATGGTCAGCATGCCGATCTGGCGATTTTTTCGTTTCATCCCGTTAAGCACATTGCCTGCGGCGAAGGAGGGATGATTACGGGCAATAATCCTGCACTCATAGATAAAGTAAAATTGCTCCGCACCCATGGCATCACCCGCGATCCGCAGAAAATGCATGAAAACCATGGTGGCTGGTATATGGAAATGCAGGAACTGGGCTACAATTATCGTATGCCGGATGTGTTGTGCGCTTTAGGTTCATCGCAGCTCACACGTGCCGACGAAGGACTCGTGAAACGCAGGGCCATAGCCCGCCGATACGGTGAGGCATTCGAAGGTTGTAATCTATCTTTTACCCATGTTCCGGATGGTATGGGTCATGCGTACCACTTATACGTTATCACTACCTCCAATAGAAAGGCGCTCTACGACTTTTTGAGGGAAAATGGGGTTTTTGCACAGGTTCATTACATACCCATGCACACCATGCCCCATTACCAAAACATGGGTTTTAAACAAGGCGATTTTCCCAAAGCAGAAAAATATTACGAGGAATGCCTGAGTCTGCCCATGTATCCGTCGCTGTCGTCAGAAGATCAGGAATATGTTATTGATTTGGTAAAGGAATTTTTGCGAAAGCAATAAATGCAACATGAATAAAATTCTGGCGTTGATACCTGCCAGGGGAGGCAGTAAGCGAATTCCCGGTAAAAATAGCCGCCTGTTTATGGGTAAACCCATTATCCAGTACAGCATAGATGCAGCGAGTGCTTCAGAAATATTCACGGATATTTGGGTTAGCACAGACAAGGATGAAATTGCTGAATTGTGCAGGTCAGAAAAAATTCATGTGCACGACCGCAGCGCAGAGGCGGCCTCTGATGTGGCAACCATTAGTGAGGTGCTGAAAGAAGTTCTTGTCGATTTGGACATACATCAGGGTACGCTGTGCCTGATATACGCCACAGCGCCATTTGTGGATGCGGATATGCTCAAAAAATCATACCGGGAATTTGTGACATCCGGAGCGGACAGTTTGCTTCCGGTGGTTCGCTATTCATTCCCTATTCAGCGGGCCATGAAGTCGGAGGATGGCTGGTTACAGATGATTCAACCCGAAAACATGCATGTTCGTTCTCAGGATTTACCGGCTTCATTTCATGATGCCGGTTTATTTTTCTGGATTAACGTAGAAAAATTCTTGCAGTCCGGTAAGGTATTCATGGATAAAACCCTGGCTTTTGAGGTAGATGAAATGTATTGCCAGGATATAGACAACGAAAGCGACTGGAAGGCCGCCGAGTTGAAATACAAAATCATGCATGCCGGCTAGACAATGCCGCACTAAAAGCTATCTTTTAATAGGTTTTTAAAATTTTCCGGGTCAGCGGCCTTCATTAGGTTGTACTGATTCATTTTCAGCTCATCTGCATTCATTAGTATCAGCTGCGACAATACATCCAGGGCATTTGCTGTGTGTAAATCTCCTGCATTCAGGGCGGTTTGGTATTTTTCGCAAGTTGCGGCAATCATTTTTTGATTTTCATGGGTATAGCCGGTAGCAATGCAAGAGCCCACGCACATGGCTTCCAGGGTAAGCGTTGAGGCCGTTAACAATGAAAATTTACAGGATTGAATCAGCGCAACCATTTCATCGGCATTGAGTCCAATATGCAAGTGTATCGCTTCATTGCATCTTTCCCTGAGGGCGGGTAATCTGTTGTTTAAGTGACTGGTAACGAGGTGAACAGGCGCAATACCCAGTTCTATCGCAGCTTGCAGGAATTTTTCTGTCAGCTGCTCAGGGTCGGTCCCGCCCAATGCGATTATCAGCCCGGACTGAGGGGAGGTTTGATGATGGTTTTTAAGCGCATCCAGAAATGGTTTTCTCAGCATCAGGTATGCTGATCCAAGCAGCAAGCGCGTTTCAGGTAGGTGATCAAACCCATTTTTTTCAGCAGCGGGCAAATGATTGATGATAACATTGCAGGGCAGGGCGTCGGCCGGTATATCGTTAATGCCAATGGTCCATAAGCCATGTGCCTGTAATTGGTGTACATCTTCCTTGGTCAATGCGTAATCATCCAGTATCACATGGTCCCCGGGTTTTGATTGTTGCAAAACGAAGCTCAATCTGTCTGTGTTATAAACACAAGGGAAATGGCCATATTGGAGGGATTCGTCTGTTTTATTGAAAACGAAGCAAATGTGGGTGAAATATTGCCTGATGCTGTCGGAAATGGAGGTGCAACGATTTACATGGCCCAGTCCAACACTGGGATTGCCTGTGGTAATTACGAATAAATCGGGTCTTTGCAACACGTGCAAATGTACCCCAAAATGGGTTAACTTTGCTGAGCATGAGCAGCATTGTTTTTGGCAAGAAACACATAGGGCACGGACTGCCTGCCTTGATTGCGGGAGAGCTGAGCGGCAATCACCGGGGCGATTTTGAGATTGCCAGAAAGTCGGTGTTGTCCATGAAAGAGTGTGGGCTGGATGCGGTGAAAATTCAAACCCTCAAGCCCGGAAACATTACGCTGGAAACAGATAATAAAGATTTTGTGGTGGGTGGCGGAACCCTGTGGGACGGCACTCCCTATTACAATTTGTATCAGGATATTTATACCCCTTGGGAATGGACGGTACCGCTGATGCAGCTGGCACATAGTCTGGATATGGAGTTTTTCAGTTCTCCGTTTGGGCATGAGGAGGTTGAGTTTTTGGATCAATGTGGTATTACGGCATTTAAAATAGCCAGTTTTGAAATAACGGATATTCCGCTCATTGAACATGCTGCTTCCAAGGCAAAACCCATCATTATCAGCACGGGTATAGCCGGCTATGATGATATAAAGCTTGCAATTGATGCGTGCCGCCGCATGGGGAATAATCAGATTGTGATACTGAAGTGCACCAGCAGTTATCCTACACCGCCGGAAGAAGCCAATCTGAGCATGATACCCCGTATTCGGGAAGATTTCAATGTGGAGGTCGGACTCAGCGATCACACCTTGGATATTGTGGCCCCTATCAGCGCTGCGGTTTACGGCGCTTGCCTCATAGAAAAACATTTTATACTGGATAAATCACTCGGCGGACCGGATGCGGCCTTTAGTTTAGAGCCCTCGGACTGGAAAAGTTTGGTGACTTCGGTTAGAATGGCCGAAAAAATGAGAGGGACCGACGATTACCGGTTAACAGAGAAAATGATTTCGGGAAGGACGCATTCCCGCAGTTTATACGTAGCTGAAGATGTTGAAGCAGGAGCAGTGGTAAATGAAGAGAATGTTCGCAGTGTGAGGCCCGGTTTTGGTCTTCATCCTAAATACTGGCCGGAGGTTAAGGGGCGCAAGTTTAAAACGCCCTGTAAGAAAGGCGATCGCCTCAGTCTGGATATGCTTGAATGAAATAGATTGCGGCATGGATAAAATCATACTATTCACACAGCATCTATTTTATACAGTTTTATCAATTGTAAAGGTTGTAATTAAAGCCAAAAAACATAAAAAACCCGTTGTAAACCCTTCGGAAGATTGCTATGTCATGGGAAATGGTCCGGCCCTATCTGCCGCCATGGAAAAGGACCCAAATTATTTTTCAGGTAAACATGTCTGCGTGGTAAATGGTTTTTCCACCACTGATATTTATGCAAAAATTCAGCCGCAGTCTTATTTTATCAAGGATGGATTGTTTTTTTGGATTGATGAAAATGAGTATGCCAATCCGGAACAAACCTGGAGAGAAAAAAAATCGATGGGTGAAAAAAATACGGTAATAGCGGCCGTTAATACCATCAAATCTATCAAAGAAAAAACCACATGGAAACTGAATTTATATATTCCCGTGTGGGCAAAAAAGTCACTATTGGTTAAAGAAGTTTCAACCAATCCTAACATTCATATTGTTTATTTTAATAATATTAAAGTAGAGGGTTTTCGCTGGTTTCTATACAGATTTATATTTCCTGCCGGTCTGGGTAATCCTCAGTTTATGAATGTAGTTCAGATGGCATTGTTTCAAAAAATAAACGAAGGATTTAAAAAAATATACATATCGGGGGTCAATGCCAATTTTCATCAATATCTGGAGGTGGGTGATGACAATAAGGTATACATGGTTCAGCATCATTTTTATGATAAATCGCCTACCCGAAATATATTGTCTGATCGGGATGCTTCCGGTAATTATATTCCCCAGCCCATCTGGAAACAATTTGAGAATCTGAAGCGTCTTTTCCGTGGGTTTGCCCAGATAAAAATGTATGCAGATTATAAACAATGTAGCATTATCAATACCTCTAAAGAATCTTTTATTGATTCATTTGACAGGGAATATATTTTTGATTGACCTGTTTTATAATTAGGTGCTTTTTGCATCATGATTTCAGGGTTTATCCGCCATGGAAGTTGTTGATGTAATAATTTGTCATTTTCTTTGCTCACTTTTATGCTAAACCTCATCATATTTGGTCCTCCCGGTGCCGGAAAAGGCACACAAAGCGAAAAAATTATTGACCGCTATCAGCTTGTACACATTGCCACCGGAGATTTGCTCAGGGCAGAGCGTAAAGCAGGCACAGTGCTTGGAAACGAGGCCAATGAATACATTAGCAGAGGCGAACTGGTGCCGGATTCGGTTGTGGTGGGTATGGTGCGCAATTTTATGTCATCCCATGCCGGTGCCGGTGGGTTTATTTTCGACGGATTTCCCAGAACGATTCCGCAGGCAGAGGCATTGGATGCGATGCTCCTGGAGTTTAATACTGCCATTTCTGCGGTGCTGGGACTGGAAGTAGTGGAGGATGAGCTGGTGAAGAGACTGATGCTTCGCGGCCAAACTTCAGGCAGGGTGGATGACCAGGATGAAGACACCATCCGAAATAGATTCCGTGAGTATCAAAACAAAACATTGCCGCTGCAGGGTTACTACAGCGAACAGGGCAAATATCAAAGTGTTCAAGGTATTGGGGAAATTGATGAAATTTTCACTAACTTGTGTGCTTGTATAGATACCGTTAAATCATGATTAAAAATAACATTCACTACCTGATTCTCGCATTGGCGGGGATTGTGGCTGCCTGGTTCATTGGCAATGGTTTTAAACGCAAACCCCATGGTGAGTATATTGCTGTTACCGGGATGGCTGAGGTGAGTTTTACCAGCGATGATATTCACTGGTCAGGCAGTTTTTCCCGTTCCAGTGCCGAAATGAAAGATGCTTACCAGCTGATCAAGGCGGATAAAGATAAAGTATATCAGTATTTTAAGGGGCAGGGGGTGCATGATTCAGAAATGGTTTTTGGAACGGTAAATCTGGACAGACAGTATGAAGATATTCGTTCGGATGGTAATTATCGGTCGGTTTTTGTGGGATACAAGGCCACCCAGGGCATTAAAATTCGCTCCCGCCGCATTGATGCCATAGAGGCCATAGTAAAGGAAAGTATGAACCTGGTGGAAAATGGAATTGAATTTAATGCCAATTCGCCAGAGTTTTATTACACGCGCTTGTCAGAGTTGAAGCTGGAGTTGATTAGCCAGGCCGCCTCAGATGCCAGTGCTCGCGCCAAAAAGATTGCCGAAGCCAGTGATTGTAGTTTGGGTTCACTTAAATCTTCAGACTTGGGCGTATTTCAGATTACAGGTGAAAACGACAATGAAGAATATAGCTGGGGCGGCGTTTTCAATACTTCCAGTAAGCGAAAAACCGCACGCGTGACGGTTTCGTCCAATTTCGCCACCCACTGATGCAGCCGCGCAATTTATTGCTGCTGGATCTGGATAATACCCTTTGGGATTTTGACGGTAATGCCGAGGAAGCCCTTGCTGAGTTATTTCACAGGCACCGCCTGCACGTGCGCACGTCGCACTCCGTGCATCAGTTTATTGATACCTATAAATCCATCAACAAAACCTATTGGAAACGATATGAAGCCGGCGAAATCCAAAAGGATTTGCTAAGGACAGGCCGTTTTATCGATACTTTCCGTGCCTTGGGTATTCCCGATGAGGAGCACCCCGAAAATGTATGGGATGAATACCTTGAAATTTGTCCGCTGATGACCCGCATGATGCCAGGTGCTATGGCTTTTGTGCAGGAAATGAAGGAGATTTTTGTGCTGGTATTGCTCACCAATGGATTTGAAAAGACACAGCGCACCAAAATTCAGGCCTGTGGCCTTGACAGCTATGTGGAGTTAATGATTACCAGTGAATCGGTGGGTATTGCCAAGCCGGATAAAGCCATTTTTGATGTGGCAATCGCCGCCGCTACAGAAAAGTGCGGTGCTTTTAACCGTGTTTTTTATGCAGGCGATACCTGGGATACGGATGTGAAAGGCGGGGTGAATGCAGGTATTCCTACCTTCTGGTATAATCATGCAGCCATAGAAATGCCGTCCGATGAAGTGTCTAAGCACCCGATGTTTATGGGTAGCTGCGAAACCTTGTCTGAACTGGCCGGAAACCTGCTGTCCTAGGTTTGACATTTTATTGACCTGAAATTAAATTAATCTGATTATCTTTGTAGTACTATGAAGAAGGTTTTAAAATGTCTGAATTTACTGGCCGTAGCAACGTTTTCTGTTTCGGCATTGTCTGCCCAAACCATCGAGATTCTGGGCGGCAAGTCACAAGACTTTTATCCCCAAGCTACGAATCCTTTTGATTGTCAGATCTATTTAAAAAACAAGGATTCAAAACCCCTTCGCATTGCATACGAAAAGGTACTGGTGGATTATCCAAGCGGCTGGGGTTCACCGGCTTTTTGTGATAATGTAGGTTGTTACCTCACATTTGTAGACAGCGGAAAGTTTTCAGATATTGCACCCGGCGAGAAAGCCAGTATTAAAATTAGCATATCTGCTCAAGGTGTTGCCGATACGGCGACCATCAAATACGCGGTTTGGGATGTTAACAATCCCTCTGTCAGAGATACGCTTACTTTCAATGTAATGGTACGCTGGTCAGCCGGAGCACATCTTACATGCATGCCTCAACAGGCAATTTATCCGGTTCCTGCTGACCAACAACTTCAGGTAAATACGCTCGGTGTAGATTATATAGAAATTCTCAGTCTTTCCGGTCAAAAGGTTATGCAATACTACCCCAATGCCGATTGGTCCCGCCTGGATATTGCGCTGCTCAACCAGGGCAGTTATGTCATTGTGCTGAGGGGCAACAACATCCATCGTAAATATACTTTTCTCAAAAAGTAACGGGTAATACTACCTAAGGGCATGCTGCTTTTCGCTTTTCAAACGCTGACCTCAGGTTGGTTTTTGATAGTGTGTTTGCTCGCTGCAGCAGCGCTTACCTTCTTGCTGTATCGTAAAGCGGTAAAATTTCAAAAACCATGGAATTACGTGCTGCCGACTTTGCGTTTTATAGGTTTATTCTTTTTATTTATATTGCTTTTGTCGCCGTTTGTGGTTCTGCAACTACAACGGGAAGATAAGCCCACACTGCTGGTTTACCTGGATCATAGTGCTTCGGCAATATCCCAAACCCGAGAGGTTTATGCGCAAGGCCTGGATAAGCCCCTGTCAGCATTAAAAGAAAAATACAATGTTCGTGTATTTCATTTTGCCGATAAGGTTTATTTACCCGGAGATACCATCTTGGGGAGATACGCAACCGACCTGGGCATCATTGCAGAGCATGCCAATGAATACAGGGATGCCCGCCGGGTTTCTGCTGTTTTGGTAGTTTCAGACGGTATACAAAACCGGGGGATAAGCCCATTGGTAAAGCCGTTTGTGAGCAATCCGCTGCTCTATTGCATCGGAATCGGTGATACCACACCGCAAACTGATATTCGAATTGCCGGTATACAGGTTAATGAGTCTGTGTTTTTGGGCAGTGAGTATACCCTTGAAGTTCAGCTGAGGTTTGATGCACCTGCAGCAGTTGCCTATAACCTGCAATTGCAGGAGGGTGGCCGTGTGTTGCAGTCGCAAGCCGGTAATTTTGAAAAGGGGAGTACATACAGGCGCATTGTTTTCAACTTAAAAGCAGCATCGCCAGGGCTGAAGCAATACAGGGTTGTGGTTTCTCCGGTAGCCGGCGAAAAAAATCTGGCCAATAATCAGGCAACTGCAGTAACGGAGGTGGTGGATGATCGCAAAAATATTGTGGTTGTGCAGGCCGCAGCACATCCTGATGTGGGGGCCATCAAACGGCTACTCGAAGGAAATGCCCGGTACAGCGTAAATCTTGCCGACCCGGGGCTCATGCCCAACCCTGACGCTGCAGATTTGTTCATAGTGCATGGAATGCCCGTAAACGAAAGTCAGGCGGGTTGGTTAAAGCGGCTGTCAGATGCGGGCAAACCCTTTCTTCATGTGAGCACGCTGCAAACCCGCAGGGGGTTGCTGGGTGCACTTCCGGGTGGGGCATCGCCGCCCGCCTCCATGCAATCTGAGGAAGTGTTGCCACAGCCGTCTGCAGATTTTACAGAAATCACGTTTGAACCGGAAGTCATTCGGCGAATCCGTTCTTTTCCCCCGCTCAAAGCGGCCTTTGGCCGATGGCAATCGGATGCCACCCAGAAAGTGTTTTTGAAGCAGCGTATTGGCAATATCGAGACTGCCTATCCGTTGTATTATTTCAGAGAGATTAATAATCACAGAACCGTATGGCTCTGTGGAGAAGGATTCTGGCGGTGGAAATTGAAAGAATTTGCGGTGCATGGAGATGCACTGGCATCAGAATCACTGCTGTTTCAATCCCTTCAGTATCTTTCGTTGAAAGCCCGGCCCAGGTCTTTTGTGTTAAAATCAATCAAGAATGATTACGAGGCGGGAGAGTCAGCGGTGTTGCAGGCAACATATCTTGATGCAGCGGGTAAAAAGGAAAATAGTGCTGCCTGTGAACTTTTGCTGGAAGGCGAAAACGGCTATCGTCAGTTATTTCCGATGGTGGCCTACAATGACGTGTACAGATTGGAAACTGCCGGTTTGCCTGCCGGGCAGTACAAAGCCACGTCTAAACTCAATAAAAATCCCAAACTGACTGCCTCTGCGGTCTTTTATGTGAATCCCATGGTTACGGAAATAAGCCGCACTCAGGCCGATCACGCGGTATTGAGGCAATGGGCCGCAAAGTATAACGGCTATTTTGCCGGTTCCGATAAAACTAAGGATTTGGTTAATGAGATGGAGAAGCAAGAGGCCGCCAAACCTATTATTTTCAGTGAAACCAAAGTAACAGAGTTGATTCATGCCAAATGGTTTTTCTTTATCATTATTGTTTGCTTTGCCGGTGAATGGATATTGCGAAAATATCTTGGCAGTTATTAACGAACTTTGCAGTAAATGGCCAGGGTAGTAGTGGGCTTAAGCGGTGGCGTTGACAGCAGTGTGGCGGCGTGGTTGCTCAAAGAGCAGGGGCATGATGTAATTGGCCTGTTCATGCGCAACTGGAATGATGCCTCCCCAACACTGGAAGACGAGTGTCCCTGGATAGACGATAGTAGAGATGCCATGATGGTGGCCGAGCAGTTGGGTATTCCGTTTCAGATACTGGATTTAAGTGCTGCTTACAAAACGCGGATTGTAGATTACATGTTTTCTGAGTATGCCGCAGGTCGAACCCCCAATCCTGATGTGCTTTGCAACCGTGAAATAAAGTTTGATTTGTTTTTGCAGAACGCTTTAAAGTTGGGTGCTGATTTTGTAGCAACGGGTCATTATGTGCAAAAAGACAGCGTGAATGTGGATGGGGAAGATTTTTACAGATTGCTGCGTGGCAAGGATCCCAATAAAGATCAGAGTTATTTTTTATGTCAGTTAAATCAGGGGCAGCTTGCCAAAGCCATGTTTCCCATAGGTCATCTTCAAAAATCGGAGGTAAGGGATTTGGCCACAAAAGCCGGATTGCATGTTCACAATAAAAAAGACAGCCAGGGACTATGTTTTATTGGCAAGGTATCCCTTCCTGACTTTTTACAGCAGCAGTTGAAACCCAAAGAGGGTGACGTAATTTTAATTGACAGGGATGCCCCTTCGGTTCTGGCACATGTTCAGCGAATGCAGGAGCATGAATCGGTTGATTCATGGGTCCGGAAGCCCGGGCTTTCACGCAGTGAGGGAAAGGTTTTAGGAAAACATAAAGGCGCCCATTTTTACACGATTGGGCAACGTCGAGGATTGCATATTGGGGGAACAGGATTGCCACTATTTGTTTTGCAGACTGATGTGAAAGAAAATATTATTTATGTAGGACTTGGCGAAGACCATCCTGCGCTGCTAAGCAGGGCTTTGGAGGCAGATATGGCAGGCATTCACTGGGTAAATCCATCGGCTTTGAAACAGGTTCTAAATGGCGAAAAACTGAAGGCCAGAATTCGCTATAGACAGGCACTTTTTGACTGTAATTTAAAAATGACAGAAAACCGACAATTCTGTACCTTCCATATACCGCAGCGTTCAGTAACCCCCGGACAATTTTTAGCTGTTTATTTAGATGAAGAATTAATATGTAGTGCAACGATTCAGTAAATTTTAGCGTCTATACATAAATTTGTAAAAATTTATGAAAAGCCCAAAAGCAGCGGTGATAAAGCCAAGTGGATTAACTAAAATACTATTACTATTTTTCTTCTCGTTGGTATACAACGGGTTGAGTGCCCAGATATCTTCTACGGGTAAGGTATTTTACATGAGTTTTATGGAGATGGAAGCCCGTTCAGGGGGGTATCCTGATTCTTTGCTTATTTACATAACTTCCGAAAAAAACACAACGGTTGTGCTGGATAACCCCCGACTGGTGGGTTCTGCAGTAACCCTGAACATTACAGCAGGTGTGGTAAATCGCAGGGCGGTAGATCCTCAGTTCTACTATCCGCAGGGTTCAGAGTTTAACGCTTCAGACCTGAACAGTAAGCGTGGACTGCGCATTGTGGCTAAAGACCCGGTGAATGTATATTGCATGAATCTTGAGCAGAACCGCTCTGACGGAACCTTTGTGATGCCCTATGAATCCATCCCACAGGCCCCTCAATTTTATGTGACGGCATTTACTCCCACCCAAAGATCGGGAACGTTTGGAACAGGGCCTTACATGCCAAGCCAAGCCACCATCATTGCTATGGATAATAATGTAACAGTGGAAATTGTACCCACCGTGCGTACCAAAGGTGGCAAGACAGCCAACACAGCTTTCACAGTTTCCATGTCAAGGGGACAGGTATATCAGTTGCAGAGCGACGGTGCAGACGGAAGTACCACTGATCCTCAAAGTGCATCCGGAGATTTAACCGGAACCCGGATCAGGGTAATCAATGGCTGTGGTAAAATAAACGTGTTTTGTGGAATGCGGTCTGTGAAGATTCCCAATAATTCATGTGGTGCAGCAGTAGATCATATTTACACCCAGCTTTTCCCAACCTCTGTGCTGGGTACCAAGCATGTAGTAATGCCTTTCAAAGACCAGACCAAGGGGTATGTGCTGAGGGTACTTGCCACTAAGCCAAACACGAGAATTTCTGTCGACGGAACCTATATTGGATCCACCCGAGCAGCCGGCAAATACTATTACCTGGATGTTACCTCGTCTGTGGCAAGGTGCATCACCTCCGATAGCCCTGTTTATGTGGTGCAATATATGAAAAATGGAGGTAGCTGTGCAGGTACCTCAGGGAACGTCGGAGATCCGGCTATCCTCATCATGCCGGATCAGTCTCAGAAATTGCTTAAGACCGTTATTGGTACGGCGACTACCAACAACATGAACAAGCATTATGCAAACGTGCTTGTTGCTACATCGGCTAAGAAGTTTGTAAAACTGAACGGAAGCTTTGTACCATCCACTTCATTTACGGATGTGCCCTGTGCGGGCCATTCTTATGCCCAGCTTAGTCTGGGTAACCCCTCATCGAATATGCTGGAGTGTGACTCAGGTCTGATTGTGGTGGCATATGGAGTGGGTCAATACGAAAGTTACAGTTACTGTTCGGGTGCGCTCTTTGAAAACCTGGAATACGATATTAAAATTAGCCGTACCAGCAAATGCCCAAAAACTCCCGTGAACATTGAGGCCACGATTCCTAAAACAGTTAAACCACTTGCCATCATATGGGATTTCGGTGATAATACGCCCAGGGATACAGGAATGAAAGTGACCCATGAGTTTATGAAGACAGGAGCTTTCTACATTACCATGAAGGTAGTGGTAAAAGTTCCCTGTGGTTCTAATGATACATTCACAAGATCAAAAATCATCGATATTTTGCCGGGTCCAACGATAAATTTCCCGGATACCATCATCAAATGTGGTAATGCGAGAATTAACGAAGTATTTGATGCAGGCGCCAGTGTGAAGTTCTTGTATAAATGGCAGGATAGTTCGGCTAACCGGTTTTACACTGCCACCAATACCGGTAAGGTATGGGTGAGGGTGCGAGATACGTCAACCAATTGCATAGCTAAGGATTCTACCGTAATTACCCGGGCCGCGCAAATTGATGCCAAGCTTAACTACGATACGGCACTGAATTGTATCAATGTGAACCGCTACGTTCTGTCAGACAATACCAATTATTTCGGGGATAGCCGTAAATCGGTGCTTTGGAAACTGGCCAATCCCTATCTGCCTGGCGATACTACCCGACTTATTGACCTGACTTTCAGGAAGACATTTGATACCATTGGACAGTATTACCTGGAGTATATTGTATATACACGAAAAGGATGCTCTGATACTGTAAAAACAGTGCTGAACGTAAATGGTATGCCAACGGCCAAGTTATGGTCATCTAAAACCTTTTATTGTCAGAATGCCAATACGAATTTGATTGACTCCAGTTTTGGAGACGGGGGTATTGGAAAGACTTACTGGAATTATGGTGATGGCAACGCAGATACCGTAACGAATCGATTTGGTTTGCACCAATATTCAAATTATGATACATTCAGTGTAAACATGATTACGGAAACCATACACGGTTGCCGCGATACATTGGATTCTGCATTTGTGGTTCATCCTGTGCCCATTTCTAAAATCTCAAAGACCACGAATAATCAGTGTTTTAAACAAAATAGTTTTGACTTTTCTGATAACAGCAATCCCCTGCCATACGGAACTTACAACCGTTACTGGAGGTATAATGGTACCTCAAGCAGCGGCGTTTCATCACTTTCAGCAGTGAACTTCAAGGATACTGGTTTCTGGACTGTAACCCGCATTGATACTTCAGAATATGGTTGTATGGATTCTGTGAAAACGACAGTGTATGTGGCACCGGAGCCAAGGGCCAGAATTTCGGTTACAGACAGCAATAAGTGTTTCAATCAACATTTCTTTAACCTGGATGATCGCTCTGTGATTGGTTCAGGAACAGTAGCAACCCGCAAGTGGAGCTTTTCTGACGGCAGTAACAGTACTTCCAAGACCATAAGCAACAAAAAGTTTGTTGCCTGGGGAGTGTATACAGCCAAACTGGTGGTTACTTCAGGTTTGGGGTGCAAAGACAGTACAACCCGATTGCTGGGTGTGAGTCCTTCTCCCAATTCCAGCTTCACTGCCAATAAGAATATTCAGTGTTTAACAGGAAATAGCTTCTCTTTTATTCCTGATAATATATTGAGTGTTCCCGGCATTACAGTGTCTCATAAATGGGATTTTGGAGATAATGCCACCTCTACAGCGCAAAGTCCCGTTTATTCTTATGCTGATACCGGGTCTTACAAGGTTACCTACATACAATCAACCAACATTGGATGCAGTGACACAACGATTAAAAATGTAAGGGTAGAGCCCACCCCCAGGCCTTCGTTTACCAATTCACCCGATAGTACTTGTTTGGGTAAAGCTAAATTTGATTTTACCAATACAACCATATTTAATGGCACATTAAGCTACAATTGGTCACTGGGCGATGGTTCAAAAGCCACAACCCAGAATGTAGTGCAGAAAGACTACACCTCGGCGGGTACCTATATAATAAAACTGGTGGCAACCTCTACTGCAGGATGTAAAGATTCTGTAACACGCTTGGTCAAGGTGTTTCCGATTCCGCAGGCCAATTTTAGCATCAACGACGACTTGCAGTGTCTTAGCGGGAACAATTTTGTTTTCACCGAAAATTCAAATACCAATGGAGCAACCGGAGTTACCTACAACTGGACATTAACCCCAGGTGGCACTTTTACCGGAAAAAATTATCCCAATCAGATCTTTACTGATACCGGCAACTATTCTTTGAAACTGGATGTTTTGTCTGACAGGGGCTGCGGAAGTAGTATAACCAAAACCATGTATGTGGCTGAGACGCCTTATGTAGACATCAACTTTGATCAGGATGCGTGTCAGGGTGAGCTGGTGAATTTCACATCAAATACCATTATTAACAAAGGCACGATTACCGCTTATAACTGGAATTTCGGTGATGGATCCAGCGCTACAGTGGCTAATCCATCCAAGACCTATAACAGTTCCGGCGGTTTTAATGTGAGTCTTGCCGTAACTTCCAGCAATGGATGTACCGCTACGTCTACTGCTTTGCCCATGACTGTTTTTGCAAAACCTGTCGCCAACTTTACCTCGGAGTATCTGCTTTCACGCGGCATGGAAACCGATTGGAAGTTTGTTTTCACCGGCAGCAATGCATCGGCGTATGACTGGAGATTTGAAGACGGACAAAACAGCAATGCGGGTGGTCCATTATTCCTGACATTCAATGATACCGGCAATTTCCTGGTAAAACTCATTGTAACCAGCCCTGATTTTTGCGTGGATAGCACATCCAAGTTTATCTATCTTAAGCCCGAACTATTGTTTTGGTTGCCTACCTCATTCTCTCCCAATAATGACGGTTTGAATGAGACGTTTGGTCCAAATACCACCTTTGGTTTGAGTAAGTATAACATGCAGATTTATGATCGCTGGGGTGGATTGTTGTTTACGACCAATGACCCTGCCAAAAACTGGAACGGAACGGATGCCAGTGGCAAGCCATTGCCTGAAGGGGTTTATGCCTACGCCATCAATTTCCGATACATAGACGGCAAATTATTCGTGTACAAGGGCTCAGTTACCATTATACGATAATCAGACATAGAGATAAAAGAAAAGCCCCGGAAACGGGGCTTTTCTTTTGGTATAAAGAATGATAAAATTATCCCAGGTATGATTTAAGAATCTTGCTTTTGCTGCTTTTACGCAGGCGGCGCAGGGCCTTCTCTTTGATCTGACGAACACGTTCACGTGTCAGTCCCACCTTTTCTGAAATATCCTCCAGGGTGTGTGCGGGGTTTCCATCAAGACCAAAGTAATATTTAAGTACATCGCGTTCTTTATCGCTGAGTGTGCTGATTACACGATTGATTTCATTTTGTAGCGACTCATTGATGAGTGGCATATCCGGATTGGGCTCGTCATTCTGGTCAAGAACGCCCAACAGGGTGTTGTCTTCACCTTCGGCCAGTGGAGCATCAATGCTGAGGTGACGCCCGCTGCTACGGAGTGCATTTTCAACTTCAGTGAGGGGGATTTGCAGGTGTTCGGCGATTTCCTCAGGGGTGGGCTCGCGCTCCAGTTCCTGCTCCAGGCGGGCTGATGCCTGTGTGATACGACCCAGACTACCTACTTTATTCAGCGGAAGTCGTACAATACGGCTTTGGTCGGCCAGGGCCTGAAGGATGCTTTGGCGAATCCACCATACGGCGTAGGATATGAATTTAAAACCGCGGGTTTCATCAAAGCGGCGGGCGGCCTTGATCAGTCCCATATTTCCTTCATTGATTAAGTCACCGAGGGTGAGGCCCTGATTTTGGTATTGTTTACTTACAGAAACCACAAATCGAAGGTTGGCGTTTACCAGTTTTTCCAAAGCGGCCTGATCTCCCTCGCGGATTCGGCGGGCTAATTCCACCTCTTCCTGCGCATCAATCATCGGTACTTTGGAAATTTCGTTAAGGTATTTGTCGAGGGATTTATTCTCCCGGTTGGTAAACTGCTTCGAAATTTTTAGTTGTCTCATGAATGCTTTGGCTCCTGAATATATTTTGCCTTGCAAATATACAAACAAAAAGCCGTTTTGGCTTTAAAAAGCGTCATGTTTTTTACAATAAAGCCAATGAAAGCGTATTAACCACCCATGCGCTTACCCATGCCAGTGCCAAAAATGCCGTAAACTGGATAATAGGCCATTTCCAACTGCCTGTTTCACGTTTCATGATGGCGATGGTGCTCATGCATTGCAAGGCAAATGCATAAAAAATCATCAGACTGAGGGCATAGGGCAAACCATATAAGGGCTTTCCGGTTGTTTTATTTCGGGTTTGACTCATGACCTCCCGAATGGTTTCCGGGTTCTCGGAGTCGCCACGGAAAAGGGTTGCCATGGTGCCTACGAACACTTCACGTGCAGCGAATGAAGATATGATGGCAATGCCTGTTTTCCAGTCGTAGCCGAGGGGTTTAATGGCGGGTTCTATGAATTTGCCCAGGTGACCGGCGTAGCTGGCTTCCAGCTTTGCTTCTGCCAGGGCAATGCTATGCTGCCGGGATGTAATGGCCAGGTTTTTTGCCACGGTTTTGTTTACTTCTGCTTCAGCGCTATCCATGGCATTCCCGGGCCCATGGCTACTTAGCCACCAAAGAATGAGGGAAATAATCACAATGACTTTGCCCGCAGAATTGATAAAACTCAGGCATTTCTGAGACATTTGCAGCAGTACGGTCTGAATTCTGGGCACCTGGTAGGTGGGCATTTCCAGAATGAATTCGGAGGGTTCGGAATTTCTGTTTCTTCGTTTAAACATTAATGAAAAGCCCATGGCGGCGATAATTCCGGCAAAATAGGCCAGGGTCATAATCAAACTTCGCAAACTGAATGGGCCGATTCCATTGGTTTCCGGAACTGCCAGAGAAACCAACAAGGTATAAACCGGTAATCTCGCGCTGCAACTCATCAGCGGAATAACAAACATAGTGGCCAGCCGTTCGCCTTTGTGTTTGATGCTTCTGGTGGCCATGATGCTGGGAATGGCGCAGGCAAATCCACTGATCAATGGAATGACAGAACGTCCGTTTAGCCCGATGCGACGCATAACACGGTCTGTAATAAAGCTGGCTCGAACCATGTAGCCACTGTCTTCCAGCAGGCCAATGAAAAGGAAAAGTATGGCAATCTGAGGTACAAATACAACCACTCCGGCTATACCCGGGATAAGACCATCGGTGAGGAGGGATGTGAATTGGCCGGCGGGCAATGCAGATGCAGTCAGGTCAGAAAGTGCTGCAAAAGCTTGTTCTATCCAGTTCATGGGATATTCTGCCAGGGTAAAAACCCCCTGAAAGATGCTGAGCATTATGAATGCGAAAATCAGGTAGCCGAAGATTCGGTGGGTGAGCCAGTAATCGAGCCGGTTGCGCCAAGCCCTATTGCCGTTCGTTTTTTGAATGACACATTCAGCGATCATTTTTTCAATGTGTGCATACCTGGAGAGGGTTTCGGCGGCTATACCGTCTCTTTTACCGGTTTGAATATAGGCAACGAGCCGCTCATGGGTATTTCCCATAATCTGTACCGCAGCAACCCTTGCATTGTTTAGGGCAGGAACGATTTTTTCCATGCCATCGCCTTTTCTCGGATTGATGGTCACCACAGGCACTCCTAGTATGTTTTCCAGGGCCGCGGTGCTTACCTCCAGGTTTTTTTTGAGCGCGGTATCGTTCATGGTGAGCAATACCACCATGGGGATCTTCAATTCAGCTACCTGAGTAAATAATAGCAGATTTCTCCTCAGGTTAGAGGCATCCAATATGAAGAGAATTTTTTTTGGAACTTCTTCATTATTGGCTAGGAGGGCTTTTACCACTACTTTTTCATCTTCAGCTTCTGAATACAAACTGTATATGCCCGGGAGGTCCTGAAGGAAGTAGGTTTGTTTTTCGGTTTTCCAGGAACCATATTTTTTTTCGACGGTAGTTCCGGGAAGATTGCTCACTTTCTGTCTCAGGCCTGTCAGGTGATTGAACAGGGTGGATTTACCGCAATTGGGATTCCCGATCAGGGCAATATTTTCATCCATTTGCAGCACCGGCTATTGGTTCAACTATCAGGAGTTTTGCTTCAGATTTCCGAAGTCCGAGCAGGTAGCCTTCTACATTAAAAGCCAAAGGATCGCCTGAAGGAGCGATGAACTCAAGCGTAATTTTCGTTCCGGGCACACATCCCATGGCACTGAGTCTTTCTTCATGGGGCGAGGGCAACAGGGCACTGATTTTGGCTGTCATGCCTTTGCTTAGTTTATCTGCCGTTACCATCGTTCCGCAAAATTAAGGGTTAAAGTCGGGTTAACGCCTTACTCAACAGATGTTTTGACCAATTTTTCAGCTATGGAAAACCATGCGGGTTTATCTTCTTTCGAATATGCTTCTAATGCAGGTTTTATGATGTTGGCAGCTACTTTAAGCATGCGTTTATTTTCAGCTCGGGTAAGTTCTGCGGCTATAAATTCCATTTGCCGGGTTTTCGTAAATTCACTGACCTCCATGGCTGCAGTTCCAAAAAACCAGGTTGTGAATACATTTTCAAAAGACACCAATCCGGCTTTGGGGTTTTTGTGAAGTAACAGCATGGCATTCAGGGGTTGCATGCCTGAATCATGAAGCATCCATTTTTTTACCCATTCTGTGGCGATGGCTTTGGTTGCATATTTTACCGCTTTAAGAGCGGTGTCAGCATAACGTGGTTCCCAGTTTATATAGTTAATGGCATTTGTTGCCGCTTTTGGGCTGGGATCTGAGGTGAGGCGTGGCAGAATTTCGGCACTAAGCTCCGGGAAAAGGGATTGAATTGCCCACAGGGATTTTTCTCTGACATTAGCGTCATAATTGCCTAGTGCAATGCGGGATAGGTGATTTTTTAGGGTAACGCTGTCATATACTGTATTGTTATTGCAGTAATCAAGTGCATCTATCATTAATGGACTCCAATTTGAATTTAGTGCTATAAAAACCATACTGTCTGCGATTGCAGGAACCACACCTGATGTATCCGGAAATTGGCGGATTGCCCGATTGAATATGGTCCTCTGTGTGGTTGGGTTTTTCAGGGTTTGAAGGGCATTGAGAAATTGGACTGGAGTAAAGGTCTCGTCTGAGGGATAGTTTACATCGCATAGCAACTGGTAGTCGGGATCCAGTATTACAAAATCGGGTTTTTGCGGTAATTTAAAAGTAAAGTTCTGTTCTCTCTTATCGATAGTTAAGGACATTATTTGAGAGTTTTTACCGTACAAAATTTGCATGGAGGGTTTAAGTAGGTAAGTGTTTCGATGGTACTGGGTTTGGGTAATCATCACTTCAAGCGTATGATTAGATTCATCCCAAGAATGATTTAGGTTAAGCTCGGGGTGTTTTTCAGTAAAATACCACTGGTTGAAAAACGTGTGAAGGTCACGGCCGGTAACGGCCTCCATAGCCAGTCTCAGATGATCCACTTCGGCTGCGCGAAAACGATTATCGGTCAGGTATTTTTTCATTCCTTCCCTAAAAGCGGCATCCCCAATTTCTTGTCTGAGCATGTGGAGAATCAATGCTCCTTTCTGGTAGCTGACCATATCAAAAACATCATCGGCACGGTGATAATTATAGCGCACCAGTTTTTTGAGAGCGCCGCCCATAAAGTTATTTAGCCGGGTATACAATCTAAAATCTTCCAGCAATTCATCAGCTTTTGCCTTGCCGTATTTGTGTTCACGCCAGAGGTATTCGCCATAGGTGGCAAAGCTTTCATTGAGGGTGATGTTGCTCCAGCTTTCCGCCGTTACCAGATCGCCAAACCAATGGTGAAAAAGCTCGTGACTCACATAATCTTCGTAGGTTTCATCCCTGTATTCTTCTTCTGTGGTCTGCAGGTTTTCCATGTGTACGGTGGCGCTGGTGTTTTCCATGGCGCCGCTCACAAAATCGCGCACGACAACCTGACTGTACTTATCCCATGGGAAATCTACGCCGGTATATGTGCTGAAAAACTCTATCATTTCGGGGGTTTTGCCAAAAATTTGTTTGGCACGCGATGCATATGGTTTTTCTACCAGGTAGGTAACCGGTTTATCGCGCCATTTGTCCTGGATTTCGGCCCAGTCGCCAATGGCCATCATTGCCAGATAAGGCGCATGGGGAAGTTTTTGTTCCCAGCAATCGGTGCGGGTGCCATTGTTGTTTTTTTGGAGTGAAATTTTGAGCCCATTGCTTAGGGAGACCATGCTGTCTGGGATGGTCATGCAAATTCGTTGGGTCATTTTCTGGTTGGGTGCATCAATGGTGGGAAACCATCGGCTGTTACTTTCGGTTTCACCCTGGGTCCATATTTGTCGGGGTTTGAGCGGGTCTGAGCCATCGGGATTGATGAAGTAGAGTCCACGATCCTGGGTAATTGCCGATCCCCCTTCAACCTCAGCTGCATAGGGCTTTGCTGTATATTTTATTCTCAGGTTAGCTATCGGGTTTGCCGATGTGAAGGTTATGCCCGGTTTTATGACAAGTATGAGGCTATCCGGATATGTGAAGTTGGCAGTTTGCCAATTGCCATTATGCTTTATCTGCACAGATTCTATGTCCATGTTTTTGGCATCGAGTACAATGCTGTCGGTTTCATAGAAATGCAATTTCATGGTGATTTCTGCCTCGCCATTCAGTTGTTTTTTTGCGAAATCAAAACTGACATACAAGTTGGTATGTTGCAGGTCCCAGTCGCTGTAGCGCGCTGCTCGGTAATCTGAAGGCAGAATTTCATTATCGCCGAGCCAACCTACTGCCACGGCGGTATCCACGACTGTGCTGTCTACCGCCCAGTCTTCCGTATTTTTGTTAAAAACGCTGCAGGAAGATAAGGTGAGGATGGTTCCAAGTATCAGAATGGTTTTTTTCATTTTCTTTTCATTTTTTTAATATTTGCCAAGCGTATTCGGCCTGTTTCTGTAGCATAAGCATGCCATTATATGCCGAGGCGCCTTGGGCCATTACGTTCTTCATAAATAGTGTTTTTTCCGGGTTGTAAACCAGGTCAATGGCCATGTGTTCGGGTGAAATCAAGTCATACGGAATGGGTGGGCAATCATTCAATGACGGACTCATGCCCAGCGGTGTGGTATTGATGACAAGCAGGTGAGATCTTAATATTTCATTGTCGATGTCAGCATAGCTTTTCTGGTCTTTGTTTGGATTGCGGCTGACGACCGTGTAGCCAATGCCTCGTTTTTTCAGTACGTGGCAAACAGCCTTGGCGGCACCGCCGGAACCCAATACCAGGGCTTTTTCTGCCTTTTCTGCTTTGGCTGAAATAAGCAATGCTTCAAATCCGTATGTATCTGTATTGTAACCGATCAGCCCGATTTTGCTGTTTTTGCGACGAATACTGATGGTATTTACAGCTCCCAATTCTAGGGCATCCGGTGCGATATGGTCCAGCAGTGGCAGGATTTCCGTTTTGTAAGGGATTGTAACATTCAGTCCTATCAACGTGGGCTGATTTTCAATTAATTCCGTCAAGTCGTTAATGTGGGACAATGGGAAAAGTCGGTATTCCCAGTCAACTAAGTTTTCTTGGCGAAAAATATCAGCAAACAACTCCGGTGATTTGCTATGGCCCAGGGGGGTGCCAATGAGGCCCAGCAATGGCATGGTTATTTTGCGAATTTCGATTTGAGGGCCTGAAAAATCATGGGTAGTATGGAGATGAAGATGATACCAAGCACTACTTTTTCAAAGTTTTTCATCACCCACTCGTTACTGCCCAGCAGATAACCTGCAATACTGATGCTGCATACCCAAAGAACGGCCCCTGAAATACAGTATCCAATAAATTTACGGTAACCCATAGTTCCCAGTCCGGCCGCAAATGGTGCGAATGTGCGCACAATAGGAACGAAGCGAGCCATGATGAGGGTTTTGCCGCCGTGTTTTTCATAAAAGGCATGGGTTTTATCGAGGTATTCTCTTTTCAGTAATTTCCATTTGAGGTCAAAAATGCGCACACCGATTCTGCTGCCAATAAAATAGTTGGTATTATCACCCAGCAGCGCTGCAGTAATCAGCAGGGGGATGAGGACGAATATGCTAAAATCATTGGCCGGATTGGCGGCCAGGGCACCGGCAGCAAAAAGCAACGAATCTCCGGGTAATAATGGCATAACCACCAGTCCGGTTTCAACAAATACTATCAAAAAAAGAATGGCATATAGCCAGTTGCCGTATTCTCGGATCCACACATTCAGATAATCGTTGAGGTGGGTGATGAAATGCAGTCCGTCTGCAAGGATATTTAACACAATCATTGGTACTGCAATTTTACTTCAAATTGATGGTTTATTGTATAGGAGGTGTATTTTTGAATAATGAAATTCAGAATTGTATTGCTTGTTTTGGTTTTAGCAGTAGCCAATGCGGGTTGCAAAGCCATACAGGGTAAGCAACCCAAAAAACCCAGGGCCAAATCGGGCTGTAACTGCGGATTTTGAGGAAAGTTTGTGAAATATTTGTATTTTATTTGTGTTTTTAGTAGTTTTGGAGGGTGGAAAAGAAAAAATATCCCGATTTGGAAAAGGGTATGTTCCATGGATTGCACAAGGCAGTACAGGAGCGCACTGGTATTTCTCTTCCTGTTATTCACCAGGCATTGAC
This sequence comes from Flavobacteriales bacterium, assembly GCA_947496375.1. GTDB lineage: Bacteria > Bacteroidota > Bacteroidia > NS11-12g > UBA955 > RGEC01. The sequence goes on from CANMCY010000001.1 coordinate 24,805, forward strand.
CGAGCAGGATGACCGCTCTAAGAAGAAGTTGCAGGCCATCCGTGTGGCTTTGGAAATCATCCGGGAGCGGGGTTTGCTTGCTGAGGATGAGTATTGCGAACCCGATCTAAATAACCCAGCCGTGAGTGAGCCGGTTGCAGAATATGCCATGCTGGATCTTCAAAAAGCATACACCTACTGGGATTATTTGAAATGGACCTTTCTGGATCGTGTTGAGCTTATTCGCGGCAAGGTGGTGAAAATGAGTCCGGCGCCCAGTAGCATCCATCAGTTGGTAGTGAGGGTAGTGAACCGATATTTTGACCAGTTTTTCATTGATAAGCCCTGTGGATTGTTTTATGCGCCGTTTGATGTTCGCCTGCCGGTTCCCGGAGCGAGGAAAGACAGCACGGTTGTGCAGCCCGATTTGACGGTCATTTGTGATGTCAGTAAGATTGACGAAAGGGGTTGTTTTGGTGTTCCTGACATCATGGTGGAAATTCTCTCTCCTGGCAATTCTCGCCATGATATGAACGTAAAATTTAATCTTTATGAGGCCAGCGGGGTTCAAGAGTACTGGATTATTCAGCCGCAGGAGCGCAGCATCTTAATCTACCTGCTGGAGAATGGACGCTACATAGGTTTGCCACCGTTCACAGAAGGGACTGTAGCTTGCGGGCGGTTGTTTTCCGGGTTGATTTTGCCTGTAGATGAGGTTTTTGGGTATCTGCCGAAGGAGCATATTTAACCTTCGTTTTTATCTAGAAAAATCACTTATTTCCAGTAACTTTGCACCCCAATTTACGACATGACTACAGAAACCAATTCTTACTTGCCTTACAAAGTTAAAGATATCACCTTGGCCGAATGGGGCCGCAAGGAAATCCGCATGGCGGAAGCTGAAATGCCAGGCTTGATGGCTATTCGTGAGGAATATCGCGGCAGTCAGCCCCTCAAGGGTGCCCGTGTTGCCGGTTGTTTGCACATGACCATTCAGACGGCTGTGCTGATTGAAACCTTAAAAGAACTTGGAGCCGAAGTTACCTGGAGCTCCTGCAATATCTTTTCTACTCAGGACCACGCTGCTGCAGCGATTGCGGCTGCGGGAATACCTGTTTACGCATGGAAGGGAATGACGGAGGAAGAATACGAGTGGTGCATAGAGCAAACCTTGTATTTCGGATCTGATCGTCAGCCATTGAACATGATTCTGGATGATGGCGGTGACCTAACCAATGTGGTTTTGGACAAATATCCTCACCTGGCTGCCGGTATCAAAGGCATCAGTGAAGAAACCACCACCGGTGTGCACCGTTTGTATGAGCGGGTAACCAAAGGTACCCTTCCCATGCCCGCCATCAATGTGAACGACAGCGTTACCAAAAGCAAGTTTGACAACAAATATGGTTGCAAAGAATCTCTGGTGGACGCCATCCGCCGCGCTACCGACGTAATGCTGGCCGGAAAAGTGGCTGTGGTATGTGGTTATGGTGACGTAGGAAAAGGAAGTGCCGATAGCCTTCGCGGTGCCGGTGCCCGTGTGATTGTTACGGAAATTGACCCTATTTGCGCACTGCAGGCCGCCATGGATGGTTATGAGGTTAGAACCCTTGAAAATGCTATACCAAAGGCCAATATAGTGGTTACCGCCACCGGCAATTGCCAGATTGTGACCGGCAAACACTTCAAGTTAATGAACGATAAAACCATCGTATGCAACATTGGCCATTTCGATAATGAAATAGATATTGCCTGGTTAAACAGCAACTATGGCAGCACCAAGTACACCATCAAACCTCAGGTTGACGTTTACAATGTAGACGGAAGAGAGGTTGTTGTGCTCGCTGAAGGCCGTCTTGTGAACCTGGGTTGTGCCATGGGCCATCCTAGTTTTGTAATGTCGAATAGCTTTACCAACCAGACCCTTGCGCAGATTGAGTTGTGGAAAAATCACAGCAATTACGATAACAAGGTGTATGTGTTGCCGAAGCATCTGGATGAAAAGGTGGCAAGGCTTCACCTGGCCCATATTGGTGCTGAACTGACCGAGCTTACCACGGAGCAGGCCGATTATATCGGTGTTTCTGTGCAGGGCCCATTCAAGAAAGATCAGTACCGTTATTAAACAAAACAGTATTCAGTTAAAAGCCATTCTACGGAATGGCTTTTTTTATGGCTATTTTTGTCGCAATGCCCGACGGTAATAAATATCTTAAACGTGCCTTACTGTTCGCTTTCGGACTAAAACTTTTTTACCTGCTTCTGGGCAATTTGCTTCCGAATGGCTGGAATGGTCTTGAGCATGTGCTGGATGTATTTGCACGCAACGATTCCGGCTGGTATCATCAAATTGCCAGGGATGGCTATCCTACATCCCCACCTGCACTTGGTGTTCAAACGTCATTTGCGTTTTTTCCGCTGTATCCTGCTATTATCAGCTTGTTCCGCCAACCCATATTGTTGTTTACCCAAAACAATGATCTGGTTTATGTGTTGGCATCATTTTTAGTCCACCTGCCACTCACTTGGTTGTGGGTTGTTATGTTATTTAAATGGCTGGGAGGAATGGGTTTCGATTCTCGAAGGGCTTTTATTTACAGTATTTTCTTTCAGGTGTTTCCTTATCATTTCTTTTACCACATGTTCTACAGTGAGGTATTGTTTTCCATATTGTTTATGTGGGCTTTAATTGCGGTTCAGAAGAAGATGCACCTGTCTTTGGCAATGGCTGTGGCCTTGCTTACGTTGTGTAGGCCCACAGGGATAGTATTTTCTGCAGGTTTGGGATTGTGGCTGCTGGCAGAAAATGGGTGGTTTCGGGTGTTAAGGCAGCGTGATAATTTAATTCAGTTGCTGGCGTTATTTGCTGCACCTGCGGCTTTGGTTTTGTGGATGATTTACCTCTATTTTCATTGTGGTGATCCTGTTGCATTTAGCAGCACACAAGCCGCCTGGGGGCACGCGTATACCTGGCCATGGGAGCCACTTTTTGCCGGAAGACAATGGTATTTACAGCTCATTTCTATCTATATATTGCTACTGATATTGTCATCCATATTGCTGTTAAGAAAAACCCGTTTGGGTGAGCAATTGTTTTTTTGGTTGAATGCGCTATTCCCCTTAATCACAGGGAGTATTGCCAGTTATTATCGCTACTTTTCGGTCATCCCAACTTATTTTCTCCGCTTGTTCACGGTGCTGGAAACACGATGGAAGTGGGTATTTACTTTTGGTATGTTGCTGAATATATTGCTTTATTATGTTTGGGTTTCCCTTTCGTCACGGGCATCGGAAGAGTGGCTCACATTTTGAGACTATCAATAAAGTAGGGTTTTTCATCCAACTTAAAATAAACGGAATTAAGCGTTTTTACATGAAATGGAGGCATGAATGTAGCGCCCAGATACAAAGTATCACCAACGGCCATGGAATCTGGTTTCAATCGGCCATTTTCGCTGTATCTAATGCTTACAGTTGGCTGTTTTTCAATTGCAGCAATACACATACTCTCGTAGGGTAAGGCCCATGGCGTTCCAATGGCTTCGTTATAGTGGTTTACAATCACTTTTTGGTAACCATCTTTTGTGTATTGCTTGCTTTGGAATGCTACTTCTTTGGCTCGCTGCCGGTAAAAATATCCGTTGCCATGCAAAAGAAAAAACACAATTCCTGATAGCCAAAAAACTGCAGTATATGTGTGAACGAGCTTAGCATAGCTGTTATGAGAAAAGAACAATAATGCAGCTACGACTAACACGGGATAAAAAAATTTTTGCATCATTACCGTTGCGTCTCCCGATTGGTAAACCACAACCAGCATTAGACAGCAAATGACGATATAGGCCAATCCCAGTATTGTTTTCAGGGGTTTTACTTGCTTAAAGCCAATTACCGCCAGGGTGACAAACATTGCGATAAGCGGCCACATCCATCCGGAAAGGTTAGCGCACAAATAATCCCAGCTGTAGTGACTGGTTATGTGCAGCCACCCTGATGGGGTCTTTATTTTTTCCAACAATCCGCTGTCGTAGTTATTGGTTGCGGGTGAAATAAGATATTGTAGAAAAGCAGCCGAGATGTTTATCAAGATTAAATCACGCCATTTTTTTGATTCATTAGAGCTTATCCAAACCGCCAATAGGGAGCCACCCATTAGCATTAAGGCAGCAGGATGGGCCATAAATGCGCCAAGGGAGGTTACAAACAGTGCCCATTTGGGCGGATTTGCCTCCGTACTCAGAAACCAAAACAAACTACAGCAGAGCACGGCCATGTGAATTTCGGAGTAGCCAATAAACAGCATTTCCGGCCCGGAAAGCCAAAGCATAAGGGGGAAGACCAGTGCTTTGTGGGTTGAAATCCGTTGGGTGAAAAACCAGGCAGCGACAAAAAATAAGGGGAGTGTGATATTGACAAGATGCACCACCACATTGGCCGGAAGGGCCATTTTTACTGCAAGAACTGCCGGAGCCAACTGCAGGTAATTGGTAAATCTGTCATAAACGAGGGCTTCTTTGTTCAGTAATCGAAATAATGTGTAGGCGCTATCGGTGTGTAACCAACGCGGAAGAGTGTAATAAACCACTGCACTAAGCCAGCTGGCCAGCATTAAAATTCCCAGCAGCCCGGAAAGTTTTTCCTGTGCAAGATATTTTTTAAGGTATGAAATCAAGCCGCTGCGGTTTCTTCTGTTCCTTCAGCTTTTTCAGACTCATCTTCTGTAATATCTTTTTCAATGACCAGGTTATCGATGATGAATTCCTGTCTTTCCGGGGTGTTTTTACCCATGTAGTAGTTTAGCACTTTTTCGATGCTGCTGTCAGCGCTTAATACAACCGGTTCGAGGCGAATATCGGAACCGATGAATCGGGCAAATTCATCCGGTGATATTTCACCCAGTCCTTTGAATCGGGTAATTTCGGGTTTGCCCCCCAGTTTTCTAATGGCCAGTTGTCTTTCCTGATCGCTGTAGCAATAGATGGTTTCTTTTTTGTTTCGAACCCTGAACAGGGGCGTTTGCAGGATATACAAATGCCTGTTTCTTACCAGGTCGGGGAAGAATTGCAGGAAGAACGTCATCATCAGCAAACGGATATGCATGCCATCAACATCGGCATCGGTAGCCAGCACTATTTTATTGTAACGGAGATTATCAACCGTTTCTTCAATATCGAGGGCATGTTGAAGCAGGTTAAACTCTTCGTTTTCGTATACTACTTTTTTCTTAAGGCCATAGCAATTCAGCGGCTTGCCTCGAAGGCTGAATACGGCTTGGAGATCGGGATTGCGGCTTTTGGTGATACTGCCGCTGGCGCTGTCTCCTTCTGTAATAAACAGTGTGGTTTCGAAGCGTTTTTCGTTTTTCTCATCCGGAAGGTGAATGCGGCAGTCACGCAGTTTTTTATTATGCAGATTGGCCCTTTTTGCACGCTCTTTGGCCAGTTTCTGCACGCCGGCCATGTCTTTTCGCTCGCGCTCGTTTTGCAGGATTTTTTTCAGCAGTGCATCGGCGGTGGCAGGATTTTTATGCAGGTAGTCGTCTACCTGTTTTTTTACGAATTCCAGTATACCTGTTTTGATACTGGGACCATCGGGGCCCATATCGGTGCTGCCGAGTTTGGTTTTGGTCTGACTTTCAAAAACGGGTTCCTGAACGCGCACGCTGATGGCTGCTGTGATAGAACTTCGTATATCTGAAGCATCAAATTCTTTTTTGTAGAATTCACGTATCGTTTTCACCATGGCTTCGCGGAATGCCTGCAGGTGTGTTCCACCTTGGGTGGTATACTGACCGTTCACAAAGGAATAGTAATCCTCGCCGTAGCTGTCTGTATGACTAAAGGCAATTTCTACATCGGTACCTTTTGCGTGCATTACGGGATACAGCATGGTTTCGGGGTTTACCTTGTGTTCCAGCAAATCCAGCAAACCTCGCTTGCTGCTGTAGTTTTCACCATTGTAGTGAATGGTGAGGCCTGCGTTCAGGTAGGTATAATTCTTAATCTGTTCACGCAGATAGTCATTGACAAACTTATAGTTTTTGAAAATGCTGTCATCCGGTTCAAAAATGGTGAGGGTACCGTTGGAATCCTTCGACTCAAATTCCGGTACATCTTCTTTCAGTTCACCACGGCAAAATTCAGCTTTTTTGGTTTTCCCATCGCGGAAGCTTTGCACGCAGAAATAGTGGCTGAGAGCGTTAACGGCTTTGGTACCAACCCCGTTTAAGCCCACTGATTTTTGAAATGCGCGGCTGTCATATTTACCCCCAGTATTGATTTTACTGACACAGTCAATCACCTTTCCAAGTGGTATTCCGCGACCGTAATCCCTGACTGTAACCCTGTGCTCTTCAACCTTTACATCGATTTTTTTACCATTCCCCATTACATGTTCGTCGATGGAGTTATCGATAATTTCCTTCACCAGCACATAGATACCATCATCGGCAGCGGTTCCATCGCCCAATTTGCCGATATACATACCCGGACGAAGCCGTATATGTTCTTTCCAGTCGAGACTTCGTATTTCGTCTTCGGTATACCTGGGTGTATTTTCTGTCATAATTGCAATATTATCATCGGAAATGGCTTTGCTCCACCATAGTTGTTCACAGTCTTTATAAATTTGCACATGCGTTTTTTGATTTTTATACTATTGCCGATTGTGTTTTTGTCCTGTCAGACAGATTTGGACAGGAAGCTGGGTCTGATACAGCCCTATCTGTCGCAGGTTCAGGATTCCATGAATGTAAACCGCATTCCGGATTCTATGGCCAATCATTTTCAGCAGTTTGCCGCCCAGTATCCTCAGCACAAAGCCAGTGAAAAGCTGTTGTACGCATCTACCTTGATTGCGGAGCGCAGCGGGCGTCACTATGAGTGTGGTAAATGGTGTGAAATGTACGTGGCTCACTATCCAAAGGGTCAATATGTATATCCGGCCATGGTAGCAGCTGCTCATAATTTCGAGAGAACAGAGCAGTTTGGAAAGGCCATAGAATTCTATGACAAAGCGGCATTAACACAGCCGGAGTCCATACTGGGTAAGCAATGTGCTCAAACATCTACCATGCTTAAAAAGGGCCTTATCACACCCGAACAGCAGCTGGAGTACATCCTGAATCATAGTACCGATACAGCCAGGTAATTACTTCTTTTTTTTCTTTTTAAAATCTCCTCGTTTCCAGGCATCCAGAAACTGCATCCATGCCATGGGGCTAAGATAATTTTGCGGTGGGGCTTGTTTGTAGTAGTATAATTGCTGAACGCGGCTTTGCGCAATCATTTGCTGACTGGCCTTGGCATCGGCAGGCCTCAATTTCAGTTCTTCTTTTGCGGCTTCCAGTTCCAGGTTTTTACGGGCAATTTCGTAGGCATCATCGGGGGGGACTGTATTTACAAATTCATGGTCAAAGAAAGATTTTGATGGGAGTGCTCTGATAAAAATGACCGGGATATTGATGGTGTCCTGCACCATGGTTTTGATGATGTTGTATCGATTTGCAGTGAGGGTATCCGGGATTACGTGCCATGAGGCGGTTTTTTCTGCCTGAGTAAACCACAGGGTGTCCCCTTTTAGTGCAACGATATCAAAATGTCCGAGTAAATCTGTATATCCTGCCAGTCCGCGGCGGCCATTTTTAATAGCCACATAAGGGATGGGTTTTAAACTGTCAGAGGTAAGTACCAGTCCGGTAAACAAAATATAGGGATTGATGCTTTTTTGTGCATGGATATTCCGGGGAATGAGGGCCAGAATGGCTAAAATTCCGAGTAAACAATATTTAAACCTCATTTTCATGTATAATATACGCATTTTTTTCCGGATTTCCAAATTTACCAGCCGTTAATGGTCCATATCACACCGGCAATGACCGTGCCAAGCACTATGATTGGCGGGGATATTTTTTGAGAGAATATGAGGGCGGCTGCCATAATAAATATCCCAATTTCGGATGCATCAGTTTTGATATGGCTTATCTGCCCCCAAAAGTGTTGGTTGATAATAAGGGCAGCAGACAGGATGAAACCTACGGAGGCCGCGAAGATTCCATCAAGAGAGCGCTTGATGATTGGATATGTCTGAAGCCGGTTCCAAAGGGGGAATGCGAAGAAAACCAGTAATATCCCCGGTAGGAAAATTCCGACAAGACCGATGCCGCATCCCAGCAACTGCCCATCAAATCCGAAACCTGAGCTTCTCATGGCCATGCCATTGAGGTATACGGCCAGGTTGAAATTAGGTCCCGGCATGCCTTGAATCAGGCCCAGTCCGGTATTGAGCTGGTCCATGCTCATGTAGGGTTTGTGGTACACGTAATGTTCCATGGCCATGGCGCTGAGAATGTTGCCTCCCCCAAAAGACAGTGCCCCCATTCTGTATGTATTTTCAAATAAAATGATGGGTTTGCTGAGTCCAAGGGTGTCTTCATTGGCGCTTAATACCATTCCCAGACCGCCGATGAGCAGAAAAATGAGCAATAATAAACTCAGGTTTGCCCACCGGATTTTTCCAAATGGCTGTGGATTGGGTGTAAACTGTCTGTTGCCGAAATTGCTGCTGATAATGCCGCCCAGGATGACGCCAAAGGGGAAAATCAGGGGATTCCGGAATATAAAGCCGGCTGAACCTGCCAATAGGAAAATCAGGTAATTGATGTTGTCTTTACGAATCATTCTGAACATGCTGTATACCGCATAGCATAGAAATGCGGCCACCATAGATTCCAGAAAACGCAAATGACCTTTGCCGAGAAAGGTTGGTGACAGCGTGAAAAGGGTCATGATAAAAGCGCCGGGCAAAACCCAGGCAAGCAGGGTCATAAATGCCAGGCCCGGGCCCCCCAGTTTAAAACCAATTGCTGTGATAGTCTGTGTGGTGCTGGGACCGGGGAGTATGCTGCAAAATGCGTTGATATCAATTAAATCCTCCTTAGACAGAAAGTTTTTGTCTTCTACCAGTCTTTTGTTGAACAGTGGCAGGTGCATCTGAGGGCCTCCAAATGCGGAACAGCCGAGCCAGAATGCAGATTTAAGAAATTGCCACTGCTTAAGTTTTCCTATTTTTGTGCTGTTATGTGGCATTTCTACAGCAAATCAACGAAAATATGGTCAAATATGGCAGTTTTGACCCCGGTTTTTATCATGATTTTCGCTTCCTGTGGTGGGGGAGCGATCTCTGAGAATAGGACTGAGTGCACGCGCGGTATGGATTCACTATGGACTTCGCTGAATGAAATCAGAGGTCGGTTTGGGTATAAAATTAATGAAATAGATGAACGACGTCATGAGATGGACAGCGTTTTGCAATGGCTGAAATTTGCCGGAGAAAATGAATTATCTCCCGATATCAAAACCCAGATTATGCAGTATAGCTCTGTGTACCGCATTTACAAGGATTTTTCACCAAGGTATAGACAAAATATTCTCAAAGCAGAGGAGCTGTTTTATGAGATTAAGGCCCTTGACAAACAAGTGAAGGCGGGTGATTTTGATAAGGATTTAGCTGCCTTTGGAAAAGAATACAGAAGATTGATGGGCGCCATTACAAGGTTGCGAGCCGATGTGGAAGAAACCTTGGGCCGATTAAATGCCGTGGAACCTACCTATCGCAGGATTGCTGAAAATGTTGAGAGTTTTGCGGAAACCCTTCGCTAATGCCATTCTGCCGGCCATAGCTGTTTCTCCGGCCAACGTTTTTTAAGCTGTTCTAAAGCATCGCTGCATTGTTTCATCCATATATCGTTGTTTTCAGCACCGGGTCGGTGTCGTTTTAGGCGAAGCCAGTTCCATGTTTCTGTAATATACTCCAACGTCTTTGGGGGCATGCTGCTTTCACAGAAACGCTGAAAGATATATTGAATCGCCCATTCCGAGGGATGGGCAAGGTCCTCGGCGTAGTAGCGATGGTCTCGCAGCTCTTCCGTTACAATCTCGTAAGCCGGGAAATACAGAATTTCCGGATGTTCAGTTCTTACTGCAGCCAGCGCACTAATAAGTCTGCTCTTGCTGATAAGGTTTTCCTGAATGCCTTCCCTCAGGTGTTTAACGGGACTGATCGTATACATGATTTTAATTCCGGGGTTAATCAGGCGAAGATTATAGATGGTATCAATGATGGCTTTTTGAACCTCGGTATCCGACAGTATTCGTGTATTGAACTCATGATTGGGTATTTTATGACAATTCCCGACAATTATAGAAGGCTCGCGCATTTGCCATATTTTGGCAGTTCCGGGTGTGATGATGGCTATGTCAGCGGCTGCGATAAATTCGTGCGCCTTTTCTATGGCGTTGTTGATTTTTACTGCCAGTGAATCCGCATCTCTGTCTTTAAAGCTGCCATGGTGCTGCATACTGTGAAATTCACCCGCGTGGTAGGTGAAATCATGTGCGCTGTAGCGGTATTCCGATGCAACTTTTTCCAAAGCTGCTGCGATGCTGTAGGGATTGTATAAAATTCCAAACGGATTGCTGTAGCAAGACATGCCTGTCATTTCAAGGCGCGAGGCCATATTTTCTGAAAAACATGAGCCCATAAAAAAGTATCTGGAATTGAGGTCTCCGGCATTTATAGGGGTTATCGGGAAATGGGTGCTCTGTTTTGATTTTAGTAATTCAGAAGGCATTGTTGCAAAATAAAACAAAACACCCCAGTTGTATATATTTTTGCTGCATGGATTTGGATTTGAGGAAAAAGGAAAACCTTCATGTGGTTTTTTGGCTGATTAAAGATTTTGCATGGCTGGCCAACTATAAAATGCTGGGTATGGGCATGGCCCTTCCTACCATTCTACTTTCTTTTTGGCTAACCTATAAAAGTCGCTTTAGCCGCATGGATTTTTTTCACAATCTCGCAGTTTCATTCTGGATAACAGGCAATTCCATGTGGATGACAGGTGAGTTTTATTTCAACGACGGAATCAGAGAATGGGTTAAACCATTGTTTTTATTAGGCATGGCAATCATCGCCTATTATTATTTGAGTGATTATTTGATTAATAAAAGAAAAGAAATTCAATAACATAAATTTATCATGAATAGGCCGCTTCTGCTGCGCTCTAACACATCTTTTTTCAAATCATTTGATGGTAATTAAAAATTGAAATGTCCATAATTTCATTGGGCTTTACAGGAAAAAGTTATTGGCGGGTATTGCGTAACTTTGCAGGCAAGTATGTCTGAAATACAGGTTTATCAGCCCAAAAACAACGTTCGTATTGTAACTGCAGCCAGTTTATTCGATGGCCACGATGCGGCCATCAATGTGATGAGAAGAATCATTCAGGCCACCGGATGCGAGGTAATCCATCTGGGGCATGACCGCAGTGTTCAGGAGGTGGTTGAAACAGCCATACAGGAAGATGCGCATGCCATCGCACTTACCTCATATCAGGGCGGCCACAACGAGTATTTTAAATACATGTATGATCTGCTGAAAGAACGCGGGGCCTCACATATTCGTATTTTCGGCGGTGGTGGCGGTGTAATCCTTCCCGATGAAATCAGCGAACTGATGGCCTATGGTATAACCCGCATTTACAGTCCGGATGACGGACGTGAGATGGGTCTTCAGGGGATGATTAATGATCTGGTTCAGCAAAGTGATTTTTCTGCCGGTGAAACCCTTAAGGGCAAGCCATCAGATTTGTTGGTTGCCAACAAGGGGCAGATTGCCAATTTTATATCTGCCGCAGAAAATCATCCTGAAAAACACAGAACTGAGCTGGACGAAATTCGGAAAAGGGCTGCGGAAATAAAAACCCCGGTTTTGGGGATTACCGGAACCGGTGGTGCCGGAAAGAGTTCCCTGGTGGATGAGCTGGTAAGGCGTTTTCTGGCTGATTTTCCTGACAAGCACATTGGTATCATCAGCGTAGATCCCAGCAAGCGCAAAACAGGCGGGGCATTACTCGGCGATAGAATTCGCATGAACAGCATTCATAACGAGCGGGTGTATATGCGGAGCATGGCAACGCGTCAGGCCAATCTGGCACTAAGCGGTCATGTAGATGAGGCAGTGAATATACTCAAGGTGGCCGGCTATGACCTGATTATCGTAGAAACCAGCGGCATCGGACAAAGCGATACGGAAATCACTGAACACAGCGATGTTTGTCTGTATGTGATGACACCCGAGTATGGAGCCGCTACCCAGCTGGAGAAGATAGATATGCTTGACTATGCCGATGTTGTAGCCCTAAACAAATTTGATAAGCGGGGTGCATTGGATGCCTTACGCGATGTTCGCAAGCAGTTTCAGCGCAACCATAAACTGTTTGATAAAGACACCGATACGATGCCGGTATTTGGAACCATTGCAAGTCAGTTTAATGATCCCGGGATGAATACCCTGTATCTGTCGCTCATGCAGGCCATAGCGGCCAAAACCCAGGCCCCGCTGCATAGTCAGTGGAAGTCAGCTACGGAAATGAGTGAAAAAATCTTCATTATCCCTCCGGCACGTACCCGTTACCTCAGCGAAATCAGTGAAAATAACCGTCAGTATGATAAGCATGTGAAGAAGCAGAGCAGCATTGCCGATGCTATGTATGGACTGTGGCGTACCATTGAAACTTTATCGGGTGTTGAAATGTCGGTGTCTGAAGGTGTTGAGGTCTTTTTTGCAGCTGTGAAACAGCCACAGGAGGGAAAACAACATATTGATACACTGAATGTGCTGATGGCGGAATTTGATACGCTTAAACGCAGCCTGGACGGACATGTGTGGGATATGATTCAGGGTTGGAATGCTGAAGAACAGAAGTATAAAGACGAGCACTATGTATATTATGTAAGGGGTAAAGAAATTAGGGTGCCCAATTACACCCAAAGTCTCAGCCACCTGCAAATACCTAAGGTGGCGATGCCTCGAATGCAGAGCTGGGGTGATAAAGTGCGCTGGGCCATGCAGGAAAACACCCCCGGATTTTTCCCGTACACGGCCGGTATATATCCATTTAAACGGGAAGGAGAAGATCCAACTCGCATGTTTGCAGGTGAAGGAGGACCCGAGCGCACCAATAAACGTTTTCATTACGTAAGTCTGGGAATGCCCGCCAAACGATTGAGTACTGCGTTTGACAGCGTTACGCTCTATGGACGCGACCCAGATACCAGACCCGATATTTATGGTAAAATTGGAAATTCAGGGGTGAGTATTTGCTGCCTTGATGATGCCAAAAGATTATACAGCGGGTTTAACCTGGCCGATCCCAAAACTTCGGTATCCATGACCATCAACGGGCCGGCTCCGATGATGCTGGCCTTTTTTATGAATGCCGCCATTGATCAGCAGTGCGAACTGTACATCAAAAAACAGGGTCTTGAAAAAGAAGTAGATGCCAGAATTGAAGCCATTTACGCACAGAAAGGGGTGCCCAGGCCTCGTTATCATGGCGACCTGCCCGAGGGAAATGACGGACTTGGATTAATGCTGCTAGGTGTTACCGGTGATCAGGTGCTGCCTAAAGAAGTTTATGAAGAGATAAAGGCCTACACCCTCAGCCAGGTGCGGGGTACCGTGCAGGCAGATATTCTTAAGGAAGATCAAGCCCAGAATACCTGCATTTTCAGTACGGAATTCGCCTTGAGACTGATGGGTGATGTACAGCAACATTTTATCAGTAACAAGGTAAGAAATTTTTACAGCGTAAGTATTTCAGGTTATCACATTGCGGAGGCAGGTGCCAATCCCATTACCCAGCTCGCATTTACCCTTGCCAATGGTTTTACGTATGTGGAATATTATCTCAGCCGTGGCATGCATATCGATGACTTTGCGCCCAACCTGAGTTTCTTTTTCAGCAACGGAACCGATCCTGAATATGCAGTAATCGGTAGGGTGGCCAGGCGTCTTTGGGCCAAAGCTATGAAGTTGAAATACGGGGGCAACGAGCGCAGTCAGATGCTCAAATACCATATTCAAACCAGCGGTCGCAGCTTACATGCCCAGGAAATTGATTTCAACGATATTCGCACTACGTTGCAAGCCCTGTACGCCATTTATGATAATTGCAACAGTTTGCATACCAATGCATACGATGAGGCCATTACAACACCCACCGAGGAAAGTGTGCGCCGGGCCATGGCCATACAGCTGATTATTAACCGTGAACTGGGTTTGGCTAAAAATGAAAACCCTTTGCAGGGAAGCTTTATCATCGAGGAACTTACCGATCTGGTGGAAGAGGCCGTACTTAAAGAGTTTGACCGCATTACAGAACGGGGTGGAGTATTGGGATCTATGGAAACCATGTACCAGCGCAGTAAGATTCAGGAAGAAAGCTTGTATTACGAAACCCTCAAACATTCCGGTGAATTGCCCATAATCGGTGTAAACACATTCCTAAGCAGTAAGGGTTCTCCCACCGTTTTGCCTCAGGAGGTAATTCGCAGCACCCGCGATGAGCAAGATCGTCAGATTGCTACCGTGCGAAATCTTCACAAAGGCAATGAGGAGTCTGCACTGTCTGCGTTACAATCGATACAGGATGCAGCCATTCACAATGGCAATGTGTTTGAACAGCTCATGGAAGCCGCTAAGGTTTGTACCTTGGGTCAAATAACCCGGACCTTGTTCGAAGTTGGTGGGCAGTATCGCAGGAATATGTAATCAGGGTTGATTGGCTCCTGAAAAGGATGCAATTTGCCTGTGCTCAACGATTTTATTATCTATAAACACAAACAGATCACAAAAGCGATAGGGCTTACCTTGTTTGATTCCGTCGCTATAAACGTTAACATGGTTTCCTTCTCCAATTACATTTAAAATGTTGTGGTAGGATTGTTTTTTGATGTTTTGTGCAATAATTCGCATGGAATCGGTTCCCGCTTCCTTCAGTTTTTGGTGTAGGTTGTAAAATTTAAAATGTGTCGGATGGGTGTATTTTTTCAATAATTTGGGATTGTTTCCAATTAACACATCCGATACAAAATCCACAGCCAGTTTTTTATTGGATTCGGTTTTGTTGCGATCCTGTATTTTAGATTCAGCAATTCCGGAAATGCTGTGCCCTAAGTCAATTGCGGGGGCTGTTTCGTGGTTTTCCCAGTGTTCAATAATTTTACTCCCTTTAAACCTAAAGATATCGATACCCATACCGGAAAAAACACCGCTGATAAATGAGAGAGCGGATACAAAATCACCATCCTGAATTACCTTAATTGGCCTAATTTCAGTGGCAAACTGTTGCTGCCGAAGCATTTTTTCTGCAAATCCAAGCAGGCCGGGATATTGAAAATGTTTGTTACATTGATAATGCCTGGGGTGAATAAATTCGAGCGCCTGCGGATTCTTTGTGCTATATGCCGACAGAAAAGAAATAGCTGCATCTTTTTTTGTGATTTGCATGGCCTGAGATAATTAAGGCCTCAAAACTCTCACAATAGAAGTTTTTGGGAATGATAAAATTGGTACTTTTTATGGTAATTTTTGCCTTATTGATGCATTTCCCTAAATGTAGATGGTATGATATTTTCTTCGTTCTTAAAGTATTTTACAAAATTCGTGGGTTCATCAAATCCCAGTCGAAAGCCAATCTCTTTGATGCTGAGGTTGGTGTGTGCCAACAATCTTTTGGCCTCCAGTATGGTTCGGCTCTGGATCATTTCTTTGGCCGTTTTGCCAATGGTTTCCATGGTGCATTTTGCCAGTTTTTTCTCTGTGAGATGCAATTTTTCGGCATAAAAGGACACCTTTTTGCATTGATGATAATGGATTTCAAGGATGTTTTTGAACTGAATTAATACAGTCAGTGCGTTACCTTTCTTGATTTCCTGCAGATGAAAAATTCTGTAGAGTCTTTCGCTGTTTAGCATCAGATTGTGCAGTAGATTCTGCAGAATAATGGGTTTATATTCATCATAACTATTTTTAAATTCAATCTCCAGCTGGGAGAAAATGGATGCAATAGGAGATGAATTGTCCTTCTGAATCTGAAGGTGCGCTACATTAAAGAAATCGTTAAATAACACGGACGTGTTCAGGTATGACGAATGATGTTGCTGTGTGCTGAAAAAGGTATCTGTAAACAGAATGATTTTCCCTTTGAACTCAGGTTTTACATCAAATTGTTTCACCATGTCCTTATGGATAAATAACAGACTTCCCGGCGACGTAGAAACCGGAGTAAAGTCAATGAACTGGGTGCCTTTGCCTTCTTCAAACCAAACAATATGGTAAAATCCGGTTCGGTGCGGTGTTGTAAGCTGCTCCTTATTTTTTGTATATAAATCTTGTATATCGATGATTTCAAATTCCTGTGTTAGCCCTTCCTTAAAATGATATTGCTGTATGGTTTTGGTTATGTCTTTTTTTGAGGGAAGCATGTTGGAAAGAAAGTAAACTGAAGGGTTTAAATTGTCGACAAAAATAAAATAAAAAACGCATTTGTAAGAAAAAATGAGATTTAAAATCAGGCGATTTTGGTATATTTGAACAATTTATTTTTATTTATTATGAGTGATTCTATGTTTGATTTAGCTTCTGAATTTATTTCTTCTACCCGTGCACACATTTACTTGACGGGCAAAGCCGGAACCGGCAAAACCACCTTTTTGAAAACTGTAGTACCTGCCTGTGGCAAAAGATACGTAGTGGCGGCACCTACCGGTGTTGCGGCAATCAATGCAGGCGGTGTTACCCTGCATTCGCTGTTTGGTTTGCCTACCAAGGCATTTATACCATCAGCAGATCCGGTGGATCCCAACCTGGCCAACAATACCTTGATGATGCTTCGTCATTTTCGTTACCCTGCCCAAAAACGTGAACTGTTGCGGGAGTTGGAACTGCTGGTAATTGACGAGGTTAGCATGGTTCGGATGGATATCCTCGATGCGGTGGATCTGGCCCTGAGGACTGTTCGCAGAAATGCAGATCCTTTCGGAGGGGTCCAATTGCTGCTTATAGGAGATCTGTATCAGCTGGCTCCGGTAATCAAAGAAGAGGAAGCAGCATTGCTGGGCCAGTATTACGGCGGACGATATTTCTTTGATTCGCACGCATACAAAAAAATACAGCCCGTTCAACTTGAGCTTGAGACGGTCCACAGACAAACCGACCGGCAGTTTGTGGGTTTGCTTAACCGAATACGCCATGCCGAATTTGACCGTGATGATTACGATACTTTAATGCGCTACCACAAACCGGATTTTGAGCCGGAGAAAGAGTCGGGATTTGTAACACTCACTACCCACAATGCCATAGCCGATCGCATGAACGAGGAGGCGCTGAAAAAGCTGGATGGGGAAGAAAAATACCTGGTTGCAAAAATTATCAAGGATTTTCCCGAAAATCTCTATCCTACTGAAAGTGCTCTGCGCGTGAAACTGGGCGCGCAGGTGATGTTCGTGAAAAATGATACCTCTGCAGACAAGAATTACTTCAACGGTAAAATTGGGGTTATACACTCCATAGACGAAGCCCATATTGAAGTGTTGTTTACCGAAACAGGGCAAGTCATTAAAGTGAAGCCGGAAACCTGGGAAAATAAGCGCTATGCCCTTAGTAAAGCCGGAGATAAACTGGATGAGGAAGTCCTGGGAAGTTTTGTTCAATATCCCATTCGGCTGGCTTGGGCCATTACGATCCATAAAAGTCAGGGACTCACATTTGAAAAAGCCGTGATTGATGCCGGTAAATCCTTTGCTCCCGGCCAGGTTTACGTGGCACTGAGCCGCTGTCGCAGCATGGATGGGCTGGTGTTGAAGAGCGAAATTACCTCGCGAAGTATACAGTGCGACCCGCGCATAGTGGAGTTCACTGCCGTAAAACCCGGACGCGCGGCACTGGATGACCGCCTTTGGCAGGAGCAACAAATGTATGTGCGTGCCAGGTTACTCAGGGTATTTAGTTTTGATGAACCCCTGAACCAGATGCAGGCATGGCGTGATGAAAACAGAGAGTATTCATCGGCGCTGCCCAAAGAAGTATTTGAAAAGGCAGACAACTGGTCAGCAGAACTGATGGCCATAGAGGAAGTTGCGTTGCGCTTTCGAAGCGAGATTATACAGATTTTCCCCCAGGATTTTGAAAGTGAAGAAGAAGTGTCTCGCCTCGCAGACCGCATTACTAAAGGAGCCGATTATTTTGCAGGGCAGTTGTTTACCCGCGTTATTGAACCATTAACCGCTTTACACCAATCGCTTTCGGTGCGTTCACGCGTTAAGAAGTATTTTGAAAAAGCCGATACCCTGCTGGAAAGACTCTGGTTTAGTCTTAATAATCTGTATGGTATGCGTTTGAACGGCAACTCACTATACACCGGACAATCCAGGATTACACGCACAATGCCGGAAGCACAGGTTGTGGCTGTCTCAAAAGTTAAGAAACCGAGCAAGGGTGAATCTCAGGAAATTACCCTGCAGCTCCACCGCGAAGGCCATTCTATTGAGGATATTGCACAAATGCGGGGGATAACCCCTGGAACCGTTGAAACCCATCTGGGCATTTGTATAGCGGCCGGCAAATTACAGGTAGAAGAGCTGCTGACCCCAGAGCAAATTCATGAAATCACCGCTGCCATGGAAAAAGCCGAGGAGCCATCGTTAACCGCAGTGAAAAGTTTGCTGGATAAAAGCTATAGCTATGGCATGCTTAGGTGGGTGACTCAAAGCCGAATCCATGAAAAAAACTGAGGTTATCACCCGGCTGGCTCCCACCCCCAGCGGGTTTCTTCATAAAGGAAATCTGTTTAATTTTATGCTGAACTGGCTGTATGCCAGAAAATGTGGGGGCAAGGTGTTTTTACGCATCGATGATCTTGATTCAGAAAGGGCAAAACCGGAGTTTGTTGAGGCCATTTTCAGGGATTTGGAAGCAATAGGAATGGACTGGGATCTCGGTCCCTCCGGACCGGACGATTTTTATAAAAAATGGTCGCAAAAATACCGTACCGACCGGTATGTTGAATTGATAAAAACATTATCAGATAAGGGTTTTACGTATGCGTGTGAATGCAGCCGAAAATTGCTTCATGAACAGGGAGTATCGGCTGAATATCCGGGAATTTGCCGAACCAAAAACCTGGATTTTGAGCAAAATATCACCTCACTTAGGTTTAACCGAGAGGCATTGGGATTTGCATCCGGCGATCCGATCATTTTGAGGAAGGATAATATACCGGCCTACCACATTGGAAGTATTTGCGATGATATAGATTTTGGTGTTACCCATGTTTTTCGTGGAAAAGATCTGATAGAATCCACCCAGCTGCAGAAAGAGATGGCAAGTGCGGCAGCGATTTCGGATTATGATGATATTCAGTTTCAACACCATGATTTGTTATTGGACAGCAAGGGGCAAAAAATTTCCAAATCTGCAGGCAATGCCGCGGGAAGTCAGGAGGGTTTACTGATCAAGGAATTTGCTGTTTGGATGGGACTTTCACCTCAAAGTAACCCAATTCATAATTTAGCGGATTTGATGGCGTTGCCATTGTCAATAATTTGAGGAAATCCGCCCGTTGCGAAAACGTATTTTCGTGACTCTATGTTGGAAAAACGTATTGCCACAGCACTTAGTATTCGTGAATCGCAGGTAAAAAGCACACTCAAGTTATTTTCCGAGGGAAGCACCGTGCCCTTCATTTCCCGTTACCGTAAGGAAGTGACCGGAAACTTGGATGAGGTGCAGATACAGCGAGTGAAGGATTTATGGGAAGAGCTTCAGGAGCTGGAAAAGCGACGGGCGTATATTCTTCAGCAAATAGCAGAGCAGGGCAAACTCACACCGGACTTGAAACAGGCGATTGAAACTGCACAGGAGATTCAGCAACTGGAAGACCTATACCTGCCATACAAACCCAAAAAACGCAGTAAGGCAGACGCTGCCCGAGAAAAAGGCCTTGAACCGCTGGCTTCCATGATTTTTGAACAGAAAAGTGATCGTTTTTGGCAGGAAATTGATAATTTCATTAACGAACAGGTAGGCAATAGGGAGGAAGCCCTTCAGGGAGCCCGCGATATTATTGCTGAATGGATTAGTGAAAATGCTGCGGTGAGAGGCAATCTGCGTTTGCTGTTTGAAAAAGAAGGGGTTCTTACATGCAAGGTTACCCGCGGAAAGAAGGAAGATCAGGAGGCGCAGAAGTTCCGTGACTATTTTGAATACAACGAAAATTTATTGAAATGTCCTTCTCACAGACTTTTGGCCATGTTTAGGGGGGAGTCATTGGGTTTTTTGAAAATATCCGTTTTCCCCGATGAAGAAAAAGCCATACAAATAATCCGTCGGCAGGTGCTGCGAGGATATTGTGATGCCACTGAACAGGTAAAAATGGCCTTGCAGGATGCCTGGGAGCGACTGCTTCAGCCACAGCTGCAAAGTGAAATGCTAAACAAGGCGGCAGAAAAGGCCGATGAAGAGGCCATTGCTGTGTTTGCGCTAAATGCGCGTCAGTTGCTGTTATCACCGCCCTTGGGTGAAAAGCGTTTGCTTGCCATTGATCCCGGCTTCAGAACCGGCTGCAAAATGGTGGCACTGGATGAGAAAGGGAATTTTCTGGAGCACACCACTTTGTATCCGCACGAGCCCCAGCAAGATGTTGCAGGAGCAGGAAAAACACTGCAGGATTGGGTTGCAAAGTATAATCCCGAGGCCATTGCGGTGGGGAACGGTACAGCCGGACGGGAAACGGAAGCTTTTTTAAAAGGTTGTTTGTCCAATGCCATTCCGGTTTACATGGTCAATGAGGCCGGTGCCAGCATTTACAGCGCGGGGGAGGTGGCGCGCGAGGAGTTTCCCAATCTGGATGTGACTGTGCGCGGTGCCATTTCCATTGGACGCAGATTGATGGATCCGCTTGCTGAGCTGGTGAAAATTGACCCCGGAAATATCGGTGTGGGGCAATATCAGCATGATGTAAACAAGACCTTGCTGAAAAAGCGCCTGGATGCTGTGGTGGAAAGTGCGGTGAATGCTGTGGGCGTGAACCTGAATACTGCCAGCAAGCATTTGTTGGCCTATGTGAGCGGACTGGGGCCGGTTTTGGCACAAAACATCCTGGAGCAGCGCAAAAAACTGGGTGGTTTCAAAAGTCGTGAACAGTTAAAGGAAGTGCCACGGCTGGGAGCCAAGGCATTTGAACAAAGTGCCGGTTTTTTACGAATCAGGGGTGCTGCCAATGCCCTCGATAATAGCGCGGTTCACCCTGAAAGATACGATTTGGTGAAGCGGATGGCTGCAGATACCGGATATGCTGTTGCCTCTCTGCTCGCCGATACAGAGCTCGTAAAAACCGTAAAACCGGAAAAGTATGTGAACGAATTGCAGGGCATTGGGTTGCCCACGCTGCATGATATTATTAAAGAGCTGCAAAAGCCGGGTCTGGATCCCCGTGGTGAATTTCAGGCAGTGGGTTTCAGTGATCAGGTCCGGAGTATATCCGACCTGGAGTCCGGGCTGGAACTCAACGGAATCATCACGAATATCACGGATTTTGGCGCATTTGTCGATATCGGGGTCAAGCAGGACGGGCTGGTGCATGTGAGTCAGCTCAGCAACCGTTTTGTAAAACATCCCACAGAAGTAGTATCGCTGTGGCAGCACGTAAAGGTTCGGGTAATGGAGGTGGATGCTCAGCGTAAGCGAATCAGTTTAACCATGAAATTTTCCGGCTGATTGTGCAGGGATTTCACCCGGTAAATAAAACAATCTTGCCCGCAAAAAGGCAACTTATGCGTAATTTTGCAGCATGACTCAACCCGCATCAGGACCGCGTATTGTAACCGCCCCAACAGGCACCAAACTTAACTGTAAAGGATGGATTCAGGAGGCCGCTTACCGCATGATTCAAAACAATCTGGATCCGGATGTGGCTGAAAAACCCGAAGATCTGATTGTGTATGGTGGTCTGGGAAAAGCTGCCCGAAACTGGAAGGCATTTGATGATATTCTGAAATCCCTTCGGGAATTGAATGATAATGAAACCCTGATAGTGCAGAGTGGTAAGCCTGTCGCAATTCTGCCTACCCATAAGGATGCCCCCAGGGTACTGATTAGCAATAGCCAATTAGTGCCCAATTGGGCCAACTGGGATCATTTCCGTGAGTTGGAGGCCAAAGGTCTGATTATGTACGGACAGATGACCGCCGGTAGCTGGATTTACATTGGTTCTCAGGGCATTGTACAGGGAACCTATGAAACCTACGCAGAATGCGCCAGACAACATTTTGGCGGTACGCTGAGAGGAACCCTGAATGTAACAGCCGGACTGGGCGGTATGGGCGGTGCGCAGCCGTTGGCTATTACCATGAATGAAGGAGTTGCCCTGGTGGCAGAGGTGGAGGAATGGAGAATTCGCAAACGCCTGGAAACCCGCTATCTGGATGTAATGAGTCGCGATGTAGATGAAGCCATAGACATGGCGTTGGCGGCCAAAGAAAAGGGCGCTGCCGTGAGTATCGGTGTGCTTTGCAATGCCGTAGAATTACTGGAGCGACTGATAGCCAGAAACATCACCCCAGAAACCCTCACCGATCAGACCAGCGCGCACGATCCATTGATTGGATATTATCCGGAAGGCATGGATGTGGAAGCCGCCGATAAACTGCGACGCATCGACCCCGAAAAATATACCGAACTCAGCTACGATACCATGGTACACCATGTAAAACTCATGCTGGAATTGCAACAACGTGGCAGCATCACTTTCGATTATGGCAATAACCTGCGTGGACGTGCCTTTGAAAAAGGACTGAAAAATGCATTTGATTTCCCCGGATTTGTTCCTGCATTCATCCGCCCACTTTTCTGCGAAGGCAAAGGACCTTTCCGTTGGGTGGCGCTGAGCGGTGATCCTGAAGATATTTACACCACCGATAAAGCCATTCTGGAGCTGTTTCCCGAGAACCAGAGTCTGAAACGCTGGATGACCATGGCCAAAGAGAAAATATCATTCCAGGGTCTGCCTGCTCGTATTTGCTGGCTTGGCCAGGGTGAAAGGGAAAAAGCCGGACTGATGTTTAACGAGCTGGTGAGAACGGGCAAGGTCAAAGCCCCCATTGTGATTGGCCGCGATCACCTCGATACCGGCTCTGTGGCGTCGCCCAACCGCGAAACTGAAGCCATGCTGGATGGCAGCGATGCCATTGCCGACTGGCCCATCCTCAATGCCCTTGTGAACACAGGCGGCGGCGCCAGCTGGGTGAGTTTGCATCACGGCGGTGGCGTGGGCATGGGATACAGCATTCACTCAGGCATGGTAATCGTGGCAGACGGCACCGATGATGCAGAAGCCCGCCTGAAACGTGTGCTGCACAACGACCCCGGAATGGGTGTAATCAGGCATGCAGATGCCGGCTATGAGATTGCCAGAGAAACATCGCGCAAACATGGCCTGGATTTGGCAGCCCGCATTGGCTGATTGATTCCCCTTTTTTACCTGATTCTACTCATCTTTTGAGCCAATACACTCGGCTAATTTTCCCGGGTGAATTATTGGCGAATATGTAAATTACTGGTCCTGGGAATTGCCATTGTTGGAGTTTTTTGTCAATCCTCTTGCAAAAAGAAAAACAACAATGGTCCTGCGGAGGATACCTGGGATATTGAAACACAAGGCATTCCTAAGTTTGCCGGACATTACCTGGAACTGAATAAAATAAGCCGGATTTCAAGGTTCAGGTCGTCTGCAGGTCATGATTACAGCGACTTTACTGAACAATGCCGAAGTATGAAACACTACTTCTATCCCAAAGATACAATAAACTGGCAAAATATCCAAATATTTTCGCCTGTTTCAGGTACTGTAACCCGTTTTGAACAGGAGTGGGCAGGATTTAAGATTGAGATACAATCGGATGAATACCCCGCATTTCGGATGATGCTTTTCCATGTAGCTCCGCTAAGAGAATATTTTATCGGAGACAAATTGTTTCGTGGACAGCAAATTGGCTACCATATTGGTTTTGAGACCTGGTCGGATGTGGCCGTTTTCGTGAATGACCCCACCCGGCAAGGTCGTCTTGTTTCGTATTTCGAGACCCTTACCGATAATGTTTTTCAGGATTATCAATTGAAGGGTATTGCTGCACGATCCGATTTTATCATTTCCAGAGCACTCAGGGATTTACATCCTTTACAATGCAACGGTGACGCATTTTTACCCGGCGATACATTGCCGGTTTGGGTCCAGCTTCCATAATGGGCTCATGAGTGAAGGATTAAGTCATCAGGAGGCAGCTTTGCGCCTGAAACAATACGGATATAACGAGTTGAATGTGTCCGGGCAGCCCGCGGCATGGCGAACGCTGAAGGAGGTAATGAGTGAGCCCATGTTCTTATTGCTGCTGGCATGCGGTTTACTGTATGTGCTGATTGGTGACTACCGGGAAGGCATTATTTTGATGGTGGCCTTTAGTGTAATTATGGTCATTACCTACTGGCAAGCCCAAAAAACCCGCAGAACCCTGGATGCACTCCGCGCATTGTCTGCTCCAAGGGTTTTGGTTAGGAGAGAAGGAAATGTATACAGAATTGCGGCAAGAGAGGTTGTGCCCGGAGATTTGATGTTACTTTCAGAGGGCGACAGGATTTCGGCAGATGCTCTGTTGATTTCTGCTTTGGGGCTGATGGTGGATGAATCCATACTCACGGGAGAATCTGTGCCGGTATATAGGAGCATTAAACAGGGCGAAAACCGTGTCTATTCAGGTACACTGGTGGTAAAAGGCAGTGCAGAAGCTGAGGTACTAAACACGGCAGGACGGTCTGAAGTGGGTGGAATTGCTTTGTCGCTGGCCGGCATTGCCGCTACCGATACCCCTATGCAAAAGGAGCTGAAAGCGCTTACCCGAAAATTGGCATGGATGGGCCTGGGTATCAGTATTTCCGTAATTTTTATTTTCTATGTTACCCGACATAATTGGGTGCAGGCGCTGTTGACAGGTTTGTCGTCTGCTATGGCCATTATGCCTGAAGAGTTTCCGGTGGTTCTCACTGTTTTCATGGCGCTTGGGGCCTGGCGATTGTCTTCAAAACAGGTTCTTACGCGAAAGCCGTCTGCCATTGAAACGTTGGGTTCTGCAACTGTGCTGTGCACAGATAAAACCGGGACGCTTACCCAAAATAGAATGACACTTGTCCAATTGTCGGATGGTGACCAAATATACCCCCTAGATGAATCATCATTGCCGGAACCTGGCAGGCAGTTACTGAAAGTGGCAGCTTTATGCAGTCGGGTGCGGACAGCCGATCCCATAGACAATGCTGTGATGCGGGAATGGCAAACCAGACAAGGGGCTTTTGTGCATCCGGGACAGCCGATTTGGGAAATGTCTCCTGACAATGAAATCCGGCTGATGGCTGCGGCCTACCATATCCCGGGGTCGGGCATTACAGAGGTTTACTGCAAAGGGGCCCCGGAAACGGTGCTTGCATTGTGCGGTTTGGACAACAATGAGCCCATACAGCAACACCTTCGGCAGCAGGCCCGTGAGGGTTTTCGTTTGCTTTGTCTTGCATCGGCACAAATAGAGGGGAATACCCTGCCATCAGATTTGGCTGATTTTGGCTTTTCCTTTGCCGGATTTGCAGCATTTTACGATCCCTTGAGACCGGAGGTCGTTGAGGCCATGAAAGCTTGTGTAATGGCAGGAATAAGGCCCATTATGATTACCGGAGATTATCCGGTTACCGCTGTCAGCATTGCCCAAAAAGCCGGTATGCCCCATGGGGAAGTTGTTACTGGGGAAGATTTGCAGCGTTTGAGCCCTGAGGCCCTTGTAGAAAGGGTAAAGACAGCGGTTGTTTTTGCCAGGGTAACGCCTGGACAGAAGCTAACCATTGTAAACGCCCTGAAAGAAGCGGGTGAGGTGGTTGCCATGACAGGTGATGGGGTGAACGATGCCCCTGCATTGAAAGCTGCGGATATCGGCATCGCCATGGGAAACCGTGGAACAGATGTGGCCAGGGAAGCCGCTGCACTGGTGCTGCTGGATGATAATTTTGCTTCTATCGTATCCGGCATTCGCATGGGGCGAAGGATTTATGATAATCTGCAGAAAGCCATAACCTTTATTTTTTCGGTTCATATACCCATTATCGGTCTCACGCTGTTGCCTGCCTTTTTCTCTGTTTTGCCTATAATTCTCTTACCCATTCATATCGTATTTCTTGAGTTGATTATTGATCCTGTATGCGCCATTGCGTTCGAGTCTGAGAGGGAAGAGCCCGATATCATGAGGCGCAAGCCGCGACAGCTTTTAAGGCGTTTTTTTGGTGGCAGGGAAATGGGTTATGCCTTGCTCAGAGGTATGGTGCTGCTGGGGATGGTGATTTTTATTTACCTGATGAGTCAGGCGCAGGGGCACACTTCCGGTGAAGTAAGGGTGTTGGCTTTTTCAGCACTGGTTCTGGGAATCAATATGTTGATTATTTCCGGCTTGTCTGAATCCAGGGGTTTTTTTACTGAACTATTTTCGCTGGGTAAGGCACCTGCACTGATTCTAAGTGCGTCGTGGGTAGTGTTGGTTTTGATTTTTTGGCTTCCGCCTTTGCAGTTATTTTTTGGATTTGAGATTCCTGCTATTAAACATTTTATTCCCGTACCCATTATTTCACTTTTATTTCTGGGTTTAATAGAGAGCTTTAAATCCCTAAGGAAGTACCGCGGAAATCCCTATCCCTAGGGTTGCTGAACCGGCCACACATCGTCGTGCTGCAATGTTCTGTGAGTCCCTTTGTAGTAATGCTTTCGCTGTGTTGCGTACCAATGCCACTGCAATCCTGCATGGAAGCCGTTCAGGAGCTTACCCTGATTGTCAGCATTAAAAACAACACCGGTAAAAATGTTAATTCTACGTTTATCATTCTCTGTAAATCGAATTAGCTGCACCGGAACCAGCATTTGGGATTTTGGGAAATAGGTGATGGGTTGGTTTCCTGTGAGCAACCAGTCACTGCTTTCATGAATTTTTTTTCTGAATAAAATTCCCCCGCTTAGTTCAAGACCGGTTTGTTTTCGGGATGTGTAAACCCGCAAATTCAGATTCATGCCTGCCCGGAGATACTGTGCCCGTGCAGTTTGCAGTGTTTTGCCCGTATTGTTGCTTTCTACACGCATGAGTGCGTATTCCCATCCAAAATTGGGCGTAGCGCTGATCAGTGAAGATAACAAAGGTATTTTTCCGTCTGCCTGCAGGGCTATGGCTGCAGCTGTTCCTGATTTCCCGGGAAGGTTTAAAATGGTACCGGGTGACATGCCTGCACCTACGGATATTGGCTCAGACTGGGCAAATAGAGAGTACGTGATTAAAAAAGTACCAATGCAAACGAGGGTTCTCAGAAGTTTGAAATTCAGTGCCATGCCCCCATTGTTTTTGGTGTGATACTGATAAGGGCTTCAGGTTGTTTACCTGAATGGGCCTTTATTTACCCTTCGGTGCCTTAATGTCCGGTAATTCTTCCGTTTCGGTTTGTTCAGTCTGGGCTTTCTGCTTACCCGGTTTGTTGTCGTCTTTCTTTTTTACATTGAAGCCGGCAGCAAGGAGTGAAATTACCAAAATAAGCCCTGCACCACCCCAGGTAATCTTTTCTACGATGTCGGTGGTTTTTTCAACGCCAAAAATCTGGTTTCCCTGGCTGAAATTCGATGCCAGTCCGCCACCTTTGGGGTTTTGCACCAGGATAACTAACATTAATAGTATCGCAACTATGATTCCGAGTATAAGTATAATGGTCATGGGTTGTTTTCTTGTTTGATTTTTTCTATGAGGTCTGCAAAGTACGTATTTTTTTCGGGAAATTTCAACATTAATCGTTCGTAAATTCGAATTGCTCCATCTGTATTGCCTTGTTGCAGGTATACCTTAGCCAGGGTTTCGGTTGCCAGGTTCTCGGGTAAATGCTCGCTTTTTTTGGCGGCTGTTTCGGGCGTGAAAAAATCTTTACGGGGCCGTATAACGCCCGGATTTGTTTCTATAAACCTGTCTATGATCGACCGCTGTTGCGATTTTGGGTTATCCGTAATTTCGGGCTGTATCTCTTCTGGGATCTCTGTTTCCGGTCGGGAAGAAGGATTGCTTAGCCAGCTGTAAAAATCGTTGGGTTGCTCGCCGGAATCAAATCCTGTCTCGGGGTAAAATTGTTCTATTTGGTAAGGCGCTGCCGCGATAAACAAGGTTTCACTGTCCGATTGAATTGTTAATTCCGACCCAATTTCAGACATGGTGGTTTCCTCTGTATCCGGCAAAATCATGCCACCGGCTCCCAAGACTTCATGGGCTGAAATAAGGGTTGCGGGCTCTTCAAGTTCCCTTTTTTCAGGATTGCTGTAACCCAGTATGGATGCTTCGTTTCCGGTTTCGAAGGACTCAATTTCTTCAAAAATACAGTCGTTAGGGTCTTCAGGAATAAACAGCGAAGAAACTGTCAGACTCTCAATGCTAGATTCAGCCACAATAACATCCTGCGTTTTTTCAGTTGTTGTTTCCTCTGCTGTTTCACTGTAATCTGTTGATTCTGTCGCCACCGGTTCATGGTGGAATTCAATATCCTGTAATTCCTGCAAATCATTTGCAACCGTGTTGATTTCATCCTGCCCGCTATCGGGGTTCTCAATTTGCGGGGTCGAAAAATCATCTTTGACTTCTTCTTCTAACAGCGTATCTCCGTTCGTTTGCGTGGTTTTATCCAGAATGAAATCGGCAAGCCAGGAGCGGTTATGAACCCTTAGAGCCGCCTTTTGTATGGCTTCTTCGGCCCTGTAATCACCGGTTTGGTGATAGTATTTGGCAAGGAGTATAAAAGGTGTGGAGAATGCGGGGAATTTGCGGCAGAGTTCCTCCAGTTCAAGTGCGTCTTGCCCCGAAATTCGGTTGGTGTTTTGAGCGATATAGGTTAAATGCTCACTGTTCACCAGTCTAAAGCTATGGCTGCGAAAATTTGCTGCACGATATTATCTGAAATTTCTGATGAAAGGTTACCTTCTACAGCACTCAAATTTTGCGTAGCATCATAGGTGCGGAAGAAGGAAAATTCCCTTGTCTGGTTTTTTTCCGGATGTTTATCGCAAACGAAATCCAGTCGAATGGTAATAGTCAATTGGTTTTCAGCTGTTCCTGTATTGGCATTTCGGGTGGCAGGTTCAATGCGGTAATCTTTGATAATACCCCCAAACTTATAATCTCCGTCTCCATTGATAAGCTTAAGTCTTGTCTCTGACTGAAATTTGGTTTTCAGTTTTTCGGTGAACTGCAGACTTAACTGGGGATTGACAATGGCGGCTTCATTGTTGAAAAAATCAACAGAAAAGGTCTGCACATCTTCCGGGATGAAGGTTCCTCGGGGATCGTACGCTTTAAAAAAACCACAACCCGAAAACAGCAGCGCGAAAACAGCCCATTTACTCCAGCTCATATTGTTTGATTTTGCGATACAGGGTTCTTTCAGATATGCCCAATGCTTCGGCCGCTTTTTTTCTCCGTCCTTTACTTTTGTTGAGTGCCTTTCGAATCATTTCCAGCTCTTTCTCTTCCAGACTCAAATTGTCATCTGTTGTGGGGTATGAAACGGCCTCTACATATTCATGTTCAACCTCTATGGGGTTTTCATTTTGTGATTGTATGATCACATTGCTTTCGGGACCGGGCTGCAGGGGTTTCAGCTGCTGTGTGTCTATGGCTGAACTTAACTGAAGGGGTGTTGTGTTTTGAGACGGTGATGTAACCGGTATGTTGGCAGGAGCAGAGGTCAGAGGGTTTTCCAGCATACCAAATACCAGCTTTTTCAAATCGGTCACATCGCGTTTCAGGTCAATGAGTACTTTGTAAAAAATATCGCGTTCGCTAAGCCCTTCACCGTAGTTTTCAGATTTTCCGAGCAGAACGGGTAAACTGGGCTCTGCAGGAGGCAGATATTTCGAAATAGTTTCAGCAGTAAGGGTTCCGGGGTCTTCCAAAACACAAATTTGTTCAGTTACGTTTTTCAACTGACGCACATTTCCGGGCCATGCGTATTGAGACAGTAATTGTTGAGCTTCGGGAGTAAGATCAATGTGCCCGCTGCGGTGAGTTTCCGCAAAATCACTGGCAAATTTGCGAAAAAGCAGCGCAATGTCTTCGCGCCGTTCAGCCAGTTTGGGAACCCTGATGGGCACAGTTGCAAGACGATAATATAAATCTTCTCTGAATTTGCCTTGTCTGGACCGTTCCAGTAAATCTCGGTTGGTTGCGCATACTACCCTCACATCGGTTTTTTGAACCACGCTGGACCCCACTTTGATGAACTCCCCGTTTTCCAGTATTCTAAGCAGACGGGCCTGCGTTCCAAGTGGCAATTCACCCACCTCATCCAGAAAAATGGTACCTCCGTTTACGGTTTCAAAATAACCTTTACGCTTGTCTGTGGCACCGGTAAATGCTCC
This sequence comes from Flavobacteriales bacterium, assembly GCA_947496375.1. Classification (GTDB taxonomy): domain Bacteria; phylum Bacteroidota; class Bacteroidia; order NS11-12g; family UBA955; genus RGEC01. The sequence goes on from CANMCY010000001.1 coordinate 55,148, forward strand.
TTTTTCATGGCCAAATAACTCACTGTCTATGGTTCCCTCGGGTATGGCACCGCAGTTTACGGCAATGAAAGGCGCGTGCTTGCGTCCGCTGAGATGATGAATGATCTTTGAAAAACTTTCTTTACCCACACCGCTGTCTCCCAGTATCAGCACATTCATATCGGTAGGAGCCACCCTGATGGCGGTTTCCAGCGCATTGTTCAGCATGACGCTGTTTCCCACAATGCTGAATCTTTGTTTTACCTGAATTAATTCCATGAATTAATGCAATTCCGGATTGCAAATATAAGGCCAATATGACAAAATGGCAGTATTTTTAATGTAAAAAATGGCCAAAGTCATACCGCCCGGTTTGCTGTGTGGTTGCATTGTGTACAACTCGGATGGAACTGAGAGCGGGAATTGTGTTTTTTCGCAGTTGCATGTCAGAGCAAGACCCCGAAGAAATATTGGATGGTATGGAGCAGGATGGTGGGGAGCAGGCCGATGGTCAGCTGGGGTCTGTATTGCCTGTTAGTGCACAGTACCGCAACTGGTTTCTGGATTATGCCTCTTACGTGATTTTGGAGCGCGCCATTCCTGCCATGGAAGATGGCCTCAAGCCGGTGCAGCGGAGGATTTTGCATGCCATGTATGAGATGGATGACGGCCGGTTCAATAAGGTTGCCAACATCATTGGTGCTACGATGGCTTATCACCCGCATGGTGATGCTGCTATCGGAGATGCGCTAGTAAACATGGGGCAAAAGGATTTGCTCATTGATACGCAGGGAAACTGGGGTGATGTGCGAACAGGTGATAGTGCCGCAGCACCTCGTTACATCGAAGCCAGATTGAGCCACTTTGCCAAAGAGGTGGCTTTCAATGAAAAAACCACTGAATGGCAGCTCAGCTATGATGGGCGTAAGCGCGAACCGGTTACGCTTCCCGTTAAATTTCCTTTGTTGCTTGCTCAGGGTGTGGAGGGCATTGCCGTTGGTCTCAGCACCAAAATTCTGCCTCATAATTTTTTAGAATTGTGTGAGGCAAGTATCGATATATTCAGGGGCAAGAAAACCCAGATAGTTCCGGATTTTCCCACCGGAGGTCAGGCCGATTTTAGCCAGTATAATGCAGGTAAAAAAGGTGGAAGGGTGCGAGTAAGGGCCAAAATTGAGGTGGATGATAAAAGCACACTCCGCATTAGGGAAATACCTTTCGGTACCACCACAGGATCGCTGATTGAAAGCATTATCAAAGCCAATGACAGCGGTAAAATCAAGATCAAAAAGGTGATTGACAACACCGCCGCCAATGTGGATGTGGAAGTGCAGCTGTCACCGGGTGTCAGTGCAGATCTGGCCATCAACGCATTGTACGCTTTTACGGATTGTGAAGTGAGTATTTCGCCGCTGGCTTGCATCATCATGGATGAAAAACCACGGTTTATGTCTGTGAATGAAATTCTGGAGGAATGCACACGAAATACGCTGCATTTGCTTAGAAGAGAGCTCGAAATTCAACTGCATGAACTTGAGGAAAAATGGCATTTCAGCAGTCTGGAAAAGATTTTTATTGAGAACCGAATCTATCGGGATATTGAAGAGGCGGAAACCTGGGAAGCTGTAATCTCTGCTATTGATGAAGGTCTTGAGCCCTTTAAACCCAGATTCAGGCGTGAAATCACCGAAGATGATATCGTACGTCTGACCGAGATTAGAATTAAGCGCATTTCCAAGTTCGACAGTTTTAAAGCGGATGAATATATCCGCACCCTGGAGGATGATATCGCCATGGTGAAACACCACCTGAATACCCTGGTGGACTATGCGGTTGAATATTTTAAAAACCTCATTAAAAAATACGGAAAAGGCAAGGAGCGCAAAACTGAAATTCGCACTTTTGATACCATTGAAGCCAACGTAGTGGCTGCAGCGAATGTGAAGCTGTATGCCAATCTGAAGGAAGGTTTCGTGGGAACTTCGCTCAAGAAAGACGAATTCATTACAGATTGCAGCGATATTGATGATATCATCGCCTTCCGAAAGAACGGAAAATACATGATTTCCAAGGTGAGCGATAAATCATTTTATGGCAAAGACCTGATTCATGTGGATGTGTGGCGCAAAAACGATGAACGAACCACCTACAACGTGGTGTATTGGGATGGTGCGGCAAAAAGGGCCATGGTAAAGCGCTTCAATGCTACCGGTCTCATACGCGATAAAGAATACGATGCAACCGGCGGCGGCGCAGGAAATGAAGTTCTCTATTTTACGGCGAACTCCAACGGAGAAGCAGAACGGGTTGTAGTTCATCTCAGCAGTATGGCCAATGCCCGTATCAAACAGTTTGACTATGATTTTTCACAGCTGTCCATCAAAGGCAAAACAGCACAGGGTAATTTGCTCACCCGCTATCCCATTCGACGTGTAGATTTGAAGGAAAAGGGAGTCAGCACCCTGGGCGGAGTGAAAATATGGTTTGATGAAATGACCGGCCGTCTCAGCGGTGAAGCCAGAGGTCAATTTTTGGGAGAGTTTGACGGTGAAGATCGTGTGCTGGTGATTTACAAAGACGGTAACTATGAACTCACCAACTACGAACTCATCAACCGATACGAACCTGAACAGGTTTACCTGATTCAGAAATTCTATTCGTCACAGGTTATCAGTACTGTTTATGTGGATGGTAAAACAAAAAATTATTTTGTTAAACGCTTCCTGATTGAAACGACCACCCTCAGCAAAAAGTTTCCCTTTATTTCTGAAGAAAAGGGTTCTCAGATGCTTTGTGCAAGTACTGTGCAGCAAGCATTGGTGAAAGTAACCACCGAGAATAAAAAGGGGGAGAAAGAGGAGTTGACAATGCAGATGGATACTTTTATGGATGTGCGAGGATGGAAAACCCTTGGACAAAAGCTGACCGCCGATAAAGTGAAGAAAGTGGTGCTGGAAAGCCCGAGAATTGGGGAAGCACCACCCACACCGGTTCAGAATACTTTGTCAGCTGATTCAATGGAAAATTCCCCCGGTTCCGGAGATGAACCCCAGCTGAATTTACTTTGATTTTTCATTTTTTTTTCGTATATTGCTCTAAAATGAGAACCATAAAAACTTTCCTTTTTTTGAGCGTCCTGTTGATGAGCACAAAAGCATCCGCATGGGGGTTTTTAGGTCATCGGCTTATCAATAACAGAGCGGTGTTTGCCTTACCCCCGCAAATGTTTGGCTTCTATAAACAGCATATCGAATACATTACCCAGCACAGTGTAGATCCTGACAGCCGCAGATACATGATGGCAGATGAGGCATGCCGACACTATCTGGATTGCGACCGTTATGAAAAAGCAGCCCCGCTGGACACCATTCCCCATCGCTGGCATGAAGCCGTAGAGAAATATTCGGAAGATACGCTCCTCAGTCATGGAATCGTGCCCTGGCATTGTCTGGCTATGCTTAGCCGGCTCACCAAAGCTTTTGAAGAAAAGAATTTGCAGAAAATACTGAAGTTAAGTGCCGATATCGGACATTACATCGGGGATGCGCATGTGCCCTTGCACAGCAGCCGCAATTACAATGGGCAGCTCACCGGGCAGGAAGGGATTCATGCCTTATGGGAAAGCCGCATACCACAGCTGTTTGTAGATTCATTTGATTTGCTTACAGGTTCCGCAGTATATCTGTATAAACCCTCCGATTTTATTTGGGGAACCATGGGCAGAAGTTACATGCTGGTAGATTCTGTGCTGAAATTAGAGCGCATGGCCACCACCAACCATCCTGAAAATAAGTACAGTTTTGAAGCAAGGGGCACCCAAACCTTGGAGGTCTACTCCGTACCATTTTGCAATGATTATCATCAAATGATGGGCAATATGGTTGAGCGAAGGATGAGACAGGCAATATTCTCGGTGGCCTCATTCTGGTATACTGCCTGGGTGAATGCCGGACAACCCAACCTAGATGGACTGTCCGGAGAAATTATTCCGGATCCGGAAGATGTGGAATTAGAGAAAGCCGTGAAATCCGGCAAAATGAAAGGCCGGGAAGAGCACGGTAAAGACTGAAGGTTATCAGAAGTTGGGTTTCAGCGAATATTTGCTGTAAAAATCAAGGATTTCAGAAACCGCTTCGTCAGACGTATCCACCAGCTTGAAAAGTCCCAGATCTCCCGGACTGATGTATTCGTATTCCTTTAACAATGAATTGTGGATGAAATCCATCATGGGCGCCCAGAATGTTTTATCTACCAGCACAATCGGGAATTGGGCTCTTTTATCGGTTTGCACCAGGGTTAAGGCCTCAAACAGCTCATCGAGGGTTCCAAATCCGCCCGGTAGCACCACAAATCCCTGTGCGTATTTCACAAACATGACCTTGCGAACAAAAAAGTAATCAAAGTTGAGTTCTTTGTCGCGGTCTTGGTAGGGGTTTGGGTCCTGCTCAAAAGGAAGATTTATGTTCAGTCCCACACTGGGGCCACCACCGGCTTTGGCGCCTTTATTGGCAGCTTCCATAATTCCGGGGCCACCGCCGGTAATGATACCCAGCCCTGCCTCTGATAGTTTCTGAGCAATCTCTTCTGCAAGTTTATAGTGGGGGTGGTCTTTTTGGGTTCTGGCCGATCCAAATATGGAAACACAGGGTCCAATCCTGGCCAGCGCCTGATAACCATCTACAAATTCCGCCATGATTTTAAAAATACTCCAGCTCATGGTGCTCGCCACTTCGGGCCATCGTTTGTTGGAGAAGGCGCGTTTTATGCGGCGTTCCTGTTCGGGTGTTAAGTGTTTAGACATATTTTATTGTTTAATTAAACCTATAATTTTCATTTCTATCCGGCGGTTCTGTGCTCTTCCAAATGCTGTGTTATTATCTCCGATAGGTTTCAAAGCCGCATAACCCGCAGTTTTAATGGAATTAGCAGGAATGCCCGCTTTTACCAGATATTCTTTTACTGATTTTGCCCGTTTGTCGCTCAGGAGGGTGTTGTGGGCTTCAGAACCCTGATTGTCAGTATGACCTGAAATCTCCACCAGCACGTCGGGGTTGTTTTTAAGCAGCGTATATAATTTTTGAAGCTCCGGGTAACTTTCCGGTCTCAGATCAAATTTATCTGTTTCAAAGAATATGTTGTTCAAAACCACACTTTGATCAATTTTTATTGGTTTTAGAAGCGCTGTAACCAAAAACGGCGAATCCAGGGTAGATAGGGTGGGCTGGAAATTGGCTGAATAGAAAAGATATCCGTTCCTGTATACATTCAGGCCATACATGCCGTGAGGTTCCAGGGTAGTGAAAAAACGGGTGGAGGAATCTGAAAGAACCGACTTTCCGTTACCCAGGTTTATCAGTTCTATACGGCCGGAAATTTCGTTTTTGGTATCGAAATCGAGTATGGTTCCTTTCACATAAGTAACAGGATTGGGTTTCTTATCTTTACTAAGTTTAAGACTGTAAATATCAAGTCCTCCAAAGCCACCTTCCCTTGAGCTGGCAATGTATGCCCGTTCCCCCTTAAAATCAACATAGAAACCGGCTTCATCCGCATCGGAATTAATTCCTCGTCCCATATTTTCGGGGTTGGTCCACTCACCGCCACCCAGCATCTGGCTTCTGAAAATATCATGTTGCCCATAGCCGGTGTGCCCTGAACTGGAGAAATACAGGGTTTTCCCATCGTAGTGCAGATAGGGGGCCTCTTCGTCATCGGCAGTGTTGATGGTTTTACCCGGATTTTCGGGAATAGTCCAGCTTCCGTTTTTCCATCGGCTGATCCAAAGATCTTTGCCACCCATGCCCCCCGGTCGGGCGCTCGAAAATATAAGGGTTTTGCCGTCGGCACTGATGGCGGGCTGTGCATCCCAGGCAGCAGAATTGATACGTTCGCCTAGGTTCATCCTTCGGCTCCATGCGTTTCCCTTTAGAAAACTGTAGAAAATGTCGCAGCTGCCATATCCATCCTGGTTGCAAACCGAGAAAAAAATGTAACGACCATCGGCACTTACGGATGTGTAGCCCTCATTATTGCTGGTATTGATGTTTCCCGGCAACGGACGTGCATTAATCCATGAATCCTGCAATCTGGAGCTGACATAAAAGTCTTCCTGACCATTAACCAGCCGGGTGAAGATAAGGGTTTCACCATCCACGGTCATTCCGGGCCAGTATTCATAATTAGCTGAATTTACCCCGGGGCCGAGGTTGCGAATTTCAAGGTCTTCAATTTTCTGTTGGTCTTCCATGGCCAGTCGACAACTTTCTCCCAGTTTATCCGCCTGTGTTTTAATGGTGGCTGAAGCTTTATCCTTGGCAGGGTCAAATCCGGATTCATTGGGAGCATTGTTGAATTTGGCAAGTAAATCAATTGCTTTTTCGTATTGTCCGTGCCTGAAGCAATATTTTGCGTAGTAATAATAATGGTTCTGAAAGCGCGGTTCATATTTGATACATGCTTCGTATGAGGTGCGTGCAAGGGCTGTGTCGTTGGATTTTTCAGCAATTTCGGCCTGCAAAGACCATGCATTACCAAAGGTAATATCTGCTTTCAGTGCTTTTTTAATAAACTGCATAGCCGCAGGTTTATTGCCTTCGGAATATGCTTTAAATGCACTTATAAACTCAGTTTCAGCTTTTTTGCGGTTGCCTTTCTGGGCAGTGGCGCAGGAGCCCATGAATGTCAATATCAATAAAAATGCAACTCTCATTTCAATTTGTGTTCAAATTCAGTACCAATATGCTATTTCCACCTAAAAGTTTGAATCAAATGCCCAACATCTTTTCTCATTCGCTCAAAAACAGGGGCTGTTGAGTCTGCGGATGCCTGACTATTAAAGTATAATGCGCCTCTTAAAAAGTGTTGCATACTGTCTGTAATGTAAAAGTTTAAATTGGTGGCGGTATTGCCTTCAATATCGAACATTATGCCTTTCACTGTAGGCGAGGATATGAACGGTTCCTCTATAATGTCTTCAGCCCGCTGTATGTGCTTATTTACCAGTTTTCGCGTATCGTCTACCAGAGAATCAAATTCACGGGGGCTCTGAAAACGATAATAGGTAATATGCAAGGTGGCGTTAAAGGGCTTAAAATTGAGGTTGAACCAGTTTGGTTGCCGGGTATATACGTTCAGGGTGTCTTTTTCCATGGCCGAATACGCGGGCATTTCAAACGCGTAGGGGATACCCGCTGAATCGAATTTTCGGTAGCTCATTTCGGGTAGCAACATTTTAGGGAAAGCCCTGGGTTTTGGCACATAAGCATCAGATCCTCCGCATGCAGCCAGCGTTAAGGTCAATACTATTGCACTAGCTGTCAGTATCTTCATGGATGGTGATTTTTATACGGTTGATTTTTCGTAAATCAGCAGAATCTATTACAATTTGGAGATTCTTGTAGTAAAAGGTTTCACCCCGTTTGGGGATTTTGCCGGAAAGCTCTGTAACAAAGCCCCCCAGCGTTTCCATTTCATCCCCGGCGTCATCAAAAAAGTGGATGGGGAGTTTGGTGATTCTCAGGAAGTCTACCAGGGGTATTTTCCCTTCAAACAGGAATGTATTGTCATCCAGGCGGCTGTATTGCTCCTGAATGTCATCAAATTCGTCATTCAACTCACCAAACACCTCTTCCAGGATGTCTTCCAGGGTTACTATGCCGCAGGTACCACCGAATTCATCAACCACCACTGCCAGGTGATTTCTGTTATGTCTGAATTCGTGAAGTAAATCATCAATCATTTTATTTTCCGGAACAAAAAATGGCTGAGACATTAATTTTTTCCAATCAAAGTCATCCGCTTCATTCAAGTGTGGCAACAGGTGCTTTATATTGAGTATACCGATGATATTGTCCAGATTTTCCTGATAAACCGGCATTCGGCTGAAACGCATTTCCCTGATAATATCAATGAGTTTATGGAATGTGGTATCTGCATCAATACCCACCATATCCATTCTGGGCTTCATGATTTGCCTTACCTGTATCTGTGCGATGTTAACAATGCCTTTTAAAATGTCTTTTTCCTGCTGAGCATCATCGGGATCAGAGGCCATGTCAATGGCGTGACTTAATTCCTGTGGGGTTAATTCCGGCGTTCGCTGTTTGATTTTTTTCTCAATGAGTCCGCTCATTTTTACCAATAATCCGGTGAAAGGCCACAATAAAAACATGAAGGCACGCATGGGATAACTGAGGAAATTGGCAGAGCGCCTGTAGTGCTGGGTAGCATAAACCTTGGGCATTAACTCGGCAAAAATTAATATGATCAGGGTAACGAGGATAGCATCAATCAAAAATCTCAGCAAGGGTTTGTTTTCTAAGTCAAAGATGGTTTCGTTAAAAAGGGTTGAAACCACTACAAAAGCAACCATTCCCAAGCTATTTAGCACCAGAATGGTGGCTAGCAGATGCTTTGGATAGGCCAGCAAATGAAGGATGTTTTTCGCCGATTGTTGTTTTGAAGTGCGCAAATCTTCAAGGTCGCTTTCACGATGACTGAAAAAGGCATTTTCTGATGCAGCGCAAATGGCAGTAACAAGCAAACAGGCCAGCATAACCAATACAAGGCCAATAAGGCCCGGTATTTCTGCATTGTCTACCGGTCGCAGAATTCCGGTTAAAACGCTCATGACAGCAGGGCCGGGGTCATCCATCTATTGCTTTTTTCGGTTTAAAAAGGTAAATCATCTTTGTACTCCGGGCCTTCAGGCAAACCCGCACTGCGATTTTCCGATTCTTTGAAACCGGTTTCCTGCTCACTTACCATGTTTCTTGTGTTGGATTCTTCGTCCTCGTTCTTATTTAGTCCGCCCATGGTCTGCATTTGCAATACGCGTATCTTTTTTATTTGTTTTTCTACCCCTTCGGCATCCGTGTATTTATCTGTCCTGATTTTACCTTCAACGTATATAATATTTCCTTTTCTTAAATAATTTTCAGCAAGACGGGCATGGTTGTCCCATAATTCAAGATTGTGCCATTCCGTGTTTTCCATTTTTTGACCATCTTTCGTGTAATAGTCATTGGTGGCGAGCGTAATATTAGCCACCACACGTCCATTGTCAAGATGCCTTACCACAGGATCTTTACCCAGTCTACCTAATAAAATTACCTTGTTAATCATATTATAAAATTAATTTACCTCTGTCAAAAATCGATACATCAGCTTATGAACCGGAAATTGATAAATTTCCGAAACGCTTATTTTTATTTTGTTCTTCAATTTCTCTTCTACAATATTAGCTTCTTTGCATGAGAATTGCCAAAGTGTAGCAAAAATAGTTTGGTGGGTGAGCTGATGTTTGAAAGTTCTGGGTTCATGCATAATAGTCTCAGCTGAATTTGCAAACCATTCATGGAAAGGGTTTGGTTGTAGTTTGTTGCCGTTACTGATCGTATTAGGGAATTCGTAAAGGCCTTTCCAGATGCCATTATCGGGTCGTTTTTCAATCCAGGTATGATTTTCGCTTTCAATGAACAGATAGTCCATATATATCGGTTTTGGTGCTTTTTTGGCAATCTTCACAGGTAACATTTCCTGCAGATTCTCGGAAAATGCAATGCAATTTTCCTTAAGCGGACATTCAGCACAAGAAGGGGAGGTGGGTTTGCATACCAGCGCTCCCAGTTCTATCATGGCCTGATTGAAAAGTGCCGGTGGGCAATCTCTCATTTCATCCAGCAACAAACTTTCAATTAATTGATCAGACTTTTGCGTCCCAATCGGGTCATCTAATCCAAAAAACCTGGCAGCAACCCTCCTCACGTTGCCATCCACAGCCGGCATTTTAATGTTAAAGGCAAAACTGCCAATGGCAGCGGCTGTGTAGTTCCCAATACCCGGTAAAAGTCTTAATTCTGCAATGTTGGAGGGAAATCGCCCCTGATGTTTGCGCATGATTATTTGGGCGGTTTTCATCATGTTTCTGGCACGGCTGTAATAGCCCAAACCCTGCCAAACCTTCAAAACAGCGTCTTCGGGCGCCTCGGCTAACGATTTTATGGTAGGAAAGTTTGTAATGAAATTGTAATAAAATGGCAAGCCCTGTGCAACCCTTGTTTGTTGTAATATTATCTCTGAAACCCATATATGATAAGGGTTTAAGGTCTCTCTCCAGGGTAGTTTTCTGGCGTTTTTTTCATACCATACCAAGAGTCTACATTCCATTCTTGTCATATTTATGTGAAATTTTGTTTGGTTATGGTTTTTATTTGCTCAAACAAATTTCCCCCCAACATAAAATAAGAAATGACAAAATCAGAAATCGTGAATGAGATTGCAGTCCGCACAGGACTTGAGAAGACGGCCATTGCTGATACCATCGACAATTTATTTGTGGTTGTGAAGAACGCTATGGTTGGTGGAAACAACATCTATCTGAGAGGATTTGGAACTTTTGAATTGAAACTTCGTAAAACCAAAGTGGCCCGCAATATAAAGCGAAATACCAGTTTGGTGGTACCGGCACATTATGTTGCCAGATTCAAGCCTGCCAAAGAATTTGCCGGCCAGGTTAAGGAGAGCAAGGAGCTATCCAAAAGGGTTTCCGGCAAGTAATTGCCATAAATAGAAACCTGAGGGTTATTTTTGCTGCGTGGAAATGAAACCCCGCGCCCTGTGGCCTTTTGTCTTATTGGCAGTAATATTTGCCTTGCTGTATTTGCCAAAATACAAGACATCTTCCGGTACGTTGCCTTCGGCTAAAGACGCCCCGGCAGGCGCACAAACCTTGCCACAGGAACCCATTGGAAAAGAAGATTTTTTCAATGCGCTTTTTACTCAATCACGTCCGCCGGAATGGATGGGAAAGCTGCTGTTTATGCCCCTGTCTGAAACATCTCAGGATACATTGCAAAAGGCACTGAAATGGGCAAATGAAACCTCGAATGCACCTCTGGTAAGTTATTTGCAAAGTTTATTGGCCGAAAAACAAGGTGGTGAGGATAATTTGACAACGGCTGCGCGTACCCTGATTTTTGCTGCATCGGAAAGTTTGGATAATCCCGTAGTGGCGGCTTATCTTTTTCAACAAGGCAAACGGCTGCTGGATACTGTGCTGAAATCCAGTCCCAATAACATTCCTGCACGTAATGCACTCATTGTGTTCCAAAGCGAATATGAGAATCAGCCGATGAAGTTTTTAGGTACCCTCAGGGAAACCATAGCCCTGGATAGCAATAATCTGGAAACCCGTTTTCTACGCCTGAATTTGCTCAGAAAATCAGCCCAGTGGAAAAAAGCTGCTGAGGAATGCCAAAAATTAATATCTTTGCAACCCCAAAACCCTGCGTGGTACTTCCAGGCAAGTGACATCTACGGGTTCATGGGGGATTCCGTCAATGCCAAGGTTTACCTGAATCTGGCGGTTAAAGTACAAAACAGTAATAAAACTAAGTAGATATGCCAAGCGGTAAAAAAAGAAAACGTCATAAAATTGCGACTCACAAGCGTAAGAAGCGCCTTCGCAAAAACAGACACAAAAAGAAATAATTATCCGAACTAAGGTAAACCCCACCCTTGTCAAACGAATTAGTCATTCACAAAAATTCGTCAGGGATTGAAATAGCCTTAATCAGCGGAAAAAAACTTATCGAGTTTCATAAGGAATCTTCGGGTTCCTCGTTTCAGGTCGGTAATTTTTATCTGGCAAAGGTCAAGAAAATTTCTCCAACCCTGAATGCCGCCTTTGTAGATGTAGGTGCGGAAAGGGATGCATTTCTAACCTATTTTGACCTGGGGCCCAATGTGCTTTCGGTAAAAAAGTTTACCCATCTGGTTCAGCATGGCAACATGCAGCAGGCGGATTTGGAGCGGTTCACGCTTGAGCCCCAAACGGTCAAAACCGGTAAAATAGGGCAGGTATTAAAAGTGGGTGACCGAATTTTGGTGCAGGTGCTTAAAGAGCCCATGTCTACCAAAGGCCCCAAAGTCACCTGCGATATTAGTCTGGCAGGCCGCTATTTTGTGCTGGTTCCTTTCTCCAATAACATATCAATCAGCAAAAAAATCGGTAGCCCTTCCGAGAAAAAACGCCTTCGCGATCTGGCCGCTTCCCTGAAAACGGAAAATTTTGGTGTTATTATCCGAACGGTTAGTGAAGGCATCGAAATTGAAGAACTTGACCGCGACCTAAGGGGGTTAATCAAAAAATGGGATGAACTGAAAAACAACCTTAAACAGGCCAAAATTACTGATTTGGTGCTGGGAGAGGGTAACCGATTGTTCACCCTGCTTCGCGATATACTGAATGATTCATTTACCCAGATTGCGGTGGATGATCAGTCCTTACTTCAGGACCTCAAAACCTATCTGCAGCGTATATCTCCCGGCAGTGAGAAAATCCTCAAGCTTCATCAAGGCAAAAACCACATTTTTGATCAGTTTCAGATAAACCGTGCCATCAAAAGTTCTTTCGGAAAAAGTGTTACTTTCAGTGGTGGCGCCTATCTGGTTATTGAACACACAGAGGCATTGCATGTGATTGATGTGAATAGCGGGAATACCAGCTTTGATCCGCAAAACCGCGACGAGAACGTATTAAAGGTGAATCTGGAGGCCGTGGATGAGGTGGCACGTCAAATTAGGTTAAGGGATATGGGGGGGATTATTGTGATCGATTTCATCGACATGAAGGACCCCAAAAAGCGCAACGAACTGCATTCTGCGCTGCGCACGGCCATGAAAACAGACCGTGCCAAACATACCATACTGCCCATGAGTAAGTTCGGACTTGTGCAGATTACTCGCGAAAGGGTTAGACCGGCCATGGAAATTGTGACTAACGAAGTTTGTCCTTCCTGTAACGGAACCGGCCGGATGGAGAGCAGCGTGCAATTGCTTAACCGTTTGGAAAACACAGTGGCTTATCTGTGGGATAACATGAACCACAAGCATCTGAAATTAAAAGCCCACCCGCTGGTTATCAATTATATTAAACAGGGAATCATCAGCATTCGCCTACAATGGTGGTTCAAGCACAAACGTTGGCTGAAGCTGGAAGCGGCCCCGAATTACGGATTGTCCAGACTTGAATTTTTCGATGAAGCGGGCCACCCGATTGTAGGGGAATAACAGTCCATTGGACACCGTGCAAAAATCGTAATTTTACTGCACTGCTCCGGATATAACTTTGCACTCTCTATGAAACGCACCACTGTTACTGCTGCTTTGCCTTATGCCAACGGGCCCGTTCACATTGGCCATGTGGCCGGAGTATACCTTCCGGCAGATATTTATGTGCGTTACCTCAGAAACTGTGGCCGCGATGTGATTTTTATCTGTGGTAGCGATGAACACGGGGTGCCGATCACCCTCAGGGCTCGTAAAGAAGGAATAACACCCCAGGAAGTGGTGGACCGCTACCATAATATCATTGGTAAAAGTTTCAAGGATTTTGGTATCAGCTTTGATATCTATAGCCGCACCAGCAATGAAATACACAAGCAAACAGCGCGCGAGTTTTTTGCCGATTTATATGCCAAAAATGTTTTTACGGAAGAAGTAACCGAACAATATTATGACCCGGAAGCAAAGCAGTTCCTTGCAGACCGCTACATCGTGGGTACTTGCCCCGTTTGCGCAAACGAAAACGCCTACGGTGATCAGTGCGAACAATGCGGCAGTACGCTAAGTCCTTCTGAACTGAAAAACCCCAAAAGCGCCCTCAGCGGTGCCCCGCCCATACTCAGGCCTACCCGCAACTGGTTTTTGCCCTTGGATGCGCTGCAAAGTGCATTTCTGAATGATTATATCGCGGGCAATACCCATTGGAAATCGAATGTGCTCGGGCAGTGCAAAAGCTGGCTTAATGAGGGCCTCAAACCCCGCGCCATGACCCGGGATCTGGACTGGGGGGTAACCCTCCCTGATTTGCCCGGTCATGAAGCCGCCGATCTGGCAGGTAAGGTGTTGTATGTGTGGTTTGAAGCTCCCATCGGCTACATCAGTGCCACCCGCGAACTGCGCCCGAATGACTGGCAGGAATGGTGGAAAGGCGACACCCGGCTGGTCCATTTTATTGGCAAAGACAATATTGTTTTTCACTGCATCATTTTTCCTGCCATGTTGCACCTTCGTGGCGATGGATATGTGATTCCGCAGGACGTGCCCGCCAATGAATTTTTAAACCTGGAAGGGAAGAAAATCAGTACCAGTCGCAACTGGGCCGTATGGCTGGATGAGTATCTGCAGGAATTGCCCGGCAAGCAGGACGAATTGCGCTATGTACTTTGCAGCATTGCCCCCGAGACCAAGGACAGTGAATTTACCTGGAAGGACTATCAGGCAAGGGTAAATAACGAACTGGTGGCCATTTTGGGCAATTTTGCCAATAGAGTCGCTGTACTGAACCAAAAATATTATGAGGGTAAAGCTCCTGCGTTCTCAGCGGCCCACTTTGCCCAACAGATTGGGCAGGTGCGAAAGGAGCTTTCCGACTTGCAAAAAGAGTTGTGCCTGGCCACCGAAGAATACCGTTTTAGGGATGGACTTGGTGCGCTCATGAACATGGCGCGTGCCGGCAATAAGTTTTTAGCAGAAACCGAGCCCTGGAAACTACAAAAAACCGATCCGGAAGCTACGGCGACGGCCATGGCCTTTGCGCTGGAAATACTGGCCAACATAGCCATTGCCTGTGAACCGTATTTGCCTCATACCCACGAAAAACTTTGCGCTCAGCTAAACCTATTGCCCCTGGAGTTTATGGTTAGGGAATTCTGGAATGAGGGTAAATTGCTGAAACCATTTTCGGAAGGGCATCCGCTGGGTGAGCCCGGTCTGCTTTTCACCAAAATCGAAGACGAACAGATAGCCGTTCAATGGCAAAAACTGCAGGATAAATCAATGGAAAATAACATCACCGCACCCGCACAGGAAGAATCGGCTACGAAGCAGGAGATTACGTATGATGACTTTGCGAAACTGGATTTGCGCATCGCTCAGATTATAACCGCTGAAAAAGTGGAAAAGGCAGATAAATTGCTGAAGCTGACCCTCAGTGTGGGCGCGGAGGAGCGCACTGTGGTGAGCGGTATCGCCCAGCATTTTATGCCCGAAGCCATTGTGGGTAAACAGGTGCTTTTTCTGGCCAATCTGGCTCCGAGAAAAATGCGTGGAATCGAAAGCCAGGGAATGATTCTGATGGCAGAAGATGCGGATGGAAAGCTTGTGTTTGTATCGCCGGCGGAGGCCGTTAAGACGGGCAGTTCAGTTAGTTAGCACTGGCCACGGAAGGTGTCAGATAATCACGGTAGTTGTAGGTGTTTGCACCCTGCAATTTAAAATCCGTCAGCCATTTTTCTTCTGTTAGCAGCGCTTTTTTGCATGGTAATACGTATTTATCGTATTGGCTTACAAAGTTTTGCCAAACATCACATTGGTTGTTAATGCAAATTTGTTGCGCCTCCAGGTTAACTTTTTTAAATTCATCGTCAATCAGTGTAAACGCCAGTCTGAGATTGTTGTTTTCCATGATTTTGTTATAGATTTCACGGCGGTTCTGATGGGTATAATGTAAATACCATGCGGTAAAGAGCCGGAATTCATACCAGGCGAAATAGGTTTTTCCGGTTTCCTTCATCTGCATTTCGGCCTGCAGAGGTTTTCCTTCATTAATTAGCTTTTTTGTAGTTAGCAGACAAGCCCTGGTGCCGTTCATGTAGGCCGAGAATTCGTCCATGATTCCGTAAATACCACTCAAATTGGCGGATACGCTTGATCCTTTGGATACATAGGTGTTGTAGCGAAATATTTGTGATGCCAAATCTTTGGTGATATACCGGCTGAACTCCTCTGACTTGCAGATTTCTGTTTCATTCACCGGTATAACGATTCCCGGAATAATCAGATAGCGATCATGATTGAACTTGTGCACCGATTCGTGTATGACCGTATTCAAATCGTCAAAAAGCGCCTCCTCGCTGGTGTCCTTATTCCATGGCACCAATTGACCGTTGATATAGGTAGTATATTGTCCCGGTCCACAGTAATTATCTTGCAAGATGGTCTGATAACCCGGTGCGTAATGTTGTGCAGTATGGATGAAGTACCTTTTGGCGTTCTCTATTGCATCGGGATTTTCAGGTTTTTTTTCGGATTTGATTTGCGTATTAACGGCACTCTCCTCAGTTTTTTGGGTTAAAGGATTGAAGTTCCAGGGTTTATCAAAATCATCATTTTGGACGGTAAAGTAGTCAGGAGAACCGCCTATTATGCCTTTCAAGGGTTTGAGGTAGATTCCCTTTTTGCCTTTGAACACTGACTTTTGGGTAAGCGGATTGAATCCATGCTTTTTTTCGGTGGAAATGAACCTGATTTTTTTGTGACCTTTGAAAATACCTGTGTCGCGCTGAATGCGGTTGGGTTTGTAACGACAAAAATTATAGGTATGGTCGGGATATAATTTCAGCACATTCAAACTTTTTTTGGAAGTTTTTTGCGTGTAAATGCCGGGCTTGAGAATTTCCGGTGTCGGGTGGGCTGAGGTGTTGACCAGCAATACAATGGCGATGATGTTCATAATGCATGATTTTAAATGTTGATTTAACAGAATGGGCTTCTTTTGGATAACGAACAATAGCTAAAGAATATTGGCTCAAAATGAAATCCTGTGGTAAATTGAGGAATTTACTTGCAAAAGTTCCGAAGATTTTATAGATTTGCACCCCCAATCAAGGATTGACATGACCAAGCGTACCTACCAACCTTCGAAAACCAAGCGCAGAAACCGTCACGGATTCCGCAAGCGCATGAGCTCAGCAAACGGCCAACGCGTACTGGCTGCGCGCCGCGCCAGGGGCCGTCACAAACTCACTACCTCCGACGAAAGAGGCCACAAGGGTTAATGATCGAAAGGACGGTGCAGATTGACACCTCCAACGCCGCTGCAACGATACAAACTGCCCAGAAATAAAATTCTGCGCAGTCAAAAAGCCATTACCGGGTTATTTCAGCCCGGTTTTTTTGTTAGCAGCTACCCGCTTCGCATCAATTATCAGTTTATTAACAGACAAGCAGGTGATGCCGAGGTTTTGGTGCTATTCAGCGTAAGCAAAAGAAGATTTAAAAAGGCCACACAGCGCAATCGCATTAAACGCCTCATGCGCGAAGTTTACCGGCTGAATCAGCAGCAACTGCAAGCATTAGACATTCCTCAAGACCGTCAACTGACCATGGCGTTGATTTACACCGGGCAGGAACTTCTGACTTTTCAGGTGATCAAATCCGCGTTTTTGCTGTGCATTCAAAAAATGGAGAGGAAAATAAATCATGCGTAGGGTGGCCATTTTTTTTATTCGGATATACCAGTATGTGCTTAGCCCGCTATTCCCCAAAAGCTGTCGTTATGAGCCATCCTGCAGTGAATACGGGGTGCAGGCGTTTAAGAAACATGGTTTTTTTAAGGGATTTAAACTCACGGCTAAACGAATCGGACGTTGTCATCCCTGGGGTGGAAGCGGATATGATCCGGTTCCCTAATCGAATATTCCGATTTTCCTTTGAAATATCAAGTATTTCCCCTATTTTTGCACCCCCTAAAAAAGCACTTTTACAATGAACCACAATCAGTATGAAACCGTGATCATTTTAACACCCGTGCTCTCTGAACAACAGATGAAAGATGCTGTTAAAGGCTACAGAGAGCTGATCACAGGTAACGGTGGGGAGATGGTCCACGAAGAAAACTGGGGCCTGACCAAATTAGCCTATCCCATCGACAAAAAAGGCACGGGATTTTATCATTTGTTTGAATTCAAAGCCAATCCTGAGTTCATCAAAACCTTCGAACTGGCATTCCGCCGTGACGAGCGCATCATGCGCTACCTCACCGTGAGACTGGACAAGTGGGGTGTTGATTACAACGACAGGAAGCGCAAAGGTGAATTCAACCAACCTAAAACTGTAGCTGTAGAGGAGGCCGCATCATGAGCAAAGAAGTAAACTTTATCTTCAACCAGACACCCCAGGTGTTGCAGAAGAAAAAATACTGCCGCTTCAAGAAGCACGGTATCCGCTACATCGACTACAAAGACAAAGACTTTCTGCTGAAGTTTGTGAATGAGCAGGGAAAAATTCTTCCCCGCCGCATCACCGGTACTTCACTCAAGTTTCAACGTAAAATTTCCGTAGCTATTAAGCGCGCAAGACACTTGTCTCTGTTGCCTTTCGTGGCTGACGGCCTAAAATAAGAAGGAGGAGAAAATCATGAAAATCATCCTGACACAAGACGTGAAAAACCTGGGCCACAAAGACGATGTGGTAGTAGTAAAAGACGGCTACGGACGCAATTACCTCATCCCCAAAGGAATGGCCAAACTGGCTACCGACGGCGCGATGAAAATGCTGGCCGAAGACATCCGTCAGCGCGCATTTAAAGTAGAAAAGCTGCGCAAAGATGCCGAGCAAATCTCTGCCAAATTGAATGGCGCTTCTGTTACCGTGAAAACCAAAGCCGGCGCTTCCGGTAAGATCTTCGGATCAGTTACAGGTCTTCAGATTGCCAACGCACTGAAAGAACAGGGTTATGACGTAGATCGCCGTAAAATTGCGGTTGACGACATCAAAAACCTGGGAACCTACACTGCCGATATCAACCTGTTTAAAGATATCACCGCTGCTATTACTGTAGAGGTAGTTGCAGAGTAAGGTTTTTTAAAACGAACATTGAAAAGCCGCCTTATGGCGGCTTTTTTTATGGTTATTGCTCAAATGGATAGCAGAGATTACAAGGGTTAATTACATGGAGAATATTGTAGCGAAAATTGTAAAAAATATTAAAGTTTACTAATTCTTGCCGTGTGCTTAACCCCGCTAACAGTGGTTACTTCCAGCCAATACATGCCCGTGGCAATGGCTTGCAGGTCAAATGCATCGGTTTGTAAACGGCTGCTGCATATTTTTTTACCTTGCATATCATACAGACAAACGGTATTTCCGGTCTGTATGTAGTCACCCATTAATTTGTCTGTGGCCGGATTGGGATAGAAACGCATTGTGTTTTTGGGTGATGCTGTATTCAGGTAGGATATATGCACCATGGGAATACAGGTTTCGTTGTTTTTCCTCATTTCGGAAGTTTCTTTAATGATGGAATCTTTTTTGTTTACCCAGTATATTCTGTAAATCTCCGCGCATATCTCTGTTCGGTAGTTGGTGGCGTCAAAGCGGCAAGGCAGGTTGTTTTTCGCAATTATGCTGTCTCCCGGTGGAACATCTCTTCCAAAATTTCCGCTTAGGGGTGGAAAAACCATATTTCCAAAAGCAATTTTCAGCGTGTATCCGTCATTGTATCTGATGGTGTCGGGGCCAAGGTTAATCACAGCATATTTACCGGAATAGTCTGCCGGGGAAACCAGGGTATCATACGCTTTGGGTTCAAGCACACGGGTAGTTAAATCGATTTTTCGCTGGCCGAATGCAGTGCCTACGCATAATGTGATTAATAGAAACGTTGTAATGTTTTTCATGATTTAATAAATACACCCTGCCTTTTGATAATGCCGTCTTGCGTTATTCCTTCCATAAAATACACGCCCGGCGGTAGTGTGGAAATATTCAGTGTTGCCGTAGGTTTGGGAATTGCCAATACTTTTTGACCTGTGGTGTTGTAGATGCTGATGTCAGAGTAATTTTGTTTTAAATGCAATACATCTGCTGCCGGATTGGGGTAGAAAAAACCGTTATCGGGGGCCTGTGCTTGAGGTCTTGCAGAAATATTGTTTCTTCTGATTTTAACGACAATGTCTGGTCGGTTGTTGTATACTTTCGGGGCAAATTCCACTTTAATGCTATCTGCACTTAAATTATAAACAAGACAGGATAATCCAATTCCATAAAAATCAGCATCAAACTCTGCGTTTATGGGTATATTGTGGTTCACGGTAAAAGATTCACCGGGTAAATAATTGGCAGTAAGGGTATATTTAAAAGCTCCCCTCGTTCCGGTATCGGTGTTCCAGGTATAAAACCTAAAGATATCGCCGGGCTTTAACGCATCAGGTCCGTTATTTTTTACCCTGAATTGTAATGGGTACTGGGTGGGCACATAAATAATTTCGTTCGTATCGGGTTTAATGAAAGTGACTTCCAGGTCAATATCACGGGCGGTTTGGGCCATCAGGCAAGTGTTGGCAATGAGTGCGAGTACTAAAAAGGGTGGCCTCATATTACTTATTTTTGATTTATAAGCTACATGTAAAAATAGTTAATAAAATTTACATTTAAAATCTATAAATAAAATATTGCACTAATGTTACAGTCTTTATACAGTTAATCTTAGGAGTAATGTTGAAAACCGACTTTTGTTAAAGGGATAAATGTATCCAATGGGTGAAATGGGTGCGATTTGAACTGTTAGCCCTATTTTTGCACCTTTATGTGGGATCGCATAGCAACCTATATTCTTAAAAACCGCAATTTTTTTGTTATACTCATCCTCGCATTTGCCGGGGCTGCCGGATACTTTGCCACCAAGGCCGAAATGGCCTATGATATGCAAAAACTGGTACCCCAGGATGACCCTGAGTACAATGCCTACATGGCTTTCAAAAAAACCTTTGGCGAAGATGGCAATAAGGTGGTTATCGGGTTTAAGCATAAAGACATTTTCTCCCTCCCACTCTATCAGGATTACTATAAACTATGTGATGATATTCAAAAGCAGGCCGGTGTTATGGATCTGCTGTCGCCGGCACGGGTGTTTAACCTGGTGATAGACACCACTACAGATATGTATGCCGTGCAGCCGCTTTTGGCCCGCATGCCGCAATCCCAGCAGGAGCTTGATAGTGTATCAGCCAAATTCAAATCCCTCAAATTCTATGAAGGATTGCTCTATAACGATACAGCGCATGTGGCACTGATGGTGATTTCTCTGAATGACAGCACACTTAACAGCAAAGGCCGAATCACCCTCATTCGGAATATAGAAAAGCGCTGCGAGGCATTTGGCGTAAAACACGGCATAGAAATGCGCTACAGCGGCCTGCCTTTCATTCGTACGGAATTTGCCACCAAGGTAAAGAGCGAAATTGTGTTGTTTACCATTATCGCATTTGCGGTAACAGCTTTGCTCATTCTGGGGTTTTTCCGCAGCATCAGCACCCTGGCCATTTCCCTGTTTTTCATCGCCATTGGCGTGGTTACCATGCTATCTGTGGCAGGTTTGCTTGGCTATAAACTCACCATGCTCACCGGAACCCTCCCGCCGTTGCTGGTGGTGATTGGGGTGCAAAATACCATTTACCTCATTAATAAATACCATGAGGAATACCGCAGACACGGCAATAAAGCGCGTGCGCTCACCCGCATTATTTCGCGTATTGGGGTGGCCACTTTCCTCATCAACTTTACCACTGCTGTTGGCTTCGGGACGTTTTATTTTACCAAAACCATGATGCTGGAGCAGTTTGGTGTGGTGGCATTTATTACCATCAACATCATTTTCTTCATCAACATTATCGGTATTCCGGTTTTGTACAGTTACCTGCCGGCTCCAACAGAAAAGCAAACCGCCCATCTGGACAATAAAAATGTCAATAATTTCCTCAATTGGGTGAGATTTAATGCGTTTAACCGCAAGCGGTCCATTTATTTCTGGAGCATTGCCTTTACCGTATTAAGTAGCATTTATATCGTCCGATTGAGGCCTCTGGCCTTTATCCTGGATGATGTACCCAAATCCAGCAAAATATACAGAGACCTGGTCTTTTTTCAGCAGAATTTTCGTGGGGTGATGCCCTTTGAAATCCTCATTACCTGTCATACTGAGGGTGGAGCAAACTCCGCAGAAGTTCTCAATAAGGCCTCCAGTCTGCAGAAATCCCTGCGCCGTTATGAAGAATTCAGCAAGCCCATGAGTCTGGTGGAAATGGTGAGTTTTGCCAATCAGGCCTACAATGGGGGTGATGAGCGCCAATACCGTGTGCCCAAAGCCACCGATCTGGGTGACATTTCAACCCGTATGCCCACCCCGGTACCAGGCAAAAAAAGCATTGTGAATGGCATGATCGATACATCATTGACCAAACTTCGAATCAGTTACCAAATGGCCGATGTGGGCTCTATTCGCATGGATAGTATCAGCAGCCAGGTGAAAACCATTGCCGGTAAAATCTTCCCTGAAGAACAATATGAGGTTAAAATCACAGGCACTTCTGCCATATTCCTGCAAGGTAACCGATACCTGTATGACAGTCTTATAAGCAGCACCCTGTGGAGTTTACTGATTATCAGTCTTACCATGGGATTGCTGTTTCCCAGCATTAAAATGATCATTATTTCGGTTATCCCAAATGTTTTGCCTCTGGTAATTACTGCAGGTTTGATGGGTTTTCTGAATATCCCCCTGAAACCCAGTACCATACTGGTTTTCAGCATAGCATTTGGTATAACCATCGATGCAACAACCCATTTTATGAGCACGTTCCGGCGAGAGTTACTGCATACCAAAAAATCGCTTCGTGAAGCGCTCAGTCATACCATTATGGAAGTGGGCCTGAGTATGATTTATACCATGGTAGCACTATTTGCCGGGTATATGATTTTCATGTTCAGCCGTTTTGAAGGCACACAGGCCCTGGGATGGCTCACGGCAGTTACCTTGCTTTCCGGTCTGGTGGCGAATTTATTCTTGCTGCCTGCACTGATTCTTACATTTGAAAAAGGCCTCAACCCCAAAGAGGAACTGAAAGAAACGGTAATAGAGCTACCCGACGAAACGGAGGATTAATTTTCAGAAACCAATAGGTTGCAGCCCCGCACTTCGCTTTGGTCGTGGCGTCCCAGTACTTCAAAGCTGCCGTCATCGTGGAGTTTGCCAAGATCCTGAGTGGCAATGAAACTGCAGCTTTGCACATTGGCCAGATCTACCACACATATTAACCCGGTTTTGCCAAATGCCATCCAGTTACCGGGGTCGCTGATATCGCGAATCATGATTTTCATCCATGGCGGACAAATAAATCTTCCATTTCCTTTGCTGTAGGCCTGGCTCAGGAGTTCGGTCATGCCGTATTCGCTGTGAATTTCCTGCACGCCAAAACGTTTACACCAGTTATGATGCAATTCGGAGCGTGTAAGTTCCGGCCCGCGACCTTTCATACCGCCGGTTTCCATGATGATGGTGTTTTTTAGTGGTGGACCGGAGTAAATTTTGGCAAGTTCTTGCAGGGCGAAGGTTACACCCAGCAATATTCCGGGGGTATCGTTCTGCTCATTTTTTTCGATTTGTTGAATGAGTTTCGGGTAATCATACAGATAGAAATCACTGCCGGGCAGGCCGTTTTTTACAAAATCATCGGCCATGTACACCAAACTGCTATTTTTACGTTCGAGGTAACCGGGCAGCAAGCAAAGCCAGGCGTAACGGGAAGCAGGTCCGTATTGCAGTTCAAAGCATTTGCGAAAATTGCCAATGTAATGTTCCGGGTTTTGCAAAAAATGCTTGGATGTGCCGGATTGACCTGTGCCGCTGCTTTCAAAAACTATCGCATCGGGCGGATTGTAGCCGGCCACGCGGTAATGCTTAAAAAAATCGATAGGCAGAAAAGGGATATCCGTTAATTGTTGGGGTTCCGGATTGCCGTTTACAGACAGCCATTTGGCAAATATGGGATTTTGCTGACGCTGGTAATGGAAGATTTCTAATGCCAATGTAGTAAATTTGACATCAGCTGTGTTCCAGACCCTGTTAAAAATATCCGTCATTGCGTGTGTGGTGCTGTTTGCCTGCAGGCCCGACAAAAATAAGTTCTCTGAGGTGCCTTTTTTGCAAATTAAAGGTGCATATATTTATAATAATGGATTTGATAAGGACAGTTTTATAGAGTTGGTGATGCATTACCGCGATGGAGATGGTGACATTGGCTTGGATCCGGGTGATACTGCACCTCCCTTTAATAACGGCGGATGGGCATTCTATAATTTAAAGATCTGGATGTGGGAGAAGGTAAACGGCCAATGGATTAAGCCCATCAATTTGCTTGCAAACCCACCGGATACCCTCAATTTTCACGAACGCATTCCGCGTATTACGCCTACAGGCAGGGCAAAATGGATAGAAGGTGACCTGAGTGTGAAAATTCCCGCAGAACCTTACGGGCTAAAACCTGATACGGTGAAATTACAGGTGATGCTTATGGACAGAAAGCTTCAAAGCAGCGGATGGCTGGAATCGGAAGAATTATTGCTGAAGCATTAGTACAGTACCTGCAATTCATTTATTTTCGCATCTCCTTTACCTTTGGCACAGGGTTTGGAATAGATACAACATGAGAACATTATTTTTCATACTCGCGTTTTTAACATTGGCTCCATTGGCAGCCCAAAAAACGGGTTTTATTGACAGTGATCTGATTCTGGGTAAAATGCCTGAATACAAATCGGCACAAAAACAGCTCGATGATTTCGCCGCCAAATGGCAACAGGATGCTGCAGATATGCAGCAAAAACTGGATCAGATGTACAAGGATTACAAGGCAGAAGAGGTTTTGTTAACCTCGGATCAAAAGAGAAAAAGGGAAGAAGCCATTGTGGGTAAGGAAAAGGAACTTTTTCAGTTTCGCGAAGATAAATTTGGCCAGACAGGAGAACTTTTCAAAAAGCGCGAAGAACTGGTAAAACCCGTTCAGGATAAGGTATATGATGCAGTGCAAAAAGTAGCCAAAAAAGAAGGCCTGGATTTTATCTTTGATAAAGCCGGTGGTGCACTGATGATGTATGCCAACGCTAAATACGACAAAACCTTTGAGGTGATGGAAGAACTGGGAATCCCTACGGATGCCCCCGGCACCACACCCGGTAATTCCGGAAAATAACAACAACACTATATGAAAAAAATTCTCTCATTGCTGGCGGTTGCAACACTTTTTATCGGTGCTGCGAGCGCACAAAAAATTGCTTATCTCAACATGCAGACCGTGCTCGATACGCTTCCTGAAACTGACAGTGTTCGCGAACAACTGTACAAATATGCAGGTAAATTGCAGCAGGATCTTACCGAACTGGCCGGTGAAATTGATAAGGCAAAGGCCAATTATGACGCCATTAGTGCAGACCCTGCCACTTCTCAGGTTCGTAAAGAACTGCTGGCCAAGCGCTATCAGACCCTGGTAGAAGAATACCAGCGCACTGAGCAGGACGCTCAAAAGCAGCTGATGGATAAAGAGAAAGAAAAAATGCAGCCAGTATATGACATGATTAAAAAGGCCTCCGGCGAAGTGGCCAAATCCAAAGGATATACGCTGGTGCTGAACAATACTGCCGGAATGGTGCTGTTTAACCTGAATGATGCTGATGATATCACAGCGGCTGTGATCAAGTACATGCTGGCAAAAAATCCTACCCCTAAGCCTGCTGCAGGTAAGCCAGCCGGTCAAAAATAAAATTAATTGTAAAGAATATAAAAAGTCCTGATTACTGCATCAGGACTTTTTTATTTGGGTTGCCGCACCTTGTTTTGCAGTTGTGGAGCTAAATGCAGCACCGATTGGCGTTTTTGATTCCGGATACGGTGGATTGACCGTACTGAAGGAACTGGAAAAAGCGATGCCCGGGTATGATTATTTATACCTGGGTGATAATGCCCGTGCTCCTTACGGTACCCGCTCCTTCGATACCGTTTATGAATATACCCTTCAGGCCGTAAAATGGCTTTTTGATAAGGGATGTCCGTTGGTTATTCTGGCCTGTAATACCGCCTCAGCAAGAGCCCTGCGGAGTATTCAGCAAAATGATCTGTCCGGTATGGACCCATCAAAACGGGTGCTTGGGGTTATCAGGCCCACTGCTGAAATAGCCGGTAAGTTCACAAACACCGGGAGTATTGGCATATTGGGAACTGAGGGAACGGTAACCTCTCATTCGTACATATTGGAACTGCAAAAATTCTTTCCTGAAGTAAAAGTTTACCAGGAAGCCTGTCCCATGTGGGTACCGCTTGTGGAGAATCATGAGCACGATAAACCCGGTGCAGACTATTTTGTAAGGCAACATATAGATCGGTTGACGCAACAATGTGCCGATATTGATGCAATATTCCTCGCCTGCACACATTACCCGCTGCTATTGGATAAAATCATGAGATACATACCGGAAGGTATGCAGGTTTTTTCCCAGGGAAGCATCGTTGCAGACAGTTTGAAACAGTATTTAGAGCGTCACCCTGAAATTCAGTCGCGGCTTAGTACCGGTTCGAACTGCTATTTTACCACCACAGACCGGGCAGAAACTTTTGACAGGCAGGCAGCTGTTTTTTATGGGAAGTCAGTTGCGTCGCATCGCATAGAATTGCTGTAACAGCGGATATGCAGGATCTGTTAAAACAAAGGTTGAGAACTTTGCCCGAGAAACCCGGGGTTTATAAGTATTTCGACGAAAATGGCGTGATAATATATGTGGGCAAGGCACGTAACCTCAAAAAGCGTGTAAACAGTTATTTTACCAAGCAGCACGACAACCGAAAAACCGAGGTGCTAGTGAGAAAAATAGCCCATATAGATTTCACCGTAGTAGAAAATGAATGGGATGCTTTATTGCTGGAAAATAGTCTGATTAAAGAATTTCAGCCACGGTACAACATCAACCTCAAAGATGATAAAAGCTATCCCTACATTCGGGTAACCAACGAACCCTTTCCCAAGATTTATGCCATGCGTAACCCTGTTCGGGATGGTTCGCTGTATTTCGGGCCGTATGCTTCCCCCAAGGTAATGCATACCGTGCTGGACCTGGCGCGAAAACTATATCCCACCAGGAATTGTAATCTTCAGATGACACCCGAAAAAATCGCGCAGGGCAAATTTTCCATCTGCCTGGAGTATCAGATAGGCAACTGTTTGGGACCCTGTGAGGGGAAACAGTCTGAGGATGACTACAATAACAGTATTCAACAAATAAAACTGCTATTGCGGGGTAATCTTAGCGAAATCAAAAAACACCTTCGCACAGAGATGCAGCAAGCTGCTGAATCGCTTAGGTTTGAGGCGGCACAGGTATTTAAAGAAAAGCTGGATGCATTGGAAAACTACCGTCATAAAAGCACGGTGGTAACTTCGCTCACCGGAAATGTGGCTGTGTTTAGTGTGTGCAGCACCGAAAAATATGCATTTGTTAATGTTCTTTATGTCGCGGAAGGAATCATTGTTCGCACCCATAACCTGGAAGTGAGAAAAAAGCTGGATGAAAACGATACGGATATCATGCATCAGGCCATCGCTGAAATGCACATTTTGTATGCCGATGAGATACCGGATGAGTGGATTCTGCCATTTCCCCCGGGCCAGGACGAAAATCCGGTTATAAACTGGTCTGTTCCCAAGGCGGGTGACCGAAAAAAAATTCTGGATCTGAGCGTAAAGAATGCTATGCTATTCCGACAGGAAAAGCTCAATCAATATGAAAAATTGAACCCGGAGGTGCGCATAGACCGTTTAATGGAACTAATGCGAAAAGACCT
The DNA here is from genome assembly GCA_947496375.1 of Flavobacteriales bacterium. Taxonomy (GTDB): domain Bacteria; phylum Bacteroidota; class Bacteroidia; order NS11-12g; family UBA955; genus RGEC01. Next base: position 82,578 of record CANMCY010000001.1, read on the forward strand.
GCGTTTACAGGAGCAACCCCGCCACATGGAGTGTTTTGATAACAGTAATTTTCAGGGGAGCTATCCTGTTTCGGCCTGTGTGGTTTTTAGAGATGGTAAACCTGCGAAATCCGAGTACAGACATTTCAACGTTAGAACCGTGGAGGGACCTAATGATTTTGCCACCATGCAGGAGGTGATAGAACGCCGCTACCGAAGGTTGCTCGAGGAGAACAAGGCATTGCCTCAGCTAATTATTATCGATGGAGGAAAGGGCCAATTGAGTGCAGCGGTGGAAGTGCTGAAAAAAATGGGCGTTTACGGCAGCGTGGCGGTCATTGGCATCGCTAAACGCCTGGAGGAACTTTATTATCCCGAGGATACCCTGCCACTGTACCTTGATAAAAAATCAGAAACCCTAAAGGTGATTCAGCAAATGCGCGATGAAGCCCACCGTTTTGGTATAACCCACCATCGCAACAGAAGGAGCAAAGGTCTGGTGAAATCAAACCTGACTGATATACCCGGAATAGGCCCTGAAACGGCCAGAATGTTGCTTAAAACCTTTAAATCTGCTGCCAAGGTAGGTGTGGCGGGTTTGGGAGAATTATCTGCCGTTATAGGCGAAAAAAAGGCATCTTTGGTGCATCGGCATTTTCACCCTGAAACCCATGCAAACGGATAATCACCATACATTGCTGAAATTGCTGGCAGAGGCACGAAACCACCCTGTGGCCTGTATTTGCCTGTCAAATGGATTTGAAGATCCTTACGGGCAATATGACATCCTGGCAGGGTTTGGTGCAGTTGCAGAATATCACTCTCCGGAAGAACTGGATAAAAATGATGCACTGAAGCTGGGTTTTTGCAGCTATGACCTAAAAAACATAATAGAACCTTTAAACTCAGGGCATCCTCAGGCGGTATCGGTTCCGGATTGTTACTTTTTTGAACCTCAGCGGTACTTTAAGCTGAAACGTAACAGCAATAAAGCCGAAACCAATATGCAGCTACCTGAGCCGGTGTCCTGCACTCAAACCCGGATCACGCCGGAATTTACCTGCAGCTCTCCTAAAGAACTTTATCTGAATAACGTGGACAGCATAAAGGAGTGCATTAGAAACGGGGATTTTTATGAGATGAATTATTGCTTGCAGTTCGAGTGCAACACATGTCTTGATCCGTATTCGCTGTTCGCCGAATTGAACCAAACGGCTCCGGCTCCATTCGCTGTCTTTTTTAAGTATTTCGATAAATTTTTATTGTGCTCCAGCCCCGAACGGTTTCTCGCCAAAAGAAAGGATGCACTGACGGCTCAGCCCATCAAGGGAACACGAAAAAGGCATGCAGACGTAACGCAGGATTGGCAGGTTAAAACCGCATTATCAAACAGTGAAAAAGACCGTGCAGAGAATATTATGATCGTAGACCTGCTTAGAAATGATATGAGTCGTGTCTGCATGCCCGGTTCTGTGCAGGTTCCTGAATTATGTAAAGTATATTCATTCAGCCATGTGCATCAGATGATCAGTACTGTTACCGGTCAGTTGCAGGCGAATAAAGGGTTTTCAGATATCATTAAGGCCACTTTTCCTATGGGTAGCATGACCGGAGCCCCGAAAATTCAGGTCATGAAAGATGTTGAACGGTTTGAAAATTTTAGCCGTGGCTGGTATTCAGGCAGCGTGGGTTACTGGGAAAACGGTGATTTTGATTTCAATGTAATCATTCGCTCAATTCAGATGGATACGGGCCGCGAGACCATGTATTATCATGTGGGCGGAGCTATCACCTCAGACAGTGTTCCGGAAGATGAGTACAAGGAATGTATGGAAAAGGCCGCGGGGTTGTTGCAAACCCTAAAAAATCAGGCCGCTTCGAATTTATAGCCAACGCCTTTTACCGTGTATATGTAACGTTCATCCAGTTTTTCCCGGATTTTACGCACATGCACATCGATGGTGCGGTCTACCACCAATACCTCATTTCCCCAAACATTTTCCAATATCTCATCACGACTGAAAACCCTGCCGGGACGGCTTGCCAAAAACGACAGCAATTCAAATTCTTTGCGTGGAAATTGAAGCGATTTGCCCATGAATTCTACCACGAAACGCTCTCTGTCTATTTTTAAATCTCCAAACTCCAGTGTCTCATGGGAGCTTGACTGGATTGCATTTCTGCGGCGGAGAATGGCCTTGAGTCTGGACATTAGCACGCGGGGACGTATGGGCTTGGATATATAATCATCTGCGCCTGCTTCGAATCCTGCCAGCTCAGCAAATTCTTCGCTTCTGGCAGTAAGAAACACGATGGGTATGTTTTTGGTGTCAGTATCTTCCTTTAATTGCCTGCATGCCTCCATTCCATCCATCACAGGCATCATCACGTCCATTAATATCAAATCCGGTTTGATTTTACGGGTTTGCTCAAGTGCCTGAAAGCCATTGGCGGCAATGTGTACCTCAAATCCTTCTTTGTTCAGGGCGTGCCTGATAATCTCCAGAATGTCAAGCTCGTCATCAACAACGAGAATTTTTGGCATATTTTTTATCATAACAATTCAAAACAATGATGTGATTGTTATTGACCCGTGATGCAAATATTAAGGTATTGTTAATAGCGACTGATATCCTATTTTGCAAATACCTCTTGCAGTTTGGCGTAAAGGTTTTCACCCCTCAGCCCTTTGGCGATAATTTTTCCATCTTTATCCAGCAAATAAGTGGCGGGAATGCTGCTTACCTGATACATCTTCGCCGGTGCACTTTGCCAGCCACCCAGATCACTCACATGCTTCCATGCAAGTGAATCGGCTGCAATCGCGCTTTTCCATCGTCCTGCGTCACTGTCAAGCGATACCCCGAAGATTTCAAATCCTTTGTCTTTAAAATCAGCATACATTTTTCGGTTGAAAGGATTCTCTCTTCTGCAAGGTCCGCACCATGAAGCCCAGAAATCAATTAATACCACCTTGCCGCGCAAGCTGCTCAGGGCAAGTTCAGTTCCATCCGGTTGTTTAAGTTTGATATCGGGGGCAACTGCACCGATGGCAAGCAGTTTCTCTTTTTCATAGCGCGATGTCATTTCGGCCATGTATTTGCTGCTGGGTGAAAATGCTTTTAGCGACAGGTATGCATGCTCCAGCAAGGGGAATTCAATTTCCTCCAGCATTTGGGTTGCAAGAACAAAGTAGGGTACGGGTGACTTTTTCATGCCCAGAACGAGTTTTGTAATGTCTTTTTTTCGTTCACTTAACAATTGGTAATACTCTTTCTGCAGCTGCTGCCCGATGGCATAATTTTCGGCGGTATTGGTCAAACCTCTCGCCCTGTTCTCAATGTTCTGAAGTTTGATTATGTAGGATGCATTTAAATCCACCAGCTGTTTCAGCTCAGAACTGTTTTCAATGCCTTTGCCTGATAGGGCATAGCTTACATCAAGTCCGCTGCCCGAACATTCTACTTTCGCCTGGGTCTTGTTGTCTATAATCATGTAAACCAGACTGTTCTCATCCCACTGCAACTGACAAATAATACTTTCCGTAACATTACCCGTGATGGTAAAATTGCCTGAGCCATCCGTGCGTGCACTATCAATGAGCTGCTGCCCACCGGATGTTACCTCCAGTAACACTACCAGATTATTGGGCTTGTTTTTAATATTTCCTTGAATGGTAAATCCATCCTTAACTTTTTCCAGTGATCCTTCTCTACGGGTTAATAGTTCATTAATCCATAATTCAAATCGAGTAGAGGCGTTACCTGCTTTGGCGTTATTACAGGACGCTATAGTAGGTGATATTAGCACCAAAGCCAATATGCAGATAATGAGTTGGAGTCTGTTAAAAAGCATTATAATCTAGATTAAGCAAATATCGTCCCAAACTTCAGAAAGGTCAAATTATTTTTCTGTCTGGGGTTTGCGGATTTCTTCAAGCTCTTTGGGGTGGACCGAATTTTCAAGCCGATGTTGTCCAATTCGGGTGCGGCATAGTGCAGAAAGGTGCCCGCCGCTGCCCAGTGCCAACGCAAAATCATGGGCCAGCGAGCGAATATAAGTTCCCTTGCTGCAAACTACCCGAAAATGGATTTCGGGCAGGTCTATTCCGGTAATCTCAAATGATTTAATGGTGATTTCCCTGGGCTTCAACTCTGCGGAAACACCTTCTCTTGCCAGCTTGTAAGCCCTTTTTCCATCTACTTTAATGGCAGAAAAAATAGGAGGTAATTGTGAAATTAAGCCGGTAAATAATGTGGTTTTTTCCCGTATCTGAGTAGCTGTAATATGGTCAAACGGGAAGAACTCGTTGGGCTCTGTTTCTAAATCATAACTGGGAGTGGTATTTCCCAGGGTTATAGTACCGGTATACTCTTTCTCCTGATTCTGTAGCTCTTCAATCCTGCGGGTGCTGCCTTCGGTGCAAACCAGCAACAGGCCGGTTGCCAGCGGATCCAGTGTACCCGCATGTCCTACTCGCTTGGCTTTGGTAATCCACTTGATTTTTTTTACAACCTGAAAAGAGGTCCAGCCGTAGGGCTTATTGATGAGTAGAATTTCGCCCGGAGGCCTCGGTTCACTGCTCACTGTATAATGATTTTTTGACTGCGAACAACCACATTGTCTGCGGTTAATTGTAAAAAATAAGTTCCTGCTGCAAGTTGCCCCGCGTCAATTTTTAGTTTGTGTATCCCCTCGCTTAATGGAAGGTTTAACTGGCTTTTTACGGTTTGTCCAAGCATGTTGACCATTTGGGCCTTGTACACGGCCGGTTTTCCCACTTTTACTTCAATAAACAGACTTTCATTGGCCGGAACAGGGAAAATGCGCACATCCGAAACAGGTGCATTTAACAGGGGGTCTGAGAGGGTAATCCTAGAAATCCAGGCATTCATGGAATTGTTTTTTCCGTAGGAACCCACGGTATAGAAAACCCCCGGCTCATTATATTTGGCCTGTATGCCCTCGTAGTCTCCCCATCTTTGCTCTCCTTTAGGCAAACCGGAGTAATTGATTAACGTGCCTCCCTGAACCAGTTTAACTTTTTGACTGTATTCTCCGAGTCGGTTTCTGTAAATCACAGCGGTTCCCGGATAGTGCCACGGACTGCTGTAAACAAAGGTGATTACGGTGCTGGGATCATCGGTGTTTTTACCGGCAGCAGCAATGGCAGGATAGCCCATATCCAGTGAATCATCGGTAATCATGCCGGCCTCAATCACGGGCTTATCGTCGATATGGAAAATGGTGTTGTGGGTTAGGTGGGCCTGCATGGTTTTAAAATTCATGGTGTTTTGCAGGTACTGAATTTGATTACCAATACGTACCGCACTTAAAACGCGGGCATCATTGGTTCTTAATTTGTATGACGTATCCGGTTGCAGTGCACTGGGCGGAAATCCATACTTCATGGGTGAAACCAATACTTTCATACTCAGCTCGGCCTGTCCGCTCTGCTGGGTGTTATTGATGTGCAGTAGGAATACAGAATCATTAACTTTGTCTATGGGTTTCACACTGATGAAATAATTGTCATTCCCTTCAGGCATAGGACCATTTTGTATGGCGCAGATACTTCTCAGCGATTTTCCTTCATGTTTTATGTTGGAATAAAAATCCTTTCTAAGGGAATCGCCTTTGAAGCCGTCGGCTTTATTGAGCTGCCATATAATGGCTTCGGTAAAACCCTCTTCCCAGGAAGCCCCGTTCCCGATGAGGTTAACCGTAAAGAACATGTCATGGCTGTTTTGTGATACGATGGGGTAATCGCTCCAGATTAAGTCTTGGGTAGGTTTGCCCGGTATTTTGTAGACATTCCATGGCTGCAAGGGATCGCCACTTTGGCTAAAAGCAACTACGATGAAGCTTTTTGTATCTACTACACCATGCATAAATAATATGATAAATCGGTCTGCGACAGGATCGTAGAGTACCCTTGGGTCATACACACGATCGAGTGCCGGAAAGGCATCAATTTTTTTCTGAACGTTTACAAATTGAATCAGCCCCCATTGTTTTTTGAAAGCGCCTTGTTCATCATAAACCCTGATAATGGTATTAAGTACGCTGATGACGGCGCCGCCATTGCTGACAGCAATATGATTATCATTTGGGGTTCCGGATCCTGCAGTGCCATCCCATCCCTTGTTATCTGTCGGAGCTATGGAAGCCGGTGGGGTAGGGTTGCCCGTATAGTTACCACGGCGGTGCATGTTGCGCTGGTTAAAACGGCTGCGTTCTGCATCCACGGCTCTTCTCAAGGATTCCTTCATTCCGGAAGGCAAGGGCATTTCATGGTCAGCTTGTACTTTGCTTAACCAAGCATCCTCAACATTAGAAGGGTCAAAAACCTGAAAAAGCGGAGTTTTGTGGTTACGGATGATTTCAAACCCCTGTCCCGTTGCAACGGTTGAAGTAAGAAATAAGCAAAAACCGAAGAAGAAATTTTTCATGTTTTATGCAAATTAAGCCAAAAATCAACCAAACTCAACGGGTATTAACCTCCATCTCAAGTTTTACCTGAAATTTTGTAAAAATATCCTCTACAATATCATGGGCCAAAGTCAGCACTTCCGTCCCGGTCGCATTCCCATAGTTCACAAGCACCAGGGCCTGTTTTGCGTGCACGCCTGCATCGCCGCGGCGGTAACCCTTCCATCCGGCTTTCTCAATAAGCCATCCGGCTGCAATTTTCACCGTGCCGTCCGGTTGATCAAAGCGCTTGGCGTCCGGGTGGGCGGCGCTGAGTTTGTCGGCATCATCCTTACTTACCACAGGATTTTTAAAAAAACTTCCGCAATTGCCCAGCTCCGCCGGATCGGGTAGTTTCGATTTTCTGATATGTATTACTGCCCTGCTTACATCGGCAATGCCCGGACGGGTAATGCCCCATTCTGCAATGGTGGCCGCAATGTCTCCATATTTGACATTCACCTCTGGGTTTTTGTGAAGTCGTAAAGTAACATGGGTGATAAAATAACGTCCTTTGCCAGACTGTTTGAAAATACTATCCCGATAGCCAAATTCACATTCTTCGGCTGTTAGTTTTACCATCTGTCCATGCAACAAATCAAAGGCATCGAGTTCCTCAAAAACATCTTTCAGTTCCGCGCCATACGCCCCGATATTCTGAATGGGCGATGCCCCGATTGTACCGGGAATGAGACTCATGTTTTCCAATCCTCCCCAGTTGTGCTGTACGGCATGCATAACCACATTGTGCCATATTTCGCCGCCACCGCAGCGCAGCCATACATGGTGTTCGGTTTCTTTTACAACCTCCTTGCCCGATAAGCGATTGTGTAATACAAGACCGGGATAATTGCTTTTAAACAGTATATTGCTACCACCACCCAATATCAACGGGCTGCTCAAACTCAAAAGGTTGGTTTTCCATACCTTTTTTAGAATATCTATGTCTGCCACAGGCAAAAACAACGATGCTTCTGCATCAAAACCAAACGTATTCAGCGCTTTTAAAGTTATGTGGCGTTGTAGCATGTACTGCAAATTAACATGCATCCATGACTGCGGGGCGTATTTTTTATCAACGCAGGTGGGAAATAATCTGATTTGTATCAGTTATTCCATGGAATTTTAAAAATATTGGTTATTTTGTGTAATATTTGTTCCTTGGTTTCACAAACCTTTTACACAAAACCGTGTTTCTTTCAAAATGAGTATTCTGTCCCATACGCTTATCACACTCTTTTTTTTCATACTAATGGAAGGAGTGGCCTGGTTTACCCACAAATATATTATGCACGGATTCGGATGGGTCTGGCACCAAAGTCATCATGAGCCCCGCAAAGGAAAATTAGAGTTGAATGATTTGTACGGGATGGTATTCGCAGTGCCTTCATGTCTACTGATTATTTATGGTAGTGAAAATATGGATTGGCGCTTTTCAGCAGGTTTGGGAATCGCCTTATATGGATTGGCGTATTTTTTGGTTCACGATGTTTTTGTTCACCAAAGGGTTAAATGGCTAACCAAAACCCAGGTGCCCTATTTCAGAGCCATGCGTCTAACCCATCATCTGCATCACGCCGTGCATACCAAAGAAGGGGCAGAAGCATTTGGATTTTTGTTCGTGTTGCCAAAATATGTGAGGAGGTTCCGTGGCTAAGAAGGTAATCATTGCAGGAGCAGGTCTGGGAGGCCTCAGCACAGCGCTGCGACTTGCCTATGCGGGATATGAGGTTGAATTGCTGGAACAGCATCACCGACCTGGCGGGAGGCTCAATTTGCTGGAAAAAGATGGTTTCACATTCGATATTGGACCCTCGTTTTTTAGCATGAGTTATGAATTCCACGAGTTGTTCAACAGCATAGGAGAGCCCATGCCTTTTGAGCTAAACGAGTTGAATCCTCTCTATACTGTTAATATTGAAGGCCGCGACAAGGTTTATCGTATTTTCAAGGACCTGGAAAAACTGGCTCAGGAATTTAGTGCCATCGAGCCCGATTTTGAGCGAAAAGCGGAGAAATATCTCAAAAGAGCCGGTGAAGTTTTTCATGATACGGAATACCGAATCGTAAAGAAAAATTTCAACGGCATGCTTCCATTTCTGCTCAGTATGGCATCAGTGCCCAAAAAACATCTCCCCAAAATGTTTCGCAGCTTTTGGGCCGAGTTGGAAAGGCACTTCGAAAGTGAAGATGTGAAAATTATTTTTTCTCTGGTGGCATTTTTCTTGGGTGCTACGCCTTTTAATACACCCTCAGTTTATAATCTACTCAATTATACGGAACTAAAACATGATGGTTACTGGAATGTGAAGGGTGGTATGTATAAAATCGCTGAGGGCATTATTTCACTGTTGAATAAAAAAGGGGTAAAAATTCATTGCAATACCCGCGTAGTATCTGTTCAGGAGAAACATGGTAAAATGGTTTCACTAACCGATCAAAACGGTAAAATCTGGACAGCGGATTTGTTCGTTATCAATGCTGATGCGGCATCATTCCGAGGTAAATTCCTCAACAGACCTGCGTTTACCGAGAAAAAACTGGATAAAATGGACTGGACCCTTGCACCTTTCACGATCTATTTGGGGGTGAAGGGTAAAATGGATGGCATTGCACACCATAATTATTTCCTGGGCAACAACTTCAGGCAGTACGCCGATACCATTTTCAGAAGCACAGTAGCACCGGATAAACCCTACTATTATGTGAATGTGGCCAGTAAAAGCAATCCTGAATGTGCGCCTGAGGGGTGTGAGAATTTATTCATTTTGTGCCCCGTACCCGACCGCCGTGTGAAACCTGACTGGAACGATGCGAATAAACTGGCCGATGATATCATCGCGGATTTAAGTAAACGCGTAGGATATGATATTGCGGCCAATACCCTCACACGAACCATCTATACACCGGTGGAATGGGAGCAGATGTTTTCGCTTTATCGCGGCAGCGGACTGGGTCTGGCCCATGGCATGAATCAAATTGGGGCTTTTCGTCCCGCCAACAAAGACGAAAAGCTGAATAATGTATATTATGTTGGGGCAAGCACCCACCCGGGTACCGGTTTGCCCATTGTTGTAATAGGTTCTAAATTAATAACTGAAAAAATCACCCATGAGCATCCAGCTGTTTGATAAGACATCTTCAGATATAAGCAAGCGTGTAGCCCTTAATTATAGCACCAGTTTCTCGCTGGGTATACGTTTATTGTCCAAAGAATACCGCTGGGCGGTTTTTGCTATATACGGGTTTGTGCGTGTGGCCGATGAAATCGTGGATACCTTCCATAACCACGACAAAAGAAAACTGCTGGAAGAATTTAAACATCAAACCTATGCCGCCATCGACGCGGGTATTAGCACCAATCCTGTTTTGCATTCATTCCAGCTGGCTGTACATAATTTTGGTATTGGCAAAGACCTAATAGAGCCATTTTTTGTTTCTATGGCCCTGGATCTGGATAAAAATACTTACGACAATGACGGATATGAAACCTACATCTATGGCAGCGCCGAGGTGGTAGGCCTCATGTGTTTAAGGGTGTTTTGCAATAACAACGCTGAACAATATGAACGTCTATTACCCCATGCAAGAAGTCTGGGTGCCGCTTTCCAGAAAGTAAATTTTCTTCGCGATCTAAAAAGTGATGTGGACGATAGAGGTCGGGTTTATTTCCCCGGTGTGGATTTTAATGCGTTCAGCGAAAATGACAAAAATCAAATTATTGCCGACATAAAAAAGGATTTTTCTCATGCTTTCGAGGGAATTAAAAAACTTCCTGTGGGTTGCCGTCTTGGCGTGTATACAGCGTATATCTATTACCTGAAACTCCTAGAAAAGATACAGCGCAGTTCGGCAGAAGAAATTGCCGGAAGCCGCATTCGTATACCCAATGGCCAAAAATTGATGCTGCTGGCCAAAAGCTACGTGAAAGAGCGCATGATGCGCGCTGCCTTATAATTCTGTTTATCCAAAAAGCCAGGAAAACATCTCATCTACCCGGCTGAATTGTCTTACTTTTATTTTCCCTTTTAAGGCAGGAATTTTGCAGTATTTGGAAACAATGATTTCTTCAAATCCGAGTTTTTCGGCTTCTGATATTCGTTGTTCAGCCCGCTGAACAGCCCTGATTTCTCCGCTTAGGCCAATTTCTCCGGAAAAAACGGTTTTTGATGGAATGCATATACCCTGGTAGCTGCTCATAATGGCGGCCACAGCGGCCAGGTCCAGCGCCGGGTCTTCAATCCGAATACCTCCGGCAAGGTTGATGAAAACATCCTGAGCGCCCAGCCGAAAACCACAGCGTTTTTCTAAAACTGCCAGCAGCATGTTCAGTCTGCGCAGATCAAAACCGGTGCAGGAACGTTGTGGTGTTCCATAAACTGCAGTGCTTACCAACGACTGTGTTTCCAGCAAAATGGGTCGTACTCCCTCCATGGCCACGGCTATGGCCACGCCTGAAATATCCTCATCCCGCTCTACCAAAAAAACCTGGGAAGGATTTTTGACGGTAGACAGGCCACTGCCGCTCATTTCGTAAATTCCCATCTCATGGGTGCTCCCAAATCGATTTTTCAGGGTTCTTAGCAAACGGAAATGATAGTTTCTGTCCCCTTCAAATTGCAAAACAGTATCTACCATGTGTTCCAGTATTTTTGGTCCTGCGATGCTTCCATCCTTCGTAATGTGCCCAATTAAAAATACCGAAACCTGGTTTTCTTTGGCAAAACGCAGCAATTGCCCTGCACATTCCCTGATTTGTGAAACACTTCCGGGTGTGGCCTCGAGCAGGTCACTGTAAAGGGTTTGTATTGAGTCTATAATGACAACCTCAGGTTTCAGGGTTTGCATGGTTTGCAAAACCGCCTCCAGCCGTGTCTCCGTAATAACCATACATTGTTCGTTGTCTATCCCAATCCGGTCGGCACGCAACTTTACCTGTTCGGCACTTTCTTCTCCTGAAACATAGGCGACCGGTAACTTAAGCTTGAGCGCGATTTGTAGCAACAGTGTGCTTTTGCCAATGCCGGGCTCTCCACCAAGAAGTACCAGACTCCCGGGAACCAGTCCGCCACCCAGCACCAGATTGAGTTCATCGTCCGGCATGGCTACCCGCTCTGTTTTTTCTGACGTTATCTCCTTCACATTTTGGGGAATGGATTTTTCCCCTGTTGTGGATTTGGTCCATCCACTGGGACCGGTTTTTATAGATACAACCTCCTCCTTGAGTGAGTTCCATGCCCCACAAGCGTTGCATTTGCCGGCCCACTTGGAACTTTCTGCTCCACATTCACCGCAGAAGAATACCGTTTTGCTTTTGGCCATGTCGCAATTTATGATGGCAATCGGGTTGGTTTGTTATCAACTTTTGCACGTTTTTTATTTAGAAAGATTATAAACAATTAACCCAAATGTCTGTTTAATGCTTAATTTTGTACTAGATTATGGAAACCACAGCGGATAACTTTGTAACCATTTACGCGGAGGCAACACCCAATCCTGAAAGCATGAAGTTTGTTTCAAGCAAGATGCTGCTCCCAAATGACAGTGCCGATTTCAGAACGGCAGATTCAGCCACTGATTCTGAGTTGGCGAAAGCTTTGTTTGAAATGCCTTTCGTGAAAGGGGTTTTTATCATGAATAATTTTGTTTCGGTTACCAAAAACAACGATTACGAGTGGTTTGATCTGATTCCCGATTTACGTCAGTTTTTTCAGGAATGGATACAGGAGGGAAAATCCATTGTTTCGCCCAAAAAAGAACTTACACCAGAGCAGGAGGGTGAAGTGGAGCGTAAAATCCGGCAGCTGCTGGAAGACCATGTTCGTCCGGCAGTAGAAATGGATGGTGGAGCCATTGATTTTAAAAGTTTCCAAAACGGAATTGTCACTGTGCAAATGAAAGGCAGCTGTTCCGGTTGTCCGTCCTCTACCATGACGCTAAAAGCGGGTATTGAAAATCTACTGAAACGGATGGTGCCTGAGGTGCAGTCTGTGGAAGCAGAGGCCGGTTGAGAATAGAATATTTTGATGTGCAATGCGATTATCGTTGCATTTCCTTTTATTTGCTGTTAAATCTTTCTTATGTCCAATACCTTACCCAAAGAATTCAAAGATCCTGATTTCAAATCACTGCATCAGTTTTTTCTTAATTCAGCCCATCATATTCACACCCCTGATACGGTTTATTTAACCCGCAAGGAGTCCGGTAAATGGGTGGATTATACCTACCGCGATTTATTAAGCTACGTGGATTGCCTTACCGGCTGGCTGATGAGCCGCGGTTTGCAAAAAGGAGACCGCGTGGCACTCATTCTTGAAAATAGTCCTGAATTTTATTGCATAGATCAGGCCCTGCAAAAATTGGGCATTATCAACGTGAGCATATATCCTACCCTCACAGCAGATGAAACAGCTTTTATACTGAATGATTCAGGAGCCAGAATTCTTTTTGTGGGAAATCCTTTCCTGCTGAAGAAGTTTAAGAAGGTAGAAGATAAATGTGCTGCGGTTGAGGTGGTGGTGAGTTTTCCGGAAGATGTGGAAACCGATGAAAAGTTGGTTACCTACAGGCAGATTCTGGAACAGGGAAGAGCATTATTTCCTGCATGGAGTGAGCAGATTGAATCTAGGTTTCAAGAAGTGGGTCATGATGATATTGCTACCCTGATTTACACATCGGGCACAACCGGTGTTCCCAAGGGTGCAATGCTCACACATTACAATTTTTTGAGCAACTGCTATGATGCCAATGATCTGGTGCCGGATATCACCAAAGATGATAAATTTTTGAGCTTCTTGCCCCTAAGTCATGTATTTGAGCGTATGGCCTATTATCTCACTACCTACCTGGGATCCTCCGTGGCGTTTGCCGAAAATATTGATAAAGTGGCACAAAATATAGCTGAAGTGAAACCCACCCTCATGGCTGCGGTTCCACGATTGCTGGAAAGAGTGCACGATAGGGTAATGAAAACCGGTACTGAGGCAGGTGGAATGAAGGCTAATATTTTCCTGTGGGCGCTCTCGGTAGGGGAGAAGGCACGCAAAACCAAAGATGAAGGTAAATCACGCGGCCCTTGGTTATCGGTCCGATATGCCATAGCAGAGAAGCTGGTCTTTTCCAAGATTAAACAAAAAATGGGTGGCCGCCTAAAGTTGTTTGTATCCGGTGGTGGAGCACTGCCCCCGCATGTTGGCGAGTTTTTTGCCAACCTGGGTATTCAGGTGCAGGAAGGGTTCGGACTCACCGAAACTTCTCCTTTCATCACGGTGAATGAGTACAATCGCCAGGTTTACGGCACTGTAGGCCGCGTTGCCCCCCGTCAGCAGGTAGCCATTCAAAACCCCGACACCAAAGAAATTTATACGGTTCAGACTTACCATACGTTTAAACCCGATTTTGTATCTGAGGAAGGAGAAATTCTCTCAAAGGGACCCAATGTGATGAAGGGATATTGGAAGAATCAGACAGAGACAGACAAGGTTTTTGATCAGGACGGCTGGTTCCATACCGGAGATATTGGCCGCTTTGAAAAGGGATACCTTAAAATTACCGATCGACTGAAAAACATGTTGGTTACCTCTTTGGGTAAGAATATTTATCCTACACAGCTGGAAAACAATTTCCTCAAAAGCCCTAAGATTGAGCAGATTTTCATTATTGGTGATAAGCAGGAATTTGTAACCGCCATCATTGTTCCTGCCATGGAAGAGGCCATTGCCCGTGGCATTCCTGCTTCAGTATTTGAACATGAAGATGCCTTCATCGAAAATGATGAACTGAGGCAATGGCTGGGAGAAGATGTGAAAAAATACAATGAAAACCTGGCCAAATTTGAGCGGGTTAAAGATTTCCTAATTAAAAGGACTCCTTTTTCCATTGAGGATGGAGATATGACCATTACCCTGAAAGTGAAGCGCAAGGTGGTGATGGAGAAATTCAATGACGCCATCAACAAGCTTTATGCGTGAAAAAGTAGAATATTATCAATTATCCACAATTTGTTGATATTAATCAGATGTTAGCGGTTAATTAAAGCTTACTTTTGTGTAAGTTTTAAGGATAACCCATTTGAATATTTACCTCGCTCTTGGTTTATTTTCGGTGTGCAGTGCGGGTGCTGTGCTTTTTTTGAAACTAGCCAGAATGTATGGTCTGCACGATCACCCCGGCGGCAGAAGCTCACACTGGAAGCCAACGGTTACCGGAATGGGCTTGATAGTGGCTCTGTCATTAATCACTTATCTTATTTGGCATCCCTACCAGCTCCCTGAATATTTTGTGGCCGGATTTTTCATTATTTCTGCAGTAAGTTTCCTCGATGACCTCTTTTTTCTGAAGCACTCATTCAGGTTGCTTGTTCAGATGCTCACCATGGCCATGCTTATGGCGCAAATGCCATTTCATAGTTTTGGAGCAGAGGTTATTCCTATTTACCTGGCATCTTTCATCTTTGGAATTGGGGTATTAAATGCCTACAACTTTATGGATGGGGTGAATGGCATGCTCACACTGCACGCTTTGCTGGTATTCAGCGGACTTTATTATCTTAATCAGCACATTACGGATATGCAGGGTAACGCCATCCCCTTTACAGATTCTAATTTTATCCTTAGTATCATTATTCCTCTTGCCATTTTTGGGTTTTTCAATATACGCAAGTCCGCCATTGCTTTTATGGGTGATGTAGGTAGTATATCGATTGCCTTCATCACCGTTTTTCTGATTTACTCGCTTATTTTTAAAACCGGTAATTACATGTACCTGCTGATGTTTAGCGTGTTTGGCGCGGATGCAGCACTCACAGTGTGTTATAAACTATTGCTGGGAGAAAATATCTTCGTTCCCCACCGTGATTTTTTGTTTAAGAAATTGGTTCACATCCGCAAATGGTCACACTTGAAAGTGAGCTTCTGGTATTTCGCAGTGCAAGCCATCATCAACCTGATTGTGATTGGTTTATTCCCGACTACGCCTAAATTAAGCACTCAGATTTCTGTACTTTTCATAGGATGCATTTTATTGATTGGTTTATACGTATATGTTCAGTCACGTATGCCCAGGAAGCAAATTGCCAGGTCAAAACCATAGTTTGATGGCGATGAAAAACACCATCTGAATTATCAGCAGAGAAGTTGCAATCGCATTTCTTTCCGGTTTCACCATCATCAGATACAAGCGTATCAGCACAAAGGAACACAAAAACCATGCAATGTAATTTTGCAATGGGATATTGCCGCCTTGCCAATACCACATGCCCATTTTAACCGCCGCAGGTTCCATCACAAAATCATAAAGGGTCATGATGCAGGCCCCTGCCAGCGATATTAACCACGCATTCCCAATTCTGCCGGATAAAGTTGATACCACAAAATAAATTAGCATCGCCCAGTTTAAACCTATAAGGTATGGGATTCCTTCCCAGTCGGGCCCCAACGTTTTTCCATAAAAATATTGCCCAAAAATCAATCCGGTATGTACGCCGGCATACTCAATAAAGAAACCGCATAATCCCGAACAAATCAGTCCCATAAACAGTCCCGGGTTCCATTTTTTTTGAAAAACCAGGGGCACGATAAAGGATAAGATCAGGTTTAGCGGTGTAAGCCCAATTACCTGTGGTCGGGTTGCCTGAAATAAAAGCCCGGTCAAGCCCACAGCATATACAATACCGGCAATCCCTACTACCCGTTTTTCAGCGCTTTGCATGGTGTTTTTGAATGATGATGTCGCTTGCAATATTACCACCTAAAACGCATAAAGGGATGCCTCCTCCGGGATGCACGCTGCCACCGCAAAAATAAAGTTCCCGTGTGGCAGCAGAAAAATTGGCCTGCCTGAAAAATGCCGACATAAGGTTATTGCTACTGCTTCCGTATAGTGACCCGAAGGTGCTTCCCGTTTGCTTTTCAATGCGAACCGGGTCTAAAAATTCTTCAAAAACGATCAAAGGGCCTATTTCACATTGCAGCATTTTACTAATCTTCCTTAAAATTAATTCCTTCGCTTTTTGTCTGTATGCTTCCCAGTTTTGTCCTTTATTAGCCGGAGCGTTTATCATCACAAACCAGTTTTCACATCCCTCCGGTGCATCTGTAGGTTCTTCTTTACTGCTGATATTGATGTATACAGTTGGGTCTTTACACAATGTTCCTCGATCAAAAATGCTTTCAAATTCCTCCTTGTAATCACTGCTGAAAAAGATATTGTGCAAATCCAATGAAGGGAAAGTGCCTTTGATTCCCCAGTAAAAAATGAGGGCCGAGCTGCTTGGCTCAGATTTTTTTATTTTGGCAGGCAGTGACTGATTGAGCAGTTGATACGTCAATCTCACATCCAGATTGGAAACTACCATATCCGATTCATGCGTTATACCATTGGCTACCAAACCGGTGATTTGATTGTGCTTTTGGGTGATTGAAGATATGCTGTGTTTAAAGTGAAATTTCACCCCCAGTAATTCGGCCTGCTTTTGAAGCGCACGGGCTATCGAGATCATACCTCCCTTTGGGAAATAGGCCCCCATACCCATTTCCAGGTGGGGGATTACATTCAGTGTGGATGGAGCCTTCCAGGGATTAGATCCATTATAGGTTGCGTATCTGTTAAAAAGTTGTATGAGGTTTGGGTTTTTAAATCGCTTGCTATTGGCTTTGTGCATACTGCGGTGAATGCCTATGAAAGGTAAATTGACTATTCCGCGAAGTCCTGTTGCAGTGGTGTATGTAGATCGTTTGTGAAGGCTTTTTTCAAGGAAAACCGGTGCCGTAATTTCATACAAATACTTGCTGTATTTAAGGTGGTTATTTATGGCATTTTTATCCTCATTGAATATTTTCGCTGCCTGAACCGTGAAGATTTCAGGTTCGGCAGGGCATGGAAAGAAGGTTCCATCGGCGAAAAAATAGTGGCAGAGGGTGTTTAATTTTTTAAATTGGAATGAAATATCCTCCGATAACAGGTTTTTTATGTAATGCGGCATGGTAAACAGAGAAGGGCCTGCATCGAAGCGAAAACCCGACCCTGATATTTCTGCAAGTTTTCCGCCGGCTACATCTTTTTGCTCAAACACATGCACTTCAAAACCTTCTCTGGCAAGTCTTATAGCCGCTGTGAGCCCGCCTATTCCGGCGCCTGCTATACACACCTTTTTCACTGTGCAAATAACCGAAAAATGGGTTTAATTGTTTGAAAAATATGCTTTTAAAATTGCCTTGAGTGTAGAAACGGAAACTTTTTTATAAAAAAAATAAAAAAAAAATATGGAAAGTATTGCATTTTTATTTTTCACTTTTATTTTTGCCGCACATTTAATCAGGAAAACACAAAATGAAAAAGATCTATTTCGCTATCGCTGCTTGCGCTATGTTCGCTTTCGCAGCTTGTTCAGGTAACAGCGGCACTTCAGATGCTGACACTACCAAGGTTGACACTGCTGCTGCTGCTACTGTAGACACAGCTGCCGCTGCTACTGCAGACACTTCTGCTGCTGCTGCTGACACAACTAAAGCCGCTGAGAAGAAGTAATTCATCTCTCGAGAAAAATTTAAGGGCACTTGCAAAAGTGCCCTTTTTTTGTTATATTTGCAGTAGAACCATGGTTAGAAAACTACTTTGCCTATTATTGTTGTTCTCTGCCGGAAGCGCCTATCTTCCATTGTTTGCGCGCACTTTTCCTCCCAATACCATTGTTGAGCCGGGCCCGGGTTTTACCTTACACCCCAACCCCGTAACAGGTACCTGGTTTCACATCAATCTAGCCTTTTCAGAATCCGACTATCCCAATGCTAAGTTCTCCATCAGCAACGTTTTGGGAGAAGTTATTTACGCCGCCCCCATCAAAAAGACTGAGTTTGCCGGTGCCAAAGTACGCGTAGATGTTGCCGACCTAAAGCTCGACAGAGGGGTTTACTTTGTTCAGGTGTCCGGAGGCGATAAATCCAGGATACTTCGATTGATCGTTCGATAAGCATGTCTTCTGTTTCTTTTGTAGTCAGAACTGCTGTTCAGGCAGATGTTAACGCTATTTTTCAGCTTATTAACGAGCTGGCAGTATTTGAAAAAGCCCCCCATGAAGTAATCAACACACCTGAGGGCCTATTGCATGATGGATTTACCATCAATCCTCCGCTGTATACCGCGCAGGTGTCCGAAAATGCCGAGGGTGTCATTTTGGGATTTTCCTTATGCTACATTCGCTACAGCACCTGGAAGGGGCCCGTATTATACCTTGAAGACCTTTATGTGAAAGAATCATTTAGAGGCAATGGTATCGGTAAAGCGCTGTTTGAGTCCTGCATAGAATATGCGAAAGCTAATGGCTATAAAAGACTTACCTGGCAAGTGTTGGACTGGAACCGGACAGCCATTGATTTTTACAAAAAATGGAACGCGGTACTGGATCCGGAATGGATTAACGGCTCTCTGAACTTTTAATCAGTGAAGACCCTCAGAAAACCGCTGTTACTGGCATTGTTTATTTCAGCAATTCCTGTCGTAATATTTTACTTTTTTCAGTTTCATCATGGGCTTTCATATTCATGGGGCCTTTTCCCCGGCGATAAAAGCCATTTTCAGGGGGTATTTCTTATGCCATTGGTGCATAAGGATTCTGCTCATTTGTGGGGTAATACCGTGCAATTGTTTTTTGGTGCTCTGCTGATTGTCATTCATTTTCGTCATTTAACCGCTGTAATTCTATCATCAGTATGGATTTTAGCAGGATTGCTTCTTTTTTTCATGGGCAATCCGGATTCCATACACATAGGTAGCAGTGGAATTATTTATGGATTATTCAGCTATCTGATTACCGCGGGCTTTAATGCCGGTAACCGACGTTTGCGGCTATTGTCTTTTATGTTACTTATGTACTACGGCAGTATGTTTTGGGGGATATTTCCCTGGCAGGAAAAAGTTTCCTGGGAAGGACATCTCTCCGGTGCAATTGCCGGTTTGTTATTGGCAATGATTCTCAGGAAACGCTACCGCCGTTTTACCCTGGATTCAGTTCCGGGATGGTTTATGGATGCTGACAAAAGGGAAGATCCTTATGCGCGTTTTGATAAAAGGGCTTAATGCACAATGCTTGTCGGTGTTTCCTTTAATGGCTCATCCTTGAAGAGAAACAAAAACAAAAGTGCTGTTACAAGGGCATAACCTGAAAAGCCCAACCAGATGGCATGCCAGTCTTTTTCATTGCCGTGCAAATAAAATCGGTCAATTAACCAACCGCTGGTTTTACTACCCAAAAATGCACCCACGCCATTGGTCATCATCATAAACAATCCCTGTGCGCTGGATCGAATGCCGGATTCCGTGTTGGTTTCAATGAATAATGACCCTGAAATATTGAAAAAATCAAAGGCCATTCCATACACCACGCAGCTGAGAATGATCATCCATAGTCCTTCTGCCGGATTACCAAAAGAAAACAATCCAAATCTTAGCACCCATGCAAACATGGCGAAAAGCATCACCTTTTTAATTCCAAATCGCTTGAGGAAGAAGGGTATAGCCAGAATAAACAATGTTTCCGATACCTGAGAAATGGACATAATGATAGTGGAGTATTTCACCACAAATGATTCGGGACCATACAACGGATTGTTTTTGAAATCGTCCAGAAAGGTATCGCCATACATATTGGTGAGCTGAAGAGCGGCCCCTAGAAACATGGAGAATATAAAAAACAATGCCATTCTGTATCGGGCAAACAGTTTAAAAGCATCCAGTCCGAGCTGGGAAAAAATACTGTTGTTGCCTGCCTTGGTGTTGGTGGGTTTGCAGGCGGGTAGCGTAAAAGCATAAATCCCCAGGGCGATTGCGGCTGTGCCTGCGATTAAAAATTGCTGTGCATTGGCCTTGCTTCCTGTAAGGTTGGTTACCCACATGGCCACGATAAATCCAATGGTGCCCCAAACCCTGATGGGAGGGAACATTCTGATTACATCATACCCCCTTTGGGTAAGCAAAGTGTAAGAAATGGAATTAGATAGTGAAATGGTGGGCATGTAGCAGAACATGGCTGCCATGATTAACCAATACAATTCATCGGCAGACTTCATTTCCGGAACCAGCCAAAGAAGAGCGCCATATAAAATCTGCAATATCCCGTATAGCCGCTCTGCATTAATCCAACGGTCTGCGATGATGCCGGTTATGGCAGGCATGACCATAGAGGAAATAGCCAGTGTGGAGAAAATAGCCCCAAATTGCTCGCTGCTGCCCAGCTTATTAACAAAAAAATACGTTCCTATGGTGATGAGCCATGCACCCCACACAAAGAACTGCATAAAGCTGAGTAAGATTAAACGGAAGCGGATATCCATGCAGGCGAAAATATCAAATTGCCTGCATAAAACAATAAATTACTTCAAAACCAGCTGTTCAATGCTGTCAATCAAAGCATGAATTACTTTGATGTGTATTTCCTGCGCGCGATCGGCATAGTCAGACTTGGGTGCCCTGATTTCTATGTCACATAACGGAGCCATCTGGCCGCCATCCTTTCCGGTAAGGCCTATGGTTTTCATGCCCTGATTTTTTGCAGCTTCCATAGCCAGTATGATGTTGCGGCTGTTGCCACTGCTGCTGATTCCAAGTAAAATATCACCGGGTTTACCCAGCCCTTCTATGTAACGGCTGAAAATAAATTCATATCCGTAATCATTGCCAACACAGCTTATGTGGCTCGGGTCGCTGATGGCGATTGCTGCCAAAGCCCTGCGATTGCCCCGATAGCGGCCGCTCAGCTCCTCTGCAAAATGCATGGCATCGCAGTGACTGCCCCCATTGCCGCAACTGATGATTTTACCGCCATTCAACAAGCATTCGGCCATCATCGCGGCTGCTTGAGCTATTCGCTGCATGTTTTGTTCATCTTCTGTGAACAAACGCAGTGTTTCTGCCGCTTCGGTAAAATGCTGTTTGATTCGTTCCTGTGTCATGGCTGTATTTTTTTGAATTCGCTGATTCCGTTTTGTAAAAACACCTTGAATTTTTCAGCATTGTAATCAAAGGTCTCTGCACTCCCGGGGTGTTGGAGCAGAATTTCATCCCCTGTCATTAGAACGTATAGTGGCTGACTGTTGCTGTTGAAATAACATGCCTGTATCTCCGCATTCTTTTCTCCCAGGGTTGTAATCATTTTACCCGAAAACTTACCCTTGAATTGCTCAGATTCGCTCAGTTTTATCTTTTTATCATCTACATATAATGAAACAACCACATAGTCGTTCTTCAACAATTTCAACACTTCCGGGTTGCTCCACACTTTCTCTTCCATCTTTCGGCAGTTTACACAACCATGTCCGGTGAAATCGATAAACAGGGGTTTTTTCTGTGCTTTGGCACATGCCAGTGCTTCTTCATAATCAAAATACCCCTGAATACCATGTGGTATATGCAATTGTCCGGCGTATTTGGGTGTGTTGCAGTTTGCTGCTGTTATCTCCGTAACATCAGATTCGTTACCCAAGCGGAAATCCTGGGTATGCATAGGGGGCAAATAGCCGGCCAGAGATTTTAACGGAGCGCCCCAAAGTCCCGGTATCAGGTATACTACAAATGACCAGGTAGCAATGACAAGCATCAATCGGGTAACCGACCAGTAAGGAATATCACTGTCGTGCGAAAATTTGATTTTACCCATCAGGTAAATGGCCATCAGCGAAAAAATGACAATCCAAAGGGCCAGGTAGATTTCGCGGTCCAGCAGCCCCCAATGGTAGGTTTGATCTGCAGTACTCAAAAATTTGAGGGCAAATGCAAGTTCAATAAAGCCCAAAACCACCTTTACACTATTCAGCCATCCTCCGCTTTTGGGCAGACTTTTCATATAGCTGGGAAAAATCACCAGCAGGCCAAAGGGGAGGGCAAAAGCCAGGGAAAATCCAAGCATGGCAATGATGGGAGTGCTAAGGCCACCCTTCGCGCTTTCAACCAGAACACTGCCGACAATAGGACCTGTGCACGAAAAAGAAACCAGTGCAATGGTCAGTGCCATGAATACAGGACCTGCAATTCCACCCTTGTCGGCCCTTTTGTCTATGGCGTTCACCCACGATGCAGGCAAAACCAGTTCGAAGGCACCAAAAAAACTGGCCGCAAACACGATGAAAATAACGAAAAAGAAAACATTGGGTATCCAGTGCGTGCTAAGCCAGTTGGCTGCATCGGGGCCCACCAGTTTGCTTACCAGTGTTCCGATAATGACATAAATAAGAATGATGGCTGCAGCAAACACAATCCCATCTCGTATCGATTTTTTCTTGTCTTCATTTTTTAAGAAAAAGGCAACCGTCATCGGAATCATAGGAAATACGCAAGGGGTGAGAAGCGCCAATAATCCGGAGGTAAAGGCAAGCCAGAATACCAGCCCCAGGCCTTTGTTGGCGGTTTCGTTTTTAGCGCTTCCCAGGTTACCGGTATATTTCAGCTCAGTGCAGTTGCCGGTTCCCGATTTGTATGAGGTTTTTTCTCCTGATTTGAGGGTTGGGGTATCCGTGAAGTTGCTGCTTTTCAAGGTGTCCGAATTGATTAACGCTGTCGGTGCCTCTTCAGCAGGGCCCTCTGCAGTTACGGGATTCTGTGCTTCCAGTGTTTCTTCTATCTTCACACACTGGCTTTCGTCGCACATCTGACCACTAAAACTGCATACCAGCTTTTGAATACTCCCGGTAACTTTAATTTTTTGTTTGAAAACCGCTTTGGCCTGAAATACACCCGTTTTACAGTTGATTTTGTCTAATTCAGCCAGCTCATCGGTTTTCATTTCATCGCCTATGCCATAGCTTTTGCCTACCGGAATAAAATGGTCTCCGCTAAAGGTGAGTGAAGCCCTGGTGTAGCCCACATCTTCTGCACAGGTGCTTTTTTCGCTGTAAATATGCATTCCGGATGCCGGCGATAAGCTGACTGTGATCTCAATGATGTCGCCCACTTTAACCTTTGATGCGGAAAAAGTCATGCTTTTGGCTGTGGGCTTTTTCATTTGTGCTGTCAACGGTAACGAAATGACCGACAACAAAAGGACGATGTAAGACTGTATTTTCATGTAATTACTGCAAAAAAACGAAATTTTCAGGACTATTCATGTAACCAGTGTAACACTATATGGTAACAAACAGATGTGAATTATTCCATTTTCGTTGCATTGCTTATGCACTTTTGTGTGAAAAAGAATAGAAGCATTGTTTTTTCGTTCTGTATTTTTGAACAACCCATGCATCTCCTTCGTTGTACCCTTTTGCTCACGCTGCATTTGTTTTTGTGCTTTAATATCAAGGCACAAAAGATGAATACGGTCCAATACATAGAGGAGTTCAAGTTTGCCGCCATGCAGGAAATGAAGATTTATGGGATACCGGCTTCGGTTACCCTGGCCCAGGGGATTTTGGAAAGTGCAAGTGGAAATAGCAAGCTGGCCAAAGACTGTAACAACCATTTTGGTATTAAATGTCGTAAAAACTGGACAGGCAATTATTGCCTGGCCGATGATGATGCACCGGATGAATGCTTCAGGGGTTATGGCAGCGCCATGGAAAGTTATCGAGACCACAGTCTTTTTCTGAAAGGAGCATCTCGGTATGATTTTTTATTTAGTTTGCCCGCCACAGACTACAAGGCATGGGCCCATGGGCTCAGGCAGGCAGGTTATGCCACCAATCCGGCTTATGGAAACATTATCATCAGTGTGGTGGACAGGTATCGCCTTTCCATGTATGACAGCATGACCATTTTGGGTGATGATTACGATACTCCGGACACAGCTGCAAGCCGGCTGATACAAAAACATGGTCTACCTGCGGTAATTGCATTGAAGAGTCAAAAACCGGAAGATATAGCCAAGCTATATGATTTGGGCTCATGGCAAATTTATAAATATAACGACCTAAAGAATGGCGAGGATCTGAAACCGGGCGAAATAATATACCTGAAGCCCAAAAAGCGCAGGGCTACTGCAGATTTTCATGCTGTGAGGGAAGGAGAAACCCTTCGAGATATCAGTCAGCAACATGCGGTCAAACTCAAAAAACTGGAAAAATTCAATCAGATTGTGGCATCAAAACCCCTGAAGCCGGGTGAGATTATTTACCTGCGAGAAAAAAGATTGAATGACTCCCTCAAGAAAGAAGCAATAAAACGGCAGTCAGAAGTGCAAGAGGAAAGCGATTCCGTATTAAGAATAGCGAAGGAAGGCGATACGTGGCAGAGTCTGGGAAGTCAAAATGGAAAGCGGCCTGAAGAACTGAAAAAAAATAATGCAGACATAGAACGTCCGGTGCCGGGGCAGGTTGTGCTGATTTCATCGGAAAAAATCACCGATAAAACGGTTGCTGATATGCCGTCAACTGCCGGCAAGATCATGTTTCATTCGGTAATTAAGGGTGAGACCGTATACAGTATTTCCCGGCTTTATAAAATTTCGCCGGATTCATTGATAAAATGGAACAAAATTAAAGATCATCAAATTAGGGGGGGGCAGGAGTTACAGGTTCAAAGCCCCGATAGCAATGTCCAAGGCAAACAAAATCAAACACATACGGTATCTGCTGGTGAAACCCTGTTTCAGATTTCGCGTCGGTATGGAGTTTCTGTGGCTGATTTACAGCAGCAAAATGGGCTGAAAGGCACTGAAATTAAGGTTGGACAACGGATTGTGATTGTGCGGTATTGATGGGTTCTTAACAGAAAAGTCATATTTCTGTCATAAGCGGAAACTTTTTTTTAAAATTTATGCAACCTTTGGGGGGTATAGCGTCATTTTTTTAGCTATAATTGCAACAACTACAAACAAATTTTCATACTATGAAGCTAACAATTACCAAAATCACCAGAGCGCTAGGCCTTATGGGCATTGGCTTTCTGGCCATGATGCCGGGTGGTTCAAAGGGGCAAATCTGCACCGCAACGAACTCCTGGGGTTGTGGACACAACTACGGTGGTAACATCGTGGAAATCAAAATCAGCGACAATGGCGGAACGCTTGCAAGCTATTCAGGCTTGGCTTGTTCAACCACCGCAGCAACTAACAACGTGCTGGTTAACTCCGGAAATCCTATCGACATTACTGCCGGCCAGGATCTTACCCTGGAAATCACCGGTTCAGTAGATGCTTACGGTTGGGGTTACCTTACCCGTGTAGGCATCTGGCTTGATTACGATCGCAACAACAGCTTTTCTGCTGCAGAGTGTATCGCCAGTCCTTCCAGCGGTCCTTGGGCCTCTATCGGAACCACAGCGGTGAAATCTACGCTGAAGTTGCCTTGCTGGTCTGCTACTGGTGCCAGCACCATGCGTTTCCGTGGTTTCTACTACTACTCTACTGTAAACACCAGCATGGGTTGCGGTTCACAGAATACCTATGGAAACATTATTGATGTTGCTGTAAACTTAAAAGTGGGTGCTCCTCCTGTGGCCAATTTCATTGTTCCTACAGGTCCTAACTACGAGAACACTGTGGTTAAGTTTAACGCTGCTAACCCTAACTCAGCTTACACCTACACCTGGACTTATTCAGGTCCTAATGTAACCCCTGTTTCTACAACCGGAACCGTAGGCCGTGCTATCTGGACCCCCCCCTCGCCACCTGCCACATTCGACGTGAATATGCTGGTGAGCTATTGCGGTATTAAAGACTCAATTTCAAAATCAGTTACCATTGTTAGTCCTATCAATGTTCCAACGGCTGATTTTATTGCTAAAGCGAATTCCGTGGAAATCTACTATGATGCGGAAATGCTGGATCTTTCTACCAACGGTGCATACAAATGGAGCTGGGAAGCAACTTCTCCATCGGGCTCTCTGTATACCAGCACCACTCAAAATGCTAAATTCTTCATGGATGAAATAGGTAAGTGGGATTTCTGTCTGACTGCTGAAAACAGCAAAGGCGCTTCTACTAAGACCTGCAAAACTCAGTATGTTGAATGTACTCCTCCTTCAGAATTTTATATTGGTATCACCACCCTGGGTGAAAACAAAAAAGGTACCCTGTATGATCATGCCGGTCCAACCGCCAACTACAGCTCAAACCGTAAAACCAGTATCGATTATTTTAAAATTCTCCCTTGCGGTGCCAAAGAAATTCGTTTGAAGTTCAAACAGATTCGTTTTGCTGATGCCAACGACCGTCTCCGTATCTACGATGCAGGTCAGGCAGACGCAGGCAAAGAACTGACACCTGCTGCAGGTATCACCAGCGCTAACCAGGCTACTTACCGTAGTTCAACCTTCACTGCCAAGAGCGGTGCTATGTATATCACTTTCGAATCTAACGCATCAGGTCAGGATTCAGGTTTCATCGCTACATGGGATTCAGATCTCGCTCCTCCCGTTAAGCCAAATCCATCTTGGTCTACCGTGTACAACCCTGCCGCTATCGGCACTCAGGTTGAATTCAAGAATACTTCTTCCAATGTACAGGGTGCACCTGCTTGGGAATGGAGCATCGACGGAAATCCTGAAGCTGTTTCAGAAAGCTACACCCGTGTATTCCCCGCAGACGGTACCTACAACGTATGTCTTTCAGCCACTACCTGTGATGGTGCTGACACTTTCTGCAAAACCATCGATATCGTAACCCCTACTAAGCCAGGTTCATTGGACTTCACTGCCAGCAACGTTCGTCCTGATGCCGGTAAGACAGTTGACTTTACCATTACTTCTGACTATGCTACCAATTTTGAGTGGAACATTTTCCCAACCAGCTACACTGTAGTTTCAGGTTCATTGGTAGGTACCAGCAAGAAATTGACTCTTCGTTTCGATCAGGGTGGTTGCTATACCTTTACCCTCAAGGGCTGGAACGCTGCTGAAAACCCTGCAGGTTCTACCGAGAAAAAAGTGATCAAGAACAAATACGTTTGTGCATTGAACTACTGCATTCCTCTGGTTGATCTTTTAAGTTCTGATATCGGAATCAACAAGGTTACTTTGACCAAAGGTTCTACTACACTCATCAAAAACGAAACAACCAGCGGTGAAAAAGCATACTCTGATTTCTCAACAACTCAGAAAGCTACCCTCACCTTCGGTGCAACTTACACCCTGGATGTAGCTCGTCTGACCAACAGTAACAGTCTTAACTATAAGGCATGGATCGACTTTAACGTTGATGGTGACTTCAACGATGCCGGTGAAGAAATCATGAGCACCGGTATGATTAGCGGTTTGGATGCTACTACTACCTTCACAGTTCCTAACAAGTCTGCCAGCTTCGAAGGCAACACACGTCTGCGTGTAGCCAGCAGCTATGGTAACTTTACCAATACCCCCTGCGGTGTAAATACTGTAGGTGAGTATGAAGACTATGGCATTACCCTTGCTAATGATGGTGCTGCACCTGTAATTACCCTGATTGGTAAAGATACTCTTTATGTTGAGCGTACCGGTACTTCAAACGGTTGCTGGGCTGAAGTTGCTACTACTACTTACACTGCCAATGACCCAACTGAAGGTGACATGACTTCTAAAGTTAATGTTAACTCTGATCTGGATTGTACCATCCCCGGTATCTACAGCATTGAATTTACCCTTTCTGATGCTTCAGGCAACAATGCTGTAACTAAGCGTCGTACAGTATACGTAGTACTTGACAGAACTGCTCCTACACTTACCTTGAACGGAAATGCAGTTGAGAAAGTAGAACAGTGCGGTACCTACAGCGAGCCCGGTGCAATTGCAACTGACGCAGTTGATGGTAACCTTACTACTGCTGTAATTATCAGCGGTTCCGTAAATACCTCAAAAGTTGGTGACTATGTAATGACTTACACCGTAAGTGACGCTCAGGGTAACACTGCTACTAAGACCCGCACAGTTCAGGTACGTGATACCAAGAAGCCAGGTATCTTTAGCGTAGGTAACCGTATCGTTAACAACACCATTGTTAAGGTTCAAATCAACAGCGTGTTTGTAGATAATGTCTATGCTCAGGATGAGTGTAATGGTGCTATCGATGTAGTTAAGACTGCCGGCTTTAACGGCCCTGTTAATACTGCCATTCGTGCTACTTACCCCATCGTATACACTGCTGTAGATCCTAATGGAAACACTGCCGATGAAGATGGTTTCGTAATTAACTATCAGGTGGATGATTACATTGCACCCGAAGTTTCTCTGAACACTGAGTCTGTAATTTTCCACGACGTAAATACTCCTTATGTATCTCGTAATGTTACCGTAAGTGATAACTTCTACCCGCTGAACAAAGTGAGTGTTGTTAAAACCGGAACTGTAGATCCATATACACTGGGTACCTACACTGAAAGCTACACTGCTACCGATGAAAGCGGAAACACCACTACTGCAGTTCGTACAGTAAACGTGGTAGATCGCATTGCTCCTCAGATTCTTGCTCCTGCCATGAACGTGTGCGTAGGTACTCCTTTCTGGGCCATGAGCGGTCTGGTAATCAGCGACAACTACTACTCACCTTCTACCCTGTCTCCTCTGGTATCAGTGTTGAACCACAACGTCAACATTTACGAAGCTGGTGTTTACTACATCAACTATACTCTTTCTGATCCTAGCGGCAACAAGGCCATGATGGTAACACGTCCTGTGTTCGTAAACTATCCTCCTAACTGTCAGAATACTTACCTGAGCACAGCTAATGTTAGTCTGGAAGATGCAGTAAGTGTGTTCCCTAACCCTACCAGCGGTAAGGTAACCCTCAGCTACATGCTTCAGAACAGCAAGCCCGTGAGCGTGGAAGTGTTCAACGTGTCAGGCAGCAAAGTTGCTTCGTTCAATAACCTGAAATCAGGTCTCGGTCACACCGAAATCAACCTGGCTCAGTATGGTAACGGAGTTTACATGATCCGCCTGAGCAACGACGGACAGACCACAACCAAGCGTGTTGTAGTTAGAAACTAATTAAGCGTTAGCTTATAAAATAAAAAGCCCGGCCTAGTGCCGGGCTTTTTATTTTGATAATGTAAGATTAAGTTTTTCATTACATGGTGTATTTATTCTTGTGGCACACAAAACTTTAATGTATGAAAAACAAAAAATTACTTTCATTGCTCCTGGCGATAATAGCTTTGGGCATCAGTTTCACCGAACTTAAGGCGCAATGCTCTGCCAACAACTCCTGGGGTTGTAACAGTTGGTATGGTGGCTGGGTTCGCAACATCGGAATCAAGGATGCTGCCGGAGGGACACTTGCCAGCTACACAGGTTTAGGATGTCAATCTTCCAATTCCACCATTAATTCAGGCAGTGCAATTGATTTGGTTGCAGGCCAGCAGATCACCATTGAGTTGAACACTGAGTGTTGCCATAACTGGAGCACCGGTGTAGGTATCTGGTTGGATCAGGACAGAAATGGAGATTTTACTACCTCAGAATGTATTTTAGATCCTCAGTCATCTTTCTATTCCATTTCCAACAATGCTTCATCGCCTTCGCGAGTAACGTTAACCCTGCCTTGTTTTACCGGTTCAGGTAAAAGTTTTTTGCGTTTCCGTGCCCAGTCCCATTACAATGGCTACAGACTTTACAATTATCAAGGATGCGGTACCGCAGATTTCTACGGTAGCACCTATGATGTAGAAGTTAACCTAAAGCGCCTGCCCGATCCTGTGGCTGACTTTGGCGTGCCTACCGGACCCAATTACGAAAAGACTACCATTAAATTTCCGGCAACTACCCAGGAAAAGGCCAATTCTTATAGCTGGACCTTTCAGGGTCCGAATGAAACCCCTGTGGTTAATAATGCTCCAACAGGCAGAGCCAAATGGTCTCCTGCCTCACCACCCTCTACTCATGATGTAACGCTGAATGTGTCTTATTGTGGTAAAACCAGCACCAAAACCAAAAAGGTAACTATAGTTAGACCTACAGCAGCTCCGGTTGCTGATTTTATTGCTAAAAGCAACAGTGTAGAAATTTACAATAACGCCGAGCTGATTGATTTGTCTACCAATGGTCCTTACATCTGGGCATGGGAAGCTACTTCACCCACAGGAAATAAATATACATCTTCTCAGGAAGAACCTAAGTTTTATCTGGACGAGGAAGGTAAATGGTCTTTCTGCCTTACCTCAGAAAATGGTCTGGGTAAATCTACTAAAGTTTGTAAAACACAATATGTTACCTGCACACCTCCTTCAGAATTCTATATGGGTCCACAGACTGAAGGACGCAGTGTTAAAGGACTTTTATATGACCATAACGGTCCATCCAGCAACTATGGTAATAATCGCAGAACCAGCATCGATTACTTTTTGATCAATCCCTGCGATGCCAAAGAAATTCGTCTTAAATTCAAAAGCTTGCGTTTTTGTGATTATCAGGACAGACTTCGTATCTATGACGGTGACCAAGCCGATCCTGCAAAACTGCTGACCGGCCCAGAGGGTATTAACGGTAATACCTGGTGGAATGACCGCACTAAAACCTATGTGGCCAAATCCGGAAAGATGTATCTATCTTTTGAAAGCGATAACAATGGCTGTACTGACTCAGGCTGGATTGCCACTTGGGAAACCGATCAGTTTAAGCCGGTTCAAACCATCGCATCTTATACCACCAATTACGACACCATCGCAGAAGGTGTAAACCTGGCCATGTTGAACAAAACATTGATAACAGGAACACCAAAATGGTCATGGAGAGTAAATGGTTCTGAAGAATCCATCTCAAAAGATTTTACCCGTGCATTCAACACGGCTGGTGTTCAGCGTGTTTGTCTGGCTGCCACCAACTGCAGCACTACCGATACCTTCTGCAAGAATATCCGCGTAGTAACTCCGGTGAGCTCAATGAACAAAATTGACTTCATTACCGACAAAACCCGCAGCGTGCCCGGCGAGAATGTAACGTTAACCGCCGAGACCAACTACGCAAATAATCTTACCTGGACTATCACGCCCAATACCTATACGTTGGTATCAGGCAGTCTTACGGGTAATTCATCTCAACTATTGGTTAGGTTCACTGCCGGTGGTTGTTACACAGTAGAACTGAAGGGGTACAACACTGCCTTAGGTTCTGGTACCACCCGCACCGTTACCAAGAAAGACATTATTTGTGCTATTGACTATTGCACCCCTGTGGTAGATTTGACCAATAGTGATGTGGGAATCAACATGGTTCAGCTATCTTCAAAAGGCAACAACCTGATAAACAGAATCAGCAACAGCGGTGTGTCATACACCAATTACGCAGCAACAGACAATGCCACCCTATATTATGGCTCTACTTACAAAGTTAAGGTGGGTAGAAATACCAACCTGAATCCAATCAACTACAAGGTATGGATTGACTACAACTTTGACGGTGATTTCAATGACAGTGGAGAAACTGTGATGAACAGCGGACGCATCAATGGTGTGATTGACAGTGCCTCATTCAAAGTCCCCATGCACACAAATGCGTACCTGGGAAATACCCGCATGCGTGTTGGTGCAAGCTATGGCGCTATGTCTAACACACCCTGCGGACTGAACGTGGTAGGTGAGTTTGAAGATTATAGCGTGACATTGACACGGGATAATTCTCAGCCGGTAATCACGCTTACAGGTTTGGATACGATGTACATAGAGAAAACAGTAGGCGCTACTGCTTGCTGGTCTGAAATCAAGAAAACCACCTACATGGGCGATGATGCCGATCAGGGTGACTTGACAGACAGCGTTAAAGTGACCGGTACTTACGATTGCAGCACACCCGGTACTTACAAGCTTACTTTCAATTTGACAGACGCTTCCGGCAATAAGGCCATGACCAAAAACCGCGTTCTGATTGTAGAAAACGACCGTACTGCCCCGACCATTGCCCTGCGTGGTAACTCAGTAGAAATGGTAGAACAGTGCGGAATCTTCTATGATTCAACTGCTACAGCTTATGATATCACCGATGGAAATCTGACCGATTCAGTGAAAGTTTCTGGCAGCGTAAATACCAAAAATATCGGTGATTATGTATTGACTTATACCGTAAAAGATAAAGTAGGTTTGAGTGCTACTGTTACCCGTCTGGTGAAAGTGCGCGATACCAAAGCACCCGGTATTTACCTCGGCAGCACCCGTATCGTTGATAGCCAGATTGTGAATGTGCAGATTGGCAGCTTCTTCAATGATTACGTGTATGCTTCTGATGAATGTAACGGCTTCACTGCAATCCAGAAAATGCCCGGTGCCAAAGGATATGTAAATCCTATGGTGAAAGGTACTTACCCGACTCAGTATTTTGCTACGGATGTAAACGGAAACGTATCTACAGAGAATGGTTATACTGTTCTTTATAAGGTGGATGACTACATTGCACCTGAGATTAGTCTGAATACGGAAGACACCATAATGCATGATGTAAAAACGCCTTACAGTTCTGTAGCGGTTACCATCACTGAGAACTATACAGCGCAGAGCAAGTTGATTACCAGCAAGGTATCCAATGTAAATGCCAATGTGGTAGGTGTGTATACTGAAGTGTATACAGCTGAAGACGAAAGCGGCAACAAAGCAACCAAAACCCGCGTGGTAAAGGTGGTGGACCGTTTCGCTCCCGAATTGTTGTTGAATTCAGATGCTTACATGATTCATGATGTTAACACAAACTATGTTTCACGTAACGTATCGGTGAGTGACAATTACAGCCCTGTAAGCAAGATTACCGTAGTGAAAACAGGTACTGTAAATGCTACCGTTCTTGGCACTTACACTGAGACATACACTGCTACCGATGAAAACGGCAACAGCACAACCAAAGTTCGCACTGTGGAAGTGGTTGACCGTGTTTCTCCCCAGATTCTGGCACCTGCAGTGAATGTATGTATCGGTACTCCTTTCTGGGCAATGAGTGGCCTTACCATCACAGATAACTATTATTCTGCTTCTGTATTAGCTCCTTTGGTGACGATCCTGGGTCAAAACATCAATATCTGGGAAGCCGGTGTGTACCATGTTGATTACAGCCTGACTGACCCGAGCGGAAACAAGGCCGTGCTGGTAACCCGCCCAGTGTATGTGAATTATCCTCCAAATTGCCAGAACACATTCCTGAACACACAAGACATGGATCTGGACAAAGCGGTGAGCATTTCGCCTAACCCCACCAGCGGTAAGGTAACCCTCAGCTACATGCTTCAGAACAGCAAGCCCGTGAGCGTGGAAGTGTTCAACGTGTCAGGCAGCAAAGTTGCTTCGTTCAACAACCTGAAATCAGGTCTCGGTCACACCGAAATCAACCTGGCTCAGTATGGTAACGGAGTTTACATGATCCGCCTGAGCAACGACGGACAGACCACAACCAAGCGTGTTGTAGTCAGAAACTAATTAAGCGTTAGCTTATAAAATAAAAAGCCCGGCCTAGTGCCGGGCTTTTTATTTTATACACATTTAATGTTACATTTATTTTTTTTATAAATATTGTCATTATTATTGAAAATATTTCAATTATGAAAATAAAAATACTACTTAAGTTTATTGCTTGGGCGGCATTTATCGGTTTTAATTTACCGGATGCCCATGCTCAGTGTTCTGCCAGCAACTCCTGGGGTTGTGGCGGATGGTACGGGGGTGACTTGCAGTCCATTGTGGTGAAAGACGCTGCCGGTGGAACACTGGCCAGCTACACCGGTTTAGGATGTGCCTCATCCAATAGAACTTTAAATACAGGTAAACCAATAGATTTGGTTGCAGGCCAGCAAATTACCATTGAAGTTGCAAATAGTGGTGGAAACTGGTCTACCGGCGTAGGTATCTGGCTGGATCAAAATTTTGATGGTTCTTTCTCAACCTCAGAGTGTATTTTAAGTCCTACCAGTACTTTTTACACTACCTCCAGTAATCCATCTGCACCTTCCAGGGTAACCATTACCCTGCCTTGCTGGTCCGGAAGTGGCAAGAGCTGGCTTCGTCTTAGAAGCTTGTCTCACTACACCTATGGCTTAGGCACAGGATCAGGATGTGGTACTGTAACAGGGTATGGATCTATCAATGATATTGAGGTAAATATGAAGCGTTTACCCAATCCAACTTCAGATTTTAACGTGCCCCGTGGTCCAAACTATGAAAGGACTACCATTAAGTTTCCTGCCAGCAGTCAAGATCCTGCTTACACCTATAGCTGGACATTTGCCGGACCTAATGTTACGGTAGTAAATAACGCTTCTTCAATAGGCCAAGCGAAATGGTCTCCGGTATCACCTCCGAGCACGCATGATGTAACACTGAATGTATCGTATTGTGGTGTATCGGCCACCAAAACCAAACAGATAACGATAGAGCAGCCAAAGGCAGCCCCTGTGGCAGATTTCATCGCCAAGAAGAACAGTGTAGAGATCTATAACAATGCAGAACTGGTGGATTTGTCTACCAATGGGCCTTACAGCTGGGTATGGGAAGCAGTTTCCCCTGCCGGAAATCTGTATACATCAGGGCAGCAGAACCCATTGTTTTTCCTCGATGAGGTGGGTAAATGGAATTTCTGTCTGACCTCACAAAACGGACTTGGCGTATCTACTAAGGTTTGTAAAAACCAGTATGTGGAATGTACGCCCCCTACAGAATATTACATGGGACCGCAGACAGTAGGTGAAAGTTCAATAGGTATGCTGTATGACCATGCAGGTCCGTCACAGAACTATACCAATAACAGACGAAACAGCATTGACTATTTCTTGATAAAGCCCTGCGATGCGAAAGAGATTAGATTGAAATTTAAGAGTCTGCGTTTTTGCGATAACGGCGATATCTTGAGAATATACGATTCTGAGTTTGCCGATCCTGCCAAACAGTTAACCCCTTCAACGGGCATCAACGGCAGCAATTGGAATTTCTATAGAACACAGACATTCAAGGCCACCAGCGGCAGGATGTACCTGACTTTTGAAAGTAATTCATCATGTGTAGATTCGGGCTTCATTGCGCTATGGGAATCAGACCGTGCTAAACCAATTCCTACACTTAGTTCATTTACCAATAAGTACGATACAATTGCAGAGGGAGTAAATTTGACTTTTATTAACAAAACCATTATCACGGGTACGCCCAACTGGTCATGGCGCGTCAATAATACCGAGGAGTCAACTTCCAAAGAGTTTTCGCGTACGTTTACTGCATCGGGAGCTCAGAAAGTATGTCTGGTTGCCGGCAATTGCAGCAGTTCAGATACATTCTGTAAAACCATTCGTGTGGTACCGCCTTCATCTTCCATGGCGAAGCTGGATTTTGTTTCAGACAAGGTACGTGTAATTCCCAATGAAACGGTTACCTTAACGGCGGAGACCAACTTTGCCGATAACCTGGAATGGGTAATCACTCCGAACTCTTATACTTTGGTATCAGGCAATTTGATAGGCAACAGTTCACAGATACAGTTCAAGCCCACATCGGGTGGATGTTTTACTGTGGAGTTGAAAGGATATAACAGTTTGCTTGGATTTGGTACGGCAAAAACCGTAATCAAAAAAGAGATAGTGTGTGCAGTTGATTATTGCACGCCTGTGGTAGATCTGACCAATTCAGATGTTGGAATAAACATTGTAGAACTGCTTGAACAGGATACCTTCCGGATCAATAAGACGAGCGGAAGCGGTGTGTCATACAGCAACTTTATGAGCACGGACAAAGCATCCTTGAACTTTGGCGCGAGCTACAAGGTTAAAGTGGGTCGTTTTACCAACATCAACCCGATCAATTACAAGGTATGGATAGATTTTAATATTGATGGAGACTTCGATGATGCGGGAGAAACGGTATTAACCTCGGGTAAAATCAGTGGATTTACGGACAGTGCTACGTTCCGGGTTCCGCCTTTTGCCCGCGCATTTGAAGGTCTGACCCGCATGCGTGTGGGTGCCAGCTATGGATCGCTGGATAACTATCCTTGCGGAGTGAATGTTGTGGGTGAATTTGAGGATTATGGAATTACACTGCTTCGGGATAACTCCAAACCAGAAATTACATTGCTGGGTGGAGATACCATCTACGTAGAAAAGATCGGTACAGCAGGTGGCTGCTGGGCTGAAGCTAAGAAAACGACTTACATGGGCGAAGACGGCCATGAGGGCGATTTGACGGACAGTGTAAAGATTAGCGGAACATTCAATTGCAGTGTGGCCGGAACCTATAAACTGGAGTTCAACCTCACCGATGCATCGGGCAACCAGGCAGATAAAAAGACGCGCTTACTGATTGTAGAAAATGACCGTACCCGTCCGTCCATCACGCTTCGTGGAAAGGCGCTGGAAAATATTGAGCAGTGCGGAACATTCTATGATTCATTGGCCACTGCATTCGATAAGACAGACGGAAACCTAACCGATTCAATCAAAGTGATTGGCAGTGTGAATACCAATGTGATTGGGGATTATGTATTGACCTATACGGTAAAAGATAAAGCCGGATTGACAGCGTCAGTTAAAAGAACAATCAAGGTTCGCGATACCAAAGGTCCCGGTATATTTATCGGAGGCAGCCGTATACTCGATAGTCAGGTGGTACAGGTGCAGATAGGAACCATCTTCACCGATTATGTATATGCCGAAGACGATTGCAACGGGTATACAGAGATTCGTAAAATGCCGGGAGCTAAGGGGACTGTGAACGCTACCGCGAAGGGATCGTACCCAACACGCTATTTTGCTACCGATATTAATGGAAATGTATCACCGGAGAATGGATACACGCTGATATACAAGGTTGATGACTTTGTAGCCCCTGAGATAGAGCTGAATACACAGGATACAATCTATCATGATGTGAAGACCGATTACGTTTCACGCAGCGTAACCATCCGCGAGAATTACTCATCACCTCTGTTGGTGAAGACTACCAAGAGCAGCAATGTGAATGAGAATGTTTTGG
The DNA here is from genome assembly GCA_947496375.1 of Flavobacteriales bacterium. Taxonomy (GTDB): domain Bacteria; phylum Bacteroidota; class Bacteroidia; order NS11-12g; family UBA955; genus RGEC01. Next base: position 119,843 of record CANMCY010000001.1, read on the forward strand.
GTGTGTATCAGGAGGTGTTCACGGCAGAGGATGAGAGCGGCAATAAGGCCATCAGAACCCGTGTGGTGAAGGTAGTGGACCGCACAGCCCCGGATTTGCTGGGCGGCAACATCACAACCTGCGTGGGTGACCCCTTCTGGGCGATGAGCGGCCTTCACGTTATCGATAACTACTACGACTCAGCCGCGCTGATGCCCAGGGTGAAAGTGGTAAGCCACAACGTGAATATCTGGGTGAAGGGAATCTACTTCATTAATTATTCACTGACAGACCCAAGCGGTAACGCTTCCAAAATGATTAGCCGTGACGTGCACGTGTTGCCTCAGGGAGAATGCTCCAGCACTTATTCAGGAGTTAGTAATTTAACCGCTGACGGAATCCGGGTATACCCCAATCCTACTGCTGGTTCGGTACAGATAGATGCCGGTAAACTGCAAAGCAGCATAACTGCTGTGGAAGTGTGGGACAACAGTGGTCGCATGCTGCACAGTGTGAAATCTACAGGAAATATAACCACCTTGCAGCTGAATGCATACGCAGCGGGTGTATATACCCTGAAAATTAAGACTGCAGACCGCACTTGGGTTAAACCGATCATATTGAATAAATAATTGATTGCACCATAGGCAAAAGAAAAACCCGACAATTTATTGTCGGGTTTTTCTTTTAGATGCTAACCCACAGAAAGTTCTTTAAATCCCTAGCTTTCCTATGGTTGATTATTTGGCTATAAGCCGCTATGTTAACTGCGTATAATAAAATGGGAGGTGCTACCGGTGTTTTGCTCCAGAATGACCTCTTTTTGGCCTATAACGGCATTTTTAGAGCCCTCAGTTGCATTGTAAATGGTAATAAGTTCCACCAATGCTGTAATTCGGGTTTCAAGACCCAGTTTTTCCATTTCAGCAATCAGGTGTTGCATTTTATTCTCATTGCTGTCTGCCACAAAACTGAAACTGATGGCAGAGTTTTGAATAATATTACATCTAACCTTGAAATTGGCTAGCAGTCGAAAAATATGTTCCAGGTTTTGTTCCACAATAAAGGTAAAATCACGGGTTTTTAATTCAACCAGAACCTGATCGTTTTTGAAAATATAGCATGGAACTGAAAGCGCTTCGCTGTGGTTGCTCACACGAGTACCTTCATGCAGGGGGTGAATAAATGACTTAACCAGCAGCGGAATGTTTTTAGCCATTAGGGGCTGTATGGTTTTGGGATGGATAACCGAAGCACCGTAATAGGCCAGTTCAATGGCATCAGAATAGCTTAGGTGTGGAATGAGTATGGCGTTTTCTATTTTTTTAGGGTCTGCATTCATTACCCCGGCCACGTCCTTCCAAATGGTTACCGATTCAGCATTGAGGCAATAGGCGAATATGGCAGCCGAATAGTCGCTGCCCTCACGCCCAAGCGTGGTAGTCTCATTAACTGGACCTCTGCCGATAAATCCCTGCGTAATTACCGGATGCCTTTCCGCAAGCGGCTTTAGTTTTTTGGCGATTATTTTTTCGGTTTCATCCCATTGTATGCGCGCATCCCTGTAACGGTCGTCGGTAAGTATAAAATTACGGCTGTCAATCCACTGGTTTTTTATACCCATGTTCAGCAAATAATGGCTCACAATTTTTGTGCTGATAAGTTCACCAAAAGAAACAATCTGATCGTAAACGAAATCATATTCTTCGGGCTGTACCGGTGTTTCCGCTAGGCATTCCAGTTCCAGAAAAAGATTTTCGATATCATTGGTCATGGCAGTGGAATTAGAAGTTTCCAGACGGGTAAGAATGGAATAATGATAATCTTTTAATTCTTTGATCAGCGTAGCTGTTTCGCCGGTGCTATGAACACATGCATTGACGATTTTCTCTAAATGGTTGGTGCTTTTCCCCATAGCGCTAATAACCACGACCAGGTTCTCTCCGCTGTGGTCAGTGAGTATATTGGCTACGTTTTTAACACCATCGGCATCTTTAACTGATGCACCGCCAAACTTGAATATTTTCATTTTATTTGGGAAAGACGAACTGCCTGTTGTTTTTTTGCAAAGTTAATTATCAAACTACCCCAAATACGAAATAATTTATGGCACTAAAAGGATTGGTTACGCTGGAACAATTTATTGTGGATCAGCAGGCGTTATATAAGGATGCAACCGGAGCATTCAGCAAAATGTTTCGAGCGTTGGAGCTGGGGGCGAAAATGGTAAACCGAGATGTGAGAAAGGCCGGTCTGGTCGATATTTTGGGAGATATGGGTTCCATGAATATTCAGGGAGAGTATCAGAAAAAGCTGGATGTAGTGGCCGATACTACATTTATAGAAGTGTTGAGCAGGTGTGGTGAAGTTTGCGCTGTGATTAGCGAAGAACAGGATCATGCCATATTTATTGAAGGGTGCGAAAACAAAGAATATTATGTGGCAATAGACCCGCTGGATGGCAGTACCAATATTGATGTAAATGCCAGCATTGGTACCATATTTTCAATTTACCGCAGAAAAGATACTGCGCATGCTCCCAAAACAGAAGATTGTCTTCAGCGTGGCTCTGAGCAGATAGCAGCCGGTTATTTTTTATATGGCACAAGTACCATGCTGATTTACACCACCGGCAATGGGGTAAACGGATTTACCCTGGATGATACCTTGCAGGAGTTTTGTCTTTCGCACGAAAATATTCGCATTCCTAAGGGTGGAGCCATCTTTTCTTTAAATGAAGGTAATACTTCTGATTTCCCGGAAGGGGTCAGGCAGTATGTAGCATGGTGTAAAGAAAAAGACAAGGCAACAGGCCGACCCTACGGAGCCCGGTATATTGGTAGTCTCATTGCAGATGTGCACAGAAATTTATTAAGGGGCGGTATATTTATTTACCCGGGAACCGAAAAGAAACCCAGCGGAAAGCTGCGTCTGATTTATGAGTGCAATACCATGGCATTTATTGTGGAGCAGGCCGGCGGTATGGCCCATTCAGGGCAGGAACGAATTATGGATATTCTCCCCACCGAATTACATCAGCGCTCACCGTTATTTATCGGCAGCACAGAAATGGTAAACCAGGCCCTGGAATATCTTCATCGTTTTTCCTGATTAGTTATCCAGTACATCCAGTAAAATCCTGAAGGTTTTAACATCCTTTCCGGGGAACACAACTGTGCTCATATAGGAGATTAGCTCCTCTGCCAATTTTCTTCGTGTGAAACGGTCTGAGGTAGGGTTTTCTTTGTTGAGCAGCTGCTGCAGTATAACGCTGTTGTTTACCTCGGTAAATCCTCCCGACCAGCCCGTTTCCATAAACTGTTTGTTTTCCTGTATTGAAATAGCATGCCCTGCCGATTCGCATAATTGAATCATAAAGCGATGCAGAAACCATAAATCGGGTTCACTATTGCGATAAAGGCGCGAGAAATCTGTTTTCACGGACAAAAAAAGGTTTTCATCGGGCATGGCATCCGGTAGGGAATTTCGGATTAGTTCTGTGCATATCAGGGCCATGTTATTGGATAGAAAGTCTTCACGCATGAACGGTTCCGCCGCTTTGATTTCCTTAGCCCTCAGCAGGTTTTGTTTTTCTGAATGGTAAAATACAATTTCCAAAAACGTACCGGGCCTCAGCAAGGCACTTTTGCCTTTTTTGCCTTGCACACCGGAAAAAATAAATGACAGAATGCCGTGAGACTGACAAAAAAGATGCACTACGGCAGAATTTTCGCCGTAAGAAATTTTATGTAAAACAAGGGCATCTGTTTTTACCAGCATCAGTCAATCCAGTCGGCAACGAAAAGGTTGGTTGCCCTGCCGCCACCATTATTTCTGTTTGACGAAAATACCAATTGTTTTCCATTGGGCGAAAACATGGGGAAGGAATTGAATATGCTTTCAGTGGTGATTTGTTCCAGATTGCTTCCATCTTCATTAATCATGTAAAGCTGGAAGTCATATCCACGGGTACTCCTGTGGTTGCTGGAAAATATGATTTTCTTATTGCCAGGATGATAAAAAGGTGCCCAGTTTGCTTTACCCAGGGAAGTGACCTGTTTAAGATCTGATCCATCTGCGTTTATGGTATAGATTTCCATGTTAGTGGGCTCTACCAGATCCCTTGCGAGCAGTTCTGTATATTTTTTGATTTCTTCCTCGGTTTTGGGTCTGCTACTGCGAAACACAATCTTTTTGCTGTCGGGACTGAAAAATGCCCCACCATCGTAGCCAAGGCCAAAAGTGAGTTGCTTTTGGTTTTTACCATCTATATCCATGATCCACAGTTCCAGATCGCCACTTCGGGTGCTGGTAAAAACTATTTTCTTACCATCAGGGGAAACCGTCGCCTCAGCATCATATCCTGGGGCAGATGTGAGCTGATTTTTGATTTTCCCAGTAAGGTCTGATACAAAAATATCATAGCTTTTATACAAAGGCCATACATAGGCGCCTTTGGATTCAGGGGGCAGGGGACAGGATTTGTTGTCTAGATGTGTGCTGGCGAACAGCACGTGCCTGTTGTCTGGCATGAAATAGGAACATGTGGTTCTACCTTCGCCGGTGCTTATGAGATTGGGCCGATAGGCAGAATCGCCAAAATGTTGCAGTTTGGCTGTGAATATCTGGTCGCATTGCAGTCCCCATGCCGGATTATTACTTTGAAAGGTAAGTTGTTTACCATCAAAACTCCAGTATGCCTCCGCATTGTCACCCCCGAAGGTAAGTTGGCGAATATTTTTAAGATGTTTCTCATCCTTTCCGGATGGCAGGTGTTTCACGTTTTTATTGATGGCACAGCCCGAACACAAGAGGCCTGTGAGTATCAAAAATCTTAAATAAAGCATTTGTTAAAAAGGACTTGCAAAATTAGGGTTTATCAGACGATCAAAGAAGGTTACCCCGGTTTATTTCAACAATTCCCACGCGATTTTTGGGAAGCCCTTCTCGCCTTTATCGTTATAAAAATCAACGAAACGCATTTTGAAGTAGTTCCCCTTGGCATCCAGAATAATGAATATCTTCTTTTGATTAACCGTGTATTTATTGGCGGTCAGACTCCATGTTTTCCAGTCGTAACCTATCTCATTGAGATAATTGCTTAATACCAGTGATTTGGCATAGTTCAAATCAATCAGATTGAAGTCAATTACATTATTTAGTTCCAGTACCTTTACTTTATTAGGGTTGGTCAATACACCCCTGAGAATGTAGGGCATGGTGGTTCCAAGGGTTTCTTCCGTAACGGTTTGCTTGTAGGTGGTAATCACCATGTCCCAGTTATCTCTGTTAAATGGTTCGTTATACACTTCTTTTTCAGAGGAGAAGTTGTAGTACGCATAATTGTATTCGTTTTTAACATTGATAAATACATCATTTTTGGGTACTGTATCCGTTAAAAGGCCCCACTGAAAGTGGTAGGAAGAACCCTCACGGCCAAGCAGTCTGAGTTTGATAAATTTTTTGTTTCCAAGAGAATCTGCACCGCGATTAATAATGTAAATCCTGTTCTTAGGTTTTGCTTTACCCATCTGATAACTTTCCCAGCAGCCGGAAAATGAGAGAGAGTCGGGGTGTCCGTTAGGGTTGTCAAAAGTCCAGGTGTAGCGGTTGATGTCTATTTGCCGAATGTCTTTAAAATCAGCGTTTTCAATGTAGGTAGCTGAAAAACCGCTATGCTTACCGCAGTTCAATACAATGCTGTTTTGTTCGCTTAGTGAAAATCCTATATCCCACAGGCCAAACGGATTGGATGCGGTCTTCTGCGTGGCAAATTCAAACCATAGCTGATTTTCGTAATTTTCGCCCATGGCAAAGGTGGCAGACTGCGTGCCAACAGGAACTTCCGGTGCAATGTAGAGAGGTTCGTCCTTCTCGCAGGAAGCCAGGCACATCAATACAATTATGAGACCAATCCAGTATGTATTACTCCCCCTCATTTTATATCGTAACTTAATCTTAAAAACAGGGTTCTTCCCGGGGTTATTGTAACATTCATGCCCTGCTCTGAGTGTGGAGTCAGATTTCTGCGGGTAGAAGCCAGTGTAGTTACGCCCAGGATATTTTTAACCCCCATGCTTACGTGCAGGTTGGCTTTTGGAAATGCTTTCTGGGCGGTTAAGTCCAGTAGGTAAAAACCCGCTGTGCGATATCGCTGATAGTTTTCCATATATCCTACAGTGGGGCTGGTATATCTGCTCATCAGGGATACGGCAGCTCTTTGTTTTGCAAATTTACGGGTAAAGTTGAGTGCAAATTGACCATTGATGTATGAACGTTGATTTACCGTGTCTGCCTGTTCCAGCAAATCATAAACGGTGAGCAGTGTACCTGACATTTGCATGAAATACCTGGAATTATGGAACTCGAAATTAGTGCTTAGTCCCTGAGAGCGAAATCTTCCAATGTTGATATAGGTATAATAGTTGGTATTGAAATCAATGAGTGCCAGGTTGATTTTGTTTCTAATAATATTATTAAACAATGAAAAACTGAAAATGGCGCCGGAAGTGCTGGAGAAGGGGTGTCGGTAATCAAAAGACAGGATAAAATTATCGGATATTTCTGCTTTTAAACTATCGTTTCCATGAACATTGTGGCTCATATCTACAAAATAGAAATTCAGTTCTTTGAGTGAGGGTGCCCTGAAACCTTTGGCATAACTGCCTCTGAAACACAAATGTTTCGACAAGTTGTATTTTACCTGAAGCGAAGGAATCAGCGGGGCCAGGGTTGCACGATTTCCAAATACGGAGGATAGAATTGGGTTGCCGAATCTGGAATTATGCAGAATGCGAAGGGAGGGGCGAATTTGCCATTCTTTACTGGGTGAAAATTCCATGGATCCAAAAACTGCGAGGTCGGTTATCCCCGGGAGGTCGGCCGGTATGCGTTTTCCGGTTGCCGTTTCTCTCACAAAATCATAGCCAGCAGTCCATGAAATCGAATTGGCCGGATTGCTATTGGTATAAACGCCTCGGGAATTTACCATCGTGAAAATGGAAGTGTCCTGATCTTCTGGTCTGTAGGGTGTTTCGGCTCCTGTAACAAGATTGCGCTTTAGGGTATTCTTGGCCCTGTTGAAGTAGTTGAACGCATTTTGCCACTCAAACCGGCTGAAAGCATTAATTTTAAACACCGAATGAAGCGTGTTGTCCAGTCTGGTAGTGTAGTAAACTGAATTATAGCCGGTAACATTGGCCAAACTATATTCGGCATCACTGCGATCTGAGAGTTTTTCCTGAAAAACAGAAGATGTAAGCCGGTGATGGCTGTTTTGGGTGTTTAAGAAAAGTGACGCATCCGCAAATTGCTTGGTTTTGGGTTTCCAGTCAAAGCTGCGGGTTTGCTTATCAAAATCCCTTCCTGAGAAAAAATGCCGGCCTGCATTGAAGGTAAATGGCATTTTTGATGTAATCCTTCCATTGACATTAACGTCGTAGTTAAAATTACTTACCGCCGACATGTAGTCGTGAAAGACATTGAGCCGCGAGTTAAAACGCTGATTAGACGGGTTTTTGGTGATAATATTGATGACACCTCCCAGGGCATCAGTTCCGTAAACAACGCTCATGGGGCCTTCAATGATTTCAACCCTCTCCACATTGCTGAGGATGATTTGCCCCAAATCTACATTCCCATTGATTCTTCCGATGACCGGAATGCCATTGATCAATATTTTGATGTCTTGTCCTCCAATGCCCTGCATGATGGCGTTGCTACCCATAACAGCGTCTTGTCCTACCTGTATGTTGGCTTCATTGAGCAGCAGTTCACCCAAGTTTTGTGCTCCCATCTGCAGTATTTTTTCCTTCGGAATTACCCGTATAAGATACGGATTGTCTGAAATTTGCCTTGGCCCTGTAGCGCCGGTAACGGTCACCGGATTGATGAGCATGTTTTTTTGTTTTAGTATTACCAGTACATCATGATCCACTGCGGTGTAGGTAGCATCAAAATTCATCAGGGAATCGTTAGGAGCAATGATGGTGAGCTTAAAAGCTCCGTTTTTTTCCAAGAGAAAAAGTCCCTGAGCGTCGGTTTTACCAGTGATTAGGGGTGCCTGTGGCCTAAAGTCTGCCAGCACATCGGCGTTGGGTATAGGCGCCCCCGTCTCGTTCTGTACACGGATTGTTCGCTGTTGTGCGAACAACCATGTGCCTGCAGCCAGGCACGAAAGCAATAATATGGGGCGCTTAAAAAGCAATATTTAAGCGTTAATCAATCACCAGTTTACGGGTCAATGACTCTTTGCCCGACTGAATTTGTATCAGGTAGATTCCGGCGGGGATGTCATTTAGGGGAATTGAGTACGCATTCCATGCGGCCTGGGTATGTATGGTTTTCGATACCAATGTTTTTCCGTTTAGAGATGCAATGGAAACTTCGCAGGTTTTGGCGACGGGAAGCTCCATGGTGAGGTATACCTCTTTGGACGCAGGATTTGGGAATATTTTTACAGAACCGAAACTGCGGCTTTGAACCGACAGACTATTGCGAAGTGCCATGCGGTTAAAAATGATTTTCCCGGAGCCGGTGCCTGAAAATCCGGTCATGTTGAGGAGCCAGTAAGATGTATCCGCTGTTCTAACGCGCTCAATCAGGTAACTCATGGTATCGCTCAGCGACCATACCCCACTGAAAGTCTTCCAGTTGGATCCGATTCCTGTAAGGTCATTTTTGAAAGCTTTGGTGTAATCGCCCACAAGCCAGTTGCTATCGGGTTTTAGGTTGTTGAATGTCTTTCCGAACACTTTGGCTGTGCGTGTGCCGCGTTTGCTTTCAATTCCCATCACAGGGTACATTTCAGGTTTACCGGTTGTGGGATTATTGGCAAGTTCATAGTAACGGTTGAAGGTGATGTCCCATTCAGTTGAAGCGGGCTCTCTGTTCGGTTTGGTGGTGCCGGTAAACTTGAAATATTTGTACATTTTACCGGTGCCGATACTCTGAAACAGGGTGTCGGTAGTTTCTCCGGAGCCATCCAGGTTGGCATATTTAAAAACCAAATCCCCATTGGCTTTTTGAATTACCGGCCAAAATTTTACAAACTTGGTGAAAGTACCCGGGGCAGCACCTGCCCATGCAAGCAGATACAAGGAGTCTCCGGTAACTTCTTTGGAAGTTACATCATACGTTCCCCAGCCGAATTTCCATTTGGGTAAATCTGTGTGGAGACTAAAGGCCCCTTTGTTGTGGTCATGAATATCGTTCCACAGCAACTTCCATGATGACCAGCCGGTGGTGTCAAAAGTAGACCATGCATCGGTTTTCCCTTTGGGATATTGAAGAACACGCAATCCACTCATGTGGTTGGCTCTAAGACAGTTATCCCGGCTTACCGAGGTGTGGGCAATGTCCCAGTTGTTTACCATTGCGGTAGATTTGGTGCCTGTTTTTATGTCATAAAACACCTGGGTTGCATATCCGGGGCCCATGACGGCAGAGTCTTTGATGATGGCCTGTGCATTCAGCGTCTGACTTGTCAGCAATGCCGCAAATGAAATAAAAGGAAGGATGCGTTTCATGATTTGGAATGTAGTTGAATAAATGTTGCTGCAAATTTACCCCATTCATCAAACTTATGGATGAATCTGAACCCGTTCTAATGTCATTTTTGGGTAATGAATTAACACGTTATTTTCACCCTAAAAAGAACATTGTGCTTGTCATTGTGTTGTAACTTTGTAAACTTTTAAGTGACTGCGCATCATTTTGGGTAAAATCAACATCAATATTAAATCGGGAACGCTGGAAAAGGAGGGGTTAATTGTTGGGATTGACCTGGGTACTACCAACAGTATCATTGCCATGGTTAATCCTGAAACAGGCAAACCTGAAGTACTGGGTAAGGCGGATGAGTTGCTCGTGCCTTCGGTGGTTCACATCACCGGCGATGGGGTTCCACTGGTGGGAAACCTGGCACGACAGGCCTTGATTTCGCACCCCCAGAGCACTATTTTTTCGGTTAAGCGCCTCCTGGGCAGAAGTTACAAGGATGTTGAGGCCCACGCACCCTACTACACCTACAGAATTCTGGATGAAGAGGATGAGAAACTTGTGAGGATAGAGGTGAACGGGAAATATTTCACTCCCATTGAGTTGAGTGCAGAGATATTGGCAGAATTGAAGCGACGGGCGGAAAGTCTTACCGGCAAAACGGTAAACCGAGCGGTTATCACAGTCCCTGCCTATTTTAACGACAGTCAGCGGCAGGCCACCCGAGACGCGGGTAAAATAGCGGGTCTTGAGGTGCTAAGAATTGTGAACGAGCCCACCGCTGCAAGTCTTGCCTATGGACTGGGATTAAATCCGTCTGAAGCTAAAACCATCATGGTGTATGATTTGGGTGGCGGAACATTCGATGTATCTATTTTGCGCATCGAAGAGGGCGTTTTTGAGGTTTTGAGTACCCAGGGCGATACCTATTTGGGTGGAGATGATTTTGACCGAGAGATTATCCGGTACTGGCAGCATAATGCCCCGGAGAACCTGAAGTCTGAAATGGCTAAAACGCTGCGATTGCTTGCCGAGGATGCCAAGAAAACGGTTTGTAACAAGCAAGATTTTCAGAAAAAAATCCTTTTGGGAGGCAGCGAGTTAATCCTTAATCTCGATTATGCCACTTTTGAGGACCTGACGAAGCATCACATGGAGAAAACCTTGCACTGCCTGCAACAGGCCATGGTGGACGCAAATTTGGCCCCGAAAGACATTGATGAGGTGGTTCTGGTGGGCGGAAGCACAAGAATGCCTTTTGTTAAGCAACGGCTATCGGATTTATTTGGTCATATCAAAGTGAATGATACATTAAATCCTGATGAAGTGGTTGCATTAGGAGCTGCTGTGGAGGCCGATGTAATCGCCGGCAATAGAAGTGATGTTTTGTTGCTTGATGTTACGCCATTGAGTCTGGGAATTGAAACGGTAGGGGGTTTAATGGATGTATTGATCACCCGAAATACCAAAATTCCGTGCAAGTTCATAAAATCCTATACCACATCGGTAGATGGTCAGGTAAAAATGAGTATTTCCGTATACCAGGGAGAGCGTGAACTGGTTTCGGAGAACCGAAAGCTGGGTGAACTATTGTTATCAGGTATTCCTGCCATGCCGGCCGGTTTACCCAAGGTAGAGGTGGCCTTTATACTCAATGCTGACGGAATTTTAACCGTAGAAGCCAAGGAAATCAGAAGCGGAGTATCCCAACATATTGACATTAAACCGCGGTATGGGTTGTCTGATGAAGATGTTGAACGAATGCTGCTGGATAGTATCAGCCATGCCAAAGAGGATGTATCGATACGCATGCGTTTGGAGGCCAGGACCGAGGCAGAGCAGATGATTTACACGGTACAGCGATTTTTGGAAAAAAATGCCGGGTTGCTAAGCGAAGCGGAAATATTAAATACCCACAAATTCTGTGATGATTTGCAGGGCAGATTGGCAGATGGAGACAAAGACACAATATTGCAGGGCATAGAAGCGTTAAATGAGTATACAAGACCGTTTGCAGAAAGACTGATGAACCAGGCGGTATCTTCAGCCCTGTCTGGCACCCACATAGATAAAGTATGAAGTATCTGATTTTTTCACTGTTTTTTTTAGTGCTGGGAAGAGCTACAGGGCAGACCTGGACTGATGCTGAGATGCTGGAGCGACAAAATTACGGACTGAAACTGGGATTCAATATTTCATCGATGTGGGGCGGCGAATTGCAGAACCCCAGACCCTATGTGGGTCCCTCAGCCGGTTTTTTCTGGCACACCAAAGAGACCAAAAAGCCCATCATGTTTCAGACTGGAATTGAAGGAAATATGCGGGGTGGCAATTTTGCCAATAAAAACGCTGATTTTCCCGGAGGCGGCAACAGCAATTACCGCAGAATCGGTTTAATTACTGCCGATGTTCCCTTGTTGATTAACTATCGGATTGGCCCTAAAAAAGAGGGGAAAACCCGGGTTGTTCAAATGGGTGCCGTTGTGTCCGGAACCATCAGAAGTACGGTTTATTTGGGTGATGATAAACTGCCCGCTCAGCATTTTCTTGACAGCACCAGTCACTTATACAAATGGGGAAATCTTCCCCTAAAACCCGTAGAGGTGCTGGGCCTGATTGGCTACCAGGAACGCGGATCTGCCGCCGGCTGGCAGATACAATTGCAGGTAGGTATTAACAACCTCAACGATGTAAAGCGGGAAAACGGCAATATCATTCCTTTCATGCCATACGCATACCCATCTACAGGTACAGGCAAGAGAATCAGCACCTGGAATCTGAAAGTGAGTGCATTGTTTTAAGGGTAGTCACCATAATTTTTCCTAATTTTGTTGGGTCGATGGCGAATTCAGTGGCTTTTTACACGCTGGGATGCAAACTCAATTTTGCAGAAACAGGAACCATTGGCAAGCAATTGACGGAGCGTGGTTTTGTTCGTGCGGAGTTTACCGACGGTGCAGACATGTACGTAATCAATACCTGCAGTGTTACCGACCATGCAGACCGTAAATGTAAAAAGGTAGTGGCCGAGGCCCTACGTCATAATCCGGATGCATACATAGTGGTAGTTGGCTGTTATGCACAGCTTAAGCCGGTGGAAATTTCCCGCATACCCGGCGTAGATTTGGTGTTGGGGGCTGCAGAGAAATTTAATCTGATGGCCCATCTGGGTGAATTGCGCAAAGAATCAGAAGCCCGGGTATTGAATGCCCCCATCAAAGAAACGCGCGATTTTGTGCCTGGTTTTAGCGAGGGAGAGCGCACCCGTGCCTTTGTGAAAGTGCAGGACGGCTGTGATTACTTTTGTTCGTTTTGCACCATCCCATTGGCCCGTGGCAGCAGCCGCAGCGCCAACATAGCCGAAACGACAGAAAAAATAAGGCAGGTAGCCAATGGTACTGTCCGGGAAATTGTTCTGACGGGTGTAAATCTTGGCGATTTTGGAATAAACCACAACGAGGATTTTTATGGTTTAATCACCGAACTTGATAAGTTGGCGGAGGTAGATCGTTTTCGCATTAGCAGTATTGAGCCCAATTTGCTTACCGATGAAATTATTGAATTTGTAGCCGGTTCGCAACGTTTTGTTCCCCATTTTCACATACCGCTCCAAAGTGGCAGTGACGAAATACTGGGCAGAATGCGCCGCCGATATAAAACAGATTTATACAAAAGCCGTATTGAACGGATTATGGAACTCATGCCGCATTGTGCGATTGGTGTGGATGTGATTGTCGGTTTTCCGGGTGAAACTGAAGAGGAGTTCTTGAAAACCTATCAGTTTCTCAATGAGCTTGAAGTATCTTATCTTCATGTTTTTCCTTACAGTGAGCGGCCTAACACCACTGCGAAAAAAATGCAGGGTCGCGTTCCGCAGTCTGTGCGACACGAGCGGGTAACCATGCTGAGAACCCTGAGCGAGAAAAAACGGCAGGCATTTTACCGAAAGCATCTGGGCACCAAGCGTACAGTGCTTTTTGAAGCAGATGAAAAAGGGGGCTTTATGCACGGTTTTACCGACAATTATATCAAAATGAAAGCAGTTTACGATCCTTTGCTGGTGAATGAATTGACGGAAATTTCCCTGGACGCGATGAATGACGATGGTACCGTTAGCAGTATGCTTGATTTAGCCATTCTCCACCCTTAATTTGCAGTTGTGTTTCCCACCTTATATCATTTTATCAGGGATGTATTCGGAATAGAGATTCCGGCCCTACAAATTCTCAATACTTTCGGTTTTTTTGTTGCCCTTTCCATTGCAGGCGCTTTTTGGGCAATGTCTACCGAAATGAGAAGAAGAACAGCGCTTGGACAGTTTAAGACGGTAGAAGTAAAAAGCAGGGTTGGTGCGCCCTATCCGCTGTCTGATTACATAGTCAACGGCATTTTTGCTTTTGTTTTTGGATATAAAATTCTATTCCTCATGTTTTCCGGAAAGGATGGTTTTGTTCCGCAGGAGCACATTTTTACAACCGAAGGCAACTGGATGTATGGTTTATTGTCTGCCTTGGTGGTACTCGGCTGGCGATACCGCAACGATTTAAAACAAAGATTGCCGGAACCCAGAGTGGAAGTGCAAACGCAATCTGCTGAATGGCACATGGGAAATATCACCACGATAGCGTTGCTGTCGGGTTTTGCAGGAGCCAAGCTGTTTCATATTCTTGAAAATCCTTCAGGGCTGAGTCTGTTGGCCATTGCTGATGCATTTTTTAGCACCGGCGGTTGGACATTCTACGGCGGTCTCATTGCAGGTGGGGCAGGGGTGTTAATTTACTGCTATCGAAAAGGCATCAATTTGTTGCGTATGCTCGATGCCGGTGGGCCGGCCATGTTGCTATCCTATGGAATTGGTCGTTTTGGATGTCAGTTTTCAGGCGATGGTGACTGGGGTATTGCCAACACCGGCCCAAAACCCTTAGCATGGATTCCCGACTGGGCGTGGAGCTATACCTATCCTCACAATGTGTTAGGCGGTCAATCGGGGGGAATGGCACCGGAAGGCATGATTCCAATACCGGGTTGCACTGGCGATTATTGCTATGAGCTTGCCGTGCCTGTTTATCCCACCCCACTGTATGAAGCCCTGATGGGGTTGCTGCTGTTTTTTGTTTTATGGAAGTTTCTGCGTCATCGCATTCAGGCCCCCGGGAAGCTATTTGCCTGTTATATGGTGTTTGCAGGTGCAGAACGTTTTCTGATTGAGGCCATTCGCGAGCACGGTGAGAGTTTATATAGTCTGGGCTCAGTTACCTTTTCTCAGGCACAGATGATATCGCTTCTGTTAATGCTGGGAGGAGTGCTTTGGTTGTTAAAAAAGCCATCCACCGAAAAAATAAATGTTCAGTAAATACGTTGTAATGAGAGGAATGCGGATATACACAGGGTTTTTGTTTCTTTTCATTTTAATGGGAGCAAACAGAATATCGGCACAGGATACTGCTGCCCGATGGATTGTGATTGACGGTGATACCATCGATAATAAAACCCTCGATCCGGTGCTGGTAAGTGCCGGCATGGATGCTGAGGGTCGCAAGGCCTATCAGCGTCTGAAGAAACGGGTGAAAAAGGTGATGCCTTATGCCAAAATGGCTGCCTACAAAATGCGGGTGATGGAGGATAACCTCACCATGAAAAAAAATAAAAAAGAGCGTAAACGGTACATTAAAGAGTGTGAAGAAAGTTTAAAGCAGATGTACATGGGTCAGTTGAAAAATTTAAGCATTGATGACGGGAAAATCCTGATGAAGCTGATACATCGCGAAACCGGTAAAACCACCTGGGAAATTATGAAAAACTACAGGGGCGGGGCTGAAGCGTTTTTCTGGCAGGCGTTTGGCACTGTATACGGCCACGACATGAAAGTGGAATTTGACCCTGTTGCGGATTTTCAGATTGAAAATATCATCCGGATAGAAAAGCTGGAGTAACTTATCCTTTGCGCAGAATAATCCATAGTAATGCCGGTGCCCCGATGATTGCGCAGATGGCATTGGTGGGCAAGGTCATGTGGCTAATTAAATGATGCGCCAATAAATCGGCGAGCAGACATAAAGCCATTCCACAAAGTAGGGTGGGAATCCATAAAATCGCATGATTGTTGCTTTTCATCAGGCCCCGGGCAAAATGTGGGGCAATCATTCCCACAAAACCTATGGGTCCGCAAAATCCGGTGATGGTACCGGCTGCCAGTCCGGCCAGAATTACGGTTTTTCTCCGAAAAAGAGACACATTTACACCTGCTGAGGTAGCATAGGCATCTCCGGGCAGGTATGCATCCATGGAGAACCGGGCAAACCACAGCAATACAGACGAAACAGTAACCACTCCCAATAAAATGGGTATGTCTTCCGGCTGCACGCGATCGAAACTTCCAAGACCCCACATCACAAAGCTTTTTATCTGCTCTGCCTGTGCAAGCCCTTGCAGTATTTCAGTTCCTGCGCCCAGAAGATAGCCCAGGAGCACCCCTGAAAGGAGCAAGGTAAAGGCGTGGCCATGCCTTCGCTGAATGAAAAGCTGTAACAATAATACCAGCAGACTTCCTGCTATACCGACCACGGCTATACCGGCACTTTGGAGCCAGCTGCCTGCAAACCCTACCGGAAATGCCATTAAAAAAACAGCTACGGCAAAGGATGCGCCGGGTGTGGCACCCGTAAGAAATGGCCCTGCCAGTGGATTTCTGAACAACGTTTGCATGGCAAGCCCGCTGATGGCAAGACCAACGCCTGCAATGGCTGCTGAAATCACCCTGGGAAGCCGAAAGGTATAGAACACCGGATTGTTCAAGGGCATTTCTCCCGCTGTCAGGTCAAGCCAAAGCAATAGAATGCACAATGCTGACAAGGATAGTATGATGCCAATGTTTCTCAATCTTTTAATGCCTCAAAGAAAATGGTTTCCTGCTGTTCAGGCACCAGGTCAGGATGAAAAATTTGGATAAGATCACGCAATGCCAGATCCGGACGCACAACAGCATAGTCCCACCACGCATTGCCCCCTTGCGGGTTTTGGGTTTTGGTGGCATTGAAAATACCCCCGGTTTTTCCTGCATCAAACAGTCCGAGACGCCTGTCTATTTGGGTAAGGCAGTCTTTTGTTCTGCAACTGCCCGGGTTAATCCAGAAGTCTGCATTCCGGGCTTTTTGATAAACTTTTTCTATGTCCAGCGTGATTTTACCTGCACCCTTTACATCCTTCCATAGGTAGTTTGCCCCTGCATCCGCAAACATGGCAGCCATGTAGCTTTCACCTGCCGGTACATCCCAGTTTCCGCTGTAGGGAGCATTGCAGAATACGGTCGGTTTTTCAGGGTTTGATTCTTTAATATTGGCCGCCAGACTTTCGTAATGCTCTCTCACCATACTGAAAAAAGTTTCCGCTTCATCCGGTTTGCCTAAAAGCCACCCGAAGACTTTCAGCCATTCAGCCCGTGCCAGCGGGTGGGTTTCCAGATAATTCTGTAAAAAAATGACAGGAATGCCGTTGCGGTTCACCCCATTCCATTCTTCCCTGCCTTTGTTGTCGATATAGTAGGTTAGAACCAAATCAGGATTGCTTTTTAACAGTGTTTCCATGTCGATTGAGACCCCTTTGCCTGCTTCAGTTACTTTGCTTTTGGAAAACCATTTTTGGCATTTAGGACCGGTATGGAACTTTGTATTATCTGTGCAGCAAATCAGGGTTTCAGTTTGCAATACCTCCATCATGCCTGAAAAAACGGCTGTCATGCAGGCGATTCGGTTGCGTTTCTGAACCGAAATGCAATTTTTCGGTGTCGTATTACTGCCCCAGTGAATAATTTGTAGCCACTGTGAGGTATCGGATGGATTTTTCAATGCGATGAATGAGTCTTTTCCATTCACCCCAAATAAAAACATTCGACTATACTGTGGTGTTTGCCATTGAACGCCGTCCGGCAGGCCATTGTCTGCTTGTTCACTGCACGCAGTAACCAGCAGAATGAGCAGAAATAAGGAATAGGGTTTTAATGGCAATCTCACGGATTGCAAAGAAACGAACCTTCACCGGAATTTGTGCGATAGCGAATCACGCAGGGCGTGCGAAAAATTTCGGTATGCTGCCCCTCTTGTAAATTGATGCGCTGAAAACTGCGACCTGCCATGTCGTAAAATTCCCATGATCCGGTTTGCAGGGTTACGAGATAGGTTTTATTTCCATCCCTTTGCAGGGCGTAGGGTTTGGGTTGCTTCACCGGTGCAATCCCGGTATTGGGGCTGCAAATGATAGCGGAAGCCCAATTGGCGGTCATGGTATCCATCAGGGCGGGATTGTCCACATCGTGTACATTGCCACTGATGATGCGGTTTCGCAGCATTAATCCGGTGTATCCCAGTGCTTTGAGTCTGCGACTGATGATGGTGCTTCCATACAACATTGGCCAGTTATCTGAAATGCCCAGACCAATTCCATAATATGGTTTATTGATTCCGGCGGAAACCACCGGGTCGCCCAACTGGTGGTAGTTGAATACGGCGGGTCGGGCAGTTTCCAAAACGGCGGTATCAGCCACAGCTCCAAAATAATTGAGCACGCCGCGCACAGAAGTATTATATCCGTTTAGGTTAATCGTGCCTTCTACATTGCCCAGAGAGGGTCTTTTATAATTGATACCCTGATAAACTACGCTGTTGATAGAATCGCAGGAAGCAGGTCGGAACTTGTTGTCGTTCACAAATGCCACATTGAGACTGGTGATGGCCCCGGCGCTGTACCCACCGATAAAAAAGTTCATAATATCAGAACTATCGGTTTTATTGCGCCCTTTCATATACCTCACTGCGCCTTTAATGTCCTGCATTGCCCTGTAGGCAGCTCTTTCCGGCTCTGCTTTATCCAGTGCGTAGGGGTAATTGTCCGGAAAAACCGGCCTGAAAAATCCGAGTCTGTAGGATGCTGTTGCGGCAACATATCCGCGCTGGGCAAAGGATTTGGCCTGATTGGTTACATCCTTATAATTACCTCCGCTGAAACCGCCCCCATGGATGAACAAAATCATGGGCCTTAGGGTGTTTTTGTCGCCCAGGGGTTTGTAAATATCAATGTATAGCGTGTCAGTTCTGTTGCCAAAAGCTTTTACCACACCATATATGGTATTCAATTCCTGCTGTATGGCATATTTTTTAGTGGTATAATCGCATGGCTGAGCATGAATGAGGTTGCATCCGGCAATGCAAAGTAGGGTAGCGAAAAAATTGCGCATATTGCGAATATATAAAAAAATTGGACATGATAATAAGTTTTGGTTTTAGGGTCGGTTGCTCTGATTATCTTTGTGCTGTATGCTGTTGAAACTATTCAAATATCGCTACATACTGCTTTTTGCATTCTTCGGGCTATGGATGTTGTTTTTTGACAGCAACAATGTGTTTTACCGCTTCTCCATTGCATCTGAAGTTTCTGAGCTGGAGGAATCCAGGGATATCTATAAGAAGCAGATAGCAGATTTGAACAGACAGCGCACAGAGTTGTTCGGAAACCAGATTAATCTTGAAAAGTTTGCCAGAGAAAAGTATATGATGAAGAAAGACAACGAAGATCTTTTCGTCGTTATACAGGATACGATTGAAAAAAATGATCAATGAGCAGCCGACTTTTGTTTATAAAACCCAAAAATTTGTGCATTTCTATTCACGTATCTTAAATAGGTTTGTACTCAACATCAGAAAGAATACACTTTTATGAAGTTTATAGCACCCAGCAACGAACTCCTTCAGCATTTGCTGACTGTAAATGGAGCCATTATTTCCAAGCCCATTATACCCATTCTGGAAAATTTCCTCTTTGATATCAAAGGAAATACCCTCACTATTTTCAGTACCGACCTGGATACCAGCATGACTACCAGTATGCAGGTAGAATCCAAAGAGGATGTGCGTGTGGCGGTGCCCAGTAAAATGGTAATCGATATTTTGCGTTCGCTTCCCGATCAGCCGGTTACCTTCAGCATTGAAGAATCCAGCTACGGAATTGAGGTGGTGAACAACAACGGGCGTTACAAAATGGCCGGTCTGAATGGATCTGATTTTCCGGCATTGCCCGAAAAATCAGGCGATGGCAGCTTTACCGTTCCTTCCAATATTCTGCTTCGTGCCATCAGCAAAACCCTGTTTGCCACCGGCAATGATGAACTGCGATTGAATCTGACGGGTCTATTTGTGGAAATGAAGGAAGACAGCGTGAACTTTGTAGCTACCGATGCCAATAAACTGGTTCGCTTTACACGCAAAGACCTCAAAACCGGCTCTGACCAGAATTTCATCATTCCCAAAAAGCCGTTGAATCTGCTAAAAACAGCGTTACCGAATGATGATACCCCTGTGATGGTAGACTATAACCGCAGCAATGTGTTCTTTACCTTCGGTTCAACACAGCTAATCGCACGTCTGCTGGATGAAAAATACCCTGATTACAATGCGGTTATTCCTACAGAAAACCCGAATTCACTGACCATTTCGCGCAGTGATTTTCTGAGTTCCATCAATCGTATCAGCATATTTGCCAGCAAAACTACCCATCAGATTCGTCTGAAAATTACCGGCAGTGAACTGCAGATCAGTGCTGAAGATCTGGAGATGGCAAACGAAGCTCAGGAAAAAATCAACTGCGAATACGATGGTGAAGATATGGAAATCGGCTTCAATGCCCGCTTCCTGAAAGATATGCTTGCCACCATTGATGGTGAGCAGGTGGTATTGAAACTGTCGGCGCCTAATCGGGCAGGCTTGCTGGTTCCAACGGAAAATGAGAAAGATGAAGACATCACCATGCTCATTATGCCGATGATGCTCAATAACTACTAATAGTCGCCCTTAAACAGCGGCTGCTTCCATTATCCGCAGCAGCTATGCATTCCTTCTTCCCTTGCGGGTGTGTGTGTTCAGTATCCTGGCATTTTCAATTTTAGTTTCCTGAGATTTGCGCATTCCCCAAATCTTTTCCCTGTGTTCTTTGGGGATTCCCTCTGTGCTGCATATGGGAAGGGGGTAATCCACACCCGGGGTAAATCCAAACTCTGATTGCTCCAAGGCATTGGTCTCCCAGGGTTTATGCTTCAGATGAACCGGTAAATGTGCCAGTTCAGGACACCATTTTGCAATGAATAATCCGTCCGGATCGTGGTCCATACTTTGCTTTACCGGATTGTACATGCGTACGGTATTGATACCCGTGGTTCCTGCCTGCATTTGAAACTGCGGGTAGTGGATACCCGGCTCGTAGTCCAGAAAAATTTGTGCAATGTGCGCTTTCCCCTTGCGCCAATCGGCTCCCAGGTGGTGGCATAGAAACGAAACCAGCATGGCGCGCATTCTGAAATTAATCCAGCCGGTCTGTTGCAGGCACCGCATATTGGCATCCACCATCGGAAAGCCGGTTTTACCCTCTTTCCATGCCGTTATAGCTTGCTCATCGTTGTTCCATTGCAGTGAGTCGTAGCCACGGTTAATGTGCTCATACTCATAACGGCATTCCTGCTCAAATTTTTGGATAAAATGGCAATGCCAGCGAAGTCTTTCCCGAAAAGAGGAAAATGCGCGTTTATGGATTTTGGCATTTTCGGAGGCGTACGCAACCTGATAGGCCTGACGAATGCTCATGTTGCCCCAGGCAAGATAAGGCGAAAGCCGACTGCACGATTGCCGGCTTTCAGCCGGTTTGGAAATGTGGCGGTTGTAATTTTGGCCGCGTTCCGAAATGAAACTTTGCAGGTATTGCCAGGCATTTTTTTCTCCCCCCGGCTGCATTGATTTGTTCCAGGGCGATGGCAGATGTAGTGTTTCAGGCAGGGTAGGAAATGGTAAAGCTTCATTCACAGCGAGCTGCGGAGAGAATTGATTGTGTATGAGGGGCGCATGCATGTGCCCAAACCATTGCTTATCCCATCCATCGCGGTTTTGAATGCCTCTCAGAATTCCATCCCGCTGAAATTCCTGCCATTCGATGTGATGTTCTTTCAACAATTGCCCAACGGATTTATCTCGCTGCCAGGTTTGTAAAACGCCGCTTTCTCTGTAGCTGAAAACGCTGTGAATGTTATATTTTTCTATGAGAAACTGAAATACCACGGTGGCTTCTGAACAGGCACTATGTACCTGCATGTTGGCCCTTGACAGTTTGCCATTCATGTCTTCCAGGGATTGAAGCTGAAACTGTATATGACGCCCGCTGCAATCCGGACGTGCCATGAGGGATGGCTCAAATAGATACAGCATCAGGTAAGGAATACCGGCTATTTCTGCAGCGTGCATAGGTGCATGATCCGTAGTTCGAAGATCGCGTTTCAGCCACACTACATTGATGGATGGCTTCATAGGTCCAGACGCTGAAGGTAAATTTCAGACTCACTGAAATGTTGATTCCGCTTATCGGGATCCATGCGGTCCAGGGTTTTTAGCAGCATTCCGATTCGAGGGTTTTGTCCAAAAAAATCTCGGTGCCTGTGCATGAATGACCAGAACAGGCCGTCCCAGATTTTCTCCCACCGCCCATCGCCTTTGTAGTCGGACATTTTAAGCAGGTAGTTGCTTCCACTGATGTAGGGTTTGGAGCACATTCTCCCACCGTCAGCAAACTGGCTCATACCGTATACATTGGGTACCATTACCCAATCATACGCATCAATGTACATTTCCATGAACCAGCGGTACACTTCGTCGGGATCAAATTCGCATAGCAGCATAAAGTTGCCCAGCACCATCAGTCTTTCAATATGATGATTGTAGCCGGTTTTTAGTAGTTTTTGGATGCAGTCATCAATCGGGGCTATACCGGTGGTACCGTTGTAGAAGGAGGGTGGGATTTTTCTTGAAAAACCCCAGAAGTTGGTGGTGCGTTGCCGGGTTCCGAGTTGCAGGTAAAAAAGCCGTACAAATTCCCGCCATCCCACAATCTGTCTGATGAAACCTTCCAGCGAAGCCAACGGAACCGGATGTTTGTCAGAAAACAGGATGGCCGCATCAATGATCTGTTGAGGTGTGAGGAGCCCAATATTCAACATGGGCGTGAGCACAGAATGATGCAGCCAGTGTTCAGACTGTACGATGGCATCCTCATAAGGCCCAAAATCCTGAAAGCGTTGTATCAGAAATTGCTGCAGCCAGCGTTCGGCTTCTTCATGGGTAGACGGGTAATTGATTCCGTTGTTCAGTTCGCCGGGGTGGTTGGGGAAATGCTTGAAGACGAATTGCCTTGCTTCTTCCGTAAATTGATTTTCCTCAGGAAATACAAGTGCCGGCGGTTTTTTGCCGGTGGGGTAGCGTTTGCGGTTATCCGTATCGTAGGTCCATTGGCCCCCCACAGGTTTATTATTATCCATGAGCAAATTCCGCTGTTTGCGCTGCGCCACATAAAAGTCGGTTTGCACCATGCTTCCGTCTTTGCGGGTAGGTAAGGGCGTATTGCGGCCGTTCATATAACCCGGACTTTCATGAATATGCAGTTCTATGCCCATTTTTCGACATTGTTTTGTCAAACGTTGTTCGAGCCAGGTATCTGCAGGGTCGTAACAGTGAATTTCTGTTATTTTTTGGGTCAAAGGGGAAGTCAGCAGTTTCCGGACATCAGATTCCGGCTGAAGGCAGTCAATATAGGTGCAGTGGATTTGGTTTTGGGTAAGATACTGATGATAGTACTGCATACTGCTGCGATGCAATGCGAGTTTTTGCTTGTGAAACGCGAATTGACGGAAGAAAAGGTGTTCTTCAATCAGGTAAACTTCCCCTACATTCTTAAGGTGTTCAATGTCTTTGAATAGTTGATGGGGAAATATCAGGAAGGCATTCACCCCAAGTAAACAAATATGAGAGGGAAGGGTTTCGCATAAAGGGAATCTGTTTAGCGGATTAAATTTTTATTAACGTTGATAAAAGTCTAACAAAATACAAAAAGTAGATTATATTTGTAATTATAAAACCAATAAAAATGATAAATCAACAGGAACTTGAAGCCCTCAAAGCCAACTCGCTGAGTTTGGAAAACGCCAGGGTTATTGCGGATCAAATTGAAAAGGACCCCACTGTAGGCGGCATATTTCCAAATGGCAATACGGCAGACTTTACGCATCCTGACATTGAAAAATTTAAGACCAAATGGTGCCCGATTTGGCCCTATGTGAGGGTGTTGTTGAATATTGCCAAAATATTTACCAATGACAGGGTTGATAAGGTCATTGATGCCTTATTGGCGCTGGGGGATGAAGTTTGTGTGTAACTAAGTGTGTGTATTTTAAAAGCCTTCAACCCTCAAATACCTTACTTCCCACCCGCACCATGGTGCTGCCGCAAGCAACCGCTATGGGGTAATCACTGCTCATGCCAATGCTGAGCTCTTTAAAAGCGTCGTTTTGCTTCATCAGGCCTTGTTTGAGTTCTTTAAACAGGTCAGCCACGATGGTGAATTCATGGCTAATTTGCTGTTGATCGGGGGTGTTGCTTGCCATGGCCATGAGACCTACCACTCGAATATGCCTAAGTTGCTGAAAATCGTAACTGGCCAATAAAGAGTTTACCTCATCCGGAGCCAAACCAAACTTGGTGTCTTCCCGGGCAACAAACACTTGCAGCAGCACATCCTGCACTTTATTGATTTTCGCGGCTTGTTTGTCTATTTCTTGCAGTAACTTCAGACTGTCTGCACTGTGAATCAATTTCACAAAAGGAACGATGTATTTAACTTTATTGGTTTGCAAATGTCCGATCAGATGCCATTCAATGTCTTTAGGCAGTGCATCGTAACGCTCCAGCAATGCCTGCACCCTGTTCTCTGCAAACGCGCGTTGACCGGCTGCATATACGGCTTCAATATCATCGATACTGCGGTATTTGCTCACCACCAGAAGTCGGGTTTTTGCACCCAGTTCATTTTTTATATCCTGCAACCGTGTGGCTATCGTGTTCATTTTCGTAATTTTGTGGTATCTGTGCTACTTCGCAAAATTACCATAGCATGCCTTTTATTGGTTGCCGCCTGTGCAAAAAAAGCACCTCTTCCAAAGGAAAAAATGGTGGATGTGATGACCGATGTAATGTTGATGGAGTCTGCCAACGCCATCAATTACAATCATGGTCTATTGCCCGATAGTTTATGGGAGAAAGAATATGCAGTGATTTTTAGTAAGCATCACATTGCCAAAGAGCAGTTCAAGACGGCCATTGCATACTACCAGGCACATCCCGAGCAGTTTTCCGCGATTATGGAAAAGGTAATCACAAGATTGCAAAAAATGCAATTCACAAAACAAAAAGAGCGACCTTGATTTATCCTTCGGAATTTGAGACCATCATTGGTTTTGACCGTATTCGGGAAGCCCTGAAGAGCAGATGTCGTTTTGCTACATCATCACAGAGGTTTTCCGGTATGCAGATGCTCACAGATGTATCCGAAATTCAGTTGCATTTCGATCAGACAGACCAATGGCGGCTTTTTTCGGAAAAACACCCTTCGGCTTTGCCTTTTGAGGGCAGTGAGGATTTGGTACAGGGTCTTTCGGTGCTGGGAGTTGAGAATGCGTTTTTCACCGAGGAAGAACTATTTTCCCTTAGCCGCACTGTGCACAATTACCTCCGTTTTTCGGCTGTGCTTAGAAAATTCAGTTCGGATTATCCTTTGTTATATGCCCTGGCAATAGAAGATGAGGGTTTGCAAACGGTAACCCGTCACATTGATGCGGTCATCAATGATAAGGGACAAATGAAACCCAATGCCTCTGTGGCTTTTTCGAAGCTGACCACGGATATTGAGCGGATTGAAAAGGAAGTCAGAAATCAGGTAAAACAGATTTTTAAACAATGGCGTGATGCTGGGTATACCGCCGATGCAGAATTGACGGTTCGCGAGGAGCGAATTGTGATTCCGGTGAAAGCAGAGTACAAGCGGAAGGTTGATGGATTTGTGAAGGATGTAAGTGCTACCGGGCAGGTGTTGTTTGTGGAGCCGGTGCAGAGTCTGGAGCTTAACAACCGGTTGAAGGAGCTTTACGCCGAGCGCCGGAGAGAGCGTGAACGGATTTTACTGAAAACAACCGATACCCTCAGGCCATACCGTGATGCGGTAGATGCGGCCATGCATTCGCTGGTCAGTATGGATATTTTGTCGGCCAAAATGGCCTATTTCGGTAGCATCGTTGCACAGCGGCCTGTTCTTACGCAGCATCCGGTTATTTCACTAAAAAGGGCCATTAATCCATTATTGAAAAGCCGAAACCCTGTGCCGCTGGATTTACAGCTTACCCTGGAAAATCGTTTTCTCATAATTTCAGGTCCCAATGCCGGTGGAAAAAGTGTTGCCCTGAAAACTGCATTCCTGCTGCAATACATGGTACAGCATGGTTTGTTTATACCGGCATCGCCCGATACTGAATGTGGGGTTTTTGAGGGAATGATGATTGATTGTGGCGATGGACAAAGTATGGAAGCCGGTCTCAGCACATTCAGTGCCCACCTGGCCCACCTGAAAGCCATGACGGCGGCTGCAAAGCCCGGAGTTTTGCTGGGAGTGGATGAGATAGGGGATGGCACCGATCCACGGTTTGGTGGCCCCATTGCACGGGTTATATTGGAACAGCTTTTGAAAAAAGGTGCCAGTGCGATTGTTACCACCCACTTTAGCAGCGTTAAGGAATGGGCCGGACAAACACCGGGTGTGCTGAATGCAGGGATGGCCTACGATTTGCAGCATCTGCAGCCGTTGTATAGGATGGTACCCGGCAAACCGGGAAGTTCTTTTGCCCTGCAGCTTTTGAAGAAAACAGGATTTTCTGACCATGTTATCAAAGAAATCGAGGGACTGGGCGGAGAAGAAAGCCGCAAGACGGAACACTTACTGATAGAGCTGGAACAACAACAGGCAAAATTGCAACACCTGCTGGCTGAAAATGAGCAGAAAGAAAAGCATTTGCAAATGCTTTTGGAGGAATATCATTCCCTCAAGCAAAAAATTGAAACCCGCCGCAGGGAAATGCTTGATCAGGCCAAAATAAAGGCAGGCAGGATGCTGGATGAAGCCAATAAGCAGATTGAAATGACCATTCGGGTTATTCGGGAGCACAAAGCCGATAAAGTCAAGACACAAGAGGTTCGGGGTAAATTCAACCAGTTTAGGGAGAAGATGAAAACCGAACCGGAGAAGGAGGTAAAGTCCGAAAAGCTTGAAAAGCCCGCATTGACAATCAAATGGATACCCGGGATGCCGGTGAAAAGTTTGCAGAATGGTGCGGTGGGCGAGGTGCTTGAAGTGAAAAAGGACAAATTGAAAGTGGCGCTGGGACTCGTACAGGTATGGCTGCCGCTGACCGAGGTAGAACCCGCTCAGCAGCTGAAAAACGCAAAGTCAACTGTAACTACCAAAGGATTTAATTGGGTGGAAAGGAATGCCACCTTCAATCCCCGCCTGGATTTGCGCGGTGAAAGGGAAGAAGATGCATTGAAAAAAGTGGCCTTGTGGATGGATGAGGCCTATGCTTTGGGGCAGTTTAATCTGAAAATTATACATGGCAGGGGCGATGGCATTTTGAGAAAATCTCTGCGGCAGTACCTGAAAACGTTGAATTATGTAAGAAGCTATCACAGCGAGCAGGAAGAACAAGGTGGAGACGGCTGTACGGTAATTACGCTCATGTAATCGGGGATTTGCATTCAGACATTATCTTTGCCATGCTATGGCAACAATTATTGATGGAAGGGTAGTTTCCGCGAGTATTCGCGAAACCCTCTCCGGAGAAGTACAGGCCCTTATCGCTCAGGGATTAAGGCCTCCGCATCTGGTGGCAATTCTGGTCGGTAACGATGGTGGAAGTCAAACCTATGTTGGCGCTAAGGAAAAGGCCTGTCACGAAGTAGGTTTTCTGGGAACCGTAATCCGATTTCCTGAAACAGTTACAGAGGCAGCGTTATTGGCCAAGGTGAATGAAATTAACCAGGATGATCAGATTGATGGCCTGATTGTACAGTTGCCGCTCCCGAAACATATCAACGAAAACCGCGTTACCCTTGCTATTGCTCCAGAGAAGGATGTGGATGGTTTTCATGATGTGAACATGGGGCGCTTGACCAAGGGAGCCGACGGTATAAAACCTGCAACACCCTATGGCATAACCCTGATGCTGAAACATTATGGAATACCCACTGAAGGTAAACATGTGGTGGTGATTGGTCGTAGCAACATAGTGGGCAGGCCTATGAGTATTTTACTTTCTAATCCCGGTGAAACAGGCAATGCTACCGTAACCGTATGCCACAGCCGCACGCCCAATCTATCATGGTTTACCCAACATGCTGACATCATCGTGGCGGCCCTGGGGAAGCCCGGTTTTCTAACCGGAGACATGGTGAAAGAAGGCTGTGTGGTAATCGATGTGGGAACAACCCGGGTGGACGATCCCTCCAAGAAAGCCGGGTGGAGACTTTGCGGGGATGTGGATTTTGCCTCGGTTGAGCCCAAGGCATCTGCCATTACCCCGGTTCCGGGCGGTGTAGGTCCCATGACCATTGCCGGATTATTAGTGAATACGTTAAAAGCCAGGAAAGCAGGACTTGCAGCCCAAACCGCCTGATAATATTGACACGCTGCCCGTAATGGAGCAGTTTTATACCATTCAGGGCGAAGGGCATTTTGCCGGCACTGCGGCTTATTTTATTCGTCTTGGCGGATGTGATGTGGGCTGTGTTTGGTGCGATGTTAAAGAATCCTGGGATGCGGAAATTCATCTCAAAATCAGCGTTGTTGAGTTGTCTGAAACTGCAGCTGCTTCCGGGGCGCCATGCTGTGTTATTACCGGTGGTGAGCCCGCCATGTATGATTTAACGGCATTAACAGGGGCTCTTAAAGAAAAGGGTATGCGCGTGCACATTGAAACATCAGCGGCTCATCCTCTGCGCGGTTACTTCGATTGGGTGTGTATTTCTCCCAAAAAGTTTAAGTTTCCTTTGGAGTCAGAGATGAAAAAAGCCGATGAACTCAAAATTGTAGTGTTTAATAAAAGTGATTTCGAGTGGGCAGAACAATGGGCCGGGCAAGTGAAATCAGAGTGTATTTGTTTGCTACAGCCGGAATGGGATAAAAGAGATACGGTAGCCCCTATAATGGTGGAGTATGTTAAATCCCACCCGGGTTGGAAAATTTCTTTGCAAACCCACAAATATCTCGGGGTGCCCTAACGTTTTCCATTTTACAGGCCAAATGTGTTCATTGTGTGAAAATTGGCCTTCATGACAATTACAGCAGTATTAAATTTGTGATATGCGATTTAGGGGATGGATTCGAATGGTGCTGGGTTACCTTGTGCTAACCGCTTTTTCAGTGCCCGGACCGGGTCCCATTCCATCAAGGTACTACGATTTATCCCGCTATACCCGTTTTTCAGACAGCACAGAGAAGAAGATTACCTCATTTTTTCAGTATCACCATAAAACCGGTATTTTCAATGGTACGTACTTTTTCTTCCGCAATGACAGCATCATTCAGGGTGCACATGGCTATGCCAACTTCGGGAAACCGGATACCCTGATTAACGATGATCTTTTTCAGCTGGCTTCGGTGAGCAAAACCATCACCGGAATTTCTGTAATGATGTTGCAACAGGATGGACTGCTCCTGATTGATGACAGCGTACACTGGTATATTCCTGAACTTACCCGCCGTAATCTCACCATCCGTAATTTATTGTGTCACATGAGTGGCTTGCCGGATTATTTCTATTTTTCATCATACCTGTGGCCAAATCAGTCAGCGCACATGAAGAATTCTGATGTGGTTATTCAGCTGAATCAGCAGCCGGAACGAAATTTTGGAGAACCTAGTACCTACCATTCCTATAGTAATTCCAATTATGCACTATTGGCTCATATTGTAGAACGCTTGAGTGGTATGGATTTCCGAACCTATGCCCGAAGAAATATTTTCGAGCCCTGTGGTATGAAGTACACGCACATCTGTAATCATGATTCAGTGCCGCTGTTTAATTACCCCGTGCAGGGTTATGACAAGAGACGGGTTTTTTCAGATATTCCGCACAACGGCACCACCGGTGATAAAGGGGTTTATTCCAATGGAGTAGAGATGTTTTTTCTGGATCGCGCTTTGAGGGGAAATTATCTGCTCAACCAAAACAGCAAGGATTTGATGTGGACGCCACAGGTGCAGGTTTCGGCAGATGGGGCCGGTTATGCGCTGGGTTGGAGGATTAAGGTGTTAAACGGTCAAAAGTGGGTGTTCCACAATGGCTGGTGGAAGGGATTCAGAACCTATTTCTGGCGATGTCTTGATGAGGATAAATGTTTTGTGGTGCTCACCAACAACGTATATGGCCCATTTTTGCGAACGGCAGAAATGGTAGATTTGTTGCGTTGATTGTTAATCAGTTGAAGAAATCCAATAGCGAAGCCATATAGGTGTCTTCCCACCCTGTGCTTATGTCTTCCCATGCCTCTTCAGGTATGTTGGTGTGTCGCACTTCCAAGCTGCATCCCTGCTTGTGCTCATGTAATTTCATGGTTACAATACTGGGTGGTTCAATATCGCCAAAATCCCACTGCTGAACCAGTTTTTTATTGGGTTCAAATTCCAGGTTAATTCCTGAAATGCTATCATCAAACAAGCTGAAAGAACTGTTGGGTTCTGTTCCCATAACGGCGTTTTCTC
This sequence comes from Flavobacteriales bacterium, assembly GCA_947496375.1. Taxonomy (GTDB): domain Bacteria; phylum Bacteroidota; class Bacteroidia; order NS11-12g; family UBA955; genus RGEC01. The sequence goes on from CANMCY010000001.1 coordinate 149,981, forward strand.
CCGCCCAAAGGCAAAGACTTGGTGGGTAGGTGAGTGCCATATATACCTCTGCAGGGGGCGCAGAGATAATAAAATATTTTTTGTAATCGGGCATTATCGTATTATTTCTATGATGTGAGTGAATGTCTTTCCCTGTATGTCAAAAACAAGGCAATACATACCGGTATGTTGGTCAATTTCAAGGGAGTTTTGACCTTTTTGTATAGTCCATGATACAATTTTAGCGCCTGATAAACTATACAATGTAGCGGTCGTGTGTTCTTCTGAATAAACATTAATCTGCTTATTGTGTATTGGATTGGGCCCTATTTTAATAGACGGTTTGGTTGTATGATTGTTTTTTGGAGTAGACAGTTTTGCATGAATCACCCCTACTGCATCCAGATCAAAACCACCCGAGGAGAACCGGGTAGGCCAGGGATCGTTGATGGTATTTCCTTTGCTGTCTTTTCGGGCAAATGGATTTTGAATACTGCCGACCACATCGATAATTCTGATGTGGGTAATACGGGTCACATCAATATTTGCAGAATCCTTCAATTCGTTTAAATCAAAAGGTGTTCCGAAGCCCAGACGGTATTTTCCCGCCAGGTTATGAATTTTTTCAGGATAGGTATAATCGAAAGCCCCGGTTTGTTTGACGGTATTGCTAAGACTGACGGCAGGGAAGCGCACGAAACGTTTCCCGTCGCTGCTCACTTCTACAAACGCCAGTTCCAGGAAAGTGTCCAAAAAGCTATTTTCAAATACCGCAAAATCCCAGCCCGGCCCATTGGTGATGGGTGCATCAAACGTAAGTGTGGCTATGCCGCCGTCTCCCAGACTCAGGATTCCGTTTTGTATGGCCGGGCCCAAAGTCGACTGTGGGGTGCCGGCGTCGGCAATGCCGCTGTCGGGCAGGGAAATGTCGCGGTAACCGCGCACGACCTCACAACCTGTTGCCCAGCCAATAAAGCAACTGCTATCGTGCCGGATGGCCGTGCTGCCGGGCTTGCCTGCCGCCGGAGCAAATTGAGCCAATGTTGGTAAGCCAAATAAAGATAAAGTTAACAGCAGAATAAATCGCACGACATTACCCTCTCAGACGTTTTTCAACCTCTGCCATCATAGCATTGCAGGCGGAACGACCTTCCTGTATGAGTTGTTCTGCTCGTTGGGTAATGTCTGTTGCCCAGGCCTTGTCTTCCAGTCCCTGTGCGTTAATCAACACATTCATCCAGGCACCTTGCATGGCGGTAAGCAGGCAGGCAGCACCCACACCGGCATCGCTCAGTGAATTGGGGTTGCCTTTTTCAATCATTGCCTGAATCAGGGGGATGGACTCTACCGCAACCTGTAATGTGCGGAATGGAACCTCTGTGGCGTATTGGCTGGCTTCCTGTATGGCAGTTTTTCGTGCAGATTTTTGTTCATCGGTATCTTTGGGAAGCCCAAATGCAGCCATGATGGCATTGAAGGCGCGGGTGTCTTCATCCACCAGGGCCAGTAATCGGTCTTTTAATAGTTGTCCTTTTTCGGCCCAGGAACTGAATTCTGCGGTGCGGGTTTCCCAGCCCCTTTTGGAAGCTGACAGATTGGCCACCATGGTTCCCAATGCCACACCAAATGCCCCGGCTGCTGCCGCTACCGAGCCGCCTCCGGGGGCAGGGCTATCTGCTGCTGTTTCGTTGGCAAATGCTTTAACCGACATAGAAATCAGTTTCTCATCGGCTTCATTTTTTAATAAGTATTCAATGATTTTCTTCTGAGGGTCAAACGGTCCCAATTCATCCAGCCCCATGCTTTTTACGGCACTCCATATAAGGTGTTCTTCACTTACTCCCGTGCTAAGGCCCTGTTTTTCCAGGAAATAACGGCCTGCCTGCAGCATGGGTTCCAGCGGAATTAAACCAACCAACTCACTGCCGGTAACCCTGGCACCGCGCTCATCGGCACTTTTGCGGCATTCCTCAAAGACGGTGTGAAGTGGTGTTTCTTTATATTGGGTGAGGTTGATGCTGATTTGTGCCATTTCATATTCCTCAATATACCAGCCAATGGCTTTTACATGCTTCAGTTTGCCCGGAATGCGCACGGGTTCGCCGTTTTCATCGGTTTTTATTTTGCCGGTGAAGGGGTTTCCTTCCCGAACTACCCTACCTGCCTCGCGCACATCAAAAGCGATGCGGTTGGCAATGCGGGTGCTTTTGCTGTTGAGGTTGACATTGTAGGCAATCAGAAAATCACGTGCACCAATGACCGTTGCCCCCGCGTGGGCTGGAAATTCTGCCGGCCCGAAATCGGGCTTCCATTCCGGTAATTTTATTTTGTCAAAAAAACCTTCATACTCACCAGCGCGGATGATGCTAAGGTTGCTGCGTTTTTTGTCGGGTTGCGCGTATTCATATAAATAAGCAGGAATATTCAGGGTTTCACCCACTCGTTTGGCCAGTTTTACAGCATAAGCGGCTGTTTCTTCCATGCTGATACCCGAAATGGGCACCAGTGGGCAAACGTCGGTAGCACCCATGCGAGGGTGTTCGCCCGTGTGCTTACTCATATCAATGAGTTCAGCGGCTTTCTGCATGCCGCGGAACGCACCTTCTATCACGGCTTCGGGTTCTCCCACAAAAGTAACCACGGTACGGTTGGTGGCTTTGCCGGGGTCTACATCCAGCAACCGAACGCCTTCTGCCGATTCAATGGCATCTGTAATTTGTTTAATAATGCCCATATCGCGCCCTTCACTGAAGTTGGGTACGCACTCAATCAGTTGCTTTTGCATGGTACAAAGGTATTAAGGTTTTGTGATTTGAAGGGACGCTGCGCTTCGATCAAGATTTTCAGATAGCAATCTACCCGATAACAGTATTTCTCTGACGTTAAAGTAAGCGGCCATCTGTAGACTTCGAAATTTTCTCCAGGTCTGCGGACGGGCAATGTTGAGGGCATCTGCCGCATATTTATAGTCGTTGCCTTGAAGGTATAGCGCAAGAATTTCCCGATCGCGTTTGAGATTCCATCCCTGCATAAGATGATTCCAAACAGATAGGCCCTGTAAGAGGAAAAAGTCGTCTTCACGGTCATCGAGGCGTATGAAAAAACGTTTTTTGATTTTTTCTTTTTCCAGCAATTGCCTGAACAGCTGTAATTCCTTACCGCCAATAACAGGGTTGTTTTTTTCATCTTTCATGATGGAGAATGTACCCCTGCAGATGCTCCAGTGCATAACGGGTCCAAGCCCGGATTGGATGAGCTCTTCTTCCAGGTAAACCAAAGCTGCGACCGCATCGGATGGGGTTCGAAACAAGCCGCTTATCTCACTGCCGTAATTAATTTGAAAAGGAAGCAGGGGGCGCTTTTTTATGCGTTTGTTCACGGTTAGTATACTATTCAACAGTGTGGAGCCGGCTTTTCCTGTGCTTTTTTCCGGCTTTATGAATCGTCCGAAGATAATATAACTATAATTCGATGACATTATGCAAAATTACTATAAATAAGCAATAAAATTAAAAATAACTAAATAATAGTTATAATATGGAAATTCATATACTTTCTTTGGGTTATACGCCTTACATTGGTTCAATTGACATTGAAATCCGTTAATTTTGCACCCCCATTTATGACGTTGATTAAGTCTATTTCCGGTATCCGTGGCACCATTGGTGGAATTCCCGGTCAAAACCTTACCCCTATTGATGTTGTAAAATTTGCTTCGGCATTTGGCACCTGGATTCTTAGTAAAGATCAGGGCAAAAAAGTGGTGATGGGTAGGGATGCCAGATTGAGTGGGCCCATGGTACACGGTCTAATTAGTCAAACCCTTGCAGGTCTGGGTATTGATGTGGTTGACCTGGGTCTTGCTACAACGCCTACTGTGGAAGTAGCGGTTACAGCATTGAATGCAGCGGGTGGTATTATTATCACGGCTAGCCACAATCCCAAACAGTGGAATGCACTGAAACTACTCAACGCACAAGGAGAATTTATCAGCGACGATGACGGCAAAGAAGTGCTGTCATTGGCAGAAAACAACGACTTTTCTTTTGCAGGTGTGGATGAGTTGGGCCCGGTTGAACACCTTGATTTCCTGGACAAACACATCGAAATGATCCTTGCCCTCGACCTGGTAGATGTGGAAGCGATCGCAGCAAAAAAATATAAAATAGCAGTAGACGCTGTCAACAGCGTAGGCGGGATAGCGGTGCCCCGCTTGCTAAGAGCGTTGGGTGTGGAGGAGATTTTTGAACTGAACTGTGAACCCACAGGTCGTTTCGCTCACAATCCCGAACCCCTGCCCGAGCATTTGGGCGAAATATCATCGCTGGTAAAAAGTAAGAAATGCAACCTTGGCATCGTGGTGGATCCGGATGTGGACCGACTGGCATTGGTTTGTGAAGACGGAGAAATGTTCGGCGAAGAATACACCCTGGTGGCTGTGGCTGATTATATTTTGAAAAATACACCGGGTCCCACTGTCAGCAATCTCAGCAGCACCCGTGCATTAAAAGAAATAACTGAAAAAACAGGGCGGGCCTATCATTCCAGTGCGGTTGGTGAAGTGAACGTAGTACAAAAAATGAAAGAAACCGGTGCGGTAATTGGTGGGGAAGGGAACGGAGGAATCATATACCCAGAGCTGCATTACGGCCGTGATGCCCTAGTAGGTATTGCATTGTTTTTGACTCACCTTGCGAAAAGTGGAATGAAAGCGGGTGCTTTGCGTGCATCTTATCCATCTTATGTTATCAGCAAGAACAAGGCAGAGCTTCAACCGGGCATGGATGTAGATGCAGTACTGGAAGCCCTTAAACAGAAATATAAAAAACATCCCATAAACACCATCGACGGAGTAAAAATAGAGTTTGACGGTGATTGGGTACACCTGCGCAAATCCAACACAGAGCCCATTATTCGCATATACGCTGAAAGCAATACCCAAAATACCGCCGATGCCCTTGCCAGAAAAGTGATACAGGATATTGGGGACTTGATATAATTCAGTTGAAAGTTTACAGTTGACAGTCTACAGTTCAAAATACTTGAAAGTTTATAGTTGATAGTCTACAGTTATAATGCAATAAATAAATTGGTGAATGAGCAATAGACATGATAGCGTAGTACTAAAGAAATCATTTGAATTTGCTGTTAAAATTGTTAAGTTCACCAGTCAGCTGAATCATGAAAAACATTTTATTTTGAGTCGGCAATTACTCAGAAGTGGGACATCCATTGGCGCCAATATAAATGAGGCGTTGGCGGCCTACAGCAAGAAAGATTTTATATACAAAATGATGCTTGCCCTCAAAGAAGCACAAGAAACAGAATATTGGTTAAAATTAATTGCGGCCTCTGAAATTATTGAAAACTTTACATTATCTGATTATTCAAGTGAGATCATTGAATTACAAAAAATGCTTACTTCAATTATTAAAACATCAAAAAGTAAATTAAATGAGGGAAAGCATGATTTACCAAACAACAAAATATAAAGAAATAAATTACCATAGATCACCAAAACTGTCGCCTATCAACTATTAACTGTCAACTAAAAACATGAGTTTACAATGCGGAATCGTCGGGCTGCCCAATGTAGGCAAATCGACTCTCTTTAATGCAGTAAGCAGTGCCAAGGCACAGGCTGCCAATTTCCCTTTTTGCACCATAGAACCCAATGTGGGAACCATTACCGTTCCGGATGAAAGACTGACAGTGCTTACGGAGCTTGTGAATCCTCAGAATGTAGTGCCCACCACCATTGAGATTGTGGATATAGCCGGTTTGGTAAAGGGCGCCAGCCAGGGAGAGGGTCTGGGTAATCAGTTTTTAGGCAACATCAGAAATACCCATGCTATACTGCATGTGCTGCGCTGTTTTGACGATCCCAATGTGATACATGTTGATGGCAAAATAGATCCTGTGGCAGATAAGGAAATTATTGATACCGAGCTTCAGCTGAAGGACCTTGAATCCATTGATAAAAGCATTGCAAAGATCCATAAACAGGCCAAGGCAGGTGACAAAGAAGCTGCTCGACTTTTGGAAGTACTTGAGGCATTTAAATCGCACCTGGAACAGGGTAAAAACTGTCGGACACTGTCGCTGGATATTGAGAAGCGTGCCTTGGTGAAAGATCTTAACCTGCTGACTGATAAACCCGTATTGTATGTGTGTAATGTGGATCCTGACAGTGTGAACAGCGGCAATGCACATGTGGACAGGGTGAGACAGGCCATTGCAGATGAAAATGCAGGTGTACTGATTATTTCGGCTGCCATTGAAGCGGAGATTGCGGAACTGGAGAGTTTTGAAGATCGAAAAATGTTTCTGGAAGAAATGGGTCTGCAAGAAAGCGGGGTTGAAAAACTAATTAAAGCTGCCTACAAACTGCTCAATTATATTACCTATTTCACGGTAGGTGTAAAGGAGGTGCGTGCATGGACCATCACAGAGGGCACCAAAGCACCTCAGGCCGCCGGAGAAATTCATTCCGATTTTGAAAAAGGATTTATTCGTGCAGAGGTAATTGCCTACCAGGATTATGTGACCTTAAAAACGGAGGCCGCCTGCCGGGCTGCCGGAAAACTACGTGTGGAAGGCAAGGAGTATGTGGTAAAAGACGGAGACTGCATGCACTTCCTGTTCAACGTGTAACAGGGTTTCTCAGCGGCAGGTCAGTTTTTTTATTTTCAAACGCAATATCAGTTTGCGATACCGACATCACATTTTATCACATGATTGTGCCCGTTTGATTTTTTCTTTCTCTTCTTTATCACTGCCCAAACGATCAATCCAGGCACCGGGAATATCACCGAAGCTAATTCCGATAAAATAATCAAGGTCTTTTACATTGCGGGTTCTTATGGCAGGTAGCAGGCTGTTTGTTCCGATGTAAATGGGGCCAATGCGCATGCTGGCTGCAGGTCTTAAACTTCGGTAGTCATATTCCAACATCACAGGAAGGGTAAACGCAAAAAGGTCAGACTCGTAACGCGGACCAATCATCATATAGGATTGATGCCTGATGGCATTGCCATATTTCCCGCGCATGGATTGCACCCACTGACCCTGTATGAACCAATGGCGCTTAAATTGGTAATCGGCGCTCCAGGCCATTCGGGTAGGTAAACCAATCCGCAAATCCTGGGTAAAGGATTCTTTCCCGGGTAGATTGCTTAGTACGGCCTGCACATTTTTTACGTCGGGTACGGGCTGGTAAACACTCGTTGCCCCCGCAGTATTCCACGTAACCGGTGCTTGATTGATGAACGTAGTGGCAGCCACATCCCGATACAAAATGCTGCCAATATCCATAAAAGACAATCCCAGATGGACCATGTAATCCGGGTGTTTGAATTTGTAGTCTCCGGGTTGCAGATGTTCTTTTTTGCGAACGGTGTAGGCAAATCCCAGGTCAAAACCTGTGCCCCGGCCACTTTCGTAACTCGCCGTCTGTATTCGGGTTTGGTCAAGACTATACACCCCTTGTGAAATTCGGGTGGCGAGTATTTCATCGCTTTGCACGTAGCTGCCGCCCAACCCACGAATGCTTTTCAGCGTAGCTCCCACGTGCAAATCCCGTTTCCATTTCAGGGGAATGCTGTATGCTCCCGTTATGCCAATGCTGGACCATTGGTTCTGTGCCGCAGTAAAAGCCGCAATTCGGTCTGTCTGGCCATTGGAATTCAGTTCAAATGAGGAAAATGCGCCCCTAGATGAGTCCATGCGGTTAAAGACAGCCCTGGAAAGGTTGGAACTCATTCCGTCAATTCGAATATGGCTGTTGATATCGGTCAGTAAACCCACCTTGAATTTGCCAATGCGCATCATGAATGAAGGGCCATAGAGCATAGAACTCAATGCGGCAGACTGATCTTTACCATCCCAGGTGCCTTTAAACCAACTTTGTTGAAGCCGGGTTTTATTTTCACTGCGGAAATATTCATCGGCAAAACGACTTCTGGCCGGTTTATTTCCATTGTAAGGCGGTGTAAAACTATAAGCAGATGCATTGCCGTTAATCCATCCCCCAACTAAGTTAACATGCCAAAGGTATTTGGTGTTGGCCATCAGGGCAGGATTGATGCGTGCAGCGTGTATGCCGGCATATCGGCCCATGCCAATCTGGGAAAAGTGCTGAGCCGAAAGGGAAGAGGCAAAGCTTGCGAAAATTAGGAGGCAATAGTTTTTCAAAGCGTTCAATAAAAGTGCAATTTCGGAAAATTATAATTTATTCCACTCCCAGACGCCCCATTTTAATGTGTCGGGGATTTTTATTCCGCATTCTTTCATGGTTAACAGCGCATGTCCGCGGTGGTGGGCTTCGTGTGAAATATAGTATCCGATCAAGGGGATGATACCGGCTGCAAAAGAGGGCGCTTTTCCGTCATTTTCAAGCGAATTTTCAATAACCTGCTCCATGATTTGTCCGGAAACGGTGAATGCGTCGAGCAGCTCTTCTCGATTCGGTACGTGGTTTTTGGGGAATTCATTGAAGCTCAGGTTGTGTTTTTTAATGAATGCCTCCAATCTGAAGTACCTGACCGAAATACAATGAGCCAGTTGCACTGCAATATTGCGGCCCCCGCGTTTACTCAGCGAACAATTTAATGCTTCTTCAGGCAAATGGTCAATCAAATACAGCATTGTGCGATTGTGAATCGCCCAGGTTTGGGTGATTTGGGCATTTAAATACGACATGGTTTGCTGGTTGCTTAATTAATAACTTCGCAGTTCCTCAAGGGCCTCTTTTAACCTGCTCCAGGGAAGAAACTGGTCTTCCAGCGTTTTAGCCAGCGGAACCGGCGTGTCCATACTGCCCAGTCTTTTTACGGGTGCATCCAGCCACTGGAAACAGTTTTCCATGATCCACGCCGAAATGTCTGATGCGATGCTGCCGGTTAGCGTATCCTCTGTCAATACCATCACTTTTCCCGTCGCTTTTACCTGTTCGTATACCGTCTCCTTGTCCCATGGCATTAGTGTGCGCAGGTCTACCACCCTTGCCTTAATTTGATTTTCAGTCACATATTTCAATGCCTGATGTACACCCCATCCGTAGGTGATAATGCAAATGTCATCGCCGTGGTTGTGAACAGCGGCTTGGCCTTCCGGCAGGGTGTAGTATGCATCCGGAACCATCCCATTTACGCTGCGATACAAAAATTTGTGTTCAAAAAACAGCACCGGATTGGGGTCGTTGATGGCAGTTGCCAGCAATCCCTTGGCATCAAAAGGATTTGAAGGATAGTAGATTTTTAATCCGGGTACGTGGTAAAACCATGCTTCATTGCTTTGGCTGTGGAATGGTCCCGCCTGTACACCCGCGCCGGTAGGCATTCTCACCACCACATCGGCCGGCTGGGCCCATCGATAATGGCTTTTGGCCAGGTTATTTACAATCTGATTGAATCCACAGGTAACAAAATCAGCGAATTGCATTTCTACCACGGCTTTGTGGCCGTTGATGGCAAGTCCATAACCCGCTCCCAGGATACTGCTCTCCGTGATAGGGGTGTTTCTTACCCTTTCTTTGCCAAATTCCTGATAAAAATTATCGGTGATTTTAAATACTCCCCCGTATTCTGCCACATCCTGCCCCATAATGATGAGGTTGGAATGTTTTTGCATGCTTTGTCTGAGCCCGTCACTGATGGCATCCACCAGTCGTTTTTCGGTTTGGGCACCTGAAGGTGGTACCTGCTCAAATTTGACCTCGGCAAACATGTCCTTCATTTCCTCTTCAGCGTCTGCCACAATTTCCTCTTCGGCAAAAACTTCTTCGAGTCCTGCTTCTATCTCTGCCAAAAATTCTTTACGGATCTTTGCGTCATCACCGGGATTGAGTATGCCCTCGTTTAGCAACCATGCCTCATAATTGTCTATCGGATCTTTCGTTTTCCATTCCTCGAACAGGTGAGGCGGAACATATTTGGTACCGCTGGCTTCCTCATGGCCGCGCATGCGGAAAGTGATGCACTCCAATAAAACAGGTCTGGGATTTCGGCGGATATCTTCAGCCAGTGTGCTGATGGTGTTGTACACTTCCAGAATGTTGTTTCCGTCAATCTGCACGGCTTCCATACCGTAACCAATGCCTTTATCTATAAACTGTTTACATCGAAACTGTTCGTTACCGGGTGTACTGAGGCCATAGCCATTGTTTTCGATGAGGAAAATAACCGGAAGTTGCCACACTGCTGCTACATTAAGCGCTTCGTGAAAATCGCCTTCGCTGGTGCCGCCGTCACCGCTGAAAACTACCGAAATTTTACCCTCTTTGTTGAGTTTGTGTGCAAGGGAGATGCCGTTGGCTACGCCCAGCATGGCTCCCAGGTGACTGATCATGCCCACAATGTGGTATTCGTTGGTGCCAAAGTGAAAACTTCTTTCGCGTCCTTTGGTAAACCCTGATTTTTTACCCTGCCATTGTGCAAACAGCTTACGGAAAGGGATGTTCCGGGTGGTGAATACCCCCAGATTGCGGTGCAGGGGTAAAATATATTCATCCTCATGCAGTGCAAGGGTAGTTCCAACAGAGATGGCTTCCTGCCCCATGCCGCTGAACCACTTGCCTACCTTCCCCTGTCGGAGTAGTATCAGCATTTTTTCTTCAATTACGCGGGGTTTTACCAGATTTCGGTAAATGTTGATCAGTTCGTTGTTGCTAAGATTTTGGCGGTCAAAATACATGACAGCGCAAAGGTAAGTAACAGAAAACGGATTGAAGGGGTTTGCATTCAGAATGCTTCACCAAAGGCGAAGTAAAACCCGGATTGGCCCTTCAAACCGATGGCATAATCAATGCGCATGTTGATATTGGCCTTTCTGTCTGCGAGAAATCTAATACCTGCATTGGCCGTCGGTTTAAACGGGTTTTTGTAAATGTCTGCGGGTTGGGTAAAAACCGTTCCGGAAGCGGCTCCCAGCGCAAATCCCCAGCGCCTGTAGAGTTTTGCACGGAACTCACTGTTGAAAACCAGCATCCCCCTGTCTCTGAACCTTCCCAGGTAATAACCCCTCAGGTTTTTGTCGCCACCCAGCATGGCCATGTCGAAAAAGTGGGTAGGGGCAGATAGGTGCGAAAATGCCATTCGGCCTGCAATAATGGAGTTTTCACCGGTCTTGAAATACGTTCTGCCATCCACCATCAATCGGATGCCGTTACCGACAGTCCCCGCCATGTTGCGGATCAATTGTACATCCATGTAACTGCCTTTTTGCGGATTGAGTAGGTTGTTTCGACTATCGTGCAGGCATTGTAACCCCACTGCCGTTACTTTCAGCAAATTTTCTGACGGGGATTGTTCAAACGCAATGTGGCTTCGTTGCTGATGTCGCAATACGGGCCCTGCAAACCAGTTGTTTCTCACCCGTTTTAGCGTGGCTATTTCAAACCAGCTTCTTCGGCTGTTGTAAGACTCCCGATTGCTTTCAGGGGTGTTAATCCCGGTGCCCCACCAAAAATCGGGGAAACGGCTGTGGTGGGCTGTAAAAGTAATGAGCCATTTTTCGCCCGGTGAAAATACCGTTCCGGAAATTTCAGCAATGGATTGATTTTTCTGTGTGTATTGCAGCTCTGTTTTGACGGATGACAACCTGGTGTTTAGGTGGGTTTTGAATGCCAGTTGACAAACAGCACCTGCGTACCCCCGTGTTTCAGGGGCATAGCCCAGGGTTGGTACCGCTAAAACACTAATTTTACCTGAATCTTTTGGGCTTGAGTGAAATGTGTTTTTAGCATGTAAAACAAGCGGTAACAGCGAAAAAGCGATTTTCAACAGGACAACTTTCAAACCATGGCAAAAATACGACGGCTGTGGTTCGATTGATTTGGAAATGTGGTCAAAAATGCGTATATTTATACTTTCTATTTGAGGGCATCTGCTTTGCTGTTAAATTCACGGCAAATTTGCAGAAATACGCTTTTTTTGCAACCATTCGCCCATTGCTGCGTCATTAATATTGAAACTACTTGTTAACGGATGAGGACATCATACAAGGTTGCAAAAAAGGAGACCGTCGTGCACAGGAAGCATTGTTTCTGCGCTACGGTAAAAAAATGTACGGCTACTGCCTGCGTTACTCCGGCAATCCTGCCGATGCCAACGATCTGCTTCAGGATGGTTTTGTAAAGGTCTTTGAGTTTATCGGCACCTTCAAGGGAGACAGTGCCATAGAAGCATGGATGACGCGGCTGTTTATCAACCTGGCCATTTCACGCTTCCGCAAAAGGAGTTCCGGACCCCAGTTTGTGGAAGTTGATTCCATACCGCTTGCCGAACAGGCGGATGAAAAGGAAGAAGTTCAGGAAACCTTGCGTGAATCTGTGGATGAAGTACTGTCTGCCCTTGCTGCCCTGCCGGAAAAGTACCGACTGGTGATTAACCTGTACGCCATAGACAAAATGAGCCACAGGGAAATTGCAGAGCAGCTGGGAATTTCCGAAGGTGGCAGTAAAAGTCTGCTCAGCAGGGGGCGCGTGATGCTTAAAGAACTTTTGGCTAATAAAAAGAAACGTTGAAAAACGAAGATATCCATACCGACCAGCAGCTTCAGGGATTATTCCAGTCCTTCGAGCCGCCGCTGCCCAAAGGCGCCTGGGAAGGTATTGAGGATAGCATGAACCGCAAGCATCGTCGTCGTGTTGCCCTCTGGTGGATAGCCGCCGCAGCCGCTTTGGTCGGTTGCATTAGCGGCTTGTGGTTCGTTTTGTCTGATACCCAATACACACAAAAATCAGTTAAAAAACAGGAAATGACTGTCAACACCCCTTCAGACAGTCAAATCAAACCCTCTAAAAACGCTGAAACCATCAGCACACAGGATAATTTTGGCAAAAAGGATATTCAGACAGGTCGGGTTAAAGTAAATCAGATTCAAAATGAGCCAATTTCAAACAATCTGGCAATACCTGAAAATTATGAACCCAATCGGGTTGGCTTAGAGCCCGTGTGGGAATCCAAACCCGGGCAGGTTGCATTACCTGATCCGTTTGGACTGCGCTTGACTCCGCAGCAGTGGCCTGCAGTTAATGATGTCAGGGCGGTTAAAATTGCCGTAAAAGAGGCGCAAAAAGTGGCAGATTCGCTGAAAGCAAACATGGGTAAGTGGACACTGTCCGCAGCGTTATATCAAATGCAGACAGGCAATGGCTATGCCGTTAATCCCGAGTACAGCCGGTATGTACACAAGAATTATCTCAGCAGGATGAAAGAAGGAGAGCTCAACATGGGCGGCACAGGTTTCGCCATTCATTTGGGTTACCAGATGAATCAAAAATACGCCATTACAGGCGGCGTGCAGTTCAGGCAGCTCAATATCAGGCAACAGTTCAATTTTACTGACGAAGTGCCTGTTACCCTAATGCCGGGAAATACCCCTGATGAATTTGGCAATTATCCCATCATCGGATACTTTGGAAATGCCGGAAGTGTAACATACAGCGGTTTTCAAAGAAATACCATTGTGGAGATACCTCTGGGCATGAATGCAGATTTTAGGGTTACGCCCAAATGGTCTGTGAAACCGGCCATTTCCGTCAATACAGGGTTTGTTGGCGGTATCAATGGTTTCACGCTGGATTACCAGCAATTGCAGTTAACAGCACAGCGTTCAGAATGGTTCAGGAAAGTTCAGATGTCAGGATCACTTTCTTTGGGAGCTTTCCGGCAGATTAACCGTAAACTGCAATGGGGTGCTACCATTGGCGGCACTCGCATGCTTACACCGGCATATATTCCCAATGCCAGCGTCAGACCCCGCAATCATTCACTGGGTATAGGTACACAATTAAACTGGAGGATTGACTAAATGATGACAGTAAAATTCCACTTTTTACCTAAATTGCAGTTTGTGAGAATCCTGTTTACACTTCTTGCCATGCATTGCATGTTTGCCAAGGCACAGGTGCTGGAGCCCCTGGGTAACGGCCTTCCAAGCAAGGTGGTGGCCGCTTATGCATCAGGGCAGGATTATCTGGCTTTGTTCAGCGACGAAACTACCCAGGATACATCAGATTTTATAGTGGCGCGTTGGAATGGTGCTTACTGGTCTTATTTCCCGGGGCTTTACAAGCCTGATGCCGTAAAAACAATTGATGCCGGATATGTATTTAACAGCGTGGTCATATACAGAGATACGCTCTATGTGGGTGCCTATATTTCCGGAGCCCAAAAAGATGTGGATGTCCCTGTGAGCCATTTGTACAAATGGAACGGTGAGCGCTGGGTGACTGATAACAGTGTGATAAAAAGCAAAAATGATGGCATTGTAGCCATGACCGTTTTCGATGACAAACTGGTGGTCGCGGGTAAATTCCTCGATGTAATCAACGGCAATCTGGTCAATAATATCGCCATTTATGACGGAATAAAAGGGCAGTGGGGATTTTTGGGCAGCTCAAACACCAATCAGGGCTCTGATGGTGCCATCAAAGCGCTGCAGGTGCTGGGCAACAGACTCTATATTGCAGGGGATTTCCAAAACTTTGCAGGGACGTTTACCGGCAATATTGCTTATTACACAGCCACAAACCAAACATGGGGTGGCATTGGCAGTCCTTTCAATCAGAAAGTTGATCAATTGGCAGCATACGGTGATAAACTGGCAGCTTTAGGTTATGTATCGGGCAAACAGGAAATCAGAGAATTTGATGGTAACTGGAGTTCAGCATTGTCATTCAGTTCTTTTAGCAAGGCAGATTTTACCACCATTGCAGGCTCAGCCAACACACTGTTGATAGGAGGAGACTTTCTCATTGGTGGAAATGGTAGTTCCATCCTTCGGTATGAAAATGGATTGCTCAAAACCACTGGCAACCGAATCAGTGGGATGTTTTATTTGGGACAGCGGGGTTCAGAAGCGTTTATCTGGGGCGATTTTACCGAACAAAATACCGGACTCAGGCGCATTTGTAAGATAGAAAGCAATGCCGGTGATATGGCAGGAGAGGTTTTTTATGATAAAAACCAGAATTGCATTAATGATGCATCTGATGTACCCATGAATATGGTTACTGTGCGTTTTAGCAGCATTAAATCAGGGAAGATGTGGTTTGCTGTTACAGACTCCAGGGGACGGTTTGCAGCCGCATTGCCAGAAGATGACTACAGCATTCAAGTATTTGCCGGTAGACACTGGATGAATTCATGTCCCGGCAACTTTGCCAGTGCCATAAAAAAAGGTGAGTACAGCATGGTTTCACTGTCTCAATACATGCCACCCAATGTGAGTGATGTTGAAATCAATACGGATATGATTACTCCGGGAAATGTCAGGCCGGGCGAAGAGGTAAAAGCGGTTATTACGCTTAAAAATGCAGGTAACACTGTTATTAACGGTCCCACATTCCATTTGATTCATGATGCCAGATTATCTGATTTTACTGCCGACAGTCTGCCCGATAACTATGCCGGTAATGAAGCCACCTGGAGTATTACCCGATTTGAACCGGGTTCGGTGCGCAGCATACCATTTTCGTTTCGCTTACCGGCCAACGCGCAGACCACAGATCGTTTTCCGGTATACCTGAAAACGGGTACCACCTTCACCGCCGGAGATGCTTTCAAAGGCGATAATGCAGATACGCTTCAGTTGAAATTGATGGATAATACTGTGAGTGCGGTAACCAAAGTGAGTTTGAAAGGGGATGATGTTGATTTTAGGGTGAAAGATTTAACCTACCATGTTAACTTCACCAATACCGGCAAAAGTTTTGTCAAAAGACTGGTGATGCTGGATACCGTTGACGCAAACCTGCCCATGAGCCGTGTGGTTATCACAAACCTTTATCCGACCGATGCTGTGGTTCGCACAGAAAAAGGCAATATACTGGTGGTGGAATTCCCCAATGCCAATCTTGCGGCCTTGGAGTCTAATCCGGCTGCTGCCAGTGGGTTCATCACCTACAAAATAGAATTAACCGCAGACCTGAAATCAGGTCAGAATTTTTATAACCGCGCAAACGGTGACTTTGACAGCCGATGGAAAGCCAGCAGTAATATGGTGGTGGTAATGGCCAAAAACCCCTCAGCTTCTCTGAAAACACTAGGTGCAGGTGATGCCAGAATGTGGCCTAATCCTGCCAAAGATGAGCTTAATATTCATTGGGCTGCGTCCATCAATGGACCAGTTTACATTACAGATAACGCGGGCAGAATGGCAATGACCGTTCCTGTATCCGGGAAAAGTATTACAATTCAACTCAGCAAACTGAAGCCGGGTCTGTACTTTTTGAAATCACCGGTCGGTGTAAGTGCTTTCCAGGTTATTCGCTAAGCAATGCATCCGCATTGCGCATTAAACGGAGGTTGTAGTTCACGAAATTTTCCAGGCCTGAATCGTATTCAGCGTTTCCCAAACTTTCTCCTTGTAAGTCAAGGGCTTTAGGGGTAAACTGACTTTCAAAACTCTTGGCTGAAACAATGCTGTTACAATTCATAAAGTTGATGAGCTTATTAAGCATGTAACCCATCTGAATGGCAGGAATACGGCCGCCCCTGCCGCTGCTGACCCCGCAAGTAGCAAAAATCTTTCCTTCCCAGCAATCCAAAAAATCTTTTTTGCCAAACTGGTTAATCAGATTGATGATCTCAGGGGTAGGAAACCAATTGTATTCAGGGGATAGTATAAAGATGAGTTTGCTTTTGGATAAGCTCTCATAAGCCGCCCGGCTGAATGGGGACAGTTGTCCCGGAGTGAGCATACCTCCATTGCTGAAGGGAATATCGTATTGCTCGAAATTGGGGATTCTGATTTGGTTTGATTCAATGCCCCCGGACTCCAGTATTCGCTGTATGGCAAGACCCACTCGTCGGGTATTGCTGTGGGTTCTCGACGAACCACAAAGAATTCCAATCATGAATTTACGTTAAATTGATTTGCATATACATACAAATTGAAACCCGGTTTGTTTGCTTCCTCCTGAAGAATCCGTGCCTGTTGTTCTGTATTGAAATCCTGCATTCTGCTTTTGGCTACAATCCGACTAAGTTTTTCAGCCATCAGCAGGTATTTTCTGGGGTTTTGAGACAAGGAGCGATAATGGCTTGAAATGGCCTCGCTCAGCAGGTCAATGCCTTTGCCGGTTGTGGCGATGGTTTCTATTACCTGAGTTTCATGCGTCATATTTTCGCGTGCCCTTTCCCGAAGATGACCGGCAAATCGAGCAGCGCCTTCTCGGTCAGATTTATTGACCACAAATACATCGGCAATTTCCATCACCCCGCTTTTCAGGGTTTGCACCTCATCGCCACTTTCAGGCACGGTAACTACGATGGTAGTATCTGCCACGCCGGCAATCTCCACTTCACTTTGTCCTACGCCAACAGTTTCAACAATGATTCGGTCAAATCCGGCGTGTTTGAAAATATCGATGGTTTCCAGAATCCCCGTGGATAAGCCACCCAGACTACCACGGCTACTCAAACTGCGAATAAACAGACCGGGGTGCGTAAACAAACCGGCCATCCGGAGTCGGTCACCCAGCAATGCCCCAAAATTAAACGGGGAAGAGGGGTCTACTGCAATAACCGCCACTTTTAGATTCTGCCCCAGCCAGAATTGGGCCAACTCATTTACGATACTGCTTTTTCCTGCGCCGGGTGGACCAGTGATACCTACAACTGGTATGGGATGCAACTGCAGACTTTCAAGCAGTTGGCTGCAGCCGCTGATGTTGTTTTCTACCAGACTGATGGCCCTGGCAATTGCGGCAGTTTCGCCGGATTTTACCTGTTGGGATAACAACTGCCAGTCCATAGGGCGAAGATAACTCAGATTGAGGGTTTAAATGCCTTGCAGGCCTCGAAAATAAAGTTCCATATATCTTCTTTGCCTGTTTTGTCTTCGCTGCTGCTGATGATAAAAGGAGGCAGGTTTTCCCAGGTTTTGTGCATCTCATCCCGGATGGCCTGCATGCTTTTTTCAAGTGCTTCTTTGCCCAGCTTATCGGCCTTGGTACCAATCAAAGCCATGGGAATTCCGGCCTCGCCCATGTCGTTGATAAAGTCCATATCCAGCGCCTGTGGCGGAATGCGCAAATCCAGCAATACGAACAGACACATTAAATTGGGTCTTTCCAGCAAGTAATGCCGGATCATTCGGGCAAATTTTTCACGCTGGGTTTTGCTGACCTTGGCATAGCCATATCCGGGCAAATCGCATAATTGGAGTTTTTTGTCTATCAAAAACAAATTAAGGGTTTGGGTTTTGCCGGGATTAGACGATATCCGCGCCATGTTTTTTCGACTGCAAAGCATATTGATGAGACTGCTTTTACCCACATTGCTTCGTCCTATAAAGGCAAATTCAGGCAAGCCCTTGTGGGGCATGGCATCCTGTCGCTCCCAACTGCCCAAAAAATCGGCAAGTTTAATTTCTGTCATGTTTTATCTGTGGCGAAGGCCCATAGGGTAATGCTTATATTTGCACCTTTATTTTTCTTCTTGTGCAAGTAAAACCCAATCAGGATTCCGCGCTTTCAAAAAAACAACAAGTTGCTCAAATGTTTGACGACATTTCCGGGCGGTATGATTTTTTAAACAGATTATTGTCGCTGGGTATAGACAGAGGGTGGCGCAAGAAAGTCAGGAAAGCCCTGTCTGCAGAGCATCACAGCCGTATTTTGGATGTGGCAACGGGTACCGCAGACCTGGCTATTGAATTGTCAAAAATACAGGGGTCTGACATAACCGGTATCGATATAAGTGCCGGAATGTTGAAAAAGGGGGACGAGAAAATCGCCCGTGCAGGTCTAAATCATCAAATTCGGCTGCAGCTGGCCGATTCCGAAAATCTGCCTTTCGGTGACGCTCATTTCGATGCGGTAACAGTTGCCTTCGGTGTTCGAAATTTTGAAAATTTACAGTCCGGAATAAAAGAAATGCTGAGGGTTACCCGACCGGGCGGACATTTGTATATCCTGGAGTTCAGCAAGCCCAAAAACCGATTTTTTAGCGGCCTGTACTGGTTTTATTTTAAAAAGGTTTTGCCGGGCGTGGGAAAACTTGTCAGTTCCAGCGTGAATGCATACAGTTACCTGCCCCGCAGTGTGGAAGCGTTTCCTGAAGGTTCTGAGTTGGCTGCCATTGTGAAAGATTGCGGCGCAAAATCCGTTATAATTAAACCCCTTACCTTTGGTGTGAGTTCGCTTTATATATGCGAAAAGTAATTGCCATAGCCATTTGCTCCATTTGCCTGATTTTACAGGCGCAAACTGATCCCAACCGGATCTACAGAAAGCATTTTTTCTGGGGTATTGCATTTACGGGAACGTATGCCAAAATGAAAATGAACCTAGATCCTGTATTCTGGCAGAGACAGGATTCTATTGCCGCTATATTGCCCGGCGGGCAGGCGGGCGGCGGGTTTGGAGGAACCGTAGCTTATCGGTTTGGTAAACACTGGGAGTTGAAAACGCTTACCATGCTGCAGTTACACCAAAGAGACCTGAAATATAAATGGCGCAACACACCCGGTCCGGATATTAAGATGGAGACCATCTCTTTTGATTTACCCGTAACCCTGAAGTACAGAAGTAAGATGCACGGCAATAAAAGATTTTATGTACTTGGCGGAATGCGCTGGAGTCATGATTTTCAGAGCAACGAAGATGTCGTGATTGGCGTGAACAAACCGCTGGTGGCACTCAAGAAAAATACGTTTTACTATGAGTATGGCGCGGGTTGGGAGTTTCAGCTCGATTTTGTGGATTTAAGTGTGGAACTCAAAATGAGTAACGGCCTTAATAATGGTCTGGCGAATCGCGTCCCCAACAGCTATTACAGCGGTTCTATCCAAAGTATTTTCCCTCGTTTGTTTAGTCTTTCTCTGATGGCCCAAAACTGATTTTGAAATTTACCCTTCAACATACCGATGCGGCAAGCAAAGCAAGAGCCGGCCTGGTTCAGACAGATCACGGCAGTTTTGAGACCCCTGTTTTTATGCCGGTTGGCACTGCCGGGACCGTAAAATCCTTGCACCGAGATTTTTTATTGGATGACATACAGGCAGGCATTATCCTGGGAAATACCTATCATCTGTACCTAAGACCGGGTCTGGAAGTGTTGCAACAGGCCGGGGGACTCCACGCCTTTAGCAACTGGCCGCGCGCTATCCTCACAGACTCCGGAGGTTACCAGGTATACAGTCTCAGCGGCACCCGCAAAATGAAAGAAGAGGGTGTTACCTTCCAAAGCCATATTGATGGCAGCCGACATTTGTTCTCTCCGGAGAGGGTCATGGACATTCAGCGAAGCATCGGTGCCGACATTATCATGGCATTTGATGAATGTACTCCCTATCCCTGCGAATATGATTACGCCAAGAAGAGCATGGAAATGACCCACCGCTGGCTGGATCGATGCTTTAATCAGTTTGGACAGACCCGTCCTCTATATGGGTATGAACAATCGTTGATGCCCATCGTGCAGGGGAGTGTGTATGACGATCTGCGCCGGAAAAGTGCCGAGTATGTGCTGAATCACGATGCTCCAGGTTATGCCATTGGTGGCCTCAGCGTGGGTGAGCCTCATGAAGACATGTACAGGATAACCGGCCTGGTTACCGATATACTGCCGCAAAATAAGGCCCGTTATCTGATGGGAGTTGGCACACCTGAAAACCTGCTGGAATGCATTGAGCGGGGAATAGACATGTTTGACTGCGTGATGCCAACCCGCAACGGACGGAATGGTACGATTTTTACCACGCAGGGAATTATAAACATAAGAAATAAACGCTGGGCCAATGACTTTGACCCTCTGGATGAGCTCACCCCCGAATATTCAAAGGCATACGTCCGTCACCTTTTCGCTGCAGATGAGATGCTGGGGCCTGTAGTGGCGAGTTTGCAAAACCTCCGGTTTTATCGTTGGCTGATGCTAAATGCCCGAAAACATATTCTAGATGGAGATTTTATTGCATGGAAAACAGCAATAATGCCAATAATTACCAAAAAATGGTAATAAATGATGAAAAAACTGGATATTTATATCGCTAAAAAGTTTCTTACCACATTTGTGGTGACCATCCTGCTGTTTACCATCATCATCATCGTTTTTGACATTGCCGAAAAGCTGGATGACTTTCTGGAACACAAAACCCCCATTCAAAGCATTATTTTCACCTATTACGTTGCGTTTATTCCGCACCTCATCAACACATTTAGCCCGATTTTTATATTTATTTCCGTATTGTATTTCACCAGCCGATTGGCGTCGCGTTCTGAATTTATCAGCATGCTGGCCGGGGGTATGTCATTGAAGCGAATCCTGAAACCCTATATGGTGGTGGCAGCCATCCTGACTTTTGGCAGTTACCTTCTCAATGCCTGGGTGATACCGGTTACAGACAAGGCCCGGGTACGTTTTGAAAATATGTACCTGCGTGATTACTGGAGTCAGGCCAAATCCACTATTTATCGGCAGATACGGCCTGGTGAAATACTCTACATGGAGTATTTTAATAACAACGACAGCACCGCTATTGGCGTTAATATAGAAACCTATCAGGGTAAAGAACTCAAAAGCAATTTGTTTTCGCGTTTCATGCGCTGGAACAGGGCTTCCGGCAAATGGCGAATGGAAATGGTCTGGCAAAGAGAATTTTTACCCAACGGTAATCAGAAAATTGCTTACAAGGCCTTTATGGATACGGCACTTCAGTTCGATGCCCGCGATTTTTTCTTTAGGATTGATGATGTGCAAAGCTTAAATCAGAATGAGCTCCGTTCTTTTATTGCCAAGGAAAAAGTGCGTGGTTCAGAAAATATAAAATTGCTTGAAACTGAATTGCACCGAAGATATGCATCACCATTCAGTACGTTTATTTTGGTAGCCATCGGTGTTTTTGTGGCCGGTAGAAAAACCCGGGGCGGTTTGGGATATTCTCTGGCAATCGGTATATTCGTTATTATTTTCTTTTTGTTTTTTAGTAAGTATTTCATCAGCATGGGGCAAACCGGTGTTTTGCCTTCCTGGGTCTCAGTCTGGGCCCTGAATATTCTTTTTGTGCCTGTGGCCTGGCTGTTTTATCGATTTGCCCAGAAATGATTCGCATGCTGCTCATATCGCTATTGCTGTGTATGAGTGTTATCATTTCTTGTAAAAAATCAACCGAAGACTATAAAGCCAAAGGTCCGGAATATTTTCCGCTCAGGGTAGGTGCAGAGAGACAGTATATTTATGATTCTATTCACTATTCAAGATTGCTGAACAATACCCGTAGTTTTCGCTTCTGGATTAAAGAATTTGTTAAAGACAGTTTTATAGATCAGACCGGTAATCTTACCTATCGCTTTGAACAGTTTATCAGCAAGGATTCAGGCAAATCTTACATTTTTTATGACCTTTACACAGCCGCAGTTACATCTTCCGGTGTTCAAAGGGTGGAAGAAAACCGCCGCAATACGGTCATGAGTTTTCCGGTCAGGAACCTGAAACTGTGGTATCCCTACGACTTTTGGAATGACAGTTTCAGTACCTACATCAAGTATCAGTACACTGCGGTGGATCAACCTTTTGATAACGGTTACATCAGCAACCCGGAGTCCGTTTTTATCAAACAGCAATACGACAGCAGCTTTATTTTTTTAAGGGAATCCCGCGAAGTGTATGGGAAAAACCAGGGTATGCTGTACCGTAAAAAGAAAGATATCGATTTTCAGGATTTGCAGAAACCCGATGGGTATGAACTTACCTGGCAGTTAATCCGTTATTTTCCATGAGAATTTATCTGCTTGTTGTTATCCTTCTTGCTGCTTTTTGGGGATGTAAAAAAGATGAGGTGAGTAAAGGCGGACAGGAATCCCTATCGGCATGGCTGAATCTAAAACAGGGCAATCGCAGGATATACAGGGTAGACTCCCTGGCATTTCGCCGTGATAAATCCTACCCTGACACGTTCTCTTTTGAATTGATGGAAACGGTGGATACCGTGTTTGAGGATAATGTGAATGAACCCGCTGCCAGAATTAAAATTGTGACCCGCAAAGACAGTCTGGATTTCTGGAAGTTTAGAAGAATGTACTATGCCAAAGTTACTGACGATTATTACGAAAGGGTTGAGGAAAATATCAGGTATCTGAAAGTGAGTTTTCCGCCGGCGGAAGAGGCCTTATGGAACATGAACAGTAGAAATAACCTGCCTGCAACCTGGTTGTTTTATGAGAATTTAAACAAGCCATACAGGGAAGGATTCATTCCTGCAGACAGCGCACTGACTGTCGTTGCCGGAGAAATTGATAACAACATCGAAAAGTATCGCTACCGGGAAGTATACGGTAAAGGCATTGGATTGCTGTTTAAAGAGAATGTAGAAATGCTGAAGCAGGGCAATAACTGGGATGGTTATAAACGAACGCAAAAACTTGTTTATGCGGATTAAATTTATTATATTAGTGTGTTTATTCCCCCTGTTTTCAGAAGCAGATACTACCGATTTCTACTATTGGGTTTCCTTTAAGGATAAGGCGGGCAGCGAGGCGTATTTAAAACAACCTGAATTCTTTCTCAGTCAGCGTTCCATTCTGAAAAAATATGCTGCCGGTATCGGAATTACCACCGAAGATTTGCCCGTTTCAGGCAAATATATCGAAGATTTAAGATCAAAGGGATTTTCCGTTCAGTTTGGCAGCCGCTGGCTGAATGCTGCGTTGGTGGTAACTCCGGATTCGTTTGCTGTAAAGAAATTATCGGTTCTTGATTTTGTGAAATCGGTTGTGCCGCTGGGATATAAAACCTGGGGTAGGACAGGGCTATCTGACATACCTGAGACGGGTGTTATGGAAGAAAAAACCATACCGGTAAAAACAGATCCGGTAGCCATGAATCACTATGGGGCGGCTCGGGATCAAATCACACAAATGGGTATAGAAGCAATACACCAAAAAGGATTTAATGGAAAGGGGATAACTGTGGCTGTGCTGGATGCCGGTTTTTACAAGGCCAACCGTATGCAGTTGTTTGACAGCATTTTTCTGCAGGAAAGTATTGTGCGAACCTTTGATTACGTAGATCATGAATTTGATGTGTACGATGACGATGACCATGGTATGCAGGTCCTCAGTTGCATGGCGGCCAACAAACCTGGGGTGATGGTGGGCTCTGCTCCCGGCGCCAGTTTTATGCTGTTTCGTACAGAGGATGCGGCAATTGAAATGCCCTATGAAGAGGCGTTTTGGGTTCAGGCGGCAGAGGAGGCCGATAAATGGGGCGCGGATATCATTGCATCATCCTTGGGATATACCACCTTTGATGATGAACGGTATGATCACAAACTTTCTGATTTGGATGGAAAGACTACCCTCATTAGCCGAGCTGCAGAAATGGCGGCTTCACGCGGTATTCTGGTGGTGAGCAGTGCCGGTAACGAAGGAGACGGCTCCTGGAGGAAACTGGCCGCACCGGCCGATGCAGCGCATGTGATTGCCGTTGCAGCGGCTGACAAGGATGGTGAAATTGCGGGATTCAGCAGCCGTGGCCCCACAGCAGATGGCCGCATAAAACCCGATGTGGCCGCCATGGGCAAACGTACCGCCGTGGCTTCAGGCAGCGGATATATTGTTAAATCTAACGGTACCAGTTACAGTGCACCATTGTTGGCCGGTGCCCTCGCCTCGGCCATGCAATACACAGGCATGAATGCGGTTGAGATTAGGCAAACGCTGTTATCAGGTAAGCTTCCGGATACCCTCTCTGGATACGGCATTCCCGATTTTTCTTCGCCAAAATGGAAACCCGCACCCGCTCCCAAAAGTCATGAAGCGGCCGATCCCCGTTTTATACAGTGGGTTCCCGGTGATACTTTGAACCTTCCCTTTGTGATTGGTACCCGGTTTTCGCCCGAAAAAGAGTGGACCTATAAACTAAGCTGCGACTGCGGTAAAGTATGGCAGCAAGCACCATTACAGCGCATGACGGCTAATTGGTATGGCACAATCATTGCACCAATAGTATCAGGTATGCACTTTCTGGAAGTAACCGATGGAAAAACGGTATTCAAAGAGAGTTTTTATTATCATAAACCATGAATAAATTTAAAAAAATAACCTTGATACTTTGTCTGTTGCCGCTGTCGCTCATGGCTCAGAAAGTAGTAACCAAATCCCGACACATGCGCATCACCCATGCTGAGGTTACTGTTAGCTATCCGGGTGTTCAGGGCGCACCCATTTTTCGGCAATATAAGATAACTGTGGTTTTGAGAAAAGCTATGAAAACCTTGCCTGATACGATGTATGCGGATGGTTTTGCCGAACAGCTGAAGCTCACACCCATCGATGCCGGTAATGGATTTTACAAAAAAGGGTCCAGCATTACGTTTATGGCAACCGTTACAGTAAATACCGCAGAAAATGCGGAGAATATGGATGCGTTTTCGAAGAAATCATCCCTGGCAGGAGATGGAGTTTGCATTATTCGTTACTATGTGACCAAAAAGTCGAAACAGCAACCCATATATCTTCGTGCCAAAACCTTGCATAAAGGGGCTGAAGTATTTATGCCGTAGTGCTTACTTTTTAACGAACTGCGTTAGAATCACAATGAGCTGCCCATCTATTTTACCTTCAATCTGATTGTTGTTATCAGCAACCAGTCGGATGTTTTTTACTTTCGTGCCTCTTTTTGCAGTAAAGCCACCGCCTTTAACGTCCAGATCTTTGATTAGAATAACATCGTCCCCGTCCAGTAACAGCTGTCCGTTCGAATCCTTGTGAATTTCCCCCACATTGTTGATTTCCTCCAGCCATTGTTCTTCTTCGGGCTCCAACCAAATTTGGTCTGCAAGATCACGACTCCAGTCGGTATTGGTTTTTTTTAGCAGATGCATACATAAAACTTTCACAGACGACAAGTTACTCCAGATGGATTTACTCATGCATCGCCAGTAATTGACATCAACGGTGTCAAAGTTTTGTATATTTTCATAACACAAATCACACAGCAGAGCACATTCACCTGGCTCTAGTCCTTTTTTAGGCGGTATTGTATAGGAGAAAAATGCCTGGCCGGTGGAATCACAGATTTCGCAGGTATTATTACTGCGGGTTTTAAGTAGTGTTATCATTTTTTATTCAATGTAAAGTACCAACCCTTTAAGGTAATGGCCTTCGGGATGAAATAAATTCACAGGGTGGTCTGGTCCTTGGCCCAGTCTGTGCAGGATTCTGGCACTGCGACCGGCTTCAATTCCTGCAGCGGTTACGGTATTGGCAAATAATGCATCATCGATAACCTGACTGCAGGAGAAGGTAAAAAGCAATCCCCCCGGTTTTACCGTTTGTATCCCCAGTTGATTAAGCCGTTTGTATCCCATCACTGCCTGATGCTTTTTGGATAAGCTTTTGGCAAATGCCGGCGGATCCAGCACCACTATGTCGTAGGATTCTTTATTGTCTTTCAGGTATTGAGGTACGTCTGCTGCAACGGTGTGGTGATTCTGGGTTACCCCGTTCAATGCCGCGTTTTCTGCAGCCAGCTGCACCGCTTTTTCGGAAATGTCCACACTGCAAACCTCCGCAGCACCAGCCTTTAGCGCATATACTGAAAATCCGCCTGTGTAACAAAAAGTATTCAATACGGTTTTGTCATGGCTGTATTCTGCCAACAATTGCCGGTTGTCTCGCTGATCCAGAAAAAAGCCCGTTTTTTGGCCGGCTACCCAATTAACTTTGAATTGAATTTGGTTTTCAATGGCCACCGTTTCAGGGGTTTCTCCTTTGAGGAAAAGATCGTCTGCACCGGGGTCGTGCATGGAGGCACGGCTCTTCGCAAATATGGTTTTTAATGAGCCGTTGTAAACCTCATCCAGGGCCTCAGCAATTTCTTTTTGGTTGTGATACATGCCGTGGCTGTGCGACTGGATTACGGCGCAATCATCATAAATATCAATGATGAGTCCGGGTAGACCGTCGCCTTCTCCATGAACCAGGCGATATGCATTGGTTTTTGAAAAATCTCCCAATAGTTTTTGCCTCAGCAGAAAACATGATTGTAGTCTGTTTTTCCAGAAAGTATGATTGGGGATTTCCTGGGTTCGACTGAGAATTCTGACTAAAATGGAGCCATTTCCCACATGTCCGGATGCCAGGTATTCTCCTTTAAAATCGAACACTTCGGCCCAATCACCGGGCTTAACGTCGTCGGCCTGATGCACGGCTCCGCTAAAAATCCATGGATGACCCCGAAGAACCGAATGTTCTTTACCCCGCTTCAGTATAATCTTTTTTGTTTTCAGTGCTGCAAAGTTCAGGTAATTCGCGGAACTTTGAAGCATTCATGAAATTGTTTGAAATAATTGAGGCCATTGAAAAGGTGGCACCACCTTCCTTGCAGGAAGATTACGATAACAGCGGATTGCTTGTGGGTTCGCCGCAGTCTGAGGTGAAAAAAGCCCTGTTGACGCTCGATACCACTGAAGCAGTGGTGCAGGAAGCCATCGCTGAGGGATGTGATCTTATTATTACCCATCACCCCATTGTATTTCGGGGATTAAAGCGGCTCAACGGCAGCAATTATGTAGAAAGGGTGGTGATGGCCGCCATTAAAAACAACATTGCCATTTATGCCTGCCATACCAATCTTGACAATGTGTTGAAGCAAGGCGTGAACAGTAAAATAGCGGCCAAACTGGGCTTGTCGGATGTGCAGATTCTGAAACCCATGCAGCAGGCATTAATGAAACTTACCGTTTTTACGCCACATACCCATGCAGACGCAGTCCGTGAGGCACTGTTTGCAGGAGGGGCCGGACATGTGGGCAACTATGATGAGTGCAGTTTTAATATCCATGGTCAAGGTACCTTCCGCGGTGGGGAAAATACAAACCCCGTCATTGGGAAAAAGGGGGAAAGAACATCGCTGGAAGAACAGAGAATTGAGGTTTTATTGCCCAAAAATCGGTTTTCTCAGGTGATGAAATCACTGAGAATAGCCCATCCATACGAGGAAATCGCCTACTATTCCGTTGATCTTAATAATGCATGGCAGGATGCAGGCAGCGGATTGATAGGTATACTGGAAAATCCCGTTCGGGGTGATCTATTTCCGGCTTTTATCAAGGAATCGCTGAATGCAGAGGTGGTAAGGTTTACAGCGCCTGTGGCATGGGTTAAAAAGGTAGCGGTTTGTGGCGGAAGTGGTGCTTTTCTGATTAAAAACGCTTTGCAATCAGGAGCTGATGCCTACATCACCGGTGATGTTAAATACCACGAATTTTTTGATGCCGAAAACCGCATGATGATTTGCGATCCGGGGCATTATGAAACGGAACAATTTACCATAGAACTTTTTGCTGAGATTTTATCAGAAAAATTCCCTAATTTCGCAACCCGTTTTTCGCATACATACACCAACCCCATACAATACCACTATTAACTCATGGATATTAGCGTAGAAAAGAAACTCACCGATCTCTGGACCCTTCAAAAGATTGATTCTCGCCTGGACGGTCTTCGTTCCCTGTTGGGCGAACTTCCCATGGAAGTTGCCGACCTTGAAGACAGCATCGTAGGTCTTCAAACCCGTGTAAGCCACGTACAGGAAGAGATTGCCCAGGTTGAGGGTGAAATTTCGGATAAAAGAAACAGCATCAAGGATTTTAACCGCAACATCGAAAAATATGATGAGCAGTTGAATAACATCAAAAACAGCCGCGAATTCGAAGCCATCGAAAAAGAAAAAGAGATTGCAGGACTGGAAATTCTTCAGGCAGAGAAAAAAATCCGTGAACTGGGAAGGTTGCTGGATATCAAGAAAGAATTGCTGGACAAAACCACTGAAGACCTGGATAACCGCAAAAAAGACCTGGAATTCAAACAGAGCGAACTTTCTGAAATTGAGAAAGAAAACCAGGAAGAAATAGAAAAAATACACACCGAGAGAGTGAAGGCAGAGTCGTCGCTCGATGACCGCTACAAAAGGGCCTACAACCGCATCCGTGAAAACATGCGCAACGGAATTGCAGTAGCTCCTATTCTCCGCGGAAGTTGCGGAGGATGTTTCTCTAAAATTCCCCCACAGAGACACAGTGACATCCGTGCTCACTTCCGTATTATCGATTGTGAACATTGCGGCAGAATTCTCGTAGATCAGACCGTTACCGGACTTGAGTCAGTAGCAGAGGTGAAAGAAGAAAAAGCCACACGCCGCAAGATTCGTCTGACTGCAAAAGCGGAATAAGAATTATCAAAAAATAACAATGAAAGCCGGTCTCATCGCCGGCTTTTATTTTTTATCCAGTACAAATGTAAGGTCCGGCATCACCTGTACAATCTGTTCGCGGCTAAGGCCGGTAACATTCAGGAAGTATATCTTTTGGGTTTGAATGTTGCATTGTCCTCCTATCCACGATACATCAACAATATCGCTACCCTGCGCATTCTTTCGGTAGCTGCGCACCGGCATCAGGCAATACCACGCGGAGGCAAAGCCCTGATCATCGGTTGCAGGGGCAATTTTTTGAATGGGTCCTGCCAGAATTTTATCGTATTGCGGTCGGTCTTCATCACTCAACTTCATTCTTTCAATGTAGGCCTGTTTGCTTTTATAGAATTGAATGATGGTATTTGGAGTAAATGAGGCCAGTTCTGTATAATCTTTGGCTTGTTCGGCCCTGCAAAGGCGGTTGGCGGACAGCTGAAACAAACGGGCGAATTTGATGCTGTCTTTGCCGGTTTCATCCCGTCCTGCGGTGTCTTTCAAGCCCGGAACCGGAATGGAATCCAGTTTTTTGAGCGCGACAGGGTTGTTTTGAACTTCGGGAAGCAGAGCCCCGTTTTTATCCTGTATGGTATTGTTGCTTACGGTATCAGCAGATGATGAATCCTGATTACCGGACTGGCATGAAAAAAGGAGAATTGTGCACAAAGCAAAAGTGCAGGATAGTTTCATATTAGCTGTAAAACGAAAAAGTAACCCCATCGATTGCGAAGATAAGTTACAGAATGTTGAGGTACGATGTTGTTTTTACCAAGAACTAACACATCTCTGCCGCTAGGTATTTTAAAATCGATGATAGGATATGTGGCGCCAAAGGGTTGAGTCTTATATTTGTCCATCAGTCCTATACTATGTTTGATGGTGTTGTAATATATTATTTCCCTTTCTTTTCTTCAGAGGATTTATCTTCAGATGCCAATATTGAAGATATAAAAGGTATTAAATCCTGGCAGTTCGTTGATTCTTCATTCAACGACTATTTTATTAATATTTTCACCCAAACCTCCAGAATGTTTAGGTTGGGAGAGGGAATAGTATCATCCAAAATATTTGATTACGATGATGAATTGAGCAATTGCATTTTTACTACGGATACCGGTTTGGGCTTTAGGGATTATCGATACCTGAATGTGATGAAATGTGGTTTTCGGTTTAAAAATCTTAGTGCTGACGAAGTTCAGGCCCATGTGAAAAGCCATTCACAGCAATTGTATAATGCAGTATTATCATTCGAAATACCTGAATTTGCGTCAAAGGCGGAGGTGATAAAGCAGCAGTTATTTCATCAAAAGTTAAAAATACAAATGGTTCTGATTGACCATGCCAATTTATCTTTCGAACAGCGGAAATATTGCTTGCTGGATTTGGCACTGGATAAGAAATCAGGCACTGCCAATGCAACTTACAGTCAATCAGCCAAGCAGTTTAAGGCACATTCATTTTCGTACCTTGAGGCCTTAATGTCGGAATCACTGGTAGATCAGTATCAGGAGTGGTCCGGATTCATTACGCCCAAGAAATTTATTGCAATTTATGAATGTGACGCTGCGGAGGCCGAGGGTAATTATAGAAATAACAGTGTACAATTCGGACTAATTTACATCCAAAAAATCATCTTGTCAGAGTTTATCAACTTATTAAACCTATGGATTAATGAGAACAAGTTTGAAAATAACCTGTCTCTTTCAAAATATTACCTGCGATTTGCCAGAAATTTTGATTTTCAGACAGTATCCACCAAGTATCTCTACAACAATTATTCAGAGCGTTTGGATAAGATTTTGAACATTGCAACGGAAAGGCAGTGGGTTTTGGATAAAATAAAAGAAATTGAGGGTGTACTGGAAAAAGAAAAAAATCAAATTACCAATTTGCTTTTATTTTTAATTGCCCTGTTGCAGTTAGCAGCAGTTTTTTTGGATGATATAAGACATTTTCTGGTGGGTGTGTTCAGTGTTTCAGAGGAGGCTGCCAAAAACAGCATGTCAGCCATGGTAATGCTTATTTGTTTGTTTATAGGTGTTGTTTTTTTTCTGAAAAGACGGATATAAACCACAAAAAAAGAGGCACTTTTCAGTGCCTCTTCTCATCATTTACCATATGGAATTATTTCACTTCTTCGAAGTCCACATCTTCTACTTTACCATCATTGTCTGACTTTCCTGCACCTTCGGTACCGGTGGTTTGCTCTGCCTGGTTAGCTGCGTTGTACATGTCCTGGCTTGCCGCTTCCCATGCTTTGCTGAGTTCGGCTGTTGCAGTTTCAATGGCGGGCAAATCCTTGGCTTCATGCGCTTTTTTAAGCGTATCCAGCGCAGATTCAATGGCGGTTTTCTTTTCGGCAGGTATTTTATCGCCGTATTCTTTCAGCTGTTTTTCAGTGCTGAAAATCAGTGAATCGGCTGCATTCAGTTTATCCACTTCTTCACGACGCTTGTTGTCGGCTTCTGCATTTTCCTGTGCCTCCTGCTTCATTTTCTCGATATCTTCCTTGCTTAATCCGCTGCTGGCTTCAATGCGTATCTTCTGCTCTTTGCCGGTGGCCTTATCTTTTGCACTCACGCTCAGAATACCATTTGCGTCGATGTCAAAAGTTACCTCAATCTGAGGTACGCCGCGGGGTGCAGGCGGAACTCCGTCCAGAATGAATTTGCCTATGGTTTTGTTGTCGCGAGCCATGGGTCTTTCACCTTGAAGAATATGAATTTCAACTTGTGGCTGATTATCAGCAGCTGTGCTGAAAACTTCGGTTTTCTTGGTGGGGATGGTGGTGTTAGACTCAATCATTTTAGTAAACACGCTGCCCATGGTTTCAATACCCAGACTTAGTGGGGTAACATCCAGCAGCAGTATGTCTTTTACTTCACCGGTAAGAACACCGCCCTGCAATGCTGCACCTATGGCAACTACCTCATCGGGGTTTACACCTTTGCTGGGGGCTTTGCCGAAGAAATCTTCCACCAGCTTTTGTATCGCCGGTATGCGGGTAGAGCCACCCACGAGAATCACTTCATCGATTTCGGAAGGATTCATGCCTGCATCGGAAAGGGCCTTTTTACAGGGCTCCAGGGTGCGCTGAATCAGGGTAGCGGCCAGTTGTTCAAACTTGCTGCGGGTTAGCTTGCGAACCAAGTGAGCGGGCACACCGTCTATAGCGGTTATATAGGGCAGGTTGATATCTGTTTCAGTGCTGCTTGACAGTTCGATTTTCGCTTTTTCTGCAGCTTCTTTCAACCGTTGCAGAGCCATGGGATCTTTACGCAGATCCATGTTTTGCTCGGCTTTGAATTCCTCGGCCAGCCAGTCTATTACTACTTGGTCGAAGTCGTCGCCGCCAAGGTGGGTGTCACCATTGGTACTTTTTACTTCAAATACACCGTCGCCAAGTTCCAGCACGCTGATATCAAACGTACCACCACCGAGGTCATAGACTGCTATTTTCATATCCTGTCCTTTTTTGTCCATGCCATAGGCAAGGGCAGCGGCTGTGGGCTCATTAATGATGCGTTCTACCTTGAGTCCTGCAATTTCGCCGGCTTCTTTGGTGGCTTGTCTTTGGGCATCGTCAAAATAGGCGGGAACGGTTACCACGGCGCGGGTAACTTCATGTCCCAGGAAATCTTCAGCTGTTTTCTTCATCTTCTGAAGTACCATAGCGCTGATTTCCTGCGGTGTGTAGGTGCGGTCTCCGATTTGCACACGGGGTGTGTCATTGTCGCCTTTCACAACTTCATAGCTCACACGGCCGGTTTCAGTCTGTACGTTGGAGAATTTTTCTCCCATAAAACGCTTGATGGATGAAATGGTGTGCTTAGGGTTGGTGATGGCCTGACGTTTGGCGGGATCCCCCACTTTTCTTTCTCCGTTGCCGCCATCCAGAAAGGCAACAATGGAGGGGGTAGTGCGACGTCCTTCGCTGTTAGCAATCACAACGGGCTCGTTTCCTTCCAGTACGGCAACACAGCTGTTGGTGGTGCCCAGATCAATACCTATAATTTTACTCATGATTTCAGTATAGCCATCTTGAAACAACAAAAATGCCAAGCAGCAAAATACGGGCTGCGTATGACGAAATGGCAGTAAGACTGATTTTATGGCAGAATGTTTAGCGCCTTGGTTTCTGCGTTGTTCCTCATGAAAAGGATTGAGCCACTGTCAAATTTCACCTTGTCGATTTTTTGTATACACCGACTGGCAAAAAGTCCGATTCCGCCCTGAATATTGCTGAATTCTGCCTGTTTTTGCACAATGCCTATAGAAGGTTCATTCACTGAAATGTAATCTGATAAAAGCTGGTTACCTCCGTAAACCCGGATGCCGGCATACCTCATTCTGTGATACAGCCCGGGATCTGCTGTGATGGTATTGCGCAAAAATTGCAATAATGCCAGCCGGGGGATTTTATAAAGCATATTGCTGTTACCTATGGCAGATGCATTGGTAAGTACGCTCCAAGTGGCAACCTTGGTGGTTTTCTTAAATGTATCATTAACGGGAAACTCATCGTAGGTGATGTCCATTTTTACATCATAGGCAAAGCTGTTTGTTCCGGCCTTCATACTGATGGTGAGGTATTCAGGGGTTACGGCAAAGTTGCTGCTGGAGTCTCGGAAGGGGGAAAGTATATTGGCAAGCCCCACCAGATTGGTTTCTGCGCGAACCATGTTGCCGGTTTTGGGACTGTAGACCTCCAGTATGTATCGCTTCCCTGCATCCAGTGATGATGTTCCGGAGGTTTTTAAACGGTACAGCGGATTTTTATCATTGGCAAACAATCCCGAGTCTTTGGCAATATTCCAGACCCGTGTGAGCTTACCGTTAAATACGTTGTCCGATGACCTGAGTGAAACCATGGCCGAATCCAGATAGAGTGAATCACTGATTTTTGCCACCTGAAGTGCACCGCTGTTTTGATTGAGAAATGCCTTTGCCACACGCACATATTGCACACTGTCATTGACATTGAGCATCCCGTAAACTACAATGGTCTCTTTCCAGTCCGCATTGATGTCCAGATCGTTTTTACAGGAAAATAAAGAAATAATAACCGCACAAAATGCGGAGATTAATAAACGGTATGCAGTTGACAGTTTTTTCACAACGATGCTGAAGTCAGCTTTTTGGTCTAACTTTGCCTTTACTCCTGCAAAGATGAGGAAAATTATCGGCCTTTGTTTTCTGTTATGCTTTTTTTACCCGGCGCAAACACAGCAGGTTACCAAAGATTTTATGAAGCTGGTATGGGAAGACAATTTTCAAAAACTGGAAAATGTGTGGGCGCAGCAATCCACGGCAGATAATTTTTTCATCGGATCTTCTGAAGGTTTTGAGGTATGGCGAAAGAGCAAAAACAACGGCTACTTCATTTTCCCGCAAAAGGTGCAGGAATTCCGCGTGTTTGAGGTTTCGCTGCAGTTTGTTTTCGATGGGAAAGGGGCCGCTGAAAATGCAGCAGGATTGTTGTTACAGGCCCAACCCGACGGCTCGGGGGCGGTGATTGTGGAGGTAAACCGAAAAAAGCAATTCCGCATTCGCAGGGCATCCTCCAATAGATTAATTCCGGTAAATGAGCCCAATAAGGGCTGGCGAAAGCCCGAAACTAAAATTAGAGGAGAAGGCATCACCTTGACCGTGAAAACAAACGACAAGGTGTATGACGTTTACATCAATAATATTTACGCTTATTCCTTCACAGAAATAGAGTTTTCAAAAGGATGGATAGGTTTGTATGTGGGGCCTGAAACCCGGGTAATATACAAGAAGCTCACCGTGAAAATAGACGATGAATCATCTTCATTGCCAACAGCATTAACCAATTTCCCCGACGATAGAAAATCCCTGCATCTGCAGCTGGCAAGATTGAAGGAGGTTATCCAAAAGAAGGATTTTCGCATAGCGGAACTCGAAGGGCAGTTAAAGGATCAGACAGGGCTCAATTACAAGGCCGACAGTGTTTTGTTGAAGCAATCTCAGGAAGCGGTAGCACGGGTGGATGAGCTGGAAATAGAGTTGGAAAAAGTGAATGAGGATAAGCTGAAACTGGAAAAAGAATTACTGAAACTGCAGCAGTTTAAAAATGCCGCATCAGGCGCTGTGGATGTCAATGTGACAGATAATCTCATTAACATCAATGAAGAACTGCGCATTGAATTGCAAAAATCTAAAAAGACCATAGAAGATCTGGAGGCGGCCTTGCTGAAGCAGCAATCCCAGGTAGATGGATGGATCAAAAAGCTCAACCAGATGGAGAACGCTACGGAAGATTTTAAAAATAATGTCCGGTTTCAGCGGGGATTGCTTATTCAAAAAGACAGCATCATTCGCGAACAGCAAAAATCCATCGATCAGCTGGAGAAGTCAGCCAGAGAGGCGGAAAAGGACAAGAAAAAAACAACGCTTCCGTCAAAAAAAGAAAAAGAAATAAAAAAGGAAAACCTGTTTGATGAAAACTAAACCATGAGTATTCAGAAAAAAGAATTTAAAAAAATAACCACCCACGTTTTGCTTGAGATGAAGCAAAAAGGGGAAAAAATTTCGATGCTAACTGCATACGATTTTTCCATGGCCAAGCTGGTTGACCAGGCAGGGATTGATGTGATACTGGTGGGTGACAGCGCCAGTAACGTAATGGCCGGACATGAAACCACGCTGCCCATAACCCTCGATCAGATGATATACCACGCATCGTCCGTGGTGCGTGGCATTGACAGGGCACTGGTGGTAGTAGATTTGCCTTTTGGCAGTTACCAGGGAAACAGCAAGGAAGCGTTGGCCAGTACCATCCGCATAATGAAGGAAAGCGGCGCGCATGCCGTGAAAATGGAAGGAGGGGAAGAGATTATTGAAAGTATTAAGCGAATCCTTACTGCCGGAGTACCTGTGATGGGGCACCTGGGCCTCACACCCCAGAGCATATATAAATTCGGAACCTACGCCGTGCGTGCTACGGAAGAAGAAGAAGCCGAAAAACTGATACACGACAGTAAATTGCTGGAGGCAGCCGGTTGCTTTGCACTGGTGCTTGAAAAAATACCCAGTAAGCTGGCCAAGAGGGTAGCTGAAAATTTAACCATTCCTGTAATAGGCATTGGTGCCGGACCTGACGTAGACGGACAGGTGCTTGTTTTACACGATATGCTGGGGATTAATACAGAATTTAAGCCTCGTTTTTTACGCAAGTACGCCGACTTGCACGGTATCATCACCGGTGCAGTGCAGCATTATGTATCGGACGTGAAAAACCGCGATTTCCCTAACGAAAAGGAACAATACTAAGTTTAGCCGTTGGCTTTTTTGTGGTCGGCCAGGAACTGAGCCAGGCCAATATCGGTGAGGGGATGCTTGAAAAGTCCCATAATGGCGCTGAGCGGGCAGGTTACCACATCGGCACCGGCTTGGGCGCTTTTCACAATGTGTAAAGGATTGCGAATGCTGGCAGCCAGAATCTGGGTTTCATAACCCTGTATGGAATAAATTTCTGCAATTTGCTGAATCAGATCTATGCCGTCCCAGCTGCTGTCATCGAGGCGACCTATAAATGGCGACAGGTAGGTGGCGCCGGCTTTGGCTGCGAGAATGGCTTGCCCCGAACTGAATACCAAAGTACAGTTAGTGCGGATGCCTTTTTTGGTAAAGTGGGAAATGGCTTTTACCCCGTCTACGATCATGGGTACTTTCACCACAATGTTAGGATGAAGTCCGGCCAAACGCTCACCTTCATCAACCATGCCTTTGAAATCGGTAGAAATCACTTCGGCACTCACATCGCCGTTTACAATGTTGCAAATGGCTTTGTAGTGATTGAGTACATTGTCATGTCCGGTAATACCCTCTTTGGCCATTAAAGATGGATTGGTGGTTACACCGTCAAGAATGCCGAGTTCATTGGCTTCGCGTATCTGTTCGAGGTTGGCTGTGTCGATGAAGAATTTCATGTTGTGGCAAAATTAGCACCTTTCTCGTGGACCTAATTTGTGGACAACCGGAATTTATCACCAACTTTTCACCCGATAAAAAATGTGGAGGCCCCCAAATGCCTGACTCAGTCCGTAATCATAACCGGTGCGATTGGTGCTGTTCAGGCGCAGGCCGGCTTCTGCTTTCAGGTGAATCGGAATTTTGAGCGGGGTATAGTGAAAGGAGAGTCCAAACTGCGGCATGTAGCGGCTTTGAGGCCATTGCCGCTCTGTGATAATTCCATTGCTGAAAACTTCCGAACCGCTTTCCTTAAATATGCCCTGAAGCCCAAACCAAATGGCCGGATTGAAGCGGGGTTTGTCATTGAATTTTAGTTCACCTACAGCGTTTACTGTCCACAAGCGCAAATTTGCCTGATACAAAATGCTGTTGCCTGAGCGTATGTCGGGGCGGTAGTTAACTTCGCCAAAACCCATTGAAATGTTGGCATTGAACAAATGGGACAATGAACTTTGAACCGATAAACCCGCCGAGTAGGCATTGTTAATTCTGTCTGAATAATAGTTGCCCAACTCTTCATTGGCATAGTAACGGTAGAAATTTGTTTCCCCTCTGCCATAAATTCCGACACTGATATCCTCGGGGATGGAATTAATCTGGGCTTCTGCCCGCATGGCAATCAGCAGGGTTAGCAATAGCAAAATTTGCTTCATGGTTGTTCAAAATAGTTTCGATACCGGGGCTTTCTTATGGCAAGCATAAACCAGATGGCCGGAACCCAAAAGGTTGTAAAAAAACAATTTTTTCCCGAGAAATACACCCTGTCATAAATCAAGGTTTGGTTATTTTTTTTCACCACAGCATGTATGTGACGCCAGTTTTTCAATCCTGTTGGCAAAGAATGGCCCTCATCGGTGAAGCACCATAAGCGCTTCTTACTGCAAACCCGGGTTATGGCACCT
The DNA here is from genome assembly GCA_947496375.1 of Flavobacteriales bacterium. Classification (GTDB taxonomy): domain Bacteria; phylum Bacteroidota; class Bacteroidia; order NS11-12g; family UBA955; genus RGEC01. Next base: position 188,058 of record CANMCY010000001.1, read on the forward strand.
GTCCAAAGGGTGGAACTCAAAAGTGATTCTACCCTCATTTTCATTCCGGCCCCCACAAAAATCCCATCGAATTGTTCAATCTTTACAGAAATTCCCGGTGGATTCAGGGTTTCCAGTAGTTTTTGATCAAAACCATCCCTTACTTTCTTAAAAGAACATTTTACAGCGGTTTTTAGGGTGATTCTAATCATTTGTGTACTGCCAATAAAACTTTTTTCAGCCGATTTGGTTTTTATAGTACGGTTTTTGCACTGAAACATTAAACAAAATGGCAAATTGGGTATCGGTAACACGCACAGCACACTTTAATGCAGCACACAGATTGCATGTGGCGGAGTGGACATCGGAAAAAAACCGCGAGTTTTTTGGTTTGTGCAACAATCCCAATTACCACGGACACAATTACGAACTGCATGTTACAGTTTCAGGACCGCTGGATTCAGTATCCGGATACTTGCTGGATATGAAAACCTTAAAAGACTGGATTGAGGAAGATGTAGAACGTGCTTTCGATCACCGAAACCTGAATCTGGATACCGAAGAGTTTAGAAATCTCAATCCCACCGCAGAAAATATGGCAGTGGTTATCTGGGAAAAACTGAAAAAGCGGTTGCAGCCGGACATGAAACTGAAAATAAAATTATTCGAAACCCCCCGTAACTTTGTAGAATTTGATGGAACACAATCATAAACATAATCACGATATGCTGGGCGATGACCACGTGGGTACCAATATGGAAACCCCACTGAGACCCGATGCATTCCAAATGGATAACGAGCTGAAGATAGAGCTCATAGCCAAACATTTTACCGAAATCATGCACATTCTGGGGCTGGATTTAAGCGATGAAAGTCTTAAGGGCACACCGCTTCGTGTAGCCAAAATGTTTGTAAATGAGCAGTTCAAAGGACTGAATCCCGATAATCGTCCGCATCCTACCTTGTTTGAAAACGGTTTCAAGTACAAGGAAATGCTGGTGGAAAAGGATATTCATTTTTTCAGCACCTGCGAACATCACTTTGTGCCTATTATGGGCAAGGCGCACCTTGCCTATGTAAGCAGCGGTAAAGTAATCGGATTGAGCAAGCTCAATCGCATTGTAGATTATTACGCCAAAAGGCCTCAGGTGCAGGAGCGCATGACCGTTCAGATTGCCAATGAATTGATGGAAGTGCTGGAAACCCAGGATGTGGCTGTGATTATTGATGCAAGGCATCTTTGTGTGGCCAGCCGTGGCATTAAGGACATCAGCAGTGCTACTGTCACTTCAAGCTATCATGGCAAATTCAACGATCCTCAGGTTCGTGCTGAATTATTAAAATACATCGAGATGAACGGCTCTGAATAAGGGTTGTTTTTCCTATAGTGTTGTTTGTGTAATAAAGGCGCCTCAGGGCGCCTTTATTTATGTTGTAGCCAATCTGGGATGAGGATTGAAAAAAATCCGGCAGGGTGAACGTTAGATGCCAGTTAAATTTACATTCATGGTTTTACAGATTCTTTTCCATACCGTTCCCACATTTGCGTTACTTTTTTGGCTGTCATAAGCGTAAACACCCTTGAATTTATAGCTTGTGAGGCCTAAAACGTCTTTATGGTGAAAAAACACAATGCGTTTTTGACCTGTATTGAGATGGGCCTTATAGTGATGCGCTTTTTTTGTTGCATCGGCATGTGTTTCTGTTATTTCCTCTTCATCCGTGCTGATTTGGTTTTGCCAGCCTTGTCTTGCTTTATCCGATGGCCACCATAATAAATACTCATGATTTTTGGGGTGGGGCAGTCCGCCCAGTCTTAAAAATCCGCGTTTTGTTTTGTTAAATTCAGCGTCAAACAAGGTACAGATGGCTTCGATATTGGGCAGTGAGATTTCATCCGTCGTACTAATGGTTTGCTTTAATTTCCAAAACTCCGGATCCCTTTCTGCATCAGGTTGCCATGGTTTGAATGTGCCGTTTTTTTGCTGTGCTTCAAGAGCCCGGGTAATAATGGATACAATGTTATCAATCTGATTGTGAATCTCTTTAAGTTCCTTCTGACAATCAATCACATACAGCTTGTGTCCGGTATTACTTTCAATTTCCTTTTTTCGCAGCGCATCGGATTCTATTCTCTCTGCAGAACTGTAATGGGCCGGCTCATTAACTTCAACATGGATGTTGAACTGAGGGAAATAAACGTCGGTCAATGCGTATTTGTCGCTGTGTCGATTTACGTATTGCTGTGGAACGATTTTTATTTCATCATTGTCCAGTTTATGCCATAGTCTTGTCAGGCAATAGTGTTCAATGGCCTTGCTGCTTGTTTTCTGAAATAAACGGGTGATAAATTCTACCTTGTAACTCATTTTTCGGAGTTAAAACCCAAATCCCAGACTCATGCCTACTTTGGGTAATAATCCGTTGTGGTAGATAAAGTATGCACCGGGACTTTGCTTGTAATCAAAACCATCATCGCTTGATTGTATCTTACTTTCTGAAACCCGCATTCCGGCGCCTGCATACACATCCAAATAGAAAGATTCTCCCAGCGACTTTTGAAAGCCGATAACAAAACCAGGATATACAGCCGTTGTTAATACTTTTCCGGTTTTTTCTTCGCTGTTGTAGGGTGGATTGGTTGAGTATACATAGTGACGTGATTTCTCATCATAATACCCAAATTGCCCGAATACCCCGACGTAATAACCACTGGCTGTTTGTTTTCCGGTGATGGATTTTTCAACATGAAACCTGCTTAAATAGTATTTATACATATACTCTGCGGTGAATCCCGCGCCCTTGATAACGCCGCTGTAATTATCCGTTGGCTGACGATACATGGCTTCCAGGCCTATCTGGTGGGCTTTGCGCTTATCATTATTTAAAAATTCTCCAGACATCCACAAACCACCCCGAATCAAGTGCTGTGGACTGAATTTTAGGATGGTGCTTGGAATTAACATATCGGTTTTGGTTTGGGCAAATGCTGATGAACCGATGACCAGGAATGATACAATAATGATGGCTTTTTTCATGATAATAAACGATAAACAAATATACAGGCATATTTTTAAATACCCCCAAAACGTCAACCTTGATAAAACAAAAAGCGGCTCAAAAGGCCGCTTTTTGGAGTTGAAATTACCTTGGGCGAATAACCGGGTTCGAACCGGCGACCCCCAGTGCCACAAACTGGTGCTCTAACCAACTGAGCTATATCCGCCGTAAAGGGGTGCAAATTTAAGCAACATTCCTCATTTTCTCAACAGGAATTCAATACGTTTTATCATCTTTGCACCTATTCAAGCGCACAATTCCAAACATATCCTATTTTACTGCAGCTGGTATCCTACTCCGGAAAGCCCGCTAAATGGCATATTTTGCCGTGAACTGGCCGGTCTGACATCTTCTCGAAACAAGGTTTCGGTTGTGTATGTGCGCTATCATACCAACGGTGGAAGACCAGAAATTACGAAACTATCGCAGCCGGATTTTGATGAATACGCCCTTAGTATTCCACGTAAATCCGGTCTTTTCGCATTTTTTTACCATCAGTTCCATGTGCAAAAGCTGCTCAAGAAATTTTTCGAGATGTATCCGGATGTTAGTCTTGTGCATGTGCAGGTGGGCTGGAAGGCGGCCTGGGATATGATGTTATTTCTTAAGAGGAAACGTATTCCTTGGGTGGTCACAGAGCACAACACGGACTGGCTGCCGCAGGACAGGCAATACCCGCGCTGGAAAAGAACACTTACCGCATGGGCCATGCGTAGGGCAACCGCTGTAACTGCAGTTTCCGATAATCTTGCAGAAGTTGTTTCTTCGGCTATTGCCAGATCTGTGGAGGTAATTCCCAATCCGGTCGCCCTTGAGTTTACAACCGCAGACATCATAACGCCCGAAAATGCAGGGCCTGTTTTTCTGCATATCTCCAATTTTAACCTAAGGCAAAAGCAAACCGATAAATTAATTCAGGTGTTTTCGGAGTATGTGCAGGAAAATCCGCTTGCCATACTGCAATTGAATGTGCCTGAATCAGCGTTTTTGCTGTATAAAGCGGCAAATCCTCAATGTTGCTGGGAAAATATAGAATGGTTGTCGCCCGTGGCAGAAAAAAAGTTGCTGCTGCAACGCATGCAAAATGCCGATTTTGTGCTAAGCTATAGTCGGTTTGAAACCTTTGGACTGGTGATTGCAGAGGCACTTTGTCTGGGTATTCCTGTTATTTACACGCCCTGTAAAGGTGCAGATATTCATATTAATGAACGAATGGGAATTGCTTGTGATGCCGATAGGGAGGAATCATTGCTTAATGCCATGCGTGCCTCCTCGGGTTTTTCGGCAGACAGAGAGTATATTGGCAGCAGAGCCAGAGCGGTTTTTCAATCGGATGCCGTGCTTGATGCGTATGAAGCGTTGTACCGTAAAATGATAAAGTAATTATGTGTGGAATTGCAGGAATATTCAGTCTAAAGTCAATCCCGGCGGGGGAAATGGCTAGGATTTGTGTGCAATTTTCCGAAAATCTGGCGCACCGGGGGCCGGACGATGAGGGCTACGTACTGATTGATACCGAATGGAGGGCTCATGCCTATGGTGGAAATTCTTCTTTGCCGGCGCTACAATTGCCACATATAAGTACCGCTACCGGGGAATATTTGGGCGCATTTGTACACAGAAGGTTGAGTATTATTCGCCCGGGACTGCCAGGACATCAACCATTGTATGACGAAAATCATGCTCTTAGTTACAATGGTGAGACATTCAATTTTCAAGAACTGGATAAAGCGCTGGGTGTCGAAAACTGCAGCCATACTGATACGGAGACTGTTTTTAATCTGCTGAAAATTGAGGGTCCTTTGGCCGTTCATTTGTTGGACGGTTTTTATGCGCTGGGATTTGTGGATCTTGAAAATCGCCTCCTACACCTTCGACGCGATACTGCCGGTGTGAAACCACTGTTTACTGCCCAAACGGATACGATTTTTGCATTTGCTTCCGAAACCCGCGCCTTGCGAAATTTGCTTAACACGGTCAGTGTCAATCCGCAAGCGGTTTTTCATCATTTGTGTGAGGGGTTGTTGTTGCCGGAACGGGGTTTCTACAATGAAATATCAACAATACAGGAGGGCTTGGATGTGGATTTACGCAACCTGGAAACAAACCCGGTTTATTACCCTGAAAACGATGAAAAGCCCGGTCCTGACCTGCAATTGCAACTGGAAAGCAGTGTGAGAAAGCGACTGATGTCTGATGTACCTCTGGGATTTGCCGTGAGCGGGGGGCTGGACAGCGCCGCTGTGATTGGCCTTGCCAGAAAATCCCTGGGTGCAGAAGCTCCTATTTTGCTGTTTTCCATAATTTCTTCGGATCCAACATCGGATGAACGTATTTGGCAGCAGCAGGTGGCTGAATATAACGATGCCCAATGGCATTCTTTTAGCATGGATAATGCGGGTTCGCATTTGCTTGAGGAAGTAGCACGCGCAACGGATTTGCCTCCTATTGCATGGAATAACCTGGCGCATTTTGAACTGTGCCGACTGGCAAAATCACAGGGGGTTACGGTCTTTTTTAACGGACAGGGTGCTGATGAGCTATTTGGGGGATACCCTGACTATCTTATCCGTGATTTTTGGAAATTACAGGGGTGTTTTTTATCGAAAAATCATCTGCCGGTTTCCTATGGAGACGCTCTTAAAGAAAACCTAAAGCTGCAGGCAAAAATATTTCTGCCGTTTTTATCGGTTATAGCCGCAAAGAAGCAAGCCGGTGCGCTTCTAAACGCTGATTTATGGCGCAATGACCTGTATTTACACCGACTATCCCATCTAGGAGCGGATAACAAAATGCAGGCTGATTTTTACGGACAAAAGCTACGGCAGATGCTTGCCTGGGAAGACCTTAACAGCATGGCACACGGACTGGAAAGTCGCAATCCATTTGCAGATGATATGCAGCTGGCGCAATGGCTGAATGTTCCGTTGAAAGACAAAATAAAAAATGGTTATACCAAAGGAGTTTTGCGCGAGGCGCTCAGGAACGTCATGCCTGAAAGCATACGCTTGCGGGTAGATAAAAAAGGATTTACAGTGCCGGATTCTGCTCTCACATGGAAAAATCGAAATGCCTGGAGCGGATATTTCATGTCGGATGTGCTGGATCCATGGTCGCCGAGGGCTCAAAGAGAGCGTTTAATGCAAAATTTGCAGCAAGGCGATGAGAGCGCCCTGAAGTGGATGTTTCGACTTTCTGCAATGTCAGTATTTTTACAACAGTCTAAATCATGAGCAAAAGCAGTGCCCTCAGTACCTTTATCAGTCAGTTGCTTCGAACTATTCTTGCAGCCATATTTGTGGTACTCTGCTCGCGCTGGATGGGGCCGGAGGGCAGGGGAGAACTGGGTTTGGTATTGTTTTGGAGTGGATTGATGATGGTTGCGAGCGACTATGTTGGCGGAAGCAATCTTGCCAATGCAATCCAGCGTTTTGGGCTGCATAAATTGCTGCCAATTGCAGTCTGCTGGGGGATTTTCTCTGTATTGTGCGGCTGTGTATGCTTATTTGTTTCGGGTGCCGAATTAAAAATGGTTTTGATGTCGGCGGCTATTTCATTTCCCTTGGTTTTGCTAACCATTCAGTACAATATGCAGCAAGGTCTGGCAAAGATTCAGCTTAGGAACCGCTTGCAGTTGCTAATTGAAATTCTGAAACTGGTATTTCTTTACTATTTTGTTCAATTTAGGGAACCAGGCACAATGGGTGTGGGAAGTGCAATTGCTTCTATTTTTTGGGCAATGATGATCGCCTTGCTAATAAGCAGCTGGAGCATGAGGGAAGAAATTAAAGACGCTTTTGCTCATGCTCTAAAGCCCCCCAAAGCCCTGTTTACCGATGGTTTCTGGAGCCAAAACGGCCATCTGGCTCAGTTCCTGGCCTATCGTTTAAGTTTATATACCCTGACCTACCTGCTGGGTTCAACGGTTGCTGCGGGCGTTTATTCCAATGCGCTTTTGATTGCCGATGCAGTTTGGATTTTTGCCAACAGTTTTGGTACCATCGCCCACGTAAGGATATTGCGCAGTAATAATGAAAATTTCAAGGCAGATATTACCCTGCGTTATGCGTTTTTTGTCTTTGTCGGCACTGTCCTCGCATGTTTGTTACTTGCAATATTGCCGTCAGGGATTTTTGTGTGGGTGTTTGGCAATGGTTTTGAAACCCTAAAAGATACGTCATTACTTTTTATTCCGGCCATATTGGCTGTGGCGGCTTCAAGTTTATTTAGCCATTATTTACATGCGGTAAACAGATTTAAAGCACTATTTTTTGCCAATGTGTTCGGACTAATCCTTCAGACAGCCATGGGTTTCTGGCTGATTCCTCGCTGGGGCGTTTATGGTGCTTGCCTGGCAGCCGATGTGGGTTTTATCCTTACGTTTTTATTAGTCTACGGTTTTTTCAAATCCCAGAATCCCCATGCACGCTTAAAAGGTAAAATTCGTTTCAGACTCTTGTTGAAAGTATTTATGCGAATTGTAAAGGGACGTTCTGCCAGTCTATAGCAATTCGTGTATCCAAACGGCAACGTGCCCGTCAAAAACGGCATACTCCATGATAAAATCCTGTTGTATGCCGGGCTTGTGGAAGGAAGCTGAAAACCTGCCGGAATCGCCCGTTTCAAATGGTCCAACCGTCATGTGTTTTTTAAAATCCACTTCCTTTTTACCATACCATTTATACAAGCTTTCTTTGGCGCCCCAAATAATAAGCAGGCAGAGACTGTGGTGGGTTTTTCGAATGTTAGATTTGTCTTCAACATTGCAAAATTTATCTTCTATTCTGAGGATTTTGGGACCTTGCGTTTCAATGTCAATACCGGTAGGACCGTTTTCATCGATGACAGCAGCAGCATAGTTCCCGCTGTGGCTGATACTTAGGTGCGGTGTACCTCCTTCAAAATGAGGTTTTCCCACCTCATCTTTGGTTAGTTTTCCTTCGGGAACAAGCGTGCGAAGCAGCAACCTGCTGCTGAGATAATGCAATCTTTTGTTGGCATGTATTCCCTCTAAAAAAACAATCTCATCTGCTGTTGGGTCGTACATTTGTAAAAGCGTTTCTTCGTCTTCGGTAATTTGCCAAAACGCAATTTTTTTACCGGGCATAGGAAACATCAGACGATCCAAAGGCATGAGCGCGAAATTACAGGCAAAGCACCTTAAATCCTTCACCGGACATCAATCGGCAGTATATGCGTTGTGCTCTGATGGGGACGGTGGATTTTTTTCTGCAGGTGGCGATGGAATGTTGGTGAGATGGAATCTTGAAGAACAGGATGGTGTTTTGGTAGCCCGTATACCCGACAACGTGTACTGTCTTGCGTTTGATGAAACAAGGGGAACATTGCTGGCCGGAACGCGTAAAGGCGAACTTTTTGTTATTACGGATATTTTGTCCGCCACACCCATTGTCAAAAGGTTTGAGGCCCATGTGAAAGGGTTATACAAATTAATGGTTACCGATGACGGGTACGTTTCATCCGGGGGCGATGGCCATATTTTGTTTTGGGACAGGCAGTTTCAAATTGTTGGAAAAATTAATAATTCACCGGAAAGTACGCGGGCACTTTGTTATGATCATGAGCACAATCTGTGGGCTGGTAGTAGTGATAAAGCCATTCGGATTTACAACAGGGATTTACAATTGCAGTCAATACAATTTCAGCACACTAGCAGTATTTTTTCTATTTGCGCTTTGCCATCAGGCAGGATGATTAGTGGCGGACGGGATGCTACTTTGAGAGTTTGGGAGAATACGCAAAATCACGAAGGAAGCATAGCGGCTCATCTACTGCATATTCACGCCATTGAACTGCAGCCTTCTGCGAATTGGGTGGCCACTGCAAGCATGGATAAAACGGTAAAAATCTGGGATGCCGGGACTCTGGATTTATTGAAGGTGCTGGATAAGGACAAGTTGCCATTTCATAAGGCATCTGTGAACACATTACTATGGTTGGATGAGAGTAAAATCCTCAGCGCAGGTGATGATAGATGTGTTTTTTTGACCGAAATAGAATAGTAAATATACGAAAAAAAAGTCACATTTCCAAGCGAATACCGTTTGGGGTGATATCAATTTTACGCGCTTTATATAGGGTTCCCACGGCTTTTTTCCATGCTTTTTTGCTCATGCCGAATCGTTCGTAAATATCGTCTGGGCTGCTATTATCCGTGAGCCCGATATATCCGTTGTTTTCCCGCAGGGTCTGTAAAATTCGTTCGGCCATTTCATCCACGTGGGCCATGCCGCTTTTTTGCAATGCCAGGTCAGTCTTGCCATCCGGACGTATGTGTTTGATAAAACCGGTGATTTTATCGCCGGTTTTTAAGGGCTGAAAAACTTCGTTGGAATAAATGATACCGCTATGTTCTTTTCCGATGATGGCATTGTAACCCAGGGGTGTTTTATTCCAGATGAGCAGTTCAACGGCATCGCCTTCCTCGAATGGCAATGGAGTTTTATTTAAATATTTGCTGATTTTGGCGGTTGCAGCAAGGCGTTCAGATACTTTATCAAAATAGACATAAACTACATATTGCTTCCCCCGAATCATGGGGACGTTTTGTTCGCGCACGGGCACCAGCAAGTCTTTTAGAAGGCCCCAGTCCATAAACGCGCCAAAGTGCGTGGTGGATTTACAAGTGAGGGCTGCAAACTCGCCAAGCTGCGCAAAAGGTTTTTCGGTGGTGGCTACAATGCGGTCGTCTGAGTCATAGTAAACAAAAGCATCTACTAGATCATCAGGCGCTGCGTTGGGGGGCAGATATTTGCCGGGCATCAGAATTTCGCCTCCGTCTCCATCATCGAGAAAAGCACCAAAATCGACAAGGCGGTTAACTTTTAAGCGGTTGTATTTGCCCGGAATGGCTTTCATGTTGCAAAGCTACGGAGTATCGGCATAATTTGGGTATTTGTCCACAAAACACCCACCCTGATTATCCTACGGTTGTCATGGTATATTTTCGCTCCATGATTTTGTCTGATAAGCGCATACTGGAAGAAATTGACAAGGGAACGATAAAAATAGAGCCTTACGACAGGCATTGTCTGGGTAGTAACAGCTACGATGTTCATTTGGGAAAATGGCTGGCAACCTACAAAGACCATATTCTGGATGCCAAGAAGCACAATGAAATCAAGTATTTCGAAATTCCTGAGGACGGGTTTGTGCTGTATCCCCATGTTTTTTATCTGGGCGTAACTGAAGAATATACGGAAACGCATGCGCATGTTCCGTTTTTGGAGGGAAAAAGCAGTACGGGCCGTTTGGGGATTGATATCCATGCAACAGCAGGCAAAGGGGATGTAGGTTTTTGCGGCAACTGGACATTGGAAATCAGCGTAAAGCAGCCGGTGAAGGTATACAGGGGCATGCCAATTGGTCAGCTGATTTATTTCCCTGTGGAGGGTGAAATCGAGGTAAAATACAATCAGAAGAAAAACGCTAAGTATTCCGGTCAGCCCGACAGGCCGATCGAGAGTATGATGTGGAAGAATACCTTTTAGGGTGTTTTAAGGCCGGTAGTAGTGCATCTGAAAGAAGTTGGATTTGCTGCCAATGACCGATTCAACAGAAACATTATTTAACCAAACAGGGGTAGGGCTTTCATAGTAGTATCGAAAAGAGCTCATGGGCCATGCCTCGATATCGTCGGTAAAGCCATGCTTGACGGGGTTTCGGTGTATGTAAACGAGCACTCGAAAAAAGTCGGTTTGGTCGCTGATAATTCTGCGGCGGAGATTTTTCATAAACATGGAGCCGCGGCGGTTATATTTTTTATTATAGGCCTTGCAATAGGAGTTGAAGAAATTAGAGAACTGTTGGCTGTAATATCGTTCCTTTTTATCCGCTTGCAGACCTTCAAGGTCTATAAGACCTTGAAGGTCTGCCGCCGACTTGGTACGAATTAAAAAATGGAAATGGTTGGGCATCAGGCAATACGCGTAGGTATCCGCCACCGGCCCTATATATTTCCCATACTGCTGCAAGAAAAATCGGTAATTCTCCGCCTCCTTGAATAAATTGTCATGCCCGTTCGCATGGTTGTAAATGTGATAAAATGTTTCAGGTAAAATCATAAAAATAAGAATAAAATAAATATAAATCGTAAATAAATAAACAATATGCAATAATAATACATTTTTATCATTTTCAACCCCTTTCCGCTTTTCCTATCTTTGCACCTTCCAATGAACAACGAGGATCTCTTCAAAAAAGTCGTTTCCCACTGCAAAGAATATGGGTTTGTTTTTCCTTCCAGCGAAATCTATGATGGCCTTGCTGCCGTTTATGATTACGGCCAAAACGGGGTAGAGCTGCGTAACAACATCCGTCAATACTGGTGGAAATCAATGACCCAGCTGCAAACCAATATCCTCGGTATCGATGCGGCCATTTTCATGCACCCCAAAACATGGAAAGCCAGCGGTCACATTGATGGTTTCAGCGATCCCATGATCGACAATAAAGACAGCAAAAAGCGCTATCGCGCCGATGTATTGCTTGAAGATCATCAGGAAAAACTTCGTGCCAAAGCCGATAAAGAGGTTGAAAAAGCCCGCGCCCGTTTTGGTGATAGCTTCGATGAAACCATGTACCGATCCACCAACCCACGCGTGGTGGAATACCTCAATGCCATCGCCCATATAGATAATACCCTGAAAGAAGGTCTGGAAACCGGCAATCTGGGCATGATAAAAGCCCTGATAGAAGAATTGGGTATCGTTTGTCCCGTAAGCGGCTCTAAATACTGGACTGATGTACGTCAGTTTAACCTCATGTACAGCACCCAGATGAGCGCTGTTGAAAGCGGGGAAGACAGTCTCTACCTTCGCCCCGAAACAGCCCAAGGCATTTTTGTAAACTTTCTAAATGTGCAAAAATCCGGTCGCGCCAAAATTCCTTTTGGTATTGCCCAGACCGGAAAGGCCTTTCGCAATGAAATTGTAGCCCGACAGTTCATCATGCGCATGAAAGAGTTCGAACAAATGGAAATGCAGTTTTTCTGCAAACCGGGCACCGAACTGGAATGGTACGCCTACTGGAAGGAACAACGCCTGAAATGGCACCTTTCCCTCGGTGTTTATGCCGCCAAATATCGCTATCATGATCATGTGAAGTTGGCCCACTACGCCAATGCAGCCGTGGATATTGAATTTGATTTTCCATTCGGTTTCAAAGAGGTGGAAGGTATTCACAGCCGTACCGATTTCGATCTCAGTAAACATGAGGAATTTAGTGGTAAAAAACTTCGTTATTTTGACCCGGAAACCAACGAAAGCTATATTCCCTATGTGGTAGAAACCAGCATTGGTCTGGACCGCATGTTCCTGCTCACCCTCTGCGCTTCTTACACGGAAGATACGGTGGATGGTGAAGTCCGCACTGTTTTACGCATCCCGCCGGCGCTGGCCCCCGTGAAGGCGGCCATTTTGCCACTCGTTAAAAAGGATGGTCTACCTGAAATGGCCGAAAAGATATATAACGACCTACGCTTCGATTTTAAACTATACATCGAAGATAAAGACAGCATTGGCAAACGCTATCGCCGTATGGATGCCATTGGAACGCCTTTTTGCATAACTGTCGATCATGATAGTTTAATCAATGAGGATGTAACCATTCGTTACCGCGATACCATGGAGCAGCGCAGGGTTAAGATTTCCGAATTGCGCGATATCCTGCACCGCGAAACTGATATGTCTTCATTACTCCAAAAATTAGCCTGATTTATCCCATTATGATAACCATTGATCAATTCAATTTCAAGGGCGAAAAAGTCCTCATTCGTGTAGATTTTAATGTTCCGCTGGATGTGGATTTTAACATCACGGATGATTCCCGAATTACCGCCACACTTCCCACATTGAATAAAATTCTGGGTGACGGCGGTTCCGTTATTCTGATGAGCCATTTGGGACGTCCCAAAACAGGACCGGAAGATAAATACAGCTTGAGGCATATTCTATCTCATTTGTCGGAATTGCTGGGTAAAAACATAAAATTTGCCACAGACTGCATCGGTGCTGATGCTGTTGAGCTTGCTGCCGGCTTGGTCGGAGGAGATGTACTGTTACTGGAAAACCTCCGTTTTTACAAAGAAGAAGAAAAAGGCGACCGTGATTTTGCCCAAAAACTAGCATCTATGGGCACTTTTTATGTAAATGATGCCTTCGGAACCGCACACCGGGCACACGCCAGTACCGCTATCATCGCTGATTTCTTTCCGGGTAAGAAGGCCTTTGGCTATGTAATGGCCAGGGAAGTGGAAAATGCCAATAAGGTGATGAAAGCGCCCCAAAGACCATTGACAGCCATTGTAGGTGGTGCCAAGGTTTCTGATAAGATTTTAATTGTGGAGAATTTGCTTGAGGTGGCTGATCATATCATTATCGGTGGGGGCATGGCCTACACATTCTTTAAAGCTCAGGGCGGTGAAATCGGTAATTCACTATGTGAAGATGAGCGTTTGCAAACATGCCGTGAAATCTTAGAAAAAGCCAAGGCGAAAGGCGTTGCCATTCATCTGCCTTCTGATTCCGTGATTGCTGATAAGTTTGCAGCGGATGCCAACACCCAAAACTGCAATAGCAATGCCATCCCTTCCGGATGGATGGGTCTGGATGTGGGCGTAAGTGCCTGCGATGATTTTAAAAATGTTTTACTGAATAGCAAAACCATTTTATGGAACGGCCCGATGGGGGTATTTGAAATGGATGCTTTTAGCAAAGGCACTAAAACAGTAGCCGAAGCCGTAGCAGAGAGTACCCAAAACGGGGCTTTTAGTCTGATTGGCGGCGGAGACAGTGCAGCCGCCGTGCACAAATTCGGTTTTGACGATAAGGTTAGCTATGTAAGCACCGGTGGTGGCGCTTTGCTGGAGTATTTCGAGGGTAAAACCCTGCCGGGAATTGCGGCAATAGTGGAGGGTTGACAGTTAGGAGTTTAGAGTTAAAAGTTTAGAGTTGACAGTTGATAGTCTACAGTTTGACAATGCCTGAATTTGGTTGTTCTTATGTCAGGTTATTGATTGATTTACCCATCTTGCAATTAACTCCGAAGGAGTGATATTATTGTAGCCCGCAGGGCGAAAAGACCGACCCCGGAGGGGTCGTATATATCCTAATTGTATTTGCAGGCCACCAACCACAAGCATATTGGCTTGGTTGCCAATCCGCAACCAAATATCAGTTCAATTTTTGTTTATCCGTGGTTGTTAACAATGAACAATCCTTCAAAAACGCCTTCATGGTATCCCAAATTGGATGTTTTTTGTCTAAATGAGCCATAATCCATGCCTTATCTTCTGAAGTATGCAGGGTGAGCCCCAATATACTTGGTGCCCGGCTCTCAAAACTGAACCGTAAAAAACGCACCTCCAGGTTTTGAGGTGAAACCATAACCGATTTATTCAAAAGCGATGCCGCTTCCCTGGCCAGTGCAAAGCGGGATGCAGGATTCCAGCCGTGCTTGGCTTGCAAGGCCTTGCCGGTACCGTAATATGCCATCAAAACCCCGTTGTTCCCATAATTACCTGTCATGTTTACCAGCTCATCTGCTTTGCCGGATTGTTCTACAGCCAGTTTGTAAGTATTCCTGACCCAATTGATTTCGGTATTACCGGAAATCATCCATACGCACATGCACATCCACAGCATGCAATACTAACAACCCTAAACGGATTTCGTTTTATTTACAGCCAGCCCCGGCGCCGGAAGATAAGCAGGGTAGAAATGGAAGACAACACCATCAGCCCAATCGCAAACCAGAAACCATAGCGCCAGTCAAATTCCTCCGTAAATTTAAAATTCATACCATATATGCTGGCAATGAGCGTGGGGGGCATGAAAATAACCGAGGCAACCGTAAATATCTTGATGATTTTGTTCTGCTCGATGTTAATCAAACCCAAAAAGGTATTCTGCATGTATTCCAGACGCTCGAAATTAAACTTGGTGTGCTCAATCAGTGAATTGATATCTTTTACAACCACGCGTAGTCTTTCATATTCCTCGCCCACAAATTCCTGACTTTTTAGAATGGCGGAAAGCACTCGCTGCTTGTCAATAACGTTCTGGCGTATCACCATGGTTAATTCCTGTAACCTCGAAATGGTTAACAGCACATCTTCATCGGGCCCTTTGTCGAAGGTTAGTTCACGGCTGAGTTTGCCCACCTGTCTGCCCAGGTTTTCCAGCAAATCAGCATCATTATCTACATCCGTTTCCAAGAGCGATGTCATAATTTGTTTACCACTATGAAACAACCTGCCTGAAACCTTTATTTTTTTGACACAATCAGAAAAAGTGCCCAAATCCGCATCACGATAGGTAAAGAGCACATCATCCTGAAGAATGAATGAAACCGCATGGGATATAAAATCTTCCCCGCTGTGATTAAACTTCAAGAAATTACTGTTGGCTATGATTTCGTCATCGGTCTCGAAATAGCGTGAGGAACTCTCAATTTCCAGCTGCTGCTGGCGGCTCTGAAATTTAAATTCGAAATGGGCTTCTACATCGCTGATTTCAGCGGGAGTGGGGTTTTGAAGATCAATCCAGATAATTTCTTCCTGGCTTTCCAGTTGGGAAAGTGCCTGCACCTTGTGTACGCGGTTCTGCCTTCTGTAATAAACCCTCAGCATGGTAATATCGACTACTGTCTCCGTCCATTCGGCGAATGTGCGGCAAAGTTAAGTAATTAATGTCTTTGTAGGATGAATCTGGGTGTAAATCCTTTAATCGGACTTATAATTGGCCCAGAATGCTCTTTATGCGCAATTCTATGACACCAAATAGGGCCTCTCTGAAAATCTTGGTGCTCATTTTGCTCACACCCAGTGTTCGGTCTGTGAAAATGATAGGCACTTCCTGAATTTTAAATCCTTTTTTCCAGGTTCTGAATTTCATTTCTATCTGGAAAGCATATCCCTTGAATTTGATACGATCTAATCCAATCTGCTCCAGTACGTTTCTGCTGTAACAAACAAAACCCGCGGTAGAATCTGCCACCCGTAATCCGGTTACCATGCGCACATATTTACTGGCATAGTAGCTCATGAGTACCCTGCCCATGGGCCAGTTTACCACATTAACCACACCGCCGGCATAGCGGCTTCCCACTGCCATGTCAGCGCCTTCTGCGCAGGCAGTTACCAGTCTGTTCAAATCATCAGGGTTGTGGCTGAAATCGCAATCCATTTCGCAGATGTATTGATAATCTTTTTCAAGACACCATTTAAAACCGGCGATATATGCAGTTCCCAGCCCTGCCTTGCCTTTGCGCTTTAGCAGGTGCAGCCGGTTGCTGTATTCTTTTTGCAGCGTTTCTACCTTGTCTGAAGTGCCGTCGGGAGAATTGTCATCCACTATCAGCAGGTGAAAGGCAGGTTCCAGCCCCATTACCTTGTGCACCATGGCTTCGATGTTCTCGATTTCGTTGTAGGTAGGTATGATGACAATGCGATTCGTCACGATTGCCGCGAAAATACGTTATTTTGCAACCAAATGTACCAATCTCCCTCCCGACACTTCGAAAAAGCCATATTTCTCGATAGAGATGGCGTAATCAACCACGATCCCGGTGACTACACCACCTCCCTGGCCGAATTTGAAGTGTTGCCGGAAACCATTGAAACACTTAAAAAATGGTTTGATGAGGGTTACGGGCTGGTTGTGATTACCAATCAGGGTGGTTTAGATAAAGATTTGTATGATGAAAATGCGGTAATCGCAATGCATCAATATTTACAGGGGTTGTGCAATTTGCAGGGTTTTGCCGTTGATGCCTTTTATTACTGTGTTCATCATCCCGAAATTTCCGGGAAATGCCTATGCCGAAAGCCGGGCAGCCTGATGGTAGAAAAGGCCCTGCATCGGTTTAATTTAAAACCTGAGAATTGTGTAATGATAGGAGACAGAGAAAGAGATGTGATGGCTGCACAGGGTGCGGGTGTGAGAGGTATCCAAATTACGGTAAATTCGGGTTTGAAACAGGTAAATCTATCGTAAAGACTACCTTCTTCTGTATCCTGAACCCCTTCTGTAAGAGGATTTTCTATAAGAGCCCCGATATCCGCGGCGATAATATGTGCGGTATACCGGCGAGCTGGGCAGCGCAAAACTGCTTGCAGTAAAATTCATGGTATCCTGCAGCAAACTATCTTTTTTGAAATCAATAAGCAATTCAGGGTTGAAGGGTTTTCCCAAAATGCGGGTTTCAAAATGCAGGTGAGGTCCTGTGCTATAGCCGGTGCTACCGCCCAGTCCAATGATTTGCCCTGCATTAACCAGATCTCCCGGATTGACAAGCCGATGACTTAGGTGGCCATACAGGGTTTCCAACCCGTTGTGGTGACGAACCACCACACAATTTCCATATCCGTAATACCAGCGGCTCATGCGCACAACGCCGTCAAATGAACTGACTATGGTATCGCCCGTTTTTAGCCCGATATCGATGCCGGCGTGCACATGCCCCCAGCGCCATCCAAAAGGGGAGGTCATGGTGCCCAAAACCGGAAGTGCAAAACCGCAGTCTGCATCTAGCACCTGCAACTGCAATGCCCCTGCTATGGAATCGAAATTGAATTTATACGGGTCTATGTTGGCCGTATCCCAATAAGCATACAAATCAAATATGGGGGATATGCCGGGAATGATGGCAGGAGCTGCCAATTGGGGAGAGGCGTATCCGTCTGAATCGTGGTAATTTAAAATACCTGCCGGCAATGCATGCAGGTGATTGCTAATCATGAGCAAACCCAGCAATAAACAAATCCTAAACAGCAGCGAGTGCCATCTTGGCGTCTTCACAGTCTTGTGCGATTTGTGCTTTAAGGGCTTCAAGATTATCAAACGAATATTCCGGCCTGAGATAAGCAATCATCTCAAAGCGGATTGCAATTTCGTAAATATCTGCCGAAAATCCAAATAAATGTGCTTCTATACTGAATCCTTTCCCGGGAATACTGGGGTTGTAACCCACGTTCATGGCACCGCCGTAAATACCCGAAGGAAGGTGAGCCCTAACAGCATAAACACCGGTGGCAGGAATGAGTTTGTAGGGATCTTCTACCGAAATATTGGCAGTCGGAAAACCCAGGGTTCTACCCAGTTTTCTGCCGTGAACCACCTTTCCGGACAGGGTGTAGGGTTTGCCCAGTAACTGATTGGCTTGCGCTAGGTCGCCGGACAAAAGTGCTTTTCGGATTCGGGTGCTTGAAATCGCAATGTGCTCTATTTCACCAGCCGGGATTTCCTTGACCCGGAAATTTAACATTTCTCCGTATTGCAACAGGTCCGAAAAACTTCCTTCCCTGTTTTTACCGAAACGGTGATCATATCCAACAATCATGGTAGTCACATTGAGTTTATCTACGAGCACGCCCCGCACAAAATCCAGCGGGCTGAGGGCAGCTACCTCAGAAGTAAAGGGAAGAATGGTTAGATGGTCAATTCCGCATGCCTCCACCATCTGTATCTTTTCATCAAGACTGCTCAGCATCCTCAAGGGATTGTCATCCGGGTAGAGTACCAGTCGGGGGTGTGGGAAAAAGGTCAGTAGCATGCTTTCCAGTCCGGATTGCTTTGCTTCGGCAACTACACTCTCCAACACTTTCACATGCCCCAGATGAACTCCGTCGAAAGTTCCCTGCGTCAGCACAAGACCGCTAAACTGAGGTAAGTCATCCAGACTGTGGTAAACCTGCATAAAGGTGCAAATTTCGGCCAAAACACGCTAGGGTAAAATTTTATATTGTTCACAACCTGTATGGTGTTTTCCACCTTACCTTTGGTACCTTTGCGCATCTGCATGCGGTTGCCGACGTTGTTTATACTGATTGTAACGGGCCATAACTGGTTGTCTGCACAAATGGGCGGAAGCGGCATTTATAGGGTTCTTTTGCAGCCCACCGGCGCAAGAGAGGCAGCATGGGGAGGTTATTGCAACGCTTTTCGCGATAAAGACGTTACGCTGTTTGCACATAACCCTGCCCTTCTCAATAGTCAAATGCATCTAAGGGGTGCACTCAATTTCAACACGCATCTGAAGGGGGTGTGGACAGGCAATGCATCGTTTGCAAAGAATATTAAACGGGGTACCGGGGGTGTGCAGATTTCATATATAAATTATGGAATGATGGATGCTTACGATGATGGTGGCAACCCTGAAGGTAAAATTCCGGCCAATGAAACATCTGTTACCGCCGGTTTTGCCCGCGAGATTAAACCGCGTCTCTATGCCGGCGCGAACGTGAAATTCGCATACAGTATTCTGGGGCCTTACATATCCACCGGAGCTGCCGTAGACGCCGGACTGGTTTGGCGAAGTAAAGACAGTCTGTTTACCGCTGCAGCCGTTTTACGGAATGCCGGTGTACAGCTGCTGACCTATACCCCAGGAAGTCGGGAGCCACTCCCTTTTTCAGCAGAGCTTGGGGTGAATTTTAAGCCGCGTCACATGCCATTTCGGTTCAATATTACCGCCCACAACTTGCAAAAACCGGATATGACCTACAGCCAGTTTTTACAAAGTAATTCAATTGACCTGAGTGGTCAGCCGGCTGCATCAAAACAGGCATCCATAGGCGACAAAGCTTTAAGACATTTTACATTTGGAACAGAGCTTTTATTGGGTAAAAACTTCGGAATATTAATGGGATACAACCATCAGCGGCGCAAAGAAATGACCCCAGATGTGCGTCCGGGTGTTGCCGGTTACAGTTGGGGTCTGCAATTCCGAATCAGCCGCATACAGATTACCTACGCAAGTATGGCCTATTTTCCGGGTTTTAATGCTAATCTATTCACCTTTAGTGCAGCTCCATCAGATTTTCAGGTTAAAAAGTAAATTGATTGAAACGAATCATCATTGCTATTGACGGACACAGCAGCTGTGGTAAAGGAACCCTGGCAAGACAACTCGCCCTCGCCCTAGGTTATAAGTTTATTGACAGTGGTGCCATGTATCGAGCAATTACACTTCATCTGCTGAACACCGGCATCAATCCGGATGATGAGCAGGCGGTTGCTTCTGTCCTGCCTGATATAATCATAGATTTCTCTGCCAACATTGAAACTGGGAGAAGTGATATCTGGTTGAACCATAAAAATGTGGAGAAACAGATTCGTACCTTGAAAGTGGCAGACTCAGTCAGTCAGGTGGCAAGGATTTCTGCGGTAAGACGCTATCTTGTTGCGCTACAGCAAAAAATGGGGGAAGAGAAAGGTGTGGTGATGGATGGCAGAGACATTGGTACGGTGGTTTTCCCGTCCGCAGAACTCAAAATCTTTATGACCGCTTCTCCTGAAGTTCGCGCCATGAGGCGATTCAAGGAATTATCCGACAGCGGAGTAGTAACCAGCTATGATGATGTTTTTGCAAATCTTAAACAAAGAGACCTCATTGACAGTAACCGAAAAGATAGTCCGCTTACCATGACAGGCGACTACAAATTGCTTGATAATTCGACCATATCCAAACAAGAGCAGTTTGAGATTGCCATGAATTGGGTTGCGGAGACAGTAAGGTAGTGCTATTTTCGAAGCAATTGCAATGGTGTAATTAACTCCCCTGCTTTAATCCAGTATATACCATCAGCAATTTCGGAAGGAACGGAATATGTGCCACTTATAGCAGGAATTCGGGCAATCATTACGCCGAATGAATTGAACACACAAACTACATCCGCATATCCTTGTACTCGAAAAGTACCATCATTTGGGTTGGGAAACAACAACGAAGATTTATGTTTTACAGATGGATTATTCAGTGTCGGATCATATTCAAATGCACCTACATTGGTGCCTGACTGTCTGGACTTTCCATAAAAATCCATTGTGGGGGTATGTGCAAATGCCCTAGAGTATTGGCGCAATGCTAAATTGGTTTTGGCAGGTACAAGGGCATTAAATTGATTATTTGTTACAGGGGCAATACTCCCTGGTATTGAAGTATTAACTGAGTCTGTAGCTGTTTTATTGCTATACCCATAGTTCCATAAATTACCAGAAAAATCAATTACAGATGCTGAAGGATGCAAGGGTGAGAATACTGCAACGTACCCCCTAAGCTTGGGATAGACGACTTTATCTACACTGAAAATATTGTTCCATATTTTTATGTTTTCAAGACGGGAATATGTATTGATAATCGGATTGTAATAGGGAAACTGTGCATTGATTATGGGCTGCTGTGAAGTATTGTAGCCAAGGAACCCAATGCTGGTATTGTTGAAGAAAAACACATTTTTTATACAGTTAATACCAGGAATCAGTGTGCTTCCTTCCCAGAAATCTAATGCGGATCCAACATCCTGCATCACATTGTTGTAAATGAAAATACTGTCAATGGTCGGATAATATTCGGTAGTGGCAAGGGGGGCTGCACATTTAATGCTGCAATTTTCGAAGGTACCCCCTAGTGAAATGTTGTGACATGATCCTTCATTAGCAAGTAAAATTGCACTAGGACTCCGTTTAAGTCCTGTGTCAGCCGGGCAGCCGCGCCAAAAAGTATTTTGACCTTCAGCCGAATTGTAGAAATAGTTGTTTCGAATGATAATGTTCTTGCTGTTTTCGTTGTAATAATTGGAGGTATTGTCGTGCAATATGTTGCTATATGCCTCACCATTAAGAGAATTTTGATAATTCAGCCCTTCACCTCTTGAAAATCCAACCCTGCAATGGTGTACACGAAAATTTTTACATCCCAGCAGTTTTAATCCTGAAGGCCAGTTGCAAACGGTTTTCAGGTTTTCGCTATTCAGCTGGGCGGATCGCATGATGTTGCACCCAGAAATTTCAATCTTTTCTCCATTTTTAATCAGCAATCCAAAACCTCCTACACTGTCGGTGTCAATATTTTCAATTCGGATATCATGACAGTGTCTGTCGGCATCTCCCGCCATTAGCAAACCATGAACTTTGCCATTGCGCAGGGTAAGGTTTTTTACATAGATGTGATCTCCCCGAAGAAACAGTAGGTGATTTCCTGCACTACTGTCCTTGGGTCCTCTGATAATTACTTTTCCCATACCTTCCAAACTCACATTCTTATATGTATTCCCGTTTTTCCAGTCACCTAGGTATTGAGAAAACCCTGTGGGTGCTATATAGGTTCCTGCTTGCATAATAATCAACCCATAAGCATGTCCGTTTTGTATGCCCGGTTTCCCGAAGGGAAGCAATGAGAGGGCTTTTGAAAAAGATAGTACAGGATTTGTCAAAGTACCCTGATTGCCATCATTGCCCACAGGCGACATGTAAATCGTGTCGCTAATAGGATGAGAAGAATCATTTATGGTGGGAGAAATGATGTTGAACTGACCGATTAGGGCAGAAGACACCATGAAAACTGAGATGGTAGTAAATCGAAAAACGTAACCCATGAATCGAATATAGAGAATGAATGTAAATATAGTGTTAAGTAGCCCCTAAAAAATGATTTTAACATATTTTAATAAGGCACAATATTGTAAGTTATGATGCATAAGTATGAAATTTGCAAATTCAATGAGAACCAAAATAATTGCAGGCAACTGGAAAATGAATAAGACCCTGGAAGAAGGGCACGCACTCGTTACAGAAATTCGCGGCATTGTACGCGATGAACACACCGGAAAATCTCAGGTGATTTTATGTCCTCCGTTTACTTCGCTGGCTTCTGCTGCCAGACTGCTGGAAGGTACAGGCATAGCCCTGGGTGCCCAGAATTGTCATCATGAAGATAGCGGTGCATTTACCGGCGAAATCAGTCCTTTAATGGTCAAAAGCACCGGAGCGCAATACGTAATCATAGGCCACAGTGAAAGAAGACAGTATTTTGCCGAAACAGGCGAATTGCTGTTTAAAAAGACAAAAGCGGCCATCAGGCATGGACTTAAAGTGATTTTTTGTGTAGGTGAATCACTGCAGGAAAGGGAAGAGAAAATTTTCTTTAAAGTAGTGGAAAATCAGCTTCAGGAAGGACTTTTCGCCCTGGATAGAAAAGAATTCTCCAATGTGGTAATTGCGTATGAACCCGTTTGGGCGATTGGTACGGGATTGACCGCTACCCCCGAGCAGGCACAGGAAATGCACAACTACATCCGCAAAGTAATCGGGATGAACTACACCGAAGACATTGCAGAAGAAACTTCCATTCTCTATGGTGGCAGTATGAAGCCCGACAATGCAGCCGGACTGATGGCGCAATCTGATATAGATGGAGGATTAATTGGAGGTGCTGCACTCAAAGCGCGTGATTTTGCGGACATAATCAAGGCTGTGGGATAATTCTCGCAGGGTCCTTTCGTTTTCGGCACGGTTTTTCCTGTTCTTTGTGTAAATAATGAACAGGTTTTTTCGTTTCATATTACAAATGCGTTGGTTTTACATCGTTTGCCTTATGCTTGTTTCCTTGGTCAGCGCACCAATCCATGCGCAGATCCGAAGTTTTAGCCCCGATCCTGCGGTTTTTATTAAAGAGCTTGAAACTCACGTTACTTCCGCATCGAGTAAGGAATTGAACCAAATGTTTGCAGTTTTTCGCGAAAGCTGGGAAATGGGCAAGTTCAGCCCTGAGCAGCAAAAAAATATCATGGCCATATGCAGTGATATGGTTTCCGATAGAATGCCTGTTCAGCCCCACTTTGATTATCTTATTCAATCCATAACCGCCTATCTGCAGAAAAAACTTCCCGAAAAAGTATTACAGCAATGGCAGCAGGCTACCCGAAAACTGATAGGTTCAGGCAGTACCAATTATGTAGAGTTTCTGAAAATGACTACCGGACTTTTTCGCAATGGGACGCTTTTTACAGATAATAATAAACGCTGGTCTGTGGATTCATGCGACTTCGATTTGCTGTATGAAAAGGGTGAGATTGTGGTGAAATTTCCTGCTACCACATTAATCTGCCATGGACCGGTAGATAGAATGAATATCTATAACACCGCAGGTACGTTTTATCCGGGTAAAAAGATTTGGGCAGGCAGCTCCGGTGAAGCTTCTTTTGAAAGGGTTTTGCCTGAGGAAGATGTTCAGGTGAGCTGGAATAAATTTACCATCAACCTGGAAGAATCCGACTATAAAATCGATACGGCAACGCTGCAGTATGTTGGCTATTTCAATGAAGGGGTTAAAGGACGTTTTCAGGATAAAATCAGCTTTTCACCCGATTCTGCAGTGGTGAAAAAATCACCTTGGCCTCGATTTTCCAGCTTTGAAAACAGTTTGCAGATTTTTGGAATAGTAGGGCCCAATGCATCCCTGCGCGGTGGTTTTAGTATGGTGGGGGGCGACATTAATACCCAAACCGCCAATGGTGAAGAAACAGTAATTAACATCCTTTACAAAAACCAGAAAAGGATTACCCTGAAAAGCAAGACCTTCAAAATTGCCAATGGTGCAGCCGCCAGCCGCAAGGCATCTATGATTATTTATGTGGATAGTTCCACCATTACCCATCCCGCGGTTGAGGTGAATTTTCAGTTTGAGGAAAATAAACTGGTGGTAACCCGCGGATCGGAAGGCCTGATGAGAGCCCCGTTTTATGACGATTACCACAAAGTAGACATCGATGCGCAGCAAGTCCGTTGGAAACTTGACGAGCCGTTTGTGGATTTTGATAACATTAACAATGATCAGGATGCGAAAATTTCCAGTGCCGATTTCTATAAAGAAATGCTGTATGCCCGAATACAGGGCCCCCTTAGTTTTAATCCACTGGAAAGTTTATATGCATTTTACAACCGTCAGCCGGACGATCCCGTGGCACGCGCCATGGAAAAAGAATTGAAAGCACTGATCAGCAAAAATAAGCCGGAGGATAAGGCCTTGATTGACCAGAAACTAAAAGCTCTGCAAGCACGCAAAAAAGAAACCCGCTCATATTATACCGCCGATAGGCGCATGAAATTTGCCCTGTCAGATTACGCTGATTTTTGCAAAATGCAACCCGAACATTTGCGTGCACCTTTCATTGAATTGCATGATGCGGGCTACATCACCTATTATCCCGAGCAGGACTCTGCCATGTTCAGAACCAAACTGTTCAGATGGGTGCAGAGTCATGAAAAAAACCGCGATTATGATGTAATACGCCTGTCGTCCATGATTGCAAAACGGAGTAATATCTCTCTGAATCTGCTGAGCAATGAGATGAATGTAGAAGGAGTACAGAAGTTCTTCTTTTCCGATTCTCAAAATGTTGTGGTGGTGCCTTACGAACAGCAGGTTACCCTGTTGAAAAACAGGCGCATTCGCTTTGGCGGTATGGTTCGTGCCGGACGGTTTGATTTTTTTGGAAAAAAATTTGAATTCGATTACGGCAATTTTCTGGTGCAATCCGATATCATTGATAGTTTGAGATTGTATTTCCCGGATAGCACCGGTCGATCCCTCATTCCCATAAAAAGTGTGTTACGGAACATCAATGGCACCATCTACATAGATAAACCCAATAATAAGTCAGGGCTTGTTAACTATCCTGAGTATCCTATTTTTAAAGCCCTCAAAGGATCTGAAGTACTATATGATAAGCCGTCCATTCATGGCGGTCAGTATAAGGCAGAATCATTTAAGTTTGTCATCGATCCCTTTACCATTGACAGTCTGGATAATTTTACCATTGCAGGCCTGCGTTTTGATGGCTCCTTTCTGAGTGATGGGATTTTCCCTGAATTCCGCCATTATGTATATATACAGCCGGATTATTCACTGGGATTTGTAACACCAACGCCTCCGGGAGGATCTAGCATGTATAGAGGCAAGGGCAAAGGTGAAATGACCATGAACCTGAGTGAACGGGGTTTTTACGGAGAACAGGGCAGTATTGCCTTTAGTGGCTCCACAACCAAGTTTCAGCGAATTTTGCTATTGCCTAAAACAGCAAAAGGGACCGTGGATTCTTATGAGCTGCCGCAAAGTACTATCTATCCGCAGATCTATGCTTCCAATGCCAATATGGAATGGATTCCGTACCATGACAAATTTAATATTACAAACGGGCCCACACCCATTAAGGTGTTTAAATCTGAATATGATTTTATTGGGACTATTACACAGAAACCATCTAAAGTAACCGGCAATGGCACTTTGGCCTGGCCCGAGGCCAAATTTAGCAGCGATGAAATGCTGTTTGCACCCAATAAAACCAGCGCAGATAAGGCCAATCTTACCATTTATGGGGCAGATACATCCAAAGTGGCTTTTGAAACCAACGATATACGCGGAACAATGGATTTTAATACCCGTATCGGTTCTTTTAATACCAATAAGGTGGGAGCAGAGACACGATTCCCATTCAATAGTTATATGACCAATCTCAACGATTACCGATGGGATATGAACGGCAAAACCATTGAAGCCAGAATGGGGGCTGCCATGGCGGGTAAACAACCCCTGTGGATGAGCACCAATCCTACCCAGGATAGTCTTAAGTTTGCCGGTGTCCGGGGTGTATATGACCTTAAAAATTATACGCTCAATGTTCAGCAAATACCGTTCATAGACATTGCAGACAGCCGTGTAGTGCTGAAAGACGGTAAAGTCACCATACGCGAAAACGGAGATATGGACATTGTAGACAGTGCCAGATTGTTTGCCAACCGGTTTGACAATTACCATGAAATATATCGCAGCCGACTGAAGATTTATGGTAAAAATAAAATGCGCGGCTCCGGCTTGTATCAGTATGTAAACAAACTGGGTAAAAGACAGGAGTTTTTTCTCGACAGCATCATTGTTAACCGCGATAAAAACATAGAGGGCTGGGGGAAAATTGATGAATCACAAAATTTCACCCTGGATACGAAAATCGGTTACAAGGGCTTTGCACAGATCCTGAGCACAGAACAGAATCTACAGTTTACGGGTTATGTCAAACCCCTCCACACGTTTAAAAATATACTTCCTTCCGCATGGCTGCGTTACAGTGACCGCGTTGATCCTAAAAATGTCATCATTAATGTGCAGGATCCCCGCGATAAGGATAATAAAAAGCAGTATGTAGGGCTTTTTGTAGCCAACGACAGCAGCCATGTTTATCCCCTGTTCTTTAGCTGGAAACGCAGATACAGCGACCCGGATGTTACCAATGATACCGGCATTTTCTACTATGATCACGAAAAAGAAAGCTTTTTTGCCGGTAGCAAAGACAAACTGCTCAACGACGGATTGAAAGGCAGCTTTATTCAGCTGAATGAGAAAAACCACACCGTGCATGCCGAAGGCCCTCTCGATTTTGGCTTGGAAAGCAATAATATCAAATTCAAAAATGCAGGTACTGCAGATTTGAAAGAGGGTGATAGCAGCTTCGTCTTTAACCTCGCCATGATGCTGGATTTTCCCCTCCACAAAGATTTTGTTTCGCGGTTGAAAGAGTTATTCCAAACCAGCAGTGGAGCTTCTGTTAATATCAATACTGATTTCTTTAAAAATGCCCTTGGAGAGATGGTGGCCGAAGACAAAACCGCCAGAAATATCATCAAAAACATTGAAAAGAATGGCGAATTGTCTGGAAAGGATGAAGCAGAATACACCCTGATTTTGAGCGATGCAACTTTCCGCTGGGACAGTAAATACCGTGGTATGTATTGCAACGATAATGTAAGTGTAGCTTCATTTGCAGGTACTCCAATCAATAAAGACATAAAAACCACCATGCTGATAGAACACAAGCGTGGGGGTGAAAATATGTACATCTATTTTGATTTTGGCGGCAATGAGTGGATTTACATTAACCTCACCAAAACCGTGGCCAATATCTTGAGTAGCGATGTGAAACTGAATGAAATACTGGTGAATACCGCAGATAAACTTAAGGTTGAGGATTTTTACGTGAAACCCGCTACAGCTAAGCAGGTAGAGCGTTTTCTTAAACGACTGGGGGCAGAATAAGCATAGCTGACTTTTCAAAGCCCGGATATACTACATCCACAAGGAATAAACCCTGAGCAGGTGCTGATTTACCGGCTAGATTGCGGTTTCCGGAATGCAAAAGTTCTGTAAATTGTTGCATGCTCATTTTACCTAATCCCACTTTTAGCAATGTACCTACCATACTCCGGACCATGCTCCGCAAAAAACGATTGGCTGTAACCGTAAATACCAATCCTGCCGAAGTTTCTGACCATACAGCTTCCATAATTGTGCATTTGTAGCTGTCTCCGGGTGCTTTTCCCTTGCAGAAGCAGCGATATTCGATGTGTGACAATAGCATTTCAGCCGCCTGATTCATCAAGTCCAAATCGGGCTTGTGTGGCAGTAAATAAGCCATATCTGATAGAAAGGGATTTTTAGTGTGGGTAATAAAGTAGCGGTACGTGCGGGATACCGCTGAAAACCGCGCATGCATCTCATCTGAAACGGGCCGACAATTGTAAATAATAATGCTTTTGGAAATCATCCCATTGAGCCGGTATATCAGGTTTTCAGGCAACTCAACCAGCGTGTCAAAATGGGCAACAAAATAGGAAGCGTGAACCCCGGTGTCGGTCCTTCCGCAACCATAAATTTCAGTAGGTTCTCTCAGAATTAATGATAATTTACTTTCCAGCAATGCCTGCACACTGCTCACTTCTTCCTGCTTCTGCCATCCGCCGAATGCAGTGCCGCTGTAGGCCAGTTCCAGGAAATAGCGCATCAGGATTTTTCAAAAACAATTGCGCAACCCTGGCCCACACCAATACACATGGTGGCCAACCCGTAGCGGGACGCAGCATTTCTCCTCATCTCATGAAGCAGGGTGGTGCTAATTCTTGCACCGCTTGCACCCAGCGGATGCCCTATAGCAATGCTGCCACCATTGGGGTTTACAATATCCGGATTGATTTGCAATTCCTTCATGCTGGCAAGTACCTGGCTGGCAAATGCCTCATTAAGCTCTGCTACGGATAAATCTTTGATATCAATACCGGCATGTTTAAGCGCCTTTTGTGTTGCAGGAACCGGGCCTATGCCCATAATGGCGGGATCAACACCGGCTGCGCCGATGCCTGCAATCCTGGCCAGCGGTGTCAGTTTGTATTTTGAAACGGCCTGGCCTGAAGCCAGAATTAGACAGGCAGCACCGTCGTTAATTCCACTGCTGTTTCCGGCCGTTACAGTTCCATCTTTTTTAAAAGCAGGTTTCAGTGTCGCCAGAACCTCCACGGTGCTTAATCTTGGATGCTCATCGGTTTCAAAATATTGGAGCTCTCCTTTTTTTCCGGGTAGCGGAACCGAGGTGATTTCATCTTTAAATTTTCCGGCATCATGGGCCTGTTGCCATTTTGATTGAGAGCCAAAGGCAAATACGTCCTGGTCTTCTCGGCTGATTTTGTATTTCTCGGCTACATTTTCGGCAGTTTCACCCATGCTGTAGGGGTGGTATGCTTCTGCCAGTTTTTTATTTGTAAACCTCCATCCAATGGTAGTGTCGTAAATTTCAGTACTGCGCTGAAAAGCACTCTCAGACTTGGCCATTACGAATGGAGCCCGGGTCATGCTTTCAGTTCCACCGGCAATAATAAGTTCTGCAGTTCCTGATTTTATGGCCATATATCCATTCATGATACTTTGTAGACCACTGGCGCATAGCCGGTTTACGGTATATCCGGGTATGGTAACAGGCAAACCTGCCAGCAACAGCCCCATTCTAGCCACATTTCGGTTATCTTCTCCGGCCTGATTGGCTGCGCCAAATATTACCTCATCCGTATGTGAAAAATCAATTCCGGGGTTGCGTTTGATAATTTCAGTGATGACATGTGCCGCCAAATCATCGGGCCTGATTCCTGAAAGACTACCGCCAAATTTGCCCACCGGTGTTCTTAGGGCGTCTACAACATAAACTTCCTGCATAATTAATCCTGCGAATTTCTGCTTTTTTATTCGTGTGTACGCTTTTTTTACCAAATTCACTTAATGCTTTGGTTAAATTTGCGACTGGATCACGCTGATGGCCGACAATATTTTATCTGAATATACAAAAAAAAACGCAAAAAAACAAATAAAATCAGGTTTGCTGTCCCTGATATTGTTTGCTTGTTTAACCATTGCAAATGCACAGATACAAAGTGATACCGCCATTCCTTATCCTCAGGAACTGGAAAATATGGATGAGATTCTGGTTTCTGCGCAACGTTTCGGTTCAAGTAGAGCTAATTCAACCCGACAGATAGAAGTTATCTCGTCGAAGCAAATGCAGCTTGCCCAACAGGGAACCATGGCGGATGTACTGTCTCAAACAGGCCAGGTATTCGTTCAGAAAAGTCAACTGGGTGGTGGTAGCCCTGTCCTCAGAGGTTTTGAATCTAGTCGTGTTCTGCTTGTTGTGGATGGTGTGCGAATGAATAATGCGGTATATCGGTCCGGCCATTTGCAGGATATCATTACGGTAGACCAGTTCATGCTAGACAGAACGGAGGTGTTTTTTGGCTCAGGTTCTACCCAGTTTGGAAGCGATGCCTTGGGTGGTGTGGTTTATATGAAAACCCGAGATCCTAAGTTTAGGAATACCCGATTCAGTTTTGCCGGTGCAAATGCCAATTTTAGGTATTTGTCGGCTGCCAATGCTGTTATTTCCAATGTGAATATAGAAATGAGCGGTAAGAAGCTGGCATGGGTTTTTAGCTCTACCAGCAGCGATTTTAGTGATTTGAGGATGGGTCAGCAGCGCCATTTTTCCCAATGGGATACTTTTGGACTTCGAAAATATTACGCCGGTAAAATAAATGGTCGAGACACCATGCTGCGGAATGACAATCCCTACATACAGCTGGGAAGTGCCTACACGCAAAATGATGTGTTCACCAAGCTGTCCTTAAAAACCGGTAATCTTGTTCACACCTTTGCCGCACAGCTCTCCAGAACTGCATCAGTTCCCCGATATGACAGACTATCGGATATGTCAAACGGAAAACTGCGTTTTGCTACCTGGGAATATGCCCCCCAAAACCGGGATTTTTGGGCCTATACGTTAACCATTCCTAATCAGGGTAAATGGAGTCATCGCTTTATCGCTTCTCATCAAAATTGTCGGGTGGGCAGGGTTACAAGACGTTTCGGGAATACCTCTGAACTTACACAACAGGACAAGGTAGGTATGTCAGCGGCTAATTATGATTTTCTACTGAACCTGAAATCCAATTTTCAGATTCAGGGTGGGGCAGAGTGGGTTCTCAATGTTGTGGAGGCCAAAGCATCACAGCGCAACGTTATTACAGGAGAAATTACAGATAGTAAAAACACACGGTACGCGGATGATGGCGCCACCACACAGTCATTGGCAGTTTTTGCGAATGCAATATTTGTTGTTAAACCCAATGATTTTATTCTGGAAGGGGGCTTCAGACTTACCCATTATCAGCTGAAAGCCGCTTTTAGCCCTGAAAATTTTCTAAAACTGCCCTATTCAAACGCCCAACTCAATAGTATAGCCCCTGTTTATAATCTGGGTATTTCTAAAAAAATGGATTGGGACGGTTTGTTTTTCAAGGCCAGTCTGGCGGCCGGATTCAGAAATCCCAATGTGGATGATATGACGAAGTTGTTTGAAAGTATGCCCGGCAATAAACTGGTAATCCCAAACAATAACCTGAAGCCGGAACGTACACGCACACTGGATTTGGGTTTTAGATTGGACCGTAAGAAAATTCATTTGGAAATAGGTGGCTATTACACGCGCATATCCAGATTGCTGATTGACAGGCCTGGCGTATACAATGGAGATGATTCTTTTGATTACGAAGGTCAGCGTACACCGGTTTTCCAAATGGAGAATTCGGCTGGGGGCTATGTTACCGGTGGGTATCTTGCCGTAAAAATACAATTGATTTCAGGTCTTTTCGCAGATGCAAATTACAACAGTACTTTCGGTCGGTATCAATCAGATCCCAATGCATTTTGGACCCCATTGGATCACATTGCTCCGGATCATGGAAGATTGGGTTTGCGCTGGTCAAGTCAAGAATGGCAATGGGAAGCTTTTATGCTGTTTAATGGCCGAAAAATTCGGGGTGAGTACAGCGCAAGTGGCGAGGATAACGCACAGTATGCTCCGGGCGGTGAAACGCCTTCATGGCAAACGTATCATGTTCGCGCAAACTGGCAAGTGAATAAAAACCTGCTGGCCTCATTCGCTGTGGAAAACATCCTGGATTTAAATTACCGTGTTTTTGCAAGCGGCATTTCAGCCCCGGGCAGAAATTTGGTGGCTTCTATTAAGGTGTCATTTTGATGGATATGTTTTGAATACAGTGGGAAATGAATAGTTTCCCGTTTCTTTTAACCACCTTCATAATCCTTGTATTAATTTTGCCAAACCAATGGGACGTATATTCGAGAAAAGAAAACACAAAATGTTTGCCCGCTTCGACCGCATGGCGAAGCAATTTACCCGTATAGGCAAAGAAATAGCCATCGCTGTAAGACAGGGTGGTATAAATCCTGATTACAATCCGCGATTGCGTATGGCCATGCAAAATGCCAAAAGCGTAAACATGCCGAAGGATAGGGTGGAGGCGGCTATCAAACGCGCAAGTGATAAGGATACCGCCGGATATGAAGAAATTAAGTACGAGGGATATGGGCCACACGGTGTTGCCATCCTGGTAGAATCAGCGACCGATAATAATACGCGAACCGTAGCCAACGTTCGATCACACTTTAATAAATGCGAAGGCGCCCTGGGTAAAACCGGCTCTCTTGACTTTGTATTTACCCGAAAAGGTGTCTTTAAAATTGCAAAATCATCCCTCAAGGGAAAAGACCTGGATGAATTTGAACTGGAAATTATTGACTTTGGCTATGAGGACCTGGCCATCGATGAAGAGGAAGTTTATGTATATACCAGCTTCACGGATTTCGGAAATATGCAGAAAGGACTGGAAGAACTGGGCGTAGAGGCTGCCAGCGCAGAACTGCAGTATATCCCAAATTCTTTTGTTGATTTGGAAGAAGCACAGGCCAACGAGGTGCTGGAACTGATAGAGCGACTTGAGTCAGACGATGACGTTCAAAACGTATATCACAATTTGCGTTAATCTCTTTACCGAGGGCAGGTAGCACACTTGGGTTTTTCCCGCTCAGGCAAATGAGCCACAAGGTACAAACTCCTTTCAGATTGTGCCGGATCGTTGCAAATAACACTTATGGTCTGTGTACTTTTACCATGTTTGATTCCTGTATCAAAACGCATTTTTACCACCATACTCTCGCCCGGCTTTAGTGTGTTTTTAGTGAATTCAACCTTTACACATGGACACTGTGGTGTAATTTCATGTATTTTAAGGTCTGTCTTTCCGGAATTGGTGAAGGTAAACTGGGTATTGAAAATTTCTCCGCTTTCGGCACTGCCCAAGTCAATTACGGTTTTGTCAGTGGTCAATTTTGGGGCTTTTGACATCTCGCGACTCCCCAGTTTTGGGAAATATTGTTTTCTGTCGTAAGCAACATAAAATCCGGTGTATGGATAAAGCATGTTATCAGTGGGCACCGCTACTTCAAACGCACCAAAACCATAGGCATTGATTTTTCTGCCATCCAGCACAACTTTTACTTTGGCGCTCTCATTGGGTTCAAGATTCTGTGGCATCCCGATAACCTGGCAAAACGCCGGCAGATTCTCCAAGCCCGAAAACTGTGTGCTGAAGGTGGTACCGTTGGTTATTCTGAATGTTTGTGTATCTGACTTGTGGTCAAATAGGGGCTTGAAGTTTATGGTAGAAGGATTGAATATGATTTGACCCGGCGAAACATATTCAGCTTCTTTTTTAATGATTTCTTTCTGTACATTTCCCAAAATATCAAGATGCACGAAAGGGAAATTGACAGCATTGCTGTATACGGTGATGGTTTTTTGGAAGCTGCCGATTCTGCCAATCGTTTCATATTTTGCATCTACAAAACCGCTTCCTCCCGGTTTAATAGTGTCCCTTGTCCAGTCAGGTGTGGTGCATCCACAGCTGGTTTGAACGGTGTTTATAAATAAATCCCTGTTACCGATATTTTTAAAACTAAAACGATGGGTTGCATATTTTATGTCTTCCCTGATGTCACCGAAATTATGTTGTTTTTCGCTAAATTCAATTTTAGCTCCATCCGTTTTGGGTGTCATTTGTCCCCAAACACATGGGTAAAACTGCGCAATTGCGATAAATGTAAAAAACCGCCTGACCATTACAGGTATAGTCCTCAAAAAGTGTTCCACTAAATACAGACGTTGTTACTGCTCTTTGGGTTGTTTGATAAACCACTCATTTTGCCGAACATTATGCGTAAACAGCTGAACATGCGCCTTTAACTTAAGTAGCAGTGAATGGTATACATTACCCTCCTTTTTGAGCATTACAGGTTTCTTTCTGTTTCTGAACTGCAGATGAAAGTCTTTCACATCACCATTTGCATCCATACCGAGCGAATATGGATAACTAATGATGTAGTATAGATTTTTTTCCTTGTGAAGACTGTAGCCGGAATATGTGGAATCGAAGGGGTTCTTCCCAAAACCGTAAAATGAACCTCTCACATTACTAAGGTGCATAATAGCAGGAACAATGTCACACTGAGAAACAGTTTTATCTATAACCCCGGGTTGAATGCCCTTTCCGTAGAATAGCAGAGGTATTTCAAAATGTCCGCTTGGACTGTAGAAATAGTCGTCTTCTCCATAACTCGTATGGTCGCCGGTAATAACAAAAAGTGTATTGTCAACCCACTTATATTTTTTTGCCGATTCGAAGAACTTCATTAGGGCATAATCAGTATATCTTATGCTTTTGTGAATGGGCAGATTTCCCTCTTTGAATTTTTTGTCAAGATGAGGTGGCACTTTATAAGGATGATGCGATGAAAGCGTAAATACCGCATTGAAAAAGGGTTTTCTCATGGTATCACAGCAACGTAAAAAGTATTGAAGATAGGGCTCGTCAAAAATCCCCCAGTTATCATCAAAATCGCGTTTAAAGAGCTCCTTTGGGTATTCATCACGGCCGAAATACTTGACCGTACCTGTTTGCTGTAGAAACCCCTGAAAAAACATGGTGCCATTTGCCGCACCATGAAAGAATGCAGTGCTGTAGCCCGTTCTGTGAAACACATCAAACGCATTTTGTATGGTATTGCCAGCATAACCGCTATTCAGGTAGTGTGTTTCTATTAATCCCGGCATGCCACAAAAAATACTGGGAAGCATTTCTATGCTGCGGGTTCCATTGGCATAACAAAACCTAAAATTCATGCATTGTTTACTGAATGTATCCAGAAACGGTGTGTATGGCTTCTTATTAAGGAATCCGGTGTAATCTCTTCCAAGACTCTCTACAATAATCAATACAATGTTATTGGGCAAGGTTTTTTTGTCACCTGTTGAAACGAATACAGGATTTACTATGTCTTTGGCCTGGGAAAGATCCATAAACTGAGCTTCAGGTACTGCTTCTCCACCAGGCATGGATATGATGTTTAATGGAGTGCTTATGGTTAACAACGTTAATTCCGGTCTGACATATAGGCCGGCATGCAATGTGCATAAAGGTTTGAGGTGAAAGCCTCCCCGGGCACTGAAAAGCCAAAATCCAAAGAATAGGATGAAAATACCGCCGGCCCGCCGCGGCTCTTTTCTTAAATCTTGATATAATGGCAAACCGGTTGTTGGTGTATACTTATAAATAAGGAGTAAAGATGTCAATAATAGCAGTATCCCCGGCCAGTAATCCGACAGGTAAAGCCAGATTGAGTTACCGGGGTCTGATATGGTATTTAATATTTCAGCACCGCTTCTTCTGCCGGAAATCTTGCTATACGCAGTGTCTATGCCATTCAATATAATGATGGGTGTGGCTCCGACAATCATCATCAATCTTGAAATTATGGGTTTCCCTGCTGCCTTTTTTGGAAAGCAACACATCCAAATCCAAAGTGGCAGAAAAAAATAAGCCATGAGGGGCAAATCGAAAAATACCCCCCAAAGCATCCCCTTCAAAATTTCAATTTTACTCGCGTCGGCGAAGATTTCATGATTAAATACGCCCCAAAATGTCCTGGATAGGCTTGTTATCAACAAACAGAAGCCAACTTGTTGAATCACGGTAAGTGAAAAAAATCTTTTTAATGGGTCTCTGATTCTCAAGTCTGGTGGGAAATTATTCCGATTTGGTAACACAAACTTAATATTATTTGATCGGATTAAGAAAATTTTACTTACAGTGTTGGTTTTGCGAAAAAATAGCCTTATTTTTGCTGCCCTTTTTGAGGAGATAGTATGCCTACTATTCAACAGTTAATACGCAAAGGTCGCCAGGAGACGCTCTGGAAGAGTAAGTCCCCCGCCCTAGATTCATGCCCCCAGCGTCGTGGTGTTTGCACACGTGTTTACACTACCACGCCCAAGAAACCTAACTCTGCACTTCGCAAGGTTGCC
Organism: Flavobacteriales bacterium; assembly: GCA_947496375.1. Taxonomy (GTDB): domain Bacteria; phylum Bacteroidota; class Bacteroidia; order NS11-12g; family UBA955; genus RGEC01. The sequence continues at coordinate 224,488 of CANMCY010000001.1, forward strand.
CGTGTTCGTCTGAGCAATGGCAAGGAAGTGAATGCCTACATACCCGGTGAAGGTCACAACCTTCAGGAACACAGCATTGTGCTGGTACGTGGTGGCAGGGTAAAAGATCTTCCCGGTGTTCGTTACCACATCGTCCGCGGTGCCCTTGATACCGCCGGCGTGGAAGGTCGTAACCAGCGCCGTTCTAAATATGGTACCAAACGTCCTAAGAAAAAATAAGTCTAACTCTATATATAGGTATAACCGATAGACCATGAGAAAAACCCGCGCCAAAAAACGCATCCTTCTGCCAGATCCTAAGTTCAACGATACCGTTGTTACACGCTTCGTTAACGGCCTTATGTATGACGGTAAGAAATCACTGGCATACAGCCTGTTTTACGATGCATTGGAATTAGTTGAGAAAAAAGCACCCGATGAGCCCGGTTTGGAAACCTGGCGCAAAGCACTGAATAATGTAATGCCTACTGTGGAAGTTAAAGCCCGAAGAGTGGGTGGAGCTACATTTCAAATTCCAACCGAAGTTTCTCCCCGCCGCCGCACAGCTGTTGGTATGAAATGGATGATTGGTTATGCCCGCAAACGCAATGAAAAATCGATGGCTGAGAAACTGGCCGGTGAAATTCTTGCCGCTTCAAGAGGTGAAGGTGCTGCCGTAAAGAAGAAAGAAGATACCCACAAAATGGCAGAAGCTAACAAAGCATTCTCGCACTTTAGGGTTTAATGATCGATTAAAGATACAAGAGAAAAAGATTCATGTCACGCGACCTTAGATATACAAGAAACATCGGAATTGCCGCTCACATTGATGCAGGTAAAACTACAACCACTGAACGCATTCTTTATTATGCGGGCGTGAACCACAAAATTGGTGAGGTGCACGACGGTGCAGCCACCATGGACTGGATGGTTCAGGAGCAGGAGAGAGGTATCACCATTACTTCAGCCGCCACCACTGTTAAATGGAATTATCCGACTACAGATGGTCGTCCTAACAACGACACCAAAGAATACCACATCAATATCATTGATACTCCGGGTCACGTTGATTTTACCGTTGAAGTAAACCGCTCACTGCGTGTACTCGATGGGTTGGTATTTCTGTTCAGTGCCGTAGACGGTGTTGAGCCGCAGTCAGAAACCAACTGGCGTCTTGCAAACAACTACAATGTTGCTCGAATTGGCTTTGTAAATAAAATGGATCGTGCCGGTGCTGATTTTCTGAATGTGGTTACGCAGGTTCGTGACATGTTGGGTAGTAATGCAGTTCCACTGCAGCTTCCCATTGGTGCTGAAGATAACTTTAAAGGTGTGGTTGACCTGATTAATAACCGTGGTATGATTTGGAATGAAGCTGACAAGGGTATGACCTACCAGGTAGTTCCAATTCCTGCCGAAATGGAAGCCGAGGCCAATGAGTGGCGCGAAAAACTGCTCGAAGCCGTTTCAGAATATGATGTTACCTTGATGGAGAAATTTTTCGAGGACCCCAACAGCATCACTGAAAGAGAAATTCTCAACGCGCTCCGCCAGGCAACGCTGGAAATGAAAATCGTTCCCATGGTTTGTGGTTCATCTTTCAAGAATAAAGGTGTACAGACCATGTTGGATCTGGTTATGGAATTAATGCCCAGCCCGCTTGATAAAGAAAATATCAAAGGTACCAATCCTGATACTGAGGCAGAAATTTCTCGCAAACCATCCTACGATGATCCCTTTAGTGCCCTGGCATTCAAAATAGCCACGGATCCTTATGTGGGTCGTCTTGCTTTCATGCGTGCTTACAGTGGCAAACTGGATGCTGGTTCTTATGTTCTCAATACCCGTAGCGGTAATAAAGAACGTATCAGCCGTATTTTCCAAATGCATGCCAATAAGCAGAATGCCATCGAAAGTCTGGGAGCCGGTGATATTGGAGCTGCAGTAGGTTTTAAAGATATCAAAACAGGTGACACCCTGTGCGACGAAAAACATCCTATTGTTCTTGAATCAATGGTGTTCCCTGACCCTGTAATCGGTCTTGCCATTGAACCAAAAACACAGGCTGACAGTGACAGGTTAAGTACTGCTCTTTCTAAATTGGCAGAAGAAGATCCTACCTTCCGCGTGCAGACAGATCAGGATACCGGACAGACAGTTGTTTCAGGTATGGGTGAATTGCACCTGGAAATTATCGTGGATCGCTTAAAGCGTGAATTTAAGGTAGAATGCAACCAGGGTGCTCCTCAGGTGGCCTACAAAGAAGCCATTACCCGCAACTTTGCCCACCGTGAAGTTTATAAGAAGCAAACCGGTGGCCGTGGTAAGTTCGCAGATATACAGTTTGAACTGGGTCCGGCTGATGCTGATTTTAAAGGCGAAGGTCTTCAGTTTGTAAATGAAATTGTGGGTGGTTCAATCCCCCGTGAATTCATACCCTCGGTTGAGAAAGGATTTAAGTCTGCTATGCAAAATGGTGTACTTGCAGGATATCCTATCAGTTCCATAAAGGTGCGTCTGTTTGATGGTTCTTTCCACCCCGTAGACTCCGATTCATTGTCTTTCGAAGTTGCAGCGAGAGGTGGTTTCCGTGAGGCAGCCCGCAACTGCGGACCTGTTCTATTGGAACCCATCATGAAACTCGAAGTGGTAACACCTGCTGAAAATACCGGTGATGTAATGGGTGACCTTAACCGTCGCCGTGGTCAGCTTGAAGGTATTGATGAGCGTGCCGGTTCACAGGTAGTTAAGGCAAAAGTGCCATTGAGCGAAATGTTTGGTTATGTAACCACACTTCGTACAATCACTTCCGGTCGGGCTACCTCATCCATGGAATTTAGTCATTACTCAGAAACTCCTAGAAATATCGCTGACGAGGTACTGAAAAAAGTTAACGGTGCAGCAAGTAAATAATCAATAAAATGTTAAGTCAGAAAATTCGCATAAAACTTAAGTCTTTCGATCACAGCCTGCTCGACAAAAGTGCAGAGAAAATTGTGAAGGCGGTGCGTACCACCGATGTAGTGGTTAGTGGTCCTGTTCCTCTTCCCACCAGGAAGAAGATTTTTACAGTACTGCGTTCACCTCACGTAAATAAAAAGGCACGTGAACAATTCCAGTATTGTACCTACCAAAGACTGATAGATATTTATAACGGATCTACTAAAACAGTAGATGCCCTGATGAAAATAGAACTGCCCAGCGGGGTAGAAGTTGAAATCAAATTGTAATTTGAGCCATGGAAGGATTAATTGGAAAAAAACTAGGAATGACCAGCATATTTGATGCTGATGGCCGCAAGGTTGCCTGCACTGTGATAGAAGCGGGTCCCTGCGTAATTACGCAAGTAAAGACCCAGGAAAAAGATGGATATTCTGCTATCCAGATGGCTTGGGGAGCGAAAAAAGAAAAGAACGCCGGTGCTGCATTGAAAGGTCACTGTGCCAAAGCAAACACTGAAGCTAAAAAATCTTTTATTGAATTTCGTAACCCAAGTGAGAATGAAGCAGCTGCCAAATTGGGAGACACATTTGATGTTTCTATTTTCGAAGAAGGGCAGTTTGTTGACATCGTAGGTACATCAAAGGGTAAAGGATTTCAAGGTGTGGTTAAACGCCATGGTTTTGCCGGTGTAGGTGAAGCAACCCACGGTCAGCACAACAGACTTCGTGCTCCAGGTTCAATCGGTGCATGTTCTTTCCCTGCCCGTGTATTCAAAGGTATAAGAATGGCAGGTCAAACCGGCAATCGCCGAGTTAAGGCACTCAACGTGCAAGTACTTCGCATTGTACCAGAACAAAATTTATTGTTGGTTAAGGGTTCCGTACCCGGCCATAATGGTTCCACCGTAATAGTAGAACGTTAATTATGAAATTGAATGTATTAAACAAACAGGGTGCTGATACCGGAAGAACTGTAACACTCTCCGGTGATATTTTTGGGATTGAACCCAATGATCATGCGATTTGGTTGGACGTAAAACAATTCCAGGCCAATCAGCGTCAGGGAACACACAAGACCAAAGATCGTTCTGAAATCTCTCGCAGTACCCGCAAATTATTTCGTCAAAAAGGTACCGGCGGAGCTCGTCATGGTAGCTTGAAATCTGGTATCTATGTAGGTGGTGGTCGTATTCACGGTCCACGTCCACGCGACTATTCTTTCAAGCTTAACAAAAAACTTAAGAAACTGGCTCGTTTAAGCGCACTTTCATACAAGGCCAAGGAAAATAATATTTTGGTAGTTGAAGATTTCGAAATGGCAACACCAAAAACAGCTGAGTTCAAAGGATTTTTGAATGCTTTGAATATCAATGGCCGTACCTTGTTCGTAACTGCTGATACCAATAAAAACCTCTACCTGAGTGGAAGAAATATTGAAGGTAACAGAGTAATGAAGGCAACAGATATTAATACCTATGAAGTGTTGAAAGCAGGTAAACTCATACTCACTGAAGGTGCATTAACAAAAATAGAAGAATCTAATAAACAATGATACTCAAGAAGCCGTTGATTACAGAAAAAATGACCGCTATCATGGATAAGCGTGGTCAGTATGGTTTCGTGGTAGATAAAAAGTCTACCAAAGACGAAATCAAAAAGGCCATCGAAGATTTCTATGGTGTGGAAGTAGCTTCTGTAAACACAATGATTGCAAGGGGGAAAATGCGTCGTAACAGACGTACTGGCCAGATCTCCGGTTATACCAATGGGTATAAGAAGGCCATCGTGACGTTAAAAGAAGGTTTTAACATAGACTTTTACGAAAACATCTGATCATGGCAGTTAAACGTTTAAATCCAACAACGCCCGGTCAACGGTTTCACATCGCAAATTCTTTTGCTGAAATCACTACCGATAAGCCGGAAAAATCCCTGATTGTTCCAATTAAGAAATCAGGAGGAAGAAATAACCAAGGGCGCATGACAATGCGCTTTATCGGAGGCGGTCACAAGCGTCGCTACCGTTTGATTGATTTTAAAAGAGCCAATCATGGAGTAGCAGGTGAAGTTCTCAGCGTGGAATATGATCCTAACCGCAGTGCTTTTATTTCTCTGGTTCAGTACGCCGATGGTGACAAGAGGTACATAATTGCTCCTAACGGTATTAAAGTAGGTCAAAAAATAGAACAGGGTCCCGGTGTTCCTCCTGAAGTAGGCAATGCAATGCCTATGTCTGAAATACCCCTGGGTTCACTGATCCACAATATCGAAATGTCCCCCGGTCAGGGTGCAAAAATCTGCAGAAGTGCAGGTTCATACGCTCAATTACTTGGCCGTGAGGATAAATATGCTACTATCAAATTGCCTTCCGGTGAAATGAGAAAGGTTTTGTCTGCTTGTCTTGCAACCATTGGATCTGTAAGTAACAGTGAACACAACCTTCTGCGTAAAGGCAAAGCCGGTAGAAGCCGCTGGATGGGTATTCGTCCTCGCACCAGAAGTACTGCCATGAACCCTGTAGATCACCCTATGGGCGGTGGTGAAGGTCGTAACAAAGGTGGACAGGCAAGGTCAAGAAACCTGATTTATTCACAAGGTCAGAAAACACGTGCGCCCAAGAAAGCCACAAGCAGACTGATTATTGAACGTAGAAAAAGTAAGAGGAATAAATAATAATTAAAAGAAAATGGCAAGGTCAGTAAAAAAAGGACCCTTTGTAGATTATAAGTTGATGCGCAAGGTTACCGTTCTGAATGAAGGTAACAAGAAATCAGTGGTAAAAACCTGGTCGCGTCGCAGCATGATTCTTCCCGATTTTGTGGGACACACATTTGCTGTGCACAACGGAAACAAATTCATTCCGGTTTACGTAACTGAGAATATGGTAGGTCACAAATTGGGGGAATTCGCTCCAACACGCACATTCAAAGGTCATAGCAAGTAAAACGGAGAGAAACAAAATGGAAGCTAAAGCAATTTTGAGAAACTGCCCACTATCGCCTCGTAAAATGCGTATGGTGGCCGATTTAGTTCGTGGCCAGAAGGTGGAACGAGCACTCAACATACTGCAGTGGAATCAAAAACCTGGTTATGCCTTGTTTTTGAGCAAATTAATCCGCAGTGGTGTAGCAAACTGGAGTCAAATTAATTCCGGTGAGAGAATCGAAGACAGTGATTTGTATGTAAAGTCAATTTTGGTAGATGGTGGTGTTACCATGAAGCGTCTCCGCACTGCTCCTCAGGGAAGGGGATACAGGCAGCGTAAGCGCAGTAATCATGTAACGATCGTCATTGATACTGTAACTAAAAGCGAGGTAAATAACTAATATGGGACAAAAGGTAAACCCAATAGGATTGCGTCTGGGAATCATACGTGGTTGGGACTCTAACTGGTATGGTGGAAAAGACTACGGTGATAAACTGGTAGAAGACGAAAAAATCCGCAAATATCTGCGTGTGCGCATTCCTAAAGGTGGCATAGCAAAAGTGGTAATTGAGCGTACATTAAAGCGTATAACAATAACCATTCATACTTCCCGTCCCGGTATCGTTATCGGACGCGGAGGTCAGGAGGTAGACACCATCCGTGAGGAAATTCGTAAAATCACAGGCAAAGATGTTCAGATAAATATCAATGAAATCAAAAGGCCTGAGCTCGATGCCCAGCTGGTTGGTGAGAATATTGCTCAGCAAATTGAAAATCGTTTCTCATACAAGCGTGCGGTTAAAAATGCTATCCAAAGCAGCATGAAAATGGGTGCTGAAGGTATCAAGGTTAGAATTAGTGGCCGTTTGAATGGTGGTGAAATTGCACGTTCTGAGATGTACAAAGATGGCCGTACCCCATTACATACTCTTAGAAGCAACATTGACTACGCAATTGTGGAAGCACAAACCGTATATGGAAAAATTGGTATCAAAGTTTGGCTTTGTCGCGGCGAAATCTACGGCAAGGTTGATTTGGCACCGCAAGTAGATACTGAAAGAAAGCGTGATGGCGGAAGAGGTCGTGATGACAGAGGCAGAGATCGTGACAGGGGTCCTCGTCCAGGTGGAGGTGATCGTCGTAAACGCAAATAATAAAGATTTAAAGAAATAAACAATGCTTAGCCCAAAAAGAACCAAATATAGGAAACAGCAGAAAGGCCGTGTTAAAGGCGTTGCCACACGCGGTCATAGAGTTGATTTCGGTAGTTTCGGACTGAAGAGTTTGGAGCCTCACTGGATAACGGCTCGTCAGATTGAAGCGGCCCGTATTGCATTGACCCGCTATCTTAAGCGCGAAGGTCAGGTGTGGATTCGTATTTTCCCGGACAAACCGGTAACCAAGAAGCCTGCCGAAGTACGTATGGGTAAGGGTAAAGGTGCACCTGAATATTGGGTTGCTACCGTAAAACCCGGCACCATTATGTTTGAGGTGGGTGGCGTTCCATTGGAAACTGCCAAAGAAGGAATGCGATTGGCTGCTCAAAAGCTTCCTGTAACCACCAAGTTTGTTGTACGCCCTGATTTTGCCGAGGAGGTATAAAAATGAAAAACGAAGAAATTAAAGGAATGTCAAATAAGGAACTCGTAACCGCCTACAAAGAAGAACGTATGCGCTATCAAAAAATGAAGTTCCAGAATACGGTTTCTCAGATTGAACAACCACATAAACTGTCAATTACCAGAAAGAGCATTGCAAGAATGCTTACTGAATTGAACAACCGCAGGATTCAGTCTGAGCTGGCTGCTTACATGAAAAAGAATAACGGAGAGAATAACTAATGGAAATAGCAAGGAATTCACGCAAGGAAATTACCGGCACGGTGACCAGTACCAAGATGGACAAGACCATCGTAGTATCGGTTGTTCGTAACGTGAAACACCCCAAATACGGTAAGTATTTCAAGAAGACCAAGAAATACACTGCCCATGATGAGTCAAATCAGTGTGGTGAGAATGATATCGTTCGCATCATGGAAACTCGTCCCCTGAGCAAAACCAAACGTTGGAGATTGGTCGAAGTAGTAGAAAAAGCTAAATAAAGATGGTACAACAGGAATCAAGACTAAAAGTAGCAGATAATAGCGGTGCCCGCGAGGTACTTTGCATACGTGTGCTCGGTGGATCCGGTCGTCGCTATGCCTCTGTAGGAGACAAAATAGTGGTGAGCGTTAAAGACGCTATGCCCGGTGGAGCCATAAAAAAAGGTGCCGTTTCTAAGGCCGTTGTTGTTCGCGTGAAAAAAGAAGTACGTCGCCCTGACGGTTCTTACATTCGCTTCGATGAGAATAGCTGTGTTCTGCTGAATGCATCAGATGAACCAAGAGGTACCCGTATTTTTGGACCGGTTGCCAGAGAGCTCCGCGATAAACAGTTCATGAAAATCGTTTCACTTGCACCTGAGGTGCTTTAATCAAAATTGAAAGTGTCAAAAGTTAAATTGCATATCAAAAAAGGGGATACCGTAAAGGTGATTGCCGGTGATGATAAGGGAAAAACCGGTAAGGTTTTGAAAGTTATAGTAACAGATAACCGCGCCCTTGTGGAAGGTTTAAATATTGTAACCAAACACCGCAAACCTACAGCCCAAAATACCGGTGGTAAAATAGACAAAGTTGAAGCCCCTATCCATATCTCAAACCTGATGGTGGTTGTTGGTGGTAAGCCTACCCGCATCGGAAGAAAATTGAATGATGAGGGAAAACTCCAAAGAGTAGTCCGTAAAACCGGAGAATTTATTAAATAAGAATTAAAAAAATGAGTTATAAACCGCTTCTGCAAACCCGCTACGAGGAAGTTGTTGTGCCGGCTCTTAAGGAGAAATTCGGCTACAAAAATGTAATGGAAATGCCCCGTCTGGTAAAGGTTAGCCTTAATCAGGGTGTAGGTGCTGCAGTAAATGATAAGAAACTGGTTGATGCTGCTGTTGAAGAAATGACTAAAATTTCTGGTCAAAAAGCGCAAGCCACATTTTCACGTAAAGCTATTTCAAACTTTAAATTAAGAGAGAACATGCCCATAGGTGCCAGGGTTACCCTGCGTAAAGATGCAATGTATGATTTCATACACCGTCTCATCAGCATTGCCTTGCCTCGTGTGCGTGATTTTCAGGGTCTTAATGTAAAAGGATTTGATGGTCGTGGAAACTTTAACATGGGTATCACCGAACAGATCATTTTCCCTGAAATTGACATCGATAAAGTAAATAGAATTACCGGCATGGACATCACCATCGTAACAACAGCCAAAACAGACGAAGAATGTCTGGAGCTGTTGAAGTTGTTGGGTTTCCCCTTTAAAAGTAAATAATATACATGGCAAAAGAATCCATAAAGGCCAGACAGCGTAAGCGTGAAGCATTGGTTGCTCGCTTTGCAGAAAAACGGGCCGCATTGAAAGCAGAAGGAAATTACGAAGCGTTACAGCGCATTCCAAGAAACGCATCTCCTGTGCGATTGCGCAATAGATGCAAGCTTACAGGCCGTCCAAGAGGTTATATCCGTACCTTCGGCATTTGCCGTAATCAGTTCAGATTATTGGCCAGCGACGGTAAAATCCCAGGCGTAACAAAATCAAGTTGGTAATTAATAAAAAGTAAATAACATGACCGATCCTATATCAGATTTTCTAACCCGGTTGCGCAATGCCATGAAGGCCAAGCACAGAATTGTTGAAATTCCTGCTAGCAATCTCAAAAAGGAAATCACCAGAGTTTTGTATGAGAAAGGATATATCCTGAAATACAAATTTGAAGATTCATCCAATAAACAGGGTGTAATTAAAATAGCCCTAAAGTATGACCCCGTTACCAAGGCAAGCGCAATCCGCAACTTGTCAAGAATCAGTACACCGGGTCTGCGCCGTTATGCCAATGTTGATAACATGCCCCGCGTGCTCAACGGTCTTGGCGTTGCAATTCTTACCACTTCTAAAGGAGTTATGACCGATAAAGAGGCTCGTACCCAGAATGTTGGTGGTGAGGTACTTTGTTATGTTTCATAATTAATCATTCATTCAATATAAAATGTCACGCGTAGGAAAAGCACCCATTAGTATCCCGGCCGGTGTTACCATTACCAATAATAATGGAAATGTTACAGCCAAGGGTCCAAAAGGAGAAGTGTCGCAATTCATCGGAACCGAAATCACCACTGATATCGCTGATGGAGTGCTGACAGTAAATCGCCCAAGCGACAGCAAACAACATAAAGCTCTGCATGGTTTGTACCGTGCATTGATACACAATATGGTTGTTGGTGTAAGCCAGGGTCACACAGTAAAGCAGGAATTGGTAGGCGTTGGTTATAAGGTTTCCAATCAGGGAAATCTTGTCGATTTTACCCTTGGATATTCTCACCGAATCATGCTTGAAATTCCCCAGGAAATTAAAGTAACAACAGAAACACTTAAAGGTCAGAATCCTTCCATTACCATGGAATGTGCCGATAAGCAACTTCTGGGACAGATTGCTGCAAAAATACGATCCTTCCGCAAGCCTGAGCCATACAAAGGCAAGGGTATCAAATTTGCCGGTGAGGTATTGAGAAAGAAAGCAGGTAAGTCAGCATCTAAATAAAGTTAATTAGTTATGTCAAAATCAGTAGTACAAAGAAGAAGTAAAATTCGCAGCCGTATTCGCGGACGCATTACCGGTACCACGATCAGGCCCCGCCTGAGTGTTTACCGCAGCAATAAAGATATTTATGCCCAAATCATTGATGACAGTAAGGGTATTACCCTGTGTTCAGCATCTTCATCTGAAGAAGGTATAAAAGATGTGAAAGATAACAAGGTTGCAAAATCCGCCCTGGTAGGAAAAAAATTGGCCGAAAAAGCCATGGCTGCCGGAATAAAATCGGTGGTTTTTGATCGCGGCGGATATTTGTATCATGGTCGTGTCAAGAGTCTTGCAGATGCTGCCCGCGAAGGAGGTCTTGAATTTTAATCAATTAAGTAGTCATTCAAATGTCTGAAAATATAAATAAGCGCGTAAGACCCGGTGAGTTAACCCTGACCGAGAAAGTGGTTTCCATTAATCGTGTTGCAAAAGTTACCAAGGGTGGCCGTACCTTCAGTTTCAGTGCCCTGGTTGTTGTAGGCGATGGAAATGGTGTGGTAGGTCACGGATTGGGCCGCTCCAATGAAGTAATGGATGCCATCAATAAAGGAATTGAAGATGCCAAGAAGAATCTGATTAAGGTTCCTGTAATCAATGGTACTGTTCCTCACGAACAAACCGGCAAATTTGGTGGTGGCCGTGTATTCCTTAAACCCGCAGCTCATGGTACCGGTGTAATTGCAGGTGGTGCTATGCGTGCAGTTCTGGAAAGTGCCGGAGTAACCGATGTATTGGCCAAGTCTAAAGGATCATCTAACCCCCATAACGTGGTTAAGGCAACTTTTGATGCGCTAACCACCATGAGAGATCCTTATTCGGTAGCCAAAATGAGAAATGTTAACCTTAAAAAAGTCTTTAACGGATAAGATTATGGGAAAAGTAAAAATAACACTGGTGAAGAGTGGTATTGGTTATCCCAAAAACCAAAAAGCTACCCTTCGAGCCCTAGGACTTCGTAAAATTAATGCAAGTGCTGTTGTTGACCTGAATGATCAAATTCAAGGTATGATAAACACTGTTAACCATCTTATCAAAGTAGAAAACACTAAGTAACATGAATTTAAGTAATTTAAAACCTGCTGCAGGTTCTACCAAAAATAGAAAGCGTATTGGTCGTGGTGAAGGCTCCGGAAGGGGAGGTACATCTACCAAAGGACACAAGGGCGCACAATCACGCACCGGTTATTCCAGAAAGATTGGATTCGAGGGCGGTCAAATGCCTCTGCAGCGCAGGATCCCCAAAGGCGGATTCAAAAATATCAATAGGGTAGAATATGCCGCAATCAATCTGGATGTTCTTCAAGGTTTGTCTGATTCATTAAAGGTGAACAAAATAGACCATGAACTACTTGTTAAAAAACACCTTGTGGGTAAATCAGAAATGGTAAAAATTCTGGGCCGTGGTGAGTTGAAAGCAGGGATTGAAGTTCATGCACACAAATTCAGCGAAACCGCAAAATCTGCCATCGAAAAAGCTGGTGGATCAGCACATCTGATAGCCTGATACAATGAAAAAGCTGATTGAAACCATAAAGCACATCTGGTCCATCGAGGAGCTGCGCAGAAGAATTTTGTATACCTTTCTTTTGCTTACAGTTTATCGTTTAGGTTCTTTTGTCATACTCCCTGGTATTGACAGTTCAGTGCTTGAAATCAATATGAGCAATCAGAATAAGAATAACATTCTGGATCTCATCAATACTTTTGCCGGCGGTGCATGGAACAGAGGGGCGATTTTTGCTTTGGGTATTATGCCTTATATCTCTGCCAGTATTTTCATGCAGCTTGTTTCCATTGCCATTCCTGCGTTTCAAAGGATGCAAAAAGAGGGAGAGGAAGGCAGAAGGAAAATCAATCAGTACACTCGAATTCTTACTATCGCATTTACAGGTGTTCAGGCCTTTGGATATTTAAACCAGTTCATAGGCAACCCGCAGTATCGCGATGCATTATTGTTCCTTAATAGCGAAGCAATGTCGCAGGGTATGTTCATTTTTACGAATGTGATTCTTTTAACCGCCGGAACAATGTTTACCATGTGGATGGGAGAGCGTATTACGGACCGCGGTTTAGGCAATGGTATTTCCCTGTTGATTATGGTGGGTATTATAGCCCGTCTCCCAAATGCATTATTTTCTGAATTTGCATTCGCAGGTCAGCGAGCCAGTTTCATACTCTTTTTGATTGAACTTGTTGTTTGGGCTCTAATCATTTTGGGTGTAATACTATTAACTCAGGGAACACGAAAGATTACCATCAACTACGCAAAACGGGTAGTAGGCAATCGTCAGTATGGAGGCGTTAGACAATATCTGCCTATCAAAATATTGGCAGCCGGTGTAATGCCTATCATTTTTGCCCAGGCCATTTTATTTTTGCCAGCTACCATTGCCGGTTTTTATGAGCAGGGGGGAGTTCCCGGTTGGTTGATGAGTTTGACCAATCCCAACAGCTTCGGTCACAATGCACTCATGGTTACCCTGATTGTACTCTTCACCTATTTTTATACTGCGATTATTTTTAATCCTGTGCAGATGGCTGATGACATGAAACGTAACAATGGTTTTATTCCCGGTATTAAACCTGGCAAACAAACTGCCAATTTCATTGATGATATCATCAGTAGAATCACATTGCCGGGCGCCATTTTTATATCATTGGTTGCTGTAATGCCTGTAGTAGCCGGAAATTTGGGTGTAAATCAGGAGTTTAGCCAGTTTTTCGGTGGAACCAGTCTGTTGATTTTGGTGGGTGTTGTTTTAGATACACTCCAGCAGATTGACAGCTACCTGCTGATGAGAAAGTATGACGGACTCATGAGCAGCGGCAGGCTGAAAGGACGTTTCACAGGTAATTCACCTCAAGTTGATTATTAAGAAAAAAAACACTATTTTTGCAGCCCTTTTGAAATGCCAAAGCAAGATGCCATAAAACAAGACGGAGTGATAACGGAAGCATTGTCAAACGCAATGTTTCGGGTGAAGCTCCAGAATGGTCATGAAATTATTGCTACTATTTCAGGGAAAATGAGAATGCACTATATCAGAATCCTACCGGGTGATAAAGTTCAAGTGGAGATGTCTCCTTATGACTTGACACGCGGAAGAATATCATACAGATACAAGTAAAGACATGAAAGTTAGAACTTCAGTAAAAAAGCGCAGTGTAGACTGCAAAATTGTACGCCGCAATGGTAAGGTGTATGTGATTAACAAAAAGAACCCTAAGTATAAACAAAGACAAGGTTAACAGACAATGGCCAGGATAGCAGGTATAGATTTACCCAAAAACAAAAGAGGTGTCATAGGACTTACCTACATTTATGGTGTAGGTCCGAGCACAGCAGCCCGAATTTTGGATCACTCCGGAATCAGCCGCGACAAAAAAGTGAATGACTGGGATGATGATGATTTGTCCAAGATTCGCGGATTTATCACCAATAACCTCAAAACTGAGGGAGAACTTCGCAGTGAAACACAATTGAACATCAAACGCCTGATGGACATTGGTTGCTACCGTGGTTTGAGACATCGCAAGGGATTGCCTGTGCGTGGTCAGAGAACCAGCACCAATGCACGTACAAGAAAAGGTAAACGTAAGACTGTAGCCGGTAAGAAAAAGGCCACTAAATAATAGATGACAGGTAAATGGCAACGAAAAAAGTAACCAAAAAGAAAGTAAAAGTAGATCCCCATGGACAAGTACATATCCATGCTACTTTTAATAATATCATTGTATCGGTAACCAATACTGAAGGTCAAGTTATATCCTGGTCTTCGGCCGGTAAAATGGGTTTTAGAGGATCTAAGAAAAATACACCCTATGCAGCCCAAATGGCTTCTCTCGACTGTGCAAAAACAGCTTTTGATTCAGGACTGCGGAAGGTTGACGTATTTGTAAAAGGTCCCGGAGGAGGAAGAGATAGTGCTATTCGTAATCTTCAGACTGTGGGTCTGGAAGTTATTTCAATCACAGACATTACCCCAATGCCCCACAACGGATGTCGTCCACCCAAGCGTCGCAGGGTTTAACATTAATTATTAAGAAAAATATTTCATGGCAAGATACACAGGTCCAAAATCAAAAGTTGCGCGTCGTTTCCGAGAGCCCATTTTCGGTCGTGACAAAGCATTGGAAAAGAAAAACTATGGCCCGGGTCAACACGGTAATAGCCGCAGAAGACCCAAACTTTCTGAATACGCAGTTCAGTTGGCTGAAAAACAGAAAGCAAAATATACATATGGTTTGCTGGAGAAGCAATTTAGAAATCTTTTCAAAAAAGCAGCAGCCAAAAAAGGTATTACCGGTGAGAACCTATTGAAATTCCTTGAAGCTCGATTGGATAACACGGTATTCCGTCTTGGAATAGCGCCAACCCGTCGTGCTGCACGTCAGCTTGTTGGTCATCGCCACATACTGGTCAATGGTTCCGTTGTAAATATCCCCAGTTACCATCTGAAACCCGGTGATGTTGTCGCTGTTCGCGAACGCAGTAAATCGCTGGAAGTAATTTCTGAATCTGCTGGTGGCGTACGTAAGCGTTTTAACTGGCTGGAATGGGACGGCAGTGATCTTTCAGGTAAGTTCATAAGTTATCCCGAGCGCTCAGAAATTCCTGAGAACATTAAGGAACAACTGATTGTCGAATTGTACTCAAAATAAAATCTTAAAACAACACAAAAAATGGGAGTTATTCCTTTTCAAAAACCCAATAAGGTGGTAATGAACAAAGCCACCGATTTCCACGGAGTATTCGAATTTTCACCCCTGGAAAAAGGATACGGTGTAACCATTGGTAATGCAATGCGCCGTATTTTACTGTCTTCATTGGAAGGCTATGCCATCACCTCAGTTAAAATTCAAGGGGTTGACCATGAATTTTCCACCGTTAAAGGAGTGGTTGAAGATGTATTGGAGGTTATCCTCAATCTCAAGCAGGTTCGCTTTAAAGCAAATTCCTCAACCGATGATAATGAAAAAATATTCATTAGTTTAAAAGGTAAAGACCAGTTTCTGGCCGGCGATATCGGCAGATATACCAACTCATTCAATATTTTGAATCCTGAGCTGGTAATTTGCAACATAGAACCCACCGTTAATCTGGAGCTTGAATTGACCATAGGTAAAGGTCGTGGCTATGTTCCTGCTGATGAAAACAAAGTGAAAGATGCTCCTATCGGTCTGATTGCTACAGACAGCATTTTTACTCCCATTAGAAACGTAAAATATAGTGTTGAAGATTTCCGTGTAGAGCAGCGTACCGATTATGAAAAGCTCGTAATGGAAGTGACTACCGATGGTAGTATTCACCCGGAAGAAGCACTCAAAGAAGCAGCTAAAATTTTAATTCAGCATTTTGTACTATTCAGTGATGAAAACATCATGCCTGAATCTAAAGCCAGCAAAGCAGTAGAGGAAGTGGATGAAGGATTCCTTCAGATGCGTAAAATACTGAAGACCCCCTTGGCTGATCTTGATTTGTCTGTTCGTGCATACAATTGCTTGAAGGCCGCAGAAATCAAAACACTGGGTGAATTGGTTCAATATCACATTGATGATCTCCTGAAATTCCGGAATTTTGGTAAGAAGTCTTTGTCTGAACTTGAAGAGTTCGTTCGTGACAAAGGTCTTCACTTTGGAATGGAAATCCTCAAGTATAACTTAAACGAAGACTAAGGGCAATGAGACACGGGAAAAAAGTAAATCATTTGGGCCGCACAGCCCCACACCGCAAAGCACTGATGGCCAATATGGCATCATCACTGATTATTCATAAGCGGATTACCACAACATTGGCAAAGGCTAAAGCGCTTAGAACCTATGTTGAGCCACTGATTACCAAGGGTAAAGATGCTACTACACACAACCAAAGAACTGTTTTTGCTTACCTGAAAGATAAGGAAGCGGTAAAGGAACTGTTTACGGTTGTTGGAACTAAAATAGCCAACAGACCCGGTGGCTATACACGCATACTCAAAGTTGGAAATCGTATGGGTGACAACGCTGAAATGGCATTTATTGAACTGGTTGACTTCAATGAGTATTTCCAGGGATTTGGTACAGATAAAAAGGATGCTAAGAAAACCCGACGTGGTCGCAGTAAGACTACTGCAGCTGCACCCAAAGTATCTTCCACACCTGTTACCGCTGTAGCATCAGAAGTAGCCGAAGAAGTTGAAGTTTTACCGGTTGTAGAAACTACAGTAGTTGATGAAGCTGCCATTGTAGAGGAAACCCCTGTGGCTATAGAAAATACAACAATAGAGGAAGCTCAGGTGGAAGAAACTGCTGAAACAGTTCAGACAGAAGAGGTTTCCGCAACAGAGGAAGCATCTGTTGAAGAGACCCCTACCTCTGAAGAGGATTCCAAAGAGGAAGAGTCTAAGCCCGAATAAATAATAAAATTTAAAAGTAAAGAGCATCCCTAGGGATGCTCTTTTTTTATACAGCAGCTTGAATAAGTTTGATGATTTCTTGTGCAGGTAATACCCCTGATTTTCGAGAAATCATTTTCGCATTGCGATAAATTATCATGGTAGGAACTCCGCTAATGTTCAGTTTCCTGGCAAGGGAAGGATTTTTATCGATGTCAATTTTTATAATTTTAACAGACTCACCAAGCGATTTTTTCACCTGTTCTAAAATAGGGGCCAGAGTTTTGCAGGGGCCACACCAGGTGGCATGAAAATCTACCAATACCGGAACCTCACTATTGATAAGTGAATCAAAGGAATTACTGCCACTCATGATAATTTATTTTGGAGTGATTGCCAGCTCCCCCCATTATAAGCCCTAAGACCTGCTTTTTTGAGAATACTTACCGCAGAGGCGCTTCTCATACCGGAAGCACAGCAAGTAATGATCGGTGTTTTGCGGTCAAGTTTGTTCAGTTGGGAAGACAGTTGCTGAACTGAAATGTTTTTTGCATTTTTAATGTGACCTGACTTAAACTCATTCCCAGTGCGCACATCAAGTACGACTCCTCCTTCTTGAATAATTTCTTTGAAGTTGATAGTCTCTTTTTTACCGAATAATAATGATAGGATACCCATGTTGATTTTATTAGGGCAAAGTTAGATAATGGTATTTTTAGAGATTGTAACCGGAGTTACGCACGAACTAAAATCATATCATAAATTTATACCAATTTCTTTTAGCAAGTGGTCAGCCTGTCCTACATATTTTACAACAAATAATACGTAGCGTATGTCGCATCCAATACTTCGGCTGTATTGATCGTTCCAGGCATAATCATTGATGGTGGCTGTAAAGCTTCTGTCAAAATTGATCCCGATCAGATTTCCATTGGCATCCAATACGGCACTTCCGCTGTTGCCGCCTGTAGTATCGAGATTGTATAGAAATGCCACAGCCACTTCTCCGGTTTCTTTATCTTTAAAAACTGCGGGTATATCTTTTATTCGCAGTTTATCGGCAACAATGGAAGGCAATCGGTAATCTGGCGCGGTATTGGCCTTTTCAAATACCCCTTTGAGTGTGGTGTAAGGCATGTGAATTTCTGCGTCATTGGGCTTATATCGTTTAATATATCCGTAGGTTAAACGCAATGTGCTGTTAGCATCCGGAATAAATTGACCATTTTTATATTCCTGCTTCAAATCCAGATATACAGGCATTATGGCTTTAATTTCTTGATCGATTAAGCTCCATTCATATTCTATGCGCATGGATTCTTCTTCAACTTCATCAAAAAGTTTTGTTAAGCCACTTTGATAATTCAATAGTTTTTCTGGATTGTTTCGCAATAATCCAAATACAAATGCAGTATCAAATAATTTGTCTTTTTTTGCATTCTGATCAATCCATTGTGCTATAGGCAGTTTCCCGTTTACTTTTAATTTAACTTTTCGATTATCATTAATTTTTGGAAGCAGCTCCTTAAGAACAGAAATTTCCAAGGTTTTATCAATAACAGCGTAATTCTGACGCATTGCCGAGACAAACGCTGTAATAGTTTTCTTCTTATTCTCTTCGTTGCTTTTGTTAATTGTGCTCTTAAATTGTCTTATTGACTGGGCTGCATAGAATGGACCAGATTGGTTATACAGGAACTGGTAATGGTAACGCTGAGCTGCCAGTTCAGTTTTTCTTGCCCAGAGGCTTTGTAATTTTGGAATGGCAAGTTTAATGGCCTCATCATTTTTAGTTTCTGATAATTTCATCATCATGGCCTCGTCGTTAATTTTTTGATCAACCAAACCTGTTCTCATCAATCCCTGCATTTTCCCCCGATAATTCTTCTCTACATTTTCCAGCCCTTGAATCTCTTTTGCAAATGCCAGAAACTTTGACTCATTTCCTTCACTCAATGTTTTCATTTGCCGTATATACCAGCTATACCATTTTTGAATGGTAGGCAGCTGAATATCCTGCTGGAATTTTAAATATGGTGCACTCTCGTGTCTATAGGTGCGCCCCGGGTAGCCCATGATGAATACGAAATCACCTTCTTTGGTACCATTAGCATTAATTTTTAAGTGTCTTTTTGGTGTAAAGGGTACATTGTTTTTGCTGTAAGGTGCCGGTTTCCCGTCCGGTCCAACATACGCACGTACCATGCTAAAGTCCCCATTGTGTCTCGGCCATTCCCAGTTATCAAGATCTCCACCAAATTGACCGATGGTGACAGGCGGTGCGAATACCAATCGTACATCCGGTATGAGAAGGTAGCGAAACAGCATGTAACTTTTCCCAACAAACATCTCTGAAACTTCCATGGTCAATTCAGGATTTATGACTTTTTCTTCTGCTAGAATTTTTTTAATGTTGTCTGAAATGGCTGTGGCTCTGGCGACGGGATTTAAATCTTTACCAATTCCCTGCAATACTTTGGCAGATACATCTTCAAAAGACTGAGTGATTCTGCAAGGCATTTGAATGGGTAATTCTTGAGTTTTGTCTTTGGCCACAAAACCGTTTTCGAGGTAGTTGTTGTCTGCGGAACTTAAATCGGCAACTCCTCCGTATACACAGTGATGATTGGTGATAATAAGACCCTCCGAAGAGATGAATGAGCCGGAACATCCTCCAACCTTGACCAGTGCGTTGGCCAAACTGACTTCACCCGGTGAGAATAATTCTCGGGTTGTAAGTTTTAATCCTGCATTCTGTAGTGCTTTCTCATCAAGGTAGTTTAGCGGAAACATTCCTTCATCCTTGGTTGCCGACAGGGAAACAAGACCTACAAATATGCTTGTCAGTAATACAATGCTGATATTTCTCATCACAATGATTTTATTATGCTGCAAAAGTAAACTTTAGGTTGGGTGATTGCATGGTCAAACCTAATTTTGCCGGTGAATGGAGTTTAAACTGTTCTTCTTATTGGGTTTTATTGGTTTTGTCGCGCTGGGGCTTGCTATGGATTTGGGGCTTCTGGGAAAGGGAGGGAATACGGTAACCACAAGGCAGGCGCTATGGCGCACAATGGCCTGGATTACAGCAGGGCTGTTGTTTTCACTGGTTATTTATTTCTTTCATCACCATGTACATGGATTAAAAACCGTTGCAGATTATAAAAACTTTAAAGATACCTACAACAGTAATTTTATTGTTTTCGATGATGTTGGCAAATGTCGTAATTCGTTTTCGAAGGAAGCGGTTATCAGTTATATCACCGGTTATTTCGTTGAATATTCCCTAAGCGTAGATAATCTATTTGTTATACTTCTCATTTTTGGTTCATTCGGAATCAGTAATTCAGATCAAAAAAAGATACTGGTTTGGGGTGTGATTGGCGCTGTAATCATG
>CANMCY010000002.1 GCA_947496375.1 Flavobacteriales bacterium
ACACACATTCAGTATGCGGAAGTTTACGTTGGGAAGCGGGCTCACGGTGATGGTGTCGCGCTTGATACGCTCATAGCCATAAATACTTGAGATTGCCTTGTAGGTTACGTAGTATACGCCGCCTTTGGGGTAGAAGTGAATGGGATCTACCGCCTCACTGCTGTCTCCATCGCCAAAGTACCATTTGTGGTCAATAAATCCTTTAAGTATCTTGGATTTATTGACAAACTCCACTGCATCACCTTCGCAGGTAACCTTAGTACGGGTAAAGTCCGGCTCAGGAAGGGGTGCTACATACATGTAATGTTTCAGCACAGTATCGCAATTGTAGGGACCGAGGTCCTGAATGCTCACCTCGGCATAAACCTGAGAGTCTATATCAATGGTTGATGGGGTAAATACCAAACGCCCGGCAGCACCGCTGGAAGAAACCGGGTCAGTCCAAGCGAATGTTGACAGAACACGACCGGACAAAGACTTCATGGTCACGTTTTTCACTTTCCATGCAGTATTGTGACCGCTGTTGTTGTACCCGGTTGGGGCTATTAAATCGTAAGCCAGGGTATCACCCATTGCTACTACATGGGGAGATCCGAAAGATCCGGTACCCGATTTCTTGGGAGCAGTCTGGAAAGGCGCTCCGGCATTGAGTTTAGCGCCATAAGGGGCCGGGTTGATTTTCAAAGAAACGCTGTCAGGCGCACTTACACAAAGGTATTTTTTGTAAAAAATCTCAGTCTCAATAGTGTAACCGGTCATTGCATTTCCGAAGTTAATCTGGTTGAGAGTACCACCTGACATGACGATATCTGAATTTTGATAGGTAAATGACCCCAGTTTTACAAGAATCGTATTAGAGCCCGTTACGGTGGGATTGACATAAACAGCATATTGCTGACCACCCTGTAGCGTGAATGATGCTTTCAGGGTACTACGTTTTGAACTACCTGCAGAAACCACAGGCCCTGTATAGATCTTAGTCCACATGGTGGAAGTGCCGGTAGCACCCGGATCGGAAAAGCTCCCTTTGCGAAGCCAAACTTCTACGTCGAGTTGAGACCCGGCTGCAAAATTGAAGTCATAAATATTCAGCCCGATACTATCTACCGTTATATTGCCACCTGTTGTTCTGATGTCAAACATGCTGGATGGCCAGCCGTATGCAGGGGCATTTAACCCTGTCGTTAGCATGGCTTTCTCAAAATCCGAATATGAGGAAACATAATATTTGTATGTAGCACCGGATGCCAGATATGGCGTCTTATACGTTTTACCGCTTCCTACATTTTTAGTAAGACCTCTGTCGCTGTACCATACAATGGAATCCGAAGCATTCACAGGTACGCTGCGGAGCACCAAACTTTGACTTCCGCAAACGGTGGTATCAATTCCATTTGGGGTGGGTTTACTACCTGCAAATTTGAAGGCAAAAACGGCGGTATCATTTCTTCTGAAACTATCCGTTCTGTTATCGGGCCTGTCTGTCCATACCTGAATGGTATAATTGGTATTGGCAGTGTAGGTAAAGCTACTCACCACATTCAATAAAGTATCGGTATTGGAAGCTAGGCGTATCTTACGCCAAATGGGACCTGTAGTGGTTCCGTTTACGTTGTAATAATACTGAAAACTATCAATTGTAGTTCTTCCAAAATTTTTGAATCTGGCTTTGATTGGCTGCGTGTAAACACATTTATCAGGAGTGCTGATGGCGAGTGTTCCGGCATCTTTCAAATACGGGGGTAAAACGATAAAACGCAACTCCATCCACTGATCACTACCACCGCAGGTTGCAGTGTTGATGCCTCCCCAGTTTGAATTCCCTGTACCAATTCCCGGACGGATGATGTAACCGGGGCTTGGACAATTTGAGCCGGAACAGGTAGAAGGAGGGTTTATCCAAACTTCACCTGCGTAACGGTTACAAAGGGTCCACACATTACCACCCACTGATGGACTGGTATAGTTGGCAAGCGTTCTCAGCGCCGCTGCATAGTCTTTAGCTACAGTGGCATCA
This sequence comes from Flavobacteriales bacterium, assembly GCA_947496375.1. Classification (GTDB taxonomy): domain Bacteria; phylum Bacteroidota; class Bacteroidia; order NS11-12g; family UBA955; genus RGEC01. Next base: position 2,018 of record CANMCY010000002.1, read on the forward strand.
CTGTGAGATAAACCGGTAGTGTTGTACGTTCCGGAAATCCTCATACCCAGGTAGGAATATGTGGAGAGTAACTTTGCACGAAAATTGTTCCATTTGGTGATTTGGGCAGCTGTAGCCGGTACACCATTCCTGAAGGTGTCTCGCCATACAATGTCCTGGGCATTCAGACTGGTCAAACTCATCCAGCATGAAACCAATAAAATCATGGAGTAGCGTAGTGATTTTTTCATTTTACATTAGTTTAATCTCCAAATTAAATTGCAGCAAGTAAAACTACCAAACTGTGAAATCATAAAATCATCTTTACCGAAAATTTGACCATCCCGGCCAATACACTGCATTATTGTATTACACCCATCTCAATTGATTTGCATTTGCTTGAAAAAAACCATATAAGTAGTTTAATTACAACTATTTGGTTAAATGGTTTTAGGGGGTTAGGTTAATCAGAACCTATTTTAACCTAGGAATTTACTTCACACTTTGCCTGAGGAATCTATTATGTTATATCGGCAAATTATTCCAGTTTCTTTCAAAAATAAAACATTACTAATCACTGCAATAGAGCGTAGAGACAATTTCGGCCCTATCGAATTGTCATGGTATTGTAATTTAATTGTAATATTTTTTATCGGCGCATGCCCGGCAAGCCCATTCCCGGCATTTTTCGGTTTTGCATGGACTTCATCATCTGCCGCATTTGGTTAAATTGGGTAAGTAATTTATTCAGGTCCTGAATGCTTCTTCCACTGCCGCTAACAATACGCTGTTTTCTGGATGCGTTGAGGATTTCGGGCTTTGCTCTTTCCCTTGGTGTCATCGACTGTATCATGGCTTCAATTCCTTTGAAGGCATTTTCATCGATGTCCATATCCTTTATTTTACTTCCCACACCGGGTATCATGGCCATGAGGTCTTTCATGTTGCCCATTTTTTTGATTTGCTGCAGCTGAATGAGAAAATCATCGAAATCAAAACTGTTTTTGGCAATTTTCTTGGAAAGACGGGCTGCTTCCTCCTCATCAAATGCGGCCTGGGCTTTTTCTACCAGGGTTACTACATCACCCTTCCCCAAGATACGTCCCGCCATACGGTCGGGATAAAACACATCAAGGGCATCGGGCTTTTCACCATTGCTTACAAACTTAATGGGCTTATTCACCACCGATTTGATGGACAAGGCCGCACCCCCGCGCGTATCACCGTCCAGTTTGGTAAGCACCACACCGGTAAAGTCCAGCACCTGGTTAAAGGTACGTGCGGTATTAACTGCATCCTGGCCGGTCATGGAATCAACCACAAACAATATCTCAGAGGGGTTTAGTGCCTTTTTGAGTGAGGCAATTTCATCCATCATTTGCTGGTCCACAGAGGTTCGACCTGCGGTGTCCACCACTACCACATTGTGATTGTGCTGTTTGGCAAAGGCAATGGCGTTTCTGGCTATGCTTAGCGGATCATTGCTTTGATCTTCACTAAAAACCTTTACTTCGGTGGCAGTACCCAGCACTTTGAGCTGTTCGCGGGCTGCGGGCCTGTATACATCACATGCTACCAGCAATGGGTTTTTCCCTTGAGACTTAAGAAATCTTCCGAGTTTACCGGTGAAGGTAGTTTTACCTGAACCTTGCAAACCGGCTATCAGTATAATCGCCGGACTACCGGATACTTTTAATTCGGACTGCTGTCCGCCCAACAACTCCACAAGTTCATCATAGACAATTTTGGTAAGCAACTGTCCCGGAGAAACCGCCGACAACACATTCTTTCCCCGGGCTTCTTCCAGGACCTTATCCGTAAATTCCTTCGCGACTTTAAAATTGACGTCGGCAGAAATAAGCGCGCGGCGAATTTCTTTTACCGTTTCGGCAACGTTTAAATCATTGATTTTACCCTGACCTTTGAGGGTTTTGAAGGCCTTTTCTAGTTTTCGCTGAAGATTATCAAACATAAATTAACGCACAAATTTACCACCATGTGGGTTCAGTTTATATTACCTAAGTAAATAAACTGTGCCTTTTTTCTGATGTGGAACTCCGTCATAGCCAACGGCTTTTACTTCGTAAATATACAATCCTACAGGACATTCCCTATCCATAAAACGGCCATCCCAGCCCATAGCAGGATTATTGGTTGAAAACAACATCTGACCCCATCGATTGAAAATTCTAAATTCATATCGAAGTGCAAGGTTTGGGTGATTGCCAAACACATAGCCCAATGTAGGTTTAAACACTTCATTCAGGCCATTCTGATTGGGTGAAAAGCCGGAAGGTACCCAAATGTAGGAGGATGGCACAAAACAAACTGAATTGGAAATAGAAGAATCTTGCGTAATAGTGTCTTTAATGGCTACCACCCTGAAACAAATACTGTCCAAACCAAAACTCTCCAGGTTAATGCTGTCTTTCCCGGATCTTGCGCTAGACATTCTCAGCCAGTCCGTATACCTGCCGTTTCTTTGTTTGAGTTGCAGTTTATATTCTTTCACACCGGCATGCCAGTAGCCATACTGATTCCAGTTAATGCTAATGAGTCTGCTTCCGGGCACACTCTTTAGGTAAATAGAATTTGAGGGTACGCCTGCATCACCGGTCAGTCCGCAATGATCTTTAAACAAAACACGATAAAAATACGCGGCGGCATGAGCATCAGCCGTATTGTCACTCGTGCTAAGTCCTTTCACCTGTTTTACCGGCTGAAAAGTGCCCGGCAATCCGCTGCCGGATTTTTCAAGTACATACGTTGCTCCCGGGTTGTAAGCATAGTCTGATTTCCAAAAAACAGTAGGAAATGAATCATTGGCTATTGTCACTAACGTTACCAATGCACTGCCATCAGGTTTGCCATACAGGGGTTTTCCGCAGGTTTCGTTACTTCTGGAGCGATATACTTTATTTTTATGTACGGCCTCAACGAAGTAACAATAGGTTTGGTCGCATTTCCAGCTGTCGGTATACACCAGCTGATCTTTATCGATAATGGAAAGGGTTTTAAAACTTCCGCCCGGTTCCTTGCGGAAAAGTTCATAATGACTCAGTTCATTGCCCCAGCCGTCATAAGACAACCATTTCAAATCCAGGTGATATTTTTGGGTTGACGTGTCGCGCAGCAATATAGAGCAATGGGACACTGCAAGTTTTCCCTGCTGGGCACAGGTATCTTCCACTTTAAGACTGTAACAATACCGCTGATTACTTAGGGTTTGCGGCGGAAAAGAAAACAACAGCGTTGTATCCTGGCGTGATGAGACACTTTTACGGTAGATGTATCGCGTGCTGTCCAGGTAGATATGGTAGCGCATGAAGTTACCGAGTCCGGATTGATGCCAGTTCAATTGTACAGTACCCTGATCTTTCACCGTGATATAGGCAATTTCAGATGGTTTTGGGCCCGCTGTATCCAGTACATACACACCCCTTGTTACGGTAGCTGTGCAACCCTTCACATCCCTCACATTCAGTGCAACTGCATGGTTAAAAGGGTTTTTATATCTCCATGCGGTATTTTTTTGCGAAGAGGTATCTTTAAACGTCGTAGGATCGCCAAAATCCCAGCGGTAGGCGACAATGGGCCAGGCCGACGATCCATTAAAAGCAAATTGAACGGCATCCTTGGCACAAAAACTATCCTTTGAAGGTATAAATGACGGTACCGGTTTTTCCCAGACTACGAAAGAATCTATGGTGATACTGTCTTTACAGCCATTGATATTTTCTGCAATTAACTTGGTTTTGAAGACTCCGGGTTTGCCGAACAAATAATTGGGGGCCGGCTGGTTTCGGATATCGATTTTACCGTCGTTGTCAAAATCCCAGTAGTTTTTACTCACAAAACGGCTTTTATCGGAAAATCCAACAATCAATTCTCCGGCACAACCCTCTGTTTTGCGCAGAAAACGAGCAGATGTGTAGCTAAAATTCGGTTCCGCTGTTTTAAATACTTCCACACTGTCAGAAGCATTGGCATAGGCAAAGCAACTGAATTTATCGGCTACAATCAATTTAGGGTTAAAACGCTGGGTTGTGAGTGATTTATCGGTAACCCTGTAAGTATGAAACTGCCCGTTTTTAAGACTGTCGGTAACAGTGCCGTCTCCATAATCAATGTAGGCCTTCACATAATCCTGACTGTTGTTATTAAAGGCCACCGTTAGGGGCTCACAGCCCTTATTGCCGGAAACAGTGAGTCGGGGAATGGGCCCTATTACCTTGAAAAACGCTTTTTTCTCAATGGTATCGTAGCAACCCAGGTAATTTTGAACTACGAGTTTTACATCATAGCCGGAACCCAGATTTTCTTTAAAAGACTGGGTAATCAGGTCATTGTTTTTGGAATATTGGGTAGCCCCGTTCGAAAACGTCCACCAACTATTGATGGCACCGGGGGTGGTATTAAAAATTTTAACCAGTTTAGGTGCACAGTATACAACAGAGTCCGGAGAATATAAGGACGCCTTAAGTTTAAAAATATTGATGACTGTGCTACTGGTGTCGGCACAATTTTGGTATTTCACAATCAGTTTCAATGGAAAATCTCCCATTTGGGTGAAAGTGCCATTGGGTGACCATGCGGTGCGGGATGGTTTGATTATCACGCTTGGGGAATCGCATACCCAGCGCACACTGTCCGCCCACCAGCTGCTCGCATTTCCAAAATTGACTGTATTCCCGCGGCATCGACCCATGTAGGGAATGTTAATTCGGGATCTGATTCCTGACTCAATGAAAGTTTTACGTACCGAGTCTGCGCAACCCGATCCGGTTTTATACACGAGCCAGCATTCGTATTCACCGCGTGCCAGGGTGCTGTTAATTACGGGTTTTGTGGGGTCTGTGATGAGGAATCCAGCAGGATTGGTTCGTTTCCATAAATATTGAAACGCAGAAGAATTACCATGATAATTCAAGTCTTTTAGCAGACTTGCGTTCAAGGTTACCGGCAATGGAGCGCAGCCATAAGTAGGGCTTATGGTTGTTTTCAAAATGGCTCCGCTAACCTTAATCCTCCGATTGTGTTTGATAGTAAATTTACATTCCCCATTGGGTTTTTCGATGGTATATTCAATTCTATATATTCCCGGAAAACCAATCTGCATAAGGGCTGAATCGCCATAGGACTGATAAACGATATTGACAGAATCCTGGTGAAATGCCTTCCAATTGGATATAAAACCTTTTACCGGCTTCAACTGGGTTGCCTTTAGCAGAAATTTCTGATTGGTGCACACAATGGAATCCGGTGTGTTGAGCGTTACATCAGGCACTTCTACTTTTACCCAAGCTTTTTTGGTTTGGGTATCGCGGCAACCGCGGTTGTTGCTAACAATCATGCGAACGGCGTAAGTGCCGGGCAGACTGTATTGTATTGCGGGTTGTTCATCGTTAGAAGTGGTCAGTATTCCCCCACTGAGGTTGTAAAAAGTCCAGGCAAACTGATTTTTGGTCCGGGGTGTTCCGGGACCCAGTCTGCCGGTGAAGGTCACCTTCTGAAAAGGGCAAGTGGGGGCCGGATTGTAAAAAAACTCGGTATCAATGGAACCACCCACCACCACATTTTTCTGGTAAAAAGTATCAATGCAACCATTGGAAGATGACGCTATCAAACGGGCTGAATATTTATTGATGCTATTGGTTATATACTGATAATCTTTTCCGGTAGCTACATTCACAATGCTTCCGGTACTGTCCCAAATGGTCCATCGCCATGTGGTGCTAGGGCCCAGCACGGATGTATTGGTAAACTGAACGGTATCCGGTGTGGCGCAATAAAAGGGAACCGGCGTTGTAAAGCTGGCTTTAGGTCCGCTGATAATGGCTGCTTTTTTTCGGTACAGATAACTTCTGCACCCCCCGTTTTCGCTGGTTACGGTAATATCGGCCGAACCCGTATCATTAAATTTACCCTTAACGGAGGAGCCGCTTGTCTGTCCACTGTACCCCGCACCATTGATATTCCAGCTCACATTACCAGCGCCTGTATTCGATACCGAAGCTGTAAACAACCGATTGGCGCACAGGGTACTCGGGCTGTAGGATATGCTCATAATGGCGGTATCACCATACCTCATGGCGTCGATATTCTCATAAAAATACTTGCAGCCGGCTTTGGTCACCAGCATGACTTTGTATGAATAAACACCTGCTTTGTTATAGGTAACAAGCGGATTTCTTCCTGTCAGACTATCTGCGGTGGAACCCGGAACCCACCATTTGATATAACCTACCGATTGATTTGCACTGTCTATGGTGGGGTTAAAACGAACGGTCAGTGGGGCACATCCACCGGTGCGAGAGGGTGCTGCCGAAAACACCACATCATCCCAGATACCGATGGTGGAATCCATCACCTTCTGTGACTGACAGCCCCAGCTGTCTTTCACGGTTATGTAAACTCGCTTGAAACCCTTTCCTCCCTGGGTAAAAACATGCCTGAATTCTTTGGGACCATTGCCAATAAACCGGGATTCGATAAGCCAGTCGCGGTACACCACGTTTTTTGAGTTATCCGTTATGGTAATGGTATCAGTAGCATTTCCGCACAGGGAAACTTTACTAAAACCCACATCAATCACCGGATTATCATGAACACGGAATGCTTTTAATTTCTGAAGCGGAACTATCACACCGCCGGAGGTAGTAACCCGCACTTCCACATCAAAGGTTCCGGGACTGGTCATAACGGTGGCGTAATCCGAAGAGCCCGACTGAAAGTTACCTGTTCCTATTTTCCATTCGTAATTGGAGCAGCCCGTGCAATTCTTAACCCGTAATTTTACCGTTTGCGGAATACACACATTGGGCGTCAACACCTCAATCGAAGGGGTTTGGGCAACCGACAATATCGGCATCAACCCGCCGATAATCAGCCAGCACCTGATAAAATTTTTCACACCCAACCGCATGGAGCTACCCTACAAAAATAGTACATTTGCCTTCAATAGAACAGAGTCTAAATTATGCGCTATATCATGACTATTTTGACAGGCATTTCGTTGCTTTTTGCCTGCAATCAATCGAGTAAAAAAGACACACCTAACTATAAGTTATTTGTGAGTGCCAGGGCAGCACAGGATTACCAGACGGCTATTACCGCCTTATCCATGATGACTACCGAAGATTCAGCCCAATATCCCTGGTCTGTGGATTCCCTTGCGTTTTATCACTTTTTTTATCTGAACATACCCGGTTTGGTAAAAAATCCGTCAACTGCCCTGCATTACTGCGACAAAGGACTTGCCGCCAACCCCAACAATGAATTTTTAACGGAACTGAAAGGCAAATTATTGTTGAGCCGTGGTAATGACAGTATGGCGATGACTTTATTCAGCTCGCTTTGGAATAAAAACAAAGATTATACCTACCTGTGGGAAATGACGTTTATTAATCTGGTGAGGGGCAATGTATCATATTGCGATTCCATTGTTAAAACCGTGCTGAGTCAACCCGATGCTGCCACCAAAAAGGTAAGGTTAACCCACCCCGAGGCAGGCATTCAGGAATCGGTAGATGCAAGGGCTGCCTTCCTGTTTTTTGACGGGCTTATGAAAAATAACAAAGGTGATTTTTTGGCAGCTGCCGAAACGCTGGGTAAATGCCTGGAGTACGCTCCCAATTTCTATCTGGCCCAGAAGGGGATATATGAGATGCAGCAAAATGCTGCCGGAAAACCTAACCCATAATGAAGCGTAATTACACAATTTTTGCCGCTGTAATACTCATTTTCAGCAGCTGCGTGTCCAAAAAGCAAATGGATAAAGCCATCCGCACCGAGCGCGACAATCAGGAGTTGAAATGGGCAAAAATGGAGGAGAAAGTCCAACAGCAACAGCGAGAAATCAGAATTTTAAAAGACTCCCTTCGGGAAAAATCCCAGTGGAAGTCGCAGTACATATCTCACCTGATGGATGGCTATGAAAAAGCGATACTGCTGAGGGAGATGAAAACCGCCACACATTGTTTGCAGTTGCTAATAACAGAGGAACCCACGGCCTATCCATGGGCTTATGATTCCCTGGCATTTTATCACTATTTCTATGGCAACCCGGTTGATCTGGCCCGCAGCACCTCCTTGGTTAACTACATGATTGACAAAGGCCTTTCGCTAGACAAAAGCAACCTTTATCTGCGGGAAATGAAGGCACGCGTGCTGTTGATTGAACAGGATGACACAGGGGCTGTGGATGCATTCCGTCAACTGTTTAAAGAAACGGGTGATTACACCTACCGCTGGTATGAATTGTACATTGAAATTGCGCGCGGCAATGTAAAAACTGCCGAATCAGCCGTGCAACAAGTACTCAAAGCGGATGTACCGATTACCAAAAAAGTGAGGTTGCACCACTTGCAGGAACAAATTCAGGAAAACCTGGGAGTAAAACCCTCCTTTTTATACCTGAAAGCGCTGGTTCAGCAGGTGAAGCAGCAGTATCAGCCCATGGCAAATACGTTGAAAGATGCTTTAAAAGCAGATCCCGGTTTTTATCTTGCAGCCAAAACCCTGCAGGAACTCCGGCAGGCAAGCCAAGGGGCTATCCGATAATCAGGATTCAGACAATACGCGTTTCAGACTAAATTCATCCTTGAGAACATGGTATGCCATTTCTGCGTAATAGCATAAACCATCAATAATGGGCTGAAAATCAGATGTTCTGAATGAGGAACCCGGTACCCGGTACACCAGGGCGGCCACATTGTCTTTCTCGTTAAATGTAAATTTTCCGTACATGAGATTAAGGTTTACCACCAGCATCTCCTGCAAAAACTCATCCCGCTTGAGGGTGGGTGCGTAGCAGAATGGAACAGAAACCTGAAAAACCGATTTGTCTTTTTCAAAAATAAAATAATTCCAGGGATTCGACTCCTGATCTTCCCACGCATCAAGGTAAATGGGCATTTCTTCTCTTAACAGCATCCACTGCCCGGCGTCCTCGCCCCGGGTATCTTCGGGATTTACACCCATGTCATGAATGGCTTTTTCAACGGTCTGATAAAGATCCTGAAGTAACATGGCACAAAGGTAATCAAGCCCTACGGTATCACCTATCTTCGATACAATTCCCTGAGATCTGCATTGGAAAACTGCAGGTGCTTATCTCGCTGAAGTTCCGCTTGGTAAAGCAACTGACCCAATTCAGTAAGGAATGGCATACCGGCTGTATCGTACTGATATTTGTCGTTATTTAATACATCATCCTCATTGCAGTAAATCACTGCTGTGATGCAGAATTCGATATTATGTTGAAAATCCACAACATAAGCGCAATCGGCCAGAACACCAAAAGCCCTTCCTACGACATTAAAGATGCGAATATCCGAGGAGTCGAGAAGCGGTGCTCCGGTTCCCATCAAAAGATATTTTTTATAGTGATCCGCATAACCATAGGATGGGTTCTGACACTCTCTGGGCCACATCCCCATGTATTTTTTCAGCAGGTCTGCATATTCCGGCTTGATGTTCCATCTCTTTTCTTCTGCAACGGACTCAGGAAGGTAAAAGGATATCAGCATTCTGTGTAATTCATCCAGAGGCAGATAATTATTGAACATGAAAGAGCGTGGAAAGGGATATAGGTTTCCCAGCGCATCATAATAACGACTGCCCATATACACATCCCCGTAGGGATTTTGCAGGCGCCTTACTGCGGTTGCAGGCGGCTGCCTGTAAAGGGTATCCCTGTCATTAAAAAAACACACAGGATTCGTGATATATGCGCTCAGCGTATCGCAGGAAAATTCAAAACGCTGAATGATGCGAGTGTCATTAAATCCTTTTTCCTGAAGGTTTTGGGCGATGTAATCATACCCCAAAAATTCATAGGTTCGGTTATACGATTCATTATCGCTCACCAGCATCATTTTCTTGATGTAAGCGTCTAAACTTGGCCAGCCTGAAATCTGTGAAGGATCGCGGCCGCTGCGGGTTTGACAATGCCATGCACTGTCAAAACTGACGGAGGTCTCAGGCCTTATGCCCAGCGGTTCCAGTTCTGTCAATTTCTGCAAAGCAAGCAATGAGGCGGGAAATTTCACCAGACTGGCCGGATAGAAATATTGACTTTTATTAAAATGGTAATAATGGGTGGTAACGAAGGGGATCCCCTTTCGGTTTCGGTCAATCTGTGAAAAAACAATCTGGTAGCGATACTTTTTCGGTTGTTGCAATATTTGCTTGAAAACTTCACTTCCCCGGCTTTGGAAAAGCATTTCAAGCCATTTGGAGTCAGCCGGTTCAAATTCCGGCTGCGCCCTAAGAAGGGTGGTAGCAAACAGGAGGGTAACAAATACAACCGTTTTCAATCGACTGAATTTGCAACCAAGTTACAGAAAAATCAGGGTTTTTTCACAAACAGCATGTAATTCTGATTTTGGTCCTGCCAGTGATATCCCAGACTGAAAGGCAGTGATTTTACCTTGGTACTGTCGGCATACAATTTGGCCAGGTCTTTCTGATAATGACCTGAGGCACTAAAGTTTTTCACAGGAATGGTGTATTTTCCATAGAGAAAATAATTGAAGTCTTTAGCCAGAAAACGATAAGGAATTCCGGTATCATCCTGCAACAGCGAAGCCGATTTTGCCTGTGTCAAATCTTTGATGGTGCTGAAGGTTTCGTAATGAAGCAGGTAGCTGGCGGCCTTCACAAATGTGTTGGCTTTGCCAAATTCCTCTATGTGTTTCACCATTTCAGGACGGGCCTTGAGACCACCCTTACCACTGGTTCCAACGTTACTGATATCGGTATTAAAATATTCCAGGGTTCTTACATCATCATACTTTCCGATGGGGCAGAACGTAAAACGAACCCCACTGATTCCCTTAGGATTCTGACTGCGGGGAACGGTTTTTCCGGCAGCATCGAGGGTAATGAGCTCTACATTCATCACTTCATGGCCTGTGCGGGCAAAAAAGACCATAAAAATCGGTACTACACCTTTAACGGCTGGAATTTGGCTACCCATATAGCTGGTAATAAAATAGCTTCTGCGGAAAATATCTCCCAGGGCTTTTTCAATACTATTCAAATAATTCAGCACCTGGGGCTGGGTCATTTTATCAAATGCAGGAACATCGCCCACCATTTCATTGGCAAGGAACAGGTATTTTTTGCTGTTGGGATAAAACTGCACCACGTGCAGAAAATCGGGTCCTGAGAAAGGATAAAACGTGTTCAGATTTTCATCCACTTTGGGATGTAACTCTTCTTTTGCCCATTTACGCATCACGCTGAGGCGGTTTTTTTCCATTTCTTCCCAGCGTTTTCCAAACTGACTGGCGTGTTCTTTCACCTGCTTTACACTGTCATATTTTGCCATACTGCTGCCCGCATTGGCTGATAATCCGGAAATAAATCGGGCATAATCATTGAATTTGGGGTCAAATGCCGGCTTGGTTACCTTCACAGCGGTATCGGTTTTTACCGTATCTTTCTGCGAAGTGGACTTTTCAGTAGCGCCACCGCAGGATATCATGCCTAACATGGCAGTAGCAGTAAATAAAAACAGGTATCTTTTCATGTTGTGTAATTTGTATTTAAGATGTTTTTGAAATTCGGTCAGTGCTGATGAAGTATAAAATTATACCCAGCAGTGCAGTACCAAACCCAATGAGTGATTCGGTGGTTTTATTCACCAGCTGAAAATGGCAAACCCAAATATTGGCCGCTATAAACAATATGGGAGTTACAGGATATCCTAAAGCCCTGTATCCATTGGGTTTCCCGTTTTTAATGCGAAAAACAATAACCCCGGCAACCGTAAGGGTCGTAAAAATGGTTAGGGTAAATCCAATGTACTGCATAATGCTGTCAAACGAGGCAGTCCAGAGAATCAACAATGCAAGTATTGTTTGAAAAAGTATGGCCCTAACCGGATTCCCTTTCTCACTGGTTTTGGACAAAATTTGGAATGCCGGAATTTTACCAAACATGGGCTGAATAACCCTTGGCCCGGCGATAATCATGGCACTGATGGTACTGATGAGCAAGATGCAAATCACGCCTCCCATGACCTTACCACCCCAAGCACCAAAAATATAGTTGGCGCTGATCATGCCCACTTCTTTGGGTTTGAAGGCGTTGACACCCTCAGTAGCCACCCGCATTTCGTCCATGGGCGCACTCATGATGAAAACGGTATTTAACAGCACGTAAAGAACCGTAACGAGCAAGGTTCCCCAGATAATACTTCTATTCAGGTTTTTCTCGGGTTTCACAATTTCACCTGCCAGATAGGCGCTGGCGTTCCAGCCACTGTAGGCATAGCTTACATAAACCAGGTTTACGGCAAAGCCGGCGGTCATGATTTCACCCGCACTCAGGTCAGAGTAACCGAGTGATATTCCCTGGGCATTGCCGTAGAAGATACCGGCCAATACGAAGACGGCAATCAGCAAAACTTTGATGAGTGTAAATACTTTTTGAAACTGCACACCCGCACTAAGATTGGTGGCATGAATGGCTGCAATTCCAACAATTACGGCAGTCCCCACAATATTTATATCCAATGCCGGGAATATACCGTGGGCGTACGTACCCAATGAAGCTGCAGCAAGTGCGATCGGAGCGCTAAATCCTACTGTAGCACTCACAAACCCGGCCATGAAGCCCAGTGCAGGATGATATACCTTGGATAAAAAATTGTATTCCCCACCATCCTGTGGCAAGCGTGTTGCCAGTTCTGCGTAGCACACTGCACCCAAAAATGCCATAATTCCGCCTGCAATCCATAATGCCAAGATTGTGAAACCATGATTGTGACTCAAAAGCTGAAAACCCAAACCGGTGAAAACACCCGTGCCAATCATGTTGGCCACTACCAGACTTACTGCGGCTGAAAGGTCAATTTTGCGATGCGACATACAGATTTTGGATCTTACAGGGTTTTCATGCCTGCCTGATCTGCCAAATTAGATATGGCGTGCAAAAATAGCAGAATTACCTATTCGTTGATTAGTCTATTTTTGCAACACCCATGAACCGGCCATCGCAATTCTTTACCGTCGATATTCACACGCACATCATTCCGGAGCATTTGCCTGACTGGAAATCTCAGTTTGGATATGGCGAATTCATCAGTTTACAGCATCACAAGCCCTGCTGTGCGCGCATGCTTATGGATGGAGAACTATTCAGGGAAATTGAAAGCAATAACTGGGATCCTGCACAACGAATCCATGAATGTGATGCCTATACCCATCCTGTGGATGTGCAGGTTCTGAGCACCGTTCCCGTAATGTTCAGCTATTGGGCCGAACCCAAAGACACCCTGGAGATTGCGAAATTTCTCAATGATCACATTGCAGGCATTATTCATGCGTATCCAAAAAGATTTGTCGGGCTGGGAACCTTACCCATGCAGCATGCAGGCATGGCCATACAGGAACTGGAGCGGTGCAAATCCATAGGATTAAAAGGCATACAGATTGGTTCGCACATCAATCACTGGAACCTGAACCAGCCGGAACTATTCCCCATTTTTCAGGCCATGCAGGACCTGGATATGGCGTTGTTTGTGCATCCTTGGTGGTGGATGGCAAAGACCAAAATGCCAAGATACTGGCTGCCCTGGCTGGTAGGCATGCCTGCAGAAACAGCACTGGCCATGAGTTGTATGATTTTCGGCGGCATTTTTGAAAAGCTGCCCAAACTGCGTGTGGCATTTGCACATGGCGGCGGCGCATTTCCCGGGACATTTGGCCGCATACAGCATGGCTGGCGTTGCCGCCCCGATCTGGTGGCTGTAGACAACCCCCATGACCCTGCAAAATACCTTGGACAATTCTGGGTGGACAGCCTCACCCACGATGCCCGTATGCTGGAATACCTGATGGAACTGATGGGCCCCAAACGCATTTGCATGGGCACAGACTATCCCTATCCGCTGGGCGAAGACATCCCCGGCGAACTGATTCGTTCGTTGAACATTCCGGATGCAACCAAACAGATTATGCTGGGCGACAGCGCCATGGAATGGCTGGGATTGGACAAGAAATTGTTCCTATAATGCTCAGGCACTGGATTTTACTGGCAGCCGTTCTAACAGGCTTTTTCTTTTTATTGCTTCCTGCATCGCTCTGGCTGATTGACAGGCTTTTCCGGAATGCCCTTGAACAAAGGCTTTTTAAGGTAAAATGGAGTGTAGCAGGAATAATGATAGCCGTTTCCCTTTGGATTTTTTGGCTGCTTGGGTTTTAATTTTCTTCTTTTAGAAATCGGTCAACCTCGCGAAAAACAAGCTCTGCCTCGTAACCACGACCAATAAGGTATTGTTTCAATTTACCTGCCTTTTTCCAAGGATCAATTTCTTTGATAGTTTTGGCCTTCTTTTCAATGCTCAGGCGCAATTCTGACAGATAATAATCCGGGTCAATGGACTTTAACACTTCCTGAATCAGCGCATCGGTAATGCCTTTGTTTTTTAGGGCAATGGCAATCTTACGGCTGCCCCATTTTTTAACCTTGAGTTTGCCTTTGGCAAAAGCATGGGCAAAGCGGGATTCGTTCACAAAATTCTGCATCACCAGTTCTGCAAGTATTTCAGCTGATTCTGAGTGCGTGAGACCCATGCCCAGCAACTTTAACTTTACCTCCTGCTGACTTCGCTCCTGATATGCACAATACTTTTCAGCCTTGATGCGGGCCTGTTGGAGGGTTGGTCGTGTTTTGGGTCTTGGTTGCCTCGGTTGCACGATGCCAAATTACAACAATTTTACAACGGCTTACGCTGACTGTAGGGTGAAGACGGAAATTTCCGGAAATACACCAATTCTGCCGGGGTATCCCAGATATCCGAAACCGCGATTTACATAGAGGTGCTGGTCGTTTTGGGTATACAAATCCAACCATTCCTTATACAGCAGCTTTACCGGGCTCCAGCGATAAAAACGGGTATCAACACCAAACTGCATGCCATGGGTATGACCGCTGAAGGTAGCGGCTATTTCGGGCTGATGTCCGAGAACCTGTTCACGCCAATGGCTGGGATCGTGACTGAGTAGGAGTTTAGTCAGCCCGGCTGAACCCTTTAATGCTTCATCCAGTTTCCCGTATTTGGGAAAACGCCCTTTATTGCTCCAGTTTTCGACGCCTGCAATACAGAGTTTTTGTCCGTCTTTTTCCAAAATTCTATGCTCGTTTAGCAATAAATCCCAGCCCAGTTGCTTGTGGTGCCCAAACAATTTGTTCAGATTACGCTGTTGCATGGGTGTGCGGTAATATCCTTTCTCCTTCTGATCCAATTTTGCCTGAAGGGGATCGTAATCTGGCCATGGCACATAATCTCCATAATCGTGATTGCCCAGGATGCTGAATTTGCCCATAGGTGCTTCAATACTGCCAAACAAATCAAGCCAGGGCTCCATTTCTTCGGCTTTGTCATTTACCAGATCTCCAGTAAAGAAAAATACATCGGGCTTTTCTGCCAACACCTTATCTACGCCTATTTTTACGGCATCATAACTCCAGAAACTACCGCTGTGTATGTCGCTGAGCTGTACTATTTTTACTCCGTTAAAAGCAGATGGTAACCCCTTGATCCTCAGTGTTTTTCTTCTTACAACATAGTTGTGAGCCCCTTTGGCAATGCCCCAGATACTACCGCCAATAAAAGCCGAGCCCAAGCCAAGTCCCATCCAGCTTAAAAATTTAAACCGAGAGATACCCCCTTCCCTTACTTCCCCTCCGGCTTTGGCTTCAAAACGACCGTAAATCCAGCGAAATAGTCTTGAAATGTCATCCAGCAATAAAAATACGCACCAGAATAATTTGGCAAAAAACACGGCAAACATTACGCTGCTGATAATGCGCAGGGTGGTTTGGGACACCTCAAAAATGCCCATTCTGTAAAACATGAAAAAGAAAAACCCTGAGACAGTCCAGCCCCAGTAGGCCCATTTCAATATGTTTTTGGCTTTGGATGACCAGGCGGCTGTGAGTAATTTAACCCCTTGCCAGGCATACAAATCAATGAAAATAACGATAGAGGCAATGACAAAGAAACCGATGAGTGCGCTTTTAAACATGAATTAACAAAATTATGCATAATAACAATGGATAACTTCATAAAGTTTAAAACAAATCAGAAGCAAACTATCTTATTCGTGAAAAATGTGCTTGATTAAAATCCAATATTATTTAAACACAATATTTAACAGGTAAATTTGCAAAAATAAAGATGCACTCAAAGATATATTTAACACTGGTAAACATTCTGTTCCTTTTTAGCGCCTCGGGTCAGGATAAACAGGTTTATAAGGCCATGGATAAACTTGCAAACAATAATGTAGATGAGGCATTGATAATGATTTATAAATTCATACAGTCAGAACCATTAAATCCGTTAGGTTATTTTGGCAAATACAAAATACAAATAAAAACTGCCCATTCTTTGTCTGATTATGATAGTGCATATTCAGATATTTTAAAATCAGCAGCATTGTATAATAACCTTAAAGAAAAAGAAAAAATAAAAGCTTGCGAAGAATTAGGATACTGTGACAATGTATTAACGACTCAAAAAGAAGAAGTAGTATCCAATATATTTAATTACCTTTCTAAAACACCGTTTTACCTTCAAATGGATTATTACAAATTTGAAAATATACTAAACACATATGTAAACAAGTACAGCGAATCGCCATTCAAAAACAAGGCTCTCAGCATCAGAGACTCTCTTTTATACTTCAAATCTATAGCAACTAAAAATGCTTCTGCTGTAAAAAGCTACATAGATAGTTATCCGCATAGCGACTATATTTCAATCGCAGAAATTAAATATCATGAATTTACCTATAAAAACTTATTGACAAAATACGACGAAACGAAACTTTTAGAATATTACCACAACTTCCCAAAATCAATATACAGGGATAGTGCACTGACAATTGCCGAGCAAATAGGTTATAAAATTGCAATGCAAAAAAACAATCTGGGGGCTTTTCAAAAGTATTTGGAAAAATACCCCAATAGTGCAAGAGGTGAAGAAATTAAAAACAAAATTGAAACCATTGCCTACAATAAAGCAATACAAACTAAAAATATAAAAGAATGTGAAGAATTTATATCCAGTTATCCAAAAAGTATTCATTTAGCAGAAATTGAAACCCTGTTAGAAAAACTTATATTCTATGAGGCGAAAAATTTAAATGATGCAGACAAATTACAATTTTTTATTAACCGTTATCCCGCAAGCACCTATAAACCTGAAGCCACCATTTTGCTATTGAAATACGAATTTGAAGAAGCGAAATCAACCCATTCGATAGATAGTTTACAGAAATTCATGGAGAAGCATCCAAATTCATCATATGTGAAAAATGCCATGGAATTAATTGAAGATATTTCCTTTAAAAAAGTTATCAAAAGTGCAGACACAGCAGAACTTAATTCATTTCTAAAAAAATATCCCAATGGCCAAAACACTTATGAAGTTAGGGAATTAATACATAAATTAACCCATACTGCCTATAAATATAGTGTTAATGATTCATTTATGATGGATTCAAATAGAATGTATACTGCAAGTATTTATTTGAAAGATCCGATTGTAAAAAAGTTTTTTTCATCGGATAAAGAAGCCCTGATTGATCAATTAAAAAGAATACGAAAAAATCTATCTTATAATAGAGATGAAGAGCGTGTTGTAAACTACAATAGCGGAGAAGATTTTGCCGACTACAGCAATAATCTTTATGGAACCATGGCCAATGCAAATAATGACAAAAGCGGAGAAGAAGACGATGAGAATGAAGAAAATAGCGGTCAATTAAATAATAAAACGTTCACCTCTTATGGATATTATTTTTATAGTAAATCTATATCTGCCTATGGTTGCGAGTGTCCCAGGGGTAGGTTTGATACAGATGGTTCCTACAGTTCAGTTGTTAATGGCAATTGTGTTATCCTCAAAAAAGATGGCAAACCCATTCATATTGGTACGTTTAAAAACATTAACAGAACAGATATTACCTATGTTTTTTTAATTGAAAATCAGGAAGGTAAATTCAGTCTTTTCAATACAATGACCGGAAATTTTATTTGCGGTTTTTACGATAAAATAGAAGCCATAAAATTGCAGGATTATCATTATAGTCCCTCCTCTAATATTTACTCACTGTTGAAAATTCACTACCTGGTTCCGGGATTTAAACTGAGTAATAAAACCCCAAACATCAATGATAAATTTACTTCTACTGTTATTAATTGCAAGGGAAATAACCTGATAAGCAACATTGTTTGTTCAGATCCGTTTTCAGACAATAGTTCCATAAACTATTGTTTTAACAAGCCCCTTCAACACAGCACCTGCGGTTATTTAAACGGGCAATACTCCAGCAACAGAATGTTATTTGAAAACGCAAAAGGAATGACAGGGCTTTGCAACGCTACTTACGATACATTAATATTGGCTCCTATTTACAAACGGATTGATGCAGCGGATGAATTTGGAAACATCATAATAACAAACGCCACTAATCAACAGTTTTTGTACAATATTTATAGTAATTCGTTTTGTAACATCCCACCGAACTATAGAGAAATAGTAAGAATACACATTCCCTATGGATTATACGACAGTAAATTCTGGTTAGAACAATGGGCCAATCCTTTCATAGAATTTTTAAAAGAAGGCTCTGAATATTGCCGAGGGGGGAGCAATTATCTATTCAAAAGACCATTAATCTACCATGCAAAATCCACTACGGGCCATGCTATTATTTACAATAAATGCAAAATCATTTATCAAAACCCAAAATCAATAGAAATTCAAGAATTTTTAGATTCATTTATTATTGTCCGAACCGGTGATAAATTTGATTTTATCCTTGATTTAAATGGCAAAGCCGCGTGGACTCCCGAAAGAAATTACAAAATTCAATTTCTCTCTCCCAAAGACAAACTTTTTCTTTTTGGATATATGGATGAAAACAACATTAAGCATATTGGTCTGTATCAGATTGGAAATGGAAAATTAACAGAAGCTATTTATGAAAAAATTGTGGTAGAAAATGGAATTGTATATGGCTATAATCTTGGGAAAAAGAATTTACTTTGGAGAAAATTGTAAGGCAATGATTAAACTTTTTTCGTTAATATTTTCATTTGGCCTAATAACATTAGGCGCACAAAACAGTTATACCCCGGACTCTTCTCAACTGTCGGCATTTAAATTTCGAAGTATCGGTCCTGCCGGTATGAGCGGGCGTATTACTTCCATAGCCGTGGTAAACAGGCAGCCGAACATTATTTATGCCGGTGCAGCCAGTGGTGGAATCTGGAAAAGCGATAATGGCGGCACCGCCTGGCAACCCATTTTTGACAAAGCGGATGTTGGCAGTATTGGCGCATTGGCCATACAACAGAACAATCCGGCTGTGGTGTGGGCGGGCACTGGTGAAGGAAACCCCAGAAACAGCCATAACAGCGGCAAAGGCATCTACAAGAGCTTAGATGCAGGCAAAACCTGGAACTTTATGGGATTGGCTGCTACACGCACCATTCATCGCATCGTTATTGACCCAAACAATTCTGATGTGGTTTATGTGGCTGCTATGGGAAGCATCTGGGGCCCCAACGAAGAACGCGGGGTTTACAAAACCACCGATGGCGGTAAAACCTGGAGCCGCATCCTATTCACCAACAATCTTAGCGGCTGTGCTGAACTAATCATGGATCCAAGCAATCCCAGCAAAATGTTTGCTGCCATGTGGGAATACCGCCGCAAACCCTACCACTTTAACAGTGGTGGACCCGGCAGTGGATTATTCATGACCATCGACGGCGGTAAAACCTGGAAACGATTGGGCCAAAAGGAAGGTTTGCCTGAAGGACCATTGGGACGTCTGGGCCTAGGCATAGCCACCAATAAGCCCGACAGGGTATATGCCATTGTGGAAAGCAAAACCCTTGACTTCTTTGCCAGCAACGACGGCGGATATACCTGGGAAAAAGTAAGCAGTCAGGAGAATATGGGCAATCGCCCTTTCTACTACAACGAAATTTACGTAGATCCCAAAAACGAAAACCGTATCTATAGTCTTTGGAGCCAGGTGGCGCGCAGCGAGGATGGCGGTAAAAACTGGTCCATACTTGCCGACTGGGGCCATATTCACCCGGATCATCACGCATTTTACATTCACCCCGAAAACCCGGATATGCTCATCAACGGAAATGATGGCGGAGTAAACATTAGTTATGACGGGGGAATTAACTGGCGTTTTGCCGAGAATATTCCCGTAGGTCAGTTTTACCATGTAAACGTTGACAATGATATTCCCTACCACGTTTATGGCGGATTGCAGGACAACGGCAGCTGGCGCGGTCCCGGTTATAGCTGGGTGTATGGGGGCATACGCAACAGCGACTGGCAGGAGCTGCTTTTCGGCGACGGATTTGATGTGGTGCCCATTCCCGGTGAAAGCCATGTGGGATATGCCATGTGGCAGGGTGGAAATGTTTCGCTGTATGACCTAAAAAGCGGTCGTACCCAGAACATCAAGCCCGAACATCCTGCAGGCCAATACCTGCGCTATAACTGGAATGCAGGCATTGCCATTCACCCCACCCAACCCAATGGTGTTTATTATGGCAGCCAATACCTGCATAAAAGCATGAACCGTGGCCGTTCCTGGACCATCATTTCTCCTGATCTGACCACCAACGATACCGCCAAACTGCATCAGGCCAAAAGCGGCGGATTGACGATAGACGCCACCAACGCAGAGAATCATTGTACCATTATAGCCATTGCCCCGGCACAAAGCGATACCAATGTAATCTGGGTGGGCACTGATGATGGAAACCTGCAGCTCACCAAGGATGGGGGCAAAACATGGACCAACCTGTCACCCAAAATTACCGGCATGCCCAAAGAAGCCTGGATTCCTTACATCTATGTGAATCCCGGCAAAGCCGGTGAAGCGTGGGTGGTGATAAACAACTACCGAAACAATGATTTTGAGCCCTATCTGTTTAAAACCACCGATTTCGGGGCAACCTGGACACGACTCGCAAATAGCGCCAAGGTTAGCGGACACTGCCTCAGTGTTTTGCCCTTGCCGGGCAACGAGCAGGTGGTGTTTTTGGGTACAGATCATGGATTGTGGGTGAGTTTCAATGCAGGCAAGGACTGGAAGCGTTATCCCGGTTTCCCGGCCACCCCTGCGCAGGATATGAAATACCAAGCCACAGAAGGCGATCTGGTGGTGGGCACTTTTGGACGCGGCATCTGGATACTGGATGATGCAAAAGCCCTCACAAACCTTGCATCTGCAGGTATTGCAGGAAAGAACCTGAACATCATCAATGCAACGCATGGTTACCTGGCGAACTATTTGCAGCCCTCAGGGGTTCGTTTTGGCGCCGATGGCACTTACGAAGCACCCAACAAGCCCTTTGGCAGCATGATTACCTATTACACTGCGGGTAATAAAAATGCCAAAACCGGCAAATGGGAAAAAACCAAGTTCACCGGAAAAGTATATGATGAAAAGGGCAATCTGATTCGCACCCACAAATTCAGTGTGGACAGTGCAGGTATTTATCGGATACAATGGCGCCTGATTGCCGATGGCATACGTTTTCCTTCATATGGCACACCAGATGCAGATGCAACGCTGCCCGAAGGTCCGCGGGTTGCCCCCGGTCGCTACAAGCTTGTTATTAGCAGCGATAAAGGCAAAGACAGTGTTTGGGTGGATGTAAAAAGCACAAATCAGGAAGGATATGATGCGAATGCCGAACAAAAACGCAACGAAATGTACAGCCGCCTGAAAACCACGGTCGACAGGGCATACAAGGCCTACGAGGGATTGAAAGAAGCTGAAAAGACCATGCAGACCGTGCTGGGTATGCGCTATGCCGATGACAGTGCCGCAGTGCGCCTGAAAAAGCTTTCGGGCAAAATGAAAGACAGCCTGGATGTACTGAAGGATTTATTCATGATCCGAGCCGATTTCCGGGGATATGAGGATGTGTCGGTGCGTTTGAACGACAGATTATATGCAGCGGCCGGATACATCAGCAGTGCGCAAATGCCGGGAGAAAATGCAGAAGTTTCGCTGCGCAACGCCATACAAGCCACAGATGCCATTACCAAACGCGTGAATGCCTTTTTTGAAAAGGAATGGAAGGCGTTCCGCGAAGAGGCCGAAAAGGAAAAGACAAAGCCGTTTAAGGATCTGGGGGGGTATTGAGGTTTTTATAGGCCGCCTCCCTATAAAGACGCATAATGATGCGTCTTCCTACAGGGGCGACACACCTCAAACCCCGCAGGGGTGGCATCATGGAACGCATTCCATTCTTTCTGCATACATTTGTAAACATGCTGCGCAGACTTTGGCAAAAAACCGCGTTTAAAATCGGCGTAATCGCCGCCGGGGTTATTGCAGTGCCCGCCATGCTCGGCTACCTCATCACACCGGATAATACCCGAGACTGCAACCGCATTATCCCAGAGCTGGCAAATAAACCACCGGGATTTACCTTTTCCTATTTACTGGCCGGAAAACCCCTATCATCATCCTTTCTGGACTATTTTACCGGTGCTCCTTCTGAAGGCACTGCTATTCCCTGTAGGGTGACGGGCCAAAACAAAGACAGCATTTTTTACATCCCTTTTGCCGAAACCAACCCCCTATCCATCGCCAAAAACAGACTGATTGCAGATAAAGACGGCCATTTTGAATATCAGCAAACCGCGCTACTTGGCACAGACCGATTTGGTCGTGATATGCTGAGCCGACTGATTATCGGTGCTCGCGTTTCGCTGCTGGTTGGGCTGGTAAGCGTCGTTATTTCGCTTTTTATAGGCACCCTTATTGGCATGGCTGCCGGCTTTTATGGCGGCCGCACAGACAGCATCCTATCGTGGCTCATTTCCGTTTTCTGGTCTATCCCTACCCTACTGATTGCGCTGGGTCTGAGTTTTGCCTTCGGAAAAGGCCTCTGGCAGGTTTTGCTGGCCACCGGGCTTAGCACCTGGGTGGAAGTGGCGCGTGTGGTGCGCGGACAAACCCTTCAGCTGCGGCAAAAAGAATTTATCCTCTCCTCCATTATCACCGGTTTTTCGCCATTTTACATCATGCGCAAACACATTTTACCCAACCTCAAAGGCACCCTCACCGTAATGGCCACCACCAATTTTGCTGCCGCTATTTTGCTGGAAAGCGGGCTCAGCTTTCTTGGACTGGGATTGGCGCCGCCAACCCCCAGCTGGGGCATGATGGTGAAGGAACATTTGGGCAACCTGGTGCTGGACAATGCCTACCTGGCACTGGTTCCCGGGCTGGCCATTATGGCGCTGGTTATGGCATTCAACCTGATGTCGATGGGACTGCGTGATGCACTGGATACGCGCATTTCATCCACCTCATAAATTCCGGTTTCCATTAACTTTGAACTATTAATTCGCGCCCTGTGAAAAAATATACATTCTGGATAGTCACGGCTCTGGCCTTGGTCATCGGGCTGGCGGGTTACCTTTGGTACAATCGCAAACCACCGGTTTCTCCCATGGATTATGTACCCCGGAATGCGGCATTTGTAATCAAATTTAAAGCCGATGCCCTCGAACCTACGGAAATAAAATCCCTTTCTGAATATGGCATTCCGCCTGCTATGCTCAAGCGGCTTTTGGGCCATCAGCAAAATCCCGGACCACTGTATCACCGCGAAATGGTAGTGTTCGGGGAACAAACCCCGCAAGGCCCGGCAATTGGGCTGGTTTTTGCCCCCAAAGACATAGCCCTGATGCATGCATGCGTGGAGGAAACCCGCTACACGGGATCAACCATCAACACCCAGGACGAAAACCGTTTTATGGAGGTTGCCACCGGTCTGTATCTAGCATGGAACAAGTATATCGCGGTGTTTACCTACCAACTCACCGCAGGTGAACGATACCCGCTGGGTATCTTAAATGCAAAGCAAGAGACCTCAGAAATCACGCAAAAATTGGAATCCCAGCGCTATCAGTGCATGCTAAAACCCTCATTGTTACTGCAAATGATCAATAATGAGCAGCCCTCGCAGGTACTGACAGCTATTTCCGGCATTATCCCTCCCGAAACTACCCTGTGTGGTCAGTTAAAAACCCAAGAAGGGTTGCTACAGCTGGACATGGACGTAATGGAAGGGGCAAAAGCACTGGAAGCCCTTCTGAAACCCGCCCCGGGACAGGAAGTTTGTGGAAACGAATCCTCGGACAAACCGGACGGAACCCTGATATATCTGGCGCTTCAAAAACCCATGATTGCCGGTATAGCAGCGCTCACAGGACAAACCTACAATCCCCTGCTGCCTAAACTGAATGGAAATGCCTGCCTATGGTTGCCTGCAAGTGATGCACCTGCGGAAAACCCACCCTGGACATTGTGGCTGGGCGCCGAATTGACCCCACCTGAAAAAGTACTGCTGCAACAATTGCCCGGGGGCATGACAAATTCACCCATACCCGGCATGCAGGTGAACATGGCCGGAAATTGCCTGCAATTAAAACCCCTGGGACAAGCTCCGCAATCCTCAGGTTATCAAAAACCCGGCTTTCCGCTGGAATTTCACCGTCGCACCCCGGAAAACACCCTGAAACTGACAGGTAACAGCCGCAATATGCATTTGGTGCTGCAATCCCAAACCGCAGAAAAAAGCAACCTAATGCTGCTATTGAGCTCATTGGGCCGACTTATTCCTAAACAACCACAACCGTAAATCGAAAGCCATTGCAACTCATCCACTTCTTCAATGTAGTGCCCGAACCCCTCGCAGACAGCCCCGGCAGCGGCCGCATCTGGCTGCAAAACCGCGTATTTTTTAAAGGCAAACACTATGTGGTAACAGCTGGTTCCGGACGCGGAAAAACAACCCTCATCAATATCATTGGCGGTACCCGCAGCGATTACAGGGGTGATGCCTTTTTCGATGAAACCAACCTGCGCAACATAACTCCCAATGATTTTGCCGCCATCAGGGCAACAAGCATCTCGGTAATTCACCAGGATTTACGGTTGTTTCCGGAATTGACCGCAAGGCAAAATATCGATATGAACCCCCTAAACGATCGCGATGCTGCCTACATTGAAAAGCTGGCAACCCGGCTGGACATATTGCAGCAGTTTAACAAGCCCTGTGGACGCATGAGTCTGGGACAACAGCAGCGTGTAGCCCTCATTCGTGGACTGGTGCGTCCTTTTGAATGGCTGTTGCTGGACGAGCCCTTCAGCCACCTTGACGCAATAAATGCAAAAAACGCCATGGAGGTAGTTGCAGAAATCGCAAATGACAGGGGTGCCGGCATCATCGCCACATCGCTGGGAAGCACGGAATTACTGAAAGATTTTGAAATCCTGGAACTATGAACCCCCATTTGATTAAAAAGTTGCTGCTCAGCAAGACGCGTCCCGGTCAGTTGTGGCTATCGGTTATCGGTTCCGGCATTGGACTATGCATTATGATGCTGGGGGTGCAGTTATGGGTGGATGTGCGTTCGCTAATGCAGGAAAAAGAAATGCTGGGCCGCAATTATGTGGTGATTTCCAAAAAAATAACACTGCTGCATTCCCTGTCGGGCGCTCCGCGCTTTTCTGATCCCGAGATACAGGAATTGATGGCACTGAAATCGGTGGATGATATCGGAAAGTTCACCCCATCGCGCTTTAAGGCATCCATGAGCATGAATGCACAAATGGGAAGTATGGGTGGACAATTGTTCAAAACAGACCTGTTTTTTGAATCTGTTCCCAACCGTTTTGTGGATATTGAGGCAGATGCCTGGCAATGGCAACCCGGCGACCCTCATGTGCCTGTTATTGTTCCCTCAGAATTTATCAAACAATACAACCACGCCTTTGCCTCAGGGCAAAACATGCCCGTAATACCGGAAAACCTGCTTAAATCCCTGCGTTTTGAACTGCTGCTCAGTGGCAACGAAAAGTCTGACCGATACAAGGGTGTCATTGCCGGTTTTTCCAATCGCATTCAGGCCATTTTGGTACCTGAGCCATTCATGCAGTATGCCAATAGCCGCTACGCACCCGGTGGAGAAGCCGCCCCTTCCCGGCTTATTCTGCATGCTGAAAATCCCGCCTCACCCGAACTGCTGAATCACCTAAAAGAAAAGCAGATAGAAACTGCCGAAGACAAAGTAAAGGAGGGCAAAACCCGGCTGCTACTGGAGGTAGTGATGCTACTGCTTGCGTTACTGGGTGCATTTATCGTAGCACTTTCCATGATGGGTTTTTTACAATACAATCAGCTGCTGGCCTATCGATCGGCCTATGAAATTCAAACCCTGCACCGATTAGGATATACCCAAGGTAACATGGTGCTGCCCTATTTCCGTTTTGCCTTGCGCAACCTAGGAATTGCACTGGCATTGTCAACCGGCCTTTTTGCCGCACTCGAAGCGGGCATTGTGGGATTATTCAGCCAAAACGGTTTTAACCTTCCCCTGCATGGCTGGCCATGGTCTTTGTTGTGCGCCTTCTTGGCTGCAATGCTGATGGGATGGCTATGTTACCGGTCTATTAAAAATCAAGTTGGCAGATTGGCAAACTAAACCCAAATTTGCACCATGCAAGGCCAAACCCAACATGCACATTTTGATAACCGCTGGTACAAACCCGGCAGGAATGCCGTGGTGAGGGCGTTATGGCATCTTTGCAATTCGTTTCTGCTCATGTCTTTCATCCCCGGCAATGGCTGGCGCAAAATGCTGTTGCAGCTGTTTGGAGCCAGGGTTGGCCGCGGTGTAGTGATTAAACCCCGTGTGAATATTAAATACCCCTGGAACCTGAGTATCGGTGAATATTCTTGGCTGGGTGAAGGTGTGTGGATTGACAACCTGGGGGCGGTGAACATAGGAAGTAACTGCTGCATTTCTCAGGGTGCTATGCTGTTGTGCGGAAACCACAACTACCGCAAAACCACGTTTGATTTGATGGTAGGAAACATTACCCTGGAAAACGGAGTGTGGATTGGTGCCAAAGGGTTGGTTTGTCCGGGTGTGACATGCCGATCCCATGCTGTTCTCAGCGCCGGCAGTATTGCCACATCCGATCTGGAGGCATTCAAAATATACAGCGGAAATCCTGCGATAGCCGTCAAGGACAGAAACATAGAGGCATGAAGGTTTCCCTCATCACCGTATGTTACAATAGTGCCCGCACCCTGCAGGAAACCATCGATTCAGTGCTGTCGCAGACCTACACAGACATCGAGTACATCATCATAGACGGTGGCAGCACCGATGCCACCCCGGACATTATTAAGCCATACAAAAGTCGCATCGCCCACTACGTCAGTGAACCGGATGAAGGGCTATACGATGCCATGAACAAGGGCATAGCGCTGTCAAGCGGTGATATGGTAGGCATTCTGAACAGCGATGATATGCTGGCACATTCCGGAGTAATTGCAGACATGGTGAAGGCCATGGACAGCAATACGGATGCCGTATGCAGCGATGTGTTTATTTTTAAGAACACAAAAGACAACATTGTACGCAAATACCGCTGCACGCGCTGGAAACCCTGGATGTTTCGTTTGGGACACCAGCCACCCCATCCCGGCTTTTTCGTGCGTAGAAACTGCTATGAAAAATACGGGCTATTTGATTTAAAGTTCAAACGGGCGGCCGATTTTGAGCTGTTGTTTCGCTTTATCAGGGTGCATGCCATCAGAACCCGGTACTTATCCTACACATCGGTGCTGATGCGAAGCGGTGGCAGCAGCCAGCAAGGTTTAAAAGCGATATCCGAAGCCAATCGCGAAGACCACAGGGCGCTGCGCAAACATGGCTATTTCAGCGTACTGCCGCTCATCTGGTGCAAATATGTACTGAAGGTTTTTCAGTGGATCTAAAGGTCGTAAAGGTGCTTCATTGCTTACCTAAAAGGTCTTTATTATGATTTTTAAAAAATAATTTGCTAATGTCAATATTTTGGTTATTTTTGTAGAATATAAACTATCTTATTCGATGGAAACCCGGAAAAAAACTGTCAAAACTTTTATGGAATTTTTATCCGAAAAGAAAAATACGCAGGATGGCAACAAAGACAAAGTAGATTGGCATGAAAGAAAGCTTAAGTGGCTTGAATCCATTGACCTATTGTACAGATGGTTTGACGACAACGTTTCAAAGAGTCTTAAAGAATCAGGATACGATGTAAAATCCAGTTTGGAAAAAATTACCTTGTATGAAGATTACATTGGTTCTTATGAAACTAAAAATTATTTTATTGAAGGAGGTCCTGTTTCATTGAAGCTTTTTCCGGCTGGCACACTTATTATTGGCGCCTTTGGGAAAGTAAATATGCAGATTAATGGGAATACTGTTAAGCTGGTTTTGGAAGACTGGGGAAAGTGGAAGATAGTAGATGGGATTGGCAGCAGCATGAGATTAAGAGATTTAAGCGAAGAACACTTGGTTAAATACTTAGATTAATGGTTGTATGGATAAAATCTCACCCCATATTAAGCGTTATAAGGATATTGAGACGGAATTTAAGTTTACCTTCAGACAAATAGAAGAAGTCTCAAACCGATTCATTCGCAGGGTTAATAAAGGAACGTTAATTAGAGAAAAAAATAATCCATTCGCTTTTTGTACACCGTCAGAAATTCGCGAAATTAAAGGACTTATTCAACTTGACTGGAGCGAAAATATTGCTTAGAATTAATTGCCGCCTATGAGGCTAAATTGGTATATTATTTCAGACATAAGTTGAAGCGTAATCATGCGCTTCACAGCATATATGTTAGTAAAACCACAGCCAATGAGCGCAGAGGAATGAAACCACTTATGTTTCGCCATATTGCAGGGATAAGCAAGGAAGCCGTTAAGCCATTAAACAATATGGTATATGCTAATTTTATTAATCTAATTGAATACAGAAACTGGCTTGCACATGGAAGAGGATGGCCGCTGGAAAATCATCTAAACAAATTTGATTTTAATAATACGTATAATACCCTGTCAAAATTGACAAGCTATTTTCCTAATTATCCAATGCAGTTGCATTAATCTCAGCGTTCAAAAATCAGTTTCCACGCATTTTCGTCCAAATAAACCCTGCAGGTATCGTTCAGCAATGCGCACTTAACAACAAAGGTTTCGCTGGTGGCTGCAATGCTTCGCTGGTAGGTAATTGACCATTCGGTTTTGGATAGGGTTTTCACACCGGCCCTTTTCATTTCATAACCAAAGCGGGCATCAGTGAGTTTATTTTCCAATTGTTTTTTAGTAAGCTTGCTGCTCACTGGGCCATAAAAGAAGGGCCGCATTTGCGCATACTGCTGGTTTTTATGCAATACTTGCAAATAGGTAAGGATATCGGTATTGTAAAAGCACAGCGGATTTTTAAACAGACAGTTGCTTTGGGCCTGGAGTGCGTGTAGATTTAAGCAGATAGAGAAAAGAATTGCGATTTTTTTCATGAATTCTTCGGCAAGTTAAAACGTTTTCAGTGGATATTTTCAATACCATCTTGATACAATCGCCGATTAATTTTGGTTATTTCGCAATAGCAAATTAGGTTGTATAGTCAACTAATTGAATACTAAAATTAAAATATCAAAATGGGATCATTTGGACCTGGAGAGATCATTATCTTATTCATCATGTTATTTGGCATACTACTATTGCCACTCATACTTTATTTGTTAACGCTTCAAAAGACATTAAACCTGGTTAGACCTGAAAACAGGCACATGGAACCGGGGCTTGTTTGGCTGGCATTAATACCGATATTCAGTATTATATGGAATTTTTTCATTGTCAGTAAAGTGGCTGAGTCATTGCGATTAGAATTTAAACAACGCAATATTCAGACACAGGAGGAGAAGCCGGGCTATACTATAGGTTTGGCCTACTGCATCTTGGTTTGCTGTACCATAATACCCGTGCTGGGCCTACTGACTTCCATTGCCGGACTGGTTTGCTGGATAATTTACTGGGTAAAAATCAGTGGCTATAAGGCGGAATTAGAAGCTACTAGGTAAAATATGTAAAGGCAATTGGACTTGCCTAAGTCAGTACAATAGTCTCTTTTAAGGGGAATGGGTGATCCCGCCAGGAATCGAACCTGGATCTAATGCTCCGGAGGCATTCGTAGTATCCATTCTACTACGGGACCAATGCTAACAACGGACCGCAAATATCCGCATTTGAAGTGAATTTATGGCTATGATGTTTGGTTGTAAGCTGGAATTTAATGCTAGAAGTTTACTATTTCCCTGGTATTGGTCCCGCCTCCCGATATTCTTGCGCGTCTTTGACCGCTTAGAATATCGAGGACCCTCGCCATTCTATTGGGCCGCAGCCCCGAGAATGACGGGGCCTGGATCTAATGCTCCGGAGGCATTCGTAGTTTCCATTCTACTACGGTACCAATACTAACAACGGACCGCATATATCCGTATTTGCAGCGGAATTCACCCCATGAAATTTTGCTTTGTCCATCATAGACGATTTTCTTCCCTCAATCCCCCTTTCCCCCGTAACTTTGCCCTACATGGAAATCCGTTTTCGCATATCCAAAACTGCGTTGCTGGCCATTGCAGCCCTCTTTCTCAGCACCGGCTATAAAACCTACGATAACCTCTTTGAATACAGCAAAAACCTCGAAATTTTTGCCACCGCCTACAAGAATGTGGGTACCCACTTTGTGGATGACGTAAACCCCGGAACCCTCATGCGCAAAGGCCTCGATGCCATGCTCGCCGGTCTGGATCCCTACACCAATTTTTACAGCGAGTCCCAAACCGAAGAAACCATGATCGAAAGACAAGGTGAGTACGGTGGCGTGGGATGCCGTATTTTCATCCGCAACCGATACCCCGTGGTAAGTGAAATCTTCCGTGGATATGCCTTTGCCAATGCCGATATCCGCTGTGGTGACATCATCAAATTTGTTTCCGGGCAAGATATGGCGGGAAAGTCTACCACCGACGTGGGGGCCTTTCTGCGCGGCGCACCCAACACCGCAGTCACCCTCATCATCGACCGAAACGGACAACCCCTGGAGAAGAAAATCACCCGCGTTTCGGTGCGCACCAAAAACGTTCCCTGGTCAGGCATGATCAACGATCAAACCGGCTACATAAAACTGGATGAGTTTGGCCAAAACTGTGCCAAGGAAATAGAATCCGCCCTACTCAACCTGCAAAAAAATCCGGCCATGAACAAACTTGTGCTTGACCTGCGTGGCAATGGCGGCGGACTACTGGGCGAGGCCGTAGATATTGTGGGCCTGTTTGTGGGCGAAAACAAACTGGTAGTGAACATGAAAGGTCGCTCCGGGGAAAGTAACCGCAAGTGGATGACGCGCAAACCGGCCGTAGCCGCCGATTTGCCCCTGGTAGTGCTGGTGGATGCCCAAAGCGCCAGCGCCAGCGAAGTGGTGAGTGGAAGCTTGCAAGACATGGATCGGGCTGTCATCATTGGCCAAAACAGCTTCGGTAAAGGCCTGGTACAGAATTTCTTTCCCCTGCCCTATAGAACCCAAATGAAAATTACCACCGCCAAATACTACACCCCCAGCGGTCGCTGCATACAGTTACTGGATTACAGCAAACGCAATCCCGATGGCAGTGCAGGCACCATCCCCGACAGTCTGCGAAAAGCATTCAAAACCGCCGCAGGACGCACGGTGTATGACGGTGGTGGCATTCGCCCGGATGTAGTGGTGGATCCCTTCAGCGGTGAACCCCTCATCAAATACCTGCTCGAAGAAAGGTTTGTATTCGATTTTGCCAATGATTTCCGCAACAACAATGCAACCCTGCCCAACGACGCACGGTTCATTACCCCCGCCCAGTTTGAGACGTTTGGCAAACAATGTGCCGCCAAACTGAAAGGTCAACTGCGGAAAAAAATGGAAGATGCCCTGCAAAACAGCGTAAAAGATGAGGAGCTGGTGAAAATGATTATGAACGGGGTGAGCGATGCCAAACTGGAGAAAGCCGTTCTTGACCACATCAACCATTGCGGCGAAACCCTGATGTATCGGATGGAATCCGAAATCATAGCCCGATACCCGGATGCCGAACGCGAATACAAACACATGTTCATGGGCGACCCCGACCTGGCAGCAGCCCTAAAAACCCTGAACAACCCCGACACTTACAACCGCATTCTCCGCAAATAAATGAGCTGGATGGCATGGCTTCTGCTTCCCCTGGTGGGCGCCACAGGCGGCTTTATGGCCGGTTTGCTGGGCGTGGGCGGAGGCATCATATTCATACCGCTGCTCACCTACCTGTTCACCCGGCTGGGCCTTTCCCATGAAGAAATAGTGCGGTTTACCCTGGCCAACAGCATCCTGCTGGTGGTGGTAAGTGGACTGGCGGGAACATGGAAACAACATCGGCTAGGAGAATGGCAATGGCGCAAAGTGCTCAGCATCGGCATTCCGGGTGCAGTGGTTTCCTACGCCATCACCTATGCCATACAGCACGGCGATTGGTATAGCAAACCCCGTTTTAATGTTGTCTTTTTGTTATTTTTGGCCGTTTCTACCGCCAACATGGTTTGGGGTAAAAAGTCAGACACACCGTCACAAAAGCCGGTAGAAAAACCCATATTGGCCATAATGGTGGGCCTGCTGGCCGGTGCCGTGGTAGCCCTAAGCGGACTTGGCGGCGGTATGGTCATGGTTCCGCTGTTTCGCATGATGCTGAAAATGCCCATGCGACAAGCTACTGCCCTTTCCCTGAGTATTATCCCCCTACTGGGCGCCAGCCCGTTAATCGGATACCTGCTGTCACAAAATGCAACCCATTTGCCCATTGCGCAAACCGGCTATGTGGCATGGCCATACGCCCTGCCCATGGCGGCCGGTGTGGCCGTTTTTGCAGGCATCGGCATGAAAGCCGCTAAACACATCTCTGAAACCACTTTGCGAATTATCTTTGCAATCCTTTCTTCCATTGTAATTGTTAAAACCCTGTATGAAATCCTGTCTTAACATCCCCAAAATCACGCTCATCACTGCCTTTGCGGTTTTTTTCGCTACCCTGCAGGCACAAAAACCCGCCGATGCCGCGCGCATCAACCGACTTACCAATGATGTAACTTACCTCGCGTCGGATGCACTGGAAGGCCGACAGACAGGTTCTCCGGGCGAAAAATTATCCGCTGACTACATCGTAGGCCAAATGCAGGCCGCCGGACTCAAGCCCATGAAAAATGAATGGTTTCAAACTTTTGAAATCATCAAACTGCGCATTGCCAAACCCCAGACCGTGCTGGCTTTTATGAGCCCCTCGGGCGAAGCCATGCAGTTAAAACTCAACGAAGATTTTTATCCCATCAGTCAGTCGGGGATTGCAGACAGCGCCGAAGGTGCCGTGGTGGATTGTGGGTATGGTTTGGTACTGCGCGATAGCAGCAACCGTGATGACTTCGCTGCAGCAGGCGACCTAAAAGGCAATATCGCTGTTATCAGACTGGGATTTGCCGGAGACGCTGAAAACCCGCACAGCCCGCTGTTTGCCGTTTCTGATATCAACACCAAAATCAGGGAAGCCATCGCCCATGGTGCTGCAGGTATATTGTTTCTGCCGGGTAGCAGTGCCGCAGAAGCTCCTAAAGGGGAACTGGAACGGTATGCCAAAACCCTCAACATGCCCATTTTTTACCTTAAAAAACCCTTTCAGGGCGAATTCCCCAAGGGCGTACGCCTACAAATGAAAAGCCATATTGCCGTGTTTAAAGCCACAGCCCACAATGTGATAGGCGTATCCGGCAAATACAAACGCAAGAAAAATAACATCATTGTATGCGCCCACCACGATCACCTGGGCATCAATGAATATGGAGGCAGCCGCTACACAGGGCCACAGGCCATCCACAATGGTGCTGATGACAATGCCAGTGGCGTAGCCGCCATGCTGGAATTATCGAGAAGTCTGAAAGGCCTGAAATATAAAAAGAACAACCTGGTGTTTGTTGCCTTCAGCGGAGAAGAACTCGGACTGCTGGGCTCCAAGCACTTTGTGCAGCAATGCCCCGTTCCCCGTCAGAAAATCAGCTATGTAGTCAATATTGATATGCTGGGCCGGCTGGATCCCCAAAACAAAACCCTGCTCGTGAACGGGGTGGGTACCAGCCCGGTATGGAAAACTACCCTTGCAGCGCTCAAAACCGATACTGGCCGAATTCGAATTGCCACCACTGAAAGCGGTCTGGGTCCGAGCGACCACGCCTCTTTCTACCTGGAAGGCATTCCGGTACTGCATTTCTTCACCGGACAACACGAAGATTACCACAAACCCTCTGATGATGCCGATAAAATCAACTACAGCGGCATGGAAGCAGCCGTAGATATTATCGAACAGGTCATTTCTGCCAACACCGGCAAGAAAAAACCCGCCTTCACCAAAACCAAAGACGCAACGCCCGGCAGAAGCAGTTTCAAGGTAACCCTGGGCGTAATGCCCGACTATACCTTTACCGGCACCGGAATGAGACTGGACGGAGTAAGCGATGGCCGCCCTGCGATGAAAGCCGGTCTGCAGCGCGGTGATATTATCACCCGGGTTGGCACAATCAGCATTAACAGCGTATCAGATTACATGAATGCGCTTGGCAAATTCGAAAAGGGACAAAAAACTGAAGTAACATACCTCCGCGACGGTAAATCCCTCACCACCAACGTTGAGTTCTAAACATGAAAATCATTGATCACATTCGCGGAGCCCAAGGTAAAACCCTGTTTTCGTTCGAAATTTTACCCCCTTTGAAGGGCGCCGACATTGCCACATTGTGGAAAGGGATTGATCCCTTGATTGAATTCAACCCTTCGTTTATTGATGTAACGTATCACAGAGAGGATTTTATTATAAAAAACCGTCCTGATGGAAGCTTTGACAAGGTAAGCACCCGCAAAAGGCCCGGCACAGTGGCTATTTGCGCAGCACTGCAACACAAATACAAGGTGGATGCGGTTCCCCACCTGATCTGCGGTGGTTTCTCTCGCGAGGATACTGAAAATGCCCTCATTGACCTGGACTTTCTGGGAATCGATAACATCCTGGCCCTGAGGGGCGATGCCCGCAAAGGCGACACCCACTTTATTCCCGAGCCCGATGGTCACAAAAATGCGCTGGACCTCATTCATCAGATAGGCAATATGAATGCAGGCATTTACCTTGATGAGGAACTCACCAACCCCCGTGATACCCATTTTTGTATCGGAGCCGCCGGTTATCCCGAAAAACACATGGACGCACCCAGCATGGAAAGCGACATGAAATACCTGAAACGTAAGGTGGATGCGGGCGCTGAATTTCTGGTGACCCAGATGTTTTTTGACAACCGACACTATTTCGATTTTGTGAAACGCTGTAGGGAAAATGGCATTCAGGTGCCCATTATTCCTGGGATTAAACCCCTAAGTACAGCCAAGCAGGTGGAAGTATTGCCCAGGATTTTTCATATTGAAATGCCGCAAGACCTTGCCCACGCCGTTGCCGAAGCAGGCAGTGATGAAGCTATAAAGCAAATTGGTACTGAATGGGCCACCATGCAGTGCAAAGAGTTAATGCAGCAAGGTGCGCCGGTGCTGCATTTTTATACCATGGGCAAAAGCGAACAAACGTCGGCCATTTGCAAGGCCATTTTCTGATGAAGGGGATCGTTGTAAATAGCACAGGCAGCTGGTACAACGTACTCGACGAAGAAGGAAAAGCATGGAAGGCCCGTGTACGGGGTAAAATCCGACTGCAGGAAGCCGATACCAGCAATCCCATAGCCGTGGGCGACCGTGTGCTGCTTCAACCCGACCCCCAATATCCTGACACCTGCACCATCACCGATATCGAACCTCGGCATAACTGGATAATCCGTAAAAGCAACAAGCTTAGCAGCCGCAGGCAAATTATAGCGGCAAACATTGATGTAGCGGTAATGGTTGCCGGCCTTGCAGCTCCCCGCACCTCATTTGGCTTTATTGACCGTTTTTTGGTCTGCTGTGAAGCGTTTCACATCCCGGCCATTATATTCCTCAACAAGACCGATTTGCTGCCCGCAGAAGGCCTGGAATTGCTAAAGGAAGTGAGTGATATTTACATCAATGCAGGATATAAAGTCATTACCGGTTCTGCAACCACCGGACAGGGGTTAAATGCCCTGAAACAGGAAATTGCCGGAAAAACCGTGCTGTTTGCCGGACACAGCGGCGTGGGAAAAAGCACGCTGCTTAACTGCTTGTTTCCTGAGGCCGAAGCCCGCGTAGGAATCATTTCCGAGGCGCACGAAAAAGGCAAGCATACCACCACATTTGCCGAAATGCACATGTTTGCCGGAAACACCGGCATCATCGATACCCCGGGCATCCGTGATTTTGGACTGGTGGATATTTTACCTAAAGAAAGCGGACAGTATTTTCCGGAATTCAGGCCCTATTTACAGCATTGCAAGTTCAATGACTGCAGTCACACCAACGAACCCGAATGCGCGATTAAAACAGCCGTGGAAGAAGGACAGATCCCTGCACAGCGTTTTTATTCATATCTGAGTATTTTGCAGGGTGAGGATGTTTTTAGTTGAATTGAAAAGTATTTTAGCTGTTTTAATTTATGAAGTTAGCTATTCATAAATATCTTTTCTGTGACCTATATTAATTACATTAACAATCAAATCATTGTCAATGATATCGTAAATAATACGGTAGTCAGCAACACGTAGTCGATACCCCGGCCTTCCTTTCAACTTGAGATAACCGTTAGGCCTAGGGTTTTCTGCAAGAGAAAAGATAGCTGATTTCAAATTGGAATAATAGGGCTCATTAATTTTCTCCAATGCCTTCATGGCTCTAGGCATTAAGGTAACAGAAAAAGGCATGCCTACAAGATCTTACGGCTTTTCTCTATAATTTTAAAAGCCTCTTCAAGAGGTACCGGCTTATCTCCGGAGGTCACTGATTCATCATACATCCTTATATCTTCAAGCTCCTCAAGCTCTTCCATCAATGCATTAAAATCCTTTATGGGCAAAACAACAGATATTTTTTTACCTTTTTTATCGGTG
This sequence comes from Flavobacteriales bacterium, assembly GCA_947496375.1. Lineage (GTDB taxonomy): Bacteria > Bacteroidota > Bacteroidia > NS11-12g > UBA955 > RGEC01. The sequence goes on from CANMCY010000002.1 coordinate 39,039, forward strand.
ATATAATGTGGATTTACCGTTAGCATAATTTTAAAAGGTGAAATTCAACGAAAACAAATTTACGCAATAGCACTTAAAAAGTCAATGGTTTTAAAATTCATACTTGAGTTCAACAGCTTTACATTAACAAAGGAAACAAAAAAAGGCGGTATCGCGCCGCTACAACCCGCTGTCCTTGCTGCCTTCCGGCCCTGGGGAATTGAACGAGGAGCTGGCCGTACCGCCACTGCAAAGATAGGGAAGATTTGTCCAACTGCAACCATAGCATGCGGTTTAAACCGCATGCTATGGTTGCAAACCATCAAGATTAATGGTCAATACAGAAATCCAAAAAGGTAAAGTGGAATGGTGTTGCCCGCCCCCATTTCAATACCGTCTTTAATGGTGTAGATGGTTACCGCTTTTTTACCGGGTTTTACCTTTTTGTTTCTTCCGCCAATTTCAAAAACCAAATCCTGAACCTGAAAATCAGCTTCACTATGCAGGAATATCTCATTTTGATAAGCAACCTGACTTACCCAAAAGCTTTCCCTAACACTTCCAACCTGCCGCTCCCCCTGTCCCAAACAATGGTAAAGACTTGGGTTGTGCAATAGCATTTTGTCCGGCTTGGTGAGATTGGAAATACTCGTATTAGGATAATTGAGGTGGGTAATTAACCCGGCCTGTTTCAGGTAATACAAGTAATGCAATAAGGTGTTTCTGTTCAGTCCAACCGCCTGTGCCACGCGGGTGGCGTTAAAATCAAATGGTGGATTTTGTGCCACGGTAAGCAGGATTTTCATCAGCTTGTGCAGCTGTCCGCCCTGATATCCGCTGATGGTGGAAAGATCTACCTCCAGTATGTATTTTACAATCTGGGATAGACTTTGTACATAATTGCGGTTTTTCTCCAAAAAGAAAGGATAATATCCCTGCTCCAAGTACTGACCAAAGTATTGCAACGGACGTATTTTAGATAGCATCTCACCCGCAATTTCAGTGTGCTTGTTTACGATATCCTCCAAGGTGTAGACCGGCAAACTGATTTTATGTTTCAACAACAAATATTCCCGAAAACTAAGGCCCGGCATGGTGTACATCAGCGCCCGCCGACTTAAATCCCCGCCGCTGCTGTTGATTTGCAGCACTGAAGAGCCCGAAAACAATACATGAAGCCGATCTTCAGTATCGTAAATGTTTTTGATGTGCATACCCCAGTCGGCAAATTTGTGCACCTCATCAAAGTAAAGATACTCACCGCCATCGGCAGCAAACCGCCTTGCCAGTTCAACCGGTGAATGCGTGGCGAAGTAAAAATCGTCTAGACTGGCATACAATACCCTGTGCCCTTTGGATTGTAACATCTTCAATTCCTGGAGCATCCGCGTGGTTTTGCCCGTTCCCCTGGCACCAACAAGCCCATTCAGCCTCCACTGATAGTTAATTCCATGTGGCGCATTGCGCACAAGCGTGTTGTCTACCTTGTTTATCAGCGTGTTTGAAGTCAATAGCAACTCTTCCATAATGCTTATTACAAACAGCAAATATAGATTTTTTTGCTTATTTATATAACTGTTTATTGTTATTTTTGCTTAACGTAATAAGCTTTTAATAAGTATTTCGCTTATTTGATTAAACGTTTTAAGACATAAAAAGATACTAAACGCCATCTTCAAGCCCGAAATCTCCCTGCGGTTTCATGGATGGAAGTATTTAACATTTCACCCGTAAATTTGCGTTCAAATGGCTACAACGGATATTAACTTCAATAAAAACGAAGACCTGAATAAGCAGGCCTGGGATGCAGTGAAGCAAAAACTGGCAGTGATTCATCAGGGCGGGGGTGCCAAATCCGCAGCCAAGCAAAAGGAAAAAGGCAAAATGCTTTGCCGCGAACGCATCGATTACCTGCGTGATAAAAACTCGGAGTGGATTGAAATTGGGGAGTTTGCCGGTTATGAAATGTACCCGGAACATGGCGGATGCCCTGCCGGCGGTGTAGTGGCAGGAATCGGTTTTGTATCCGGCAGGCAATGCGTGATTGTGGCCAATGATGCAACCGTAAAAGCCGGCGCCTGGTTTCCCATTACCGGGAAGAAAAACCTCAGGGCCCAGGAAATAGCCATGGAAAACCACCTGCCCATCATTTATCTGGTGGACAGCGCCGGGGTGTATCTGCCCATGCAGGACGAGATTTTTCCCGATAAAGAGCACTTCGGACGCATTTTCCGCAACAACGCCATCATGAGCAGCATGGGCATTACCCAGATTGCCGCCGTAATGGGAAGCTGCGTGGCAGGTGGTGCTTACCTGCCCATCATGAGCGACGAAGCCCTGATTGTAGACAAAACCGGGTCCATCTTTTTGGCCGGAAGCTACCTGGTAAAAGCCGCCATTGGTGAGGATGTGGACAATGAAACCCTGGGTGGCGGAACCACACAAAGCGAAATAAGCGGAGTTATAGACGATAAATTTCCCGACGACAAAAGCTGTCTGGAACGCATCCGCTACATCATGGACAAACTGGGCAAGCCCCACGACGCCGGTTTTAGCCGCGTGAAACCCGCTGCCCCAAAGGAAAATCCCAAAGACATCTGGGGTATTTTGCCTTCAGACCGCAGCAAGCCCTACAAAACCCTGGATATCATTCACCGTTTGGTAGACAACAGTGAGTTTGAACAGTACAAGGAAAATTATGGTAAAACCATCATCTGCGGATATGCCCGCATCGACGGATGGGCCGTGGGCATCGTAGCCAACAACCGTGAGCTGGCCAAGGCCAAAAAACCCGGCGGTAGCACCGAAATGCAGTTTGGCGGGGTTATTTATAGCGACAGTGCCGATAAGGCCGCACGTTTTATCATGAACTGCAACCAAAAGAACATACCCCTTGTGTTTTTGCAAGATGTGACCGGATTTATGGTGGGCAGCCGCAGCGAACAAGGCGGAATTATAAAAGACGGCGCCAAAATGGTGAATGCCATGAGCAACAGTACCGTGCCCAAGTTTACGGTAATCATTGGCAACAGCTACGGAGCAGGCAACTACGCCATGTGTGGCAAAGCCTACGACCCCCGCCTGATAGTGGCATGGCCTTCGGCTAAAATTGCGGTAATGGGGGGCGAACAAGCCGCCAAGGTGTTGCTGCAGATTGAGGAAATGAGTCTCAAGGCCAAAGGGGAAGAAATAACCCCCGAAGCAAAAAAAGCGCTGCTGGATAAAATCACACAGCGCTACGAAAACCAGACCACGCCTTACTATGCGGCATCACGGCTTTGGGTAGATGCCATTATTGATCCCCTGCAAACCCGCACCTGGGTGAGTATGGGCATACAGGCAGCGTCACAGGCACCGGTAAAACCCTTTAATGTGGGGGTAATTCAGGCCTGATTGTGTTTATTTTTTGTTTGAACAAACTTTTTATAACTTTGTTATATCCATATGGCTGACAAAGAACCACGCAGAAGTTTTCTGGCCCGCCTGGGGCTGGGTGTAGCAGGCGCTGCTACCCTACCTGTGCTGGGTTTGGCCAAAGCCCTAAAAAAAGAAGAAAAAGTGAGCAATCCTATCAAACGTACCATGGAGCTGGGTTTTCAGTGGGAAACCCTGGATCCGTTTTTATTTTGTGTACACCACGAAGATTATTTTCCCAATGGCAATGCGCAAATGGGACCCGCACCCGAATTGCTGAAAGGCCGCTCCATAGGCGATGATTTCATCATCAAAGACGGATGGCGCATGTACCATGGCGATTCGGTTCCCGGTTTTCCGGGCCACCCGCACCGTGGTTTTGAAACCGTTACGGTGGTGCGCCGCGGCATGGTTGATCACGCCGATTCCCTTGGCGCTGCTGGCCGCTACGGCGACGGTGATGTGCAATGGATGACCGCAGGCAAAGGGGTACAGCATTCTGAAATGTTTCCCCTCATCCACCAGGATAAGGAGAATACCATGGAGCTGTTTCAGATCTGGCTGAATCTGCCCAAAAAAGACAAAATGGTGGAGCCGCATTTCAAAATGCTGTGGAGCCACACGATTCCGCGCCATAACGAAATCGATGCTGCCGGCCTGAAAACCGAAGTGGAGGTAATTGCCGGCAAACTGCACGACAAAACGGCCCCCGCACCTCCTCCCGATTCATGGGCTGCGCCTGCCGAAAACCTTGTTGCCATCTGGAACATTGCCATGGATGCCAACGCTACGTTCCGCCTGCCTGCTGCGGGTTCGGGCATCAACCGCATGCTGTATTTCTATGAAGGCGAATCCCTATCCCTTTCGGGCTATGACCTCAATGCCTACCACGGTGCCGAAGTGGATGCCTCAATCGATCTAGAACTGAAAAACGGCCCAAAAAACGCCAAAATATTGGTATTGCAGGGCAAGCCCATCAGCGAGCCGGTGATACAGTATGGCCCGTTCGTAATGAACACCAAAGAGGAAATTTACCAGGCATTTCAGGATTACCACCAGACGCAGTTTGGCGGTTGGCCCTGGCCCAAAACCGGACAGGTGCACGACCGCAGCCGCGGCCGCTTTGCTTTGCATGCTGATGGTAAGGAAGAATTGCCGGGGTAACTATCATTTCTCAGGCATCACAAACTCCAGCGCTTCTTTCATCTGCTTGCGCCATTCCTTTTCGTTGTGGTCGGCACCTGTATACACATTGGTTTTCCAGTTTTTGCCAAAAACATAACCCTGCTTTTTCATCAATGCATCCACCTTTTGCTGGTGCGGGCCGTAGAGCGAATCTAGGTATCCTGTTCCATGGGCAAAAAATAGCCTGTGATCCAACGGAGAAGGCAGTTTTTGGGCCAGATACCGCTGAAACGCAGCAGAAGCTGCCGGATACCGCAGATGGGAAGTACCCGGCCAGTGGGTAGAAAGGCAAATGGCTCCGCCAAAAACTTCAGGGTACTCGCACAGGGCATACCAGGAAATAAGCCCGCCCATGCTGGCTCCCGCGATGATGGTGTGTTGTTTATCTGTGGCCGGACTGAAATATGTATCAATATAAGGTTTCAGCTCGCTAACCAGAAACTTTAGGTAGGCATCTGCGTTAGCAGTACCCTCACTACCAAACAACGGAACACCGCCCCCTATTTTGTTGATAATGCTGTCTTTATCTACCTGCGAAATGTAATTGTCCCAGACCTTTTGCGGGAAATAATCACCGCTACGATTTTTGCCATCGTTCCAAATACCCACTACAATGGCCTTTTGGTTGCGCGCAGCGATAAGCTCATCCATACCCCACTCCTGCCGGTTCCAGGTAACGCGGCTATCAAACAGCATTTGCCCGTCGTGCATGTAGATTACAGGAAGCGGAAGCGATGTTCCGGGCTTGTAACCGTCGGGAAGCCACACTGCTACCCGGTGCGGAGCGGTGTACTGCGATGGGAAATACCCAAGCTGTATGAGTTTTCCTGCTGAAGCCGCAGGATCTTTTTGCCGCCGAAAGGTGCCGTTTTGTATGGATTCGGGCGTGGTTGACACGCTCCACAATGTATTTGATATCATCGTAAACAACACGGCAGTATCTTCGAAAGCCAGGATGTATGAGAATTGGGCCGGAGGGGGACCTTTCATGAAAGACAGATAATTTCCGGTAATGCGGGCAGGAATAACAAGGCTGTCATAACCCGTAATAACGGCAATACCCGCAGCACTGTCTTTTACGGTGAGTGTCAAGGTGTCGTAATGCTTGTCGTAACCGCTGCTGGAAACAAAAGTCATGGAATAGGCATGGTTGTGCTGTGCTCCCTTATTTTTCGGGGAAGGGTAAATGCTGATTTGTTTTATATATTTATTACTTAAGTTTTTTCTGCCGGGATAAACAAACACAGGCCCTTCAAATGTGCCTATAAAACCCGCAGGAAGACCGCCTGTGGTATTTTGGGCATGCAGCAACCCATTTCCATAAAAGCACGCAAGAAAAACTGTTGCAAGTCCTTTAATCATGTTTGCCAAAATTAACATAAAACCTCCCCAATGGGGTTACTTTTGCAATTCTTTTAGCAACGACCGTGGGAATCAACTACCTCTCCATCGAAAACCTCCACAAAACCTGGCACGACCGACCCGTGCTGTCGGGCATTTCCTTTGGCATCGAAAAAGGGGAGAAGGTGGCCCTGGTGGCCGGCAACGGACAAGGTAAAAGTACCCTGCTCAGCATCATCAGTGGAGCCGAAAGCCCAGATGCCGGACAAGCCATCATCCGCAAAGACATTACCGTGGGATTTCTTCCCCAGGAACCCGAGCTCAACCCCACCCAAAGTATTTTAGACAATGTGCTGCTGCAGCAAACACCCGTCACACAGGCCGTGGCAGCATACGAAAAAGCCCTGCAACTGCAGGACGAAAATCCTTCCAATGCGGCCTTGCAGGCCTTGCAAACCGCCACCGAAACCATGAACAGAATGGGGGCCTGGGATTACGAGTTTCGGGTGAAACAAATCCTGAACCAACTGCAGATTACCGATGTGAACCGGGTGGCGGCGGCCCTCAGCGGAGGACAACGCAAACGCGTGGCCCTGGCGCGAATCCTCATCAGCGAGCCCGATCTGCTGATACTGGACGAACCCACCAACCACCTGGACCTGGATATGATTGAGTGGCTGGAGGATTTTCTCACCCGCCGCGATATTACCTTGCTGCTGGTAACCCACGACCGCTACTTTCTGGACCGCGTGTGCGACCGCATCGTAGAGCTGGACCATGGACAGATTTATCACTACAAGGGCAATTACAGCTACTTCATACAGGAAAAAGCCCACCGTGAGGCCGTGGCAGAAAGCGAAGCCGAAAAAGACCGCAACCTGTTTCGCCGCGAGCTGGACTGGGTGCGCCGCATGCCCAAGGCCCGCACCACCAAAAGCAAAAGCCGCCTGGATTCGTTTGATGTGCTGCAGGAAAAACTCAAAAACGTTAAGCACAAAAATGAATTGAATATCACCATGCGCATGGAGCGGCTGGGGGCCAAAATCCTGGAACTGCACCATGTTAAAAAGGCCTTCGGAGACCTGAAAATCCTGGACGATTTCAACTACATATTTCGCCGTGGCGAAAAGGTGGGCATCGTAGGCCCCAATGGTGTGGGCAAATCTACCCTGCTGAACATGATTATGGGGCTGGAAAATGCCGACTCAGGCAAAATCGTTACCGGCGATACCATGGTGTTTGGGTATTTTAGCCAGCAAACCTTCAAGGTAGACGACCACAAGAAAGTGGTGGATGTGGTGCGCGATGTGGCCGAATGGATTCCCATGGCCAATGGTCACAAACTCACGGCTTCGCAGCTCTTGCTACGCTTTGGTTTCAGCTACGACAAGCAATGGGATTTTGTTTCCAAACTCTCAGGGGGTGAAAAACGGCGGCTGTTTTTGCTGTCCATTCTTATGAAAGCCCCGAATTTCCTCATCCTCGATGAACCCACTAACGACCTCGATATTGAAACGTTAGGCGTATTGGAGCAGTTCCTGCTCGATTATCAGGGGTGTGCCATTGTGGTGAGCCACGACCGTTATTTTATGGACAAAGTGGTAGACCACCTGTTTGTGTTTGAAGGCAACGGTGAAATCCGCGATTTTCCCGGCAGTTACAGCGATTACCGCGAGTGGAAAGAGCTGCAGGATGAACTGAAAGCTGCACCGGAACCCGTTGTGGAGCAAGCCGCTGAAAAGCCCGCCCCTGCGGCCGAAAAGAAGAAATTATCCTTCAAGGAAAAATTCGAACTGGAGCAGCTGGAAAAGGAGATTCCCGAAATGGAGGCCCGCAAAGCAGTCATAGAACAGGAACTGGCCATGCATTTTGATAACTACGAGCAAGTGGTGATGCTCACTGCCGAACTGGAAAAGCTAAAAGCCGACCTTGACGAAAAAGGCATGCGCTGGCTGGAACTCAGCGACGGATAAATTTGGAAATATGAGGGAAAATGCGTATATTGATTTAACTACTGTAAATTATACATTTCCCCTGCTGTGAATAATATTTAATTCCGCCTGCCTTATACCCATTGTATTTTCGCCCCATGGCAAAACACGCATACATCTTCCCCGGACAGGGCAGCCAGTTCGTGGGTATGGGCAAAGACCTTTACGACAACAGTCCCGAAGCCAAAGCCCTGTTTGAACAGGCCAATGATATTCTGGGTTTCCGCATCACCGACCTCATGTTTGCCGGAACCGACGAAGACCTTAAGCAAACCCGGGTTACCCAGCCCGCCATATTCCTGCACAGTGTTATCCGTGCGCGTTTGCTGGATAATTCCCATCCCGACATGGTAGCGGGCCACTCACTGGGCGAATTCAGCGCGTTGGTAGCCAACGGTACACTTTCCTTTGAAGATGGCTTAAAACTCGTTTATCAGCGCGCCATGGCCATGCAGGAAGCTTGTGAGATGCAACCTTCTACCATGGCTGCCGTGCTGGCGCTGGAAGACAGCAAGGTAGAGGAAATTTGTTCAGGCATCAATGGTATTGTGGTTCCCGCCAATTATAACTGCCCCGGACAGCTGGTGATTTCCGGTGCTATTGATGCTATTAACGAAGCCTGCGAGGCCCTGAAAGCGGCCGGCGCCAAGCGTGCCCTGGTATTGCCCGTAGGTGGTGCATTTCACAGCCCCTTAATGGAACCCGCCCGCGAAAAATTGGCCGCTGCCATTGAAAACACCACCTTTAATGAGCCATCCTGCCCGGTGTACCAAAACGTGACCGCATCAGCTGTTTCAGATAAAGATGCCATTCGCAAAAACCTGGTAGCACAGCTTACCGCCCCCGTAAAATGGACCCAAAGCGTACAGGCCATGTGGGCAGATGGGGCCACCCATTTCACGGAAGTGGGCCCCGGTAAGGTATTGCAGGGACTGGTAAAGAAAATTGCTCCTGAGGCCGAAACAGACGGTTTTCAGTAATCAGCGTATCAGGTTTACCGAACCGCTGATCACCTTTTCCTTTTTGTCTTTTTTATACTTCAGCACGATCTGGTAAAAATAGGTACCTTCAGGCAGCCAAACTTTGTTGTTGTCTACCGTTCCATCCCAGCAGGCCTCAAGATTTTCACTGAAATAAATTCTTTCACCCCAGCGGTTAAAGATCTTCAGACTGCCGGTATTGCAGTTTTTGTTAAGCCCCACTACGCGGTAGCAATCATTTTTACCATCCTGATTGGGGGTAAATACATTGGCCAGCCGGATATCCTGCAAGCTGTCTGCATTGATGGATATGCGTTTTTCCAGGGTGTCTTTACAGCCGGTGGTGGGGTGTGTTATGTACACGCGTAGCTCGTATATACCCGGACTGTATTTGTGAGAGACTTCCAGCCCGTTGGTATTGGTGCTGTCGCCAAAATCCCAATAGGGATCACCCAGTCCCTGACCTTCTACTTTAAATTTCCATTCCGAAGAACACGGCTCCGATTCCGACAAAAGCAGGGCCAGCGGGGTTTCCAGCACTTCCACATCCAGAAAGGTGCTGTCCACGTTATTGCAGGCCGATGAATCAACCATGCGCAGTTTTACACGGTATTTTCCGGGCGCTTTATACGTGTGCCTGGGATTGACAACGGTATCGGTATTTCCATCCCCGAAATCCCAGAAGTAGCGAGACCGGATGCCGGGTGTGGTTACCGTAAACTGCATGGCACCGGGCATACATACGGGATTGGGAATAGCAGTAAACGGCGAACTGATGAAATAGGAAACCCCAAACTCCAGCTTAAAACTGGCGTTGCTGCAGCGATAACTTACATTGGTTGGAAACGCAGCACCGGAGGTAGTAGGAAAATCGTTCAGGCCTGGGGGATTATCCGGGCAGCTGGCACACACCGACTGGTATACCACACCCCGCTTGTCAAATCGGCTGGTACCTCCATCTACATGATCTGCACTTTGATTGCCCCCAAAATAGCTGGCATATAATATATTGGTGGCATCTTTACTTAGTGCCAGTAAATAAAAATCAGCGTCATCAGTAGTTTTTTGGTTTGCATCAGCAGTAACCGGAAGATCGCTGGTGGTGCCGGCATTGCCTTCCCCCACATCACTTCCCCATCCACTAAAGTAGATGTTATAGCATTGGTCCACCATAAAGGCACACGGACTTAATTCCGGCTGTCCGGTTCGGTTGCCAAAAGTGGTAACCCATCGCTGACTGCCGAGATCGTTGCTGAGCTTGCCAATAAACTGGGTGGTATTATCCTTGCCGTATTTTCCAACGCTTCGCGTAATTCGGCCCTCGCTCTGCCCGGTTATATAGATATTCTGGTCAGGATCATAATCCAGAAAATAGACCTGGTCATAGTTTGATGTACCCCAGAAAGTGCTTTTCAACAGTGACCCTGTATCCGGATTCATTTTCAGCACAAATCCATCAGCCCTTCCCCCCTGATAGGTAGTCTTGTAAGTAGCTCCCGCGATTGGGAAATCGCTGCTTCCCGTTCCACCACCTACGAACAAATTTGCGTTATCGTCCAGTTTGATGGAATAGGCCGCATCATCGCTATTTCCGCCGATGTAAGTGCTCCATCTCAATGCACTCATGTTGGTGTTCAGCGAGAAAACAACGGCCTCTAAGCCGCCATTCAGTGAACCATAGGCAGCTTTCTGCAAGGGGAAATTGGAGGATTGGGTACAACTGGCAATGTATATATTGCCGCGCTTATCGGCCAGGATATCACCCCGAAAATCATCGGCGTAGTTATAGTGTAAATCCCCCATATTAATGCCATCATTAGCGGTTCCACCGAGGTAGGTACTGCCCAACAATGTGCTGCCATCGCTACTTAATTTGGCTACATAGATATCGTGGTTTCCATTGTAGGTTTTATCAAAAGCCACAGCCGATACCGGAAAGTCGTTGGAGAGGGTGGTACCCAGCACCAGCAGATTGTTTCTTTCATCGATGCATAAACTATGCGGGTACTCATTGCTGCTGCCTCCCAGATAGGTTGCATACACCAACCCGGTCCCATCGGGTCTATATTTGGAAATGGCCACATCACAAGGCAAATAAACAGGTGCGGCCACAGGCCCACTGCCGCCGTAAATTGTTTGAAACGCCCCTGCCGTAACAGGATACGCCCCCTGATCGGTATCCACAATACCCCCGGCATACAAATGTCCGGTAGAGTCGTAAGTTGCCGTAAAACCAAAATTATCACCGCGTGATCCTGAGTAGGTGCTGAAAACCAGCACGGGGTCGATAATCAGGGGTTTGCGTTTATCATATTCACCCACAACAAATGAGAGCGTCTCTTGCTGCCGCTGAAAACCACATTCTACGGGCTTTTCACCCTGAAAAGCAATGGGTTTTTTCATGATGAATTGGCCTACGGATGTTTCACAAACCGCCGATTTTTCGGTCAGGGAAAGTTGGTTTTGCCCCTGCAAATCCATTCGTATCAACGAGGCATCGGCGCCGGGATTGATTAGCCAGTCAAACTCAATTTCTTCACCCTTTGAATACACCATAAAATCAATGCCCGGATACACATTTTTAAGTTTTATGCGGCTTACCGGATATACCTCTGTTCGCCATCTTGAAGGTTCATTGCCCAAAAAGTAATTCTCATAATATCCGGCCTCCCCATGTTGCTCTGTGGTAATTTTTTCTCCGGAATTGCACCCGCCAAATCGAACCTTCAGCACATGCCCTCTCAGCGCAAACTGTGTGTCCTTACCCCTGTGGTGAAAGGCCTTGTGTACATTGGGCAAATCATCTTTATGCAGCATTTTAATGGTAAATCCTTGCTTCTCGATAAAAATTGCACCTCCCTTAAACACGGCTTTGGCCACAATGGGCTCGTTCCATTGACCTTCATTGGGCGTAAAATACAGGGAGGTTGACTGCGAATACAGACCGATTGCAGAAAGCAAACAAAATAATGATATGACCCATCGCGGCTGCAAACAACACAAAGATATATGAAATAGACGCAGTGCCCCTACAGGATGTTGTCTTAAAAAGGTAAAAAGCCGTTTGAAACGGCCTTAGATACCCATTTCACTTAAGAAAGGAAAATTATATTATTGGAGCTTCATCGTCAAACCCATCGCAGTGTTGAGGGTTTGCAAGATTTGCTGAGGAGGGGTTCCGGCTTCAAAACTTCCGGTAAATACCCGATTTTTATCGGTAGCACTTTCCCATAAAAGCCCTTTGCCAAAACGATTTTTCAGCACGGTAGCAATCTCACTGAGCGGAGCATTGTGAAATACCAGTTTACCATCAATCCAGCGACAGGTAGCATCGGCCATTCCATGATGCAGTTTTCCGTTTTGTAACTGAGCCATCATATTTTTAGTAAGGGTGGTACGCTGACCTTCGGCGTCAACCTGCACCCTGCCATGAGCCACCTCAACCGAAGGCGTTTCTGAAGGATAATCAGCCACCGTAAATCCTGTTCCCAGCACGGTTACACTCACATGGGTGCTTTGCACGCTGAAAGGTAGTATTTCATTCTTTTTCACCTCAAACCGGGCCTGGCCCTGCAGTGCTATATGGCGGTGGTGATTGTTAAATTCAGCATCGTAAGAAAGTCGGCTGTTGCTGTTTAAGGTAACTTCCGAACCATCAGGCAAAGTGATGGTTTTTACCTCACCCGGTCCGGTGGTGGCAACCAGCGGCTGAACATGTCCGCCTGCCAGATTGCTGTATATTATGGCAGTAAACCCGGCCACCAGTGCCACTGTGGCTGCTGCAACAAACCATTTACGGGTATACAATGGGCGATGGGTGATTTTAAGATTACGGCTGCTTAGTTTGGCCTGCAATGCATTCCACTGCTCCTCGTTTTGCGCGGCTTCGGCGTAGGTATACCCCGCGGCTGCATCCCAAACCTCTTGGAAATCTCCGTTTATTTTCGTATCTTTATGGTTCATTGCGCCAACACCCTTCCTGCCCCATTAACAAGCGCATCCACCTGTTGCTTAATAATAGCAACGGTAATGTTGTACTGAGGGTTTTTCTTCAACCATTCTTCCAGATGCTTCATTTCTTCGCGTGACATGAGTCCGGCGGCATACTTCGTAATCAGATTGGATTCGAGTTGTTCCTTCATTCCTTTTTGTGACCTTTAATACCACTAAAAAGAAACTCACCCCCAAAAAAAACTAAAAATTTTTTTATCCCCTGGGATAATTGTCTTCAACAATGTCTTTTTTGCTGTCCAGGTAAGTGTTTGAGTCGTAGATACGCTCAATGATTTCCACTACTTTCAGACCTTCCAGCGCATTGGTAGAAGGGGCCACTTTGTGGCAAATGGTGTCCACCACATTCTCAATCACAAAATTATGGTTGGCCGCACTGCCTTTGTAGGGCCCATAATCATTGGCAGGATTGGCCGGTGGCAGTTCGGGCATGGTGTAATCCTTAATATGGCAATATTCCACTTCGTTCATGTATTGCCCGCCAATTTTCACGGTACCATTTTCGGCAATGATGGTGATGGAACTCTCAAAATTCTTATCCCAAACGCTTGTGGAGTAATTGATAGACCCCATTCCGCCATTCAGAAATTTAAACTGAATCATGCCGGAATCCTCAAATTCTGTGTGGGTTTTATGGGTGAAATCCTCAAACTGTGAGCGTATATCGGTGATATCCCCAAAAAGCCAGTACATGATATCAATAAAGTGCGAAAACTGGGTAAACAGGGTTCCGCCATCCAGGGTGAGCAGGCCTTTCCAGTTGCCTGCCTTGTAGTAGCGTTCGTCCCGGTTCCAGTAACAGTTTACCTGCACCATAAAAATCTTGCCCAGTTTGCCGCTGTCCAGCAGTTCTTTCACCCAAACCGACGGGGGAGAGTAGCGGTTTTGCATCACGCAAAACACCAGCTTGTGATGGGCCATGGCATTGTAAACTACCTGTTCACACTCGGCCTTGCTCAGGGCCATAGGTTTTTCTATCACCACATGCTTGTTGGCCTTTAGGGCTGCCACAGCATGCTGTCCGTGCAATCCGTTGGGCGTGGCAATATTCAATACATCAAAATCCGGACCCTCCTTCAACAAAGCATCCAGCGAAGCAAAAAAAGGCACTCCGTAGGCATCCAATCCCAGTGTTTGTTTGGGACGAATATCGGCAAGGGCCACCAGCTCGGCATCCGGGTTGCGTACAATCATTTCTGCGTGACGCTTTCCTATGTGCCCGGCACCAAGAACTGCAAATTTTACTTTCATGTGTTGTAAGGGGTTAAATGCCTGTTTTCTAACGTATATACAGAATCGCAAATGTCGAAAACTTTTTCGCGATGCGCAATAATGATGAGGGTTTTACCGAGATTTTTTAAGGCAAGCAGGTGAGAAAACAAGATTTTCTCTGTGGCATCGTCCAGCGCACTGCTGGGTTCATCCAGAATCAGCACCTCGCTGTTGTGGTATATGGCCCTTGCCAGCGCTAGTCTCTGTTTTTGCCCTTCACTCAGCCGGGAACCATGATCCCCAACCTCCTCTTTGAGTATGTCGCCGGCGGCTTCAGGCCAGGTAAAGGCGGCCATATCCAGGGCCTTCAGCATCCGGGATTCTTCCTTTTCCTCAGACCCAAAAACCACATTATCTGCGATGCTTCCATTGATGATGTAAGGATCTTGACCCAAATAGGAAAATAATTCCAGGGCACTGTGCTGCTCATCCATTTTCAGATCATCCACGATTACCTCACCGGATGCGGGCTGATAATAACCCATCAGCAGCTTCACCAGCGTAGATTTCCCGGCACCGGAAATCCCTCGGATACCAACACACTCACCTTTGCGAATGCTAAGGTTCAGGTTGCTGATAATTTCAGGTTTATCGCTAAACGCAAAATGAATGTCTTTCATCACTATTTGCTGTTTAAACGTACTGATATTTTTCTGTATATGGGACTTTTCAGCCACCACCGGCCTAAGCTGTTCATAGGTGTATGCACTCAATTTCAGGTGCATTAAACTCTGCAAAACGCGGTTGGCAGCGGGCAACATTCTAAACACTGCAATGGCAAACAGCGCAGCCAGGGCGCGCACCTGACCTATATTATCACTGGAGAAAAAATAGGCATAAATCACCAGCAGGGTAATGCCCATCAGCGCTATCATTTCGTTCACCCTGAACGGCAATGTCTGCAGGTTGATAGCACGAATTCCGCTTTCGGAAAAACCCCGGAAATGCCGCAGCATTTTTTCACGGAAATAATCCTCCGCACCATGGGTGATAATATCAGTGAAACCACCACTGCCGTAGTTAATTTCCCGCAATGCCCTGTCTCTGAATTGTGCTCCGGCCTCGCCCAGTTCTGTAATTCGCCTTCGCGCAAACCGATTCACCAGAAAAAAACCACCGCCAATCAACCCGACAATGAGAAAAAAGATGAACGGATTGTACCAGGTAAAAAATGCGGTAAGCAGCACCACAATGGCCATTTCACTCATGAGGGTCAGATACGGGATGTAGCTTCCGGAAACGAAATAAAACGGCGAAAAGAACACCACTTCGTTAAACCCGGGCCCATCGTGATTGAGGCGGTCGTAGGATCGGTCCTGAAAAACACGGCTATAAGCCCGACCGGAAAGACTCAGCGCAATTTCAGAAGCGGTTTTACGAATGTATTGCTGCAGAAAAAATGCCAGTATTCCTTTCACCAAAAAAAAGAAAAGAATGATGATGATAAGGGTTTTCAGAAAATTGGCCTCAGAAGTAAATCCCAGCTGGTGGAAGATAAACCTCAACTTGCTGCTTTTTTCCAGAAAAGAATGGTCCAGTGCCAGCATTAATACGGGAACCATACTTCCCAAACCAATGATATCCGCAAAGGCAAGTAAGGTCTGACCGAAAATAATCAACCGGGTTCTGCCCTGCTGCACCGGTGTGAGCAATTGCCTGAAACCCCTGTGGGCGGTGATGATAATTTGCCTTGCGTTCAATGAAGGCAAAGGTACGTCGATAAATGGATTTTGTAAATTATGCCCTTTTGTGAACCTTTGCAGTGAAATGCAGAAAGAAACTGTTTTGGTGATTGGTGCCTGCGGACAGCTGGGTACTGAGCTTGTGGAAGCCCTTAGGGGTATTTATGGCGAAAATCATGTGGTGGCCAGCGATGTGAAAAAAAGCGATAATGCCGTTTTTCAGACCGGCCCATTTGAAACACTCGATATTTTGGATAAACCCCGGCTGCTGGAAATACTGGAAAAGTATAAACCCACCCAGGTGTATCATCTGGCAGCCCTGCTCAGTGCAACGGCTGAAAAAATGCCTGAATTTGCCTGGAAACTCAATATGGACGGTCTTTTTCACCTGCTGGATGCAACCCGCGATACCGGCATTGTGAAAAAAGTGTACTGGCCCAGCAGCATTGCGGCTTTCGGGCCGAACACCCCAAGGTTCAACACCCCGCAGTATGGCGCCATGGATCCAACCACGGTTTACGGCATCAGCAAACTGGCGGGTGAATTGTATGCACAATACTATTTCAACCGCTGGGGCGTAGATACCCGCTCATTGCGTTATCCCGGGCTGATTGGCTATAAATCAGCTCCCGGCGGCGGCACTACCGACTATGCCGTATCCATCTACCACGATGCACTTACCACCGGCAAACACCACTGTTTCCTAAAACCCGGCACCATATTGCCCATGCTGTATATGCCCGATGCGCTGAAAGCCACGCTTGACATTATGCATGCGCCGGCAGAAAAAGTAAAAATCCGAAGCAGCTACAACCTGGCGGGCATGAGTTTTGGTCCGGAAGAAATTACGGCGGCCATTCAAAAGCACATTCCCGGATTTGAGAGCACCTACGAACCCGACTACCGACAGGCCATTGCCGATTCATGGCCCGCCGTGATAGACGATAGCAGGGCCCGCGAAGACTGGGGCTGGAAACCCGATTATGACCTCGACAGGATGACAGCAGATATGTTGGAAAACCTGAGGAAGTTGAGAGTTAATAGTTGACAGTCTACAGTTGATAGTCTGTCCGTGCCTGAATAAGGTTGACCGTTTTTAGGTTTATTATTTTACACTTATTGTAGCTCCATAGGAGCGAAATATTACTAGCGCCGAAGGCGCGGCATATCGATGTTGTTTCTGCCAATATGCGACCCCCTTCGGGGTCGAGCATTCCATGCGCCGTTCCGGCTAGAGATGTTTGACCCCTTCGGGGTCAGCGCTGCAGGCGTTGTTCAAAAAGACAGGGGGGTTCTGCCAATAGGACTCGGTAGCCACCATAAATAGTCGTGACCCCGAAGGGGTCAAACATCTCTAGCCCCGTAGGGGCGACATTGGGAATTCTACAGATAGGTTTAGGAAACAGCCATGTAGCCAGGAACAACCCATCCAAGGTTGGGGTTGCATCGGTATTAAAAGCCAGACATGGAATTTTAAATATAGTTTCGGTATTAACCATGTACAAGCAGGACCCCAACGGGGTTATACATCTCTAGCCCCGTAGGGGCGAAAAAATCGACCCCGGAGGGGTCGTACAAACGAGGATGAATTTTGTGGTCTGTGGGCATGCCAACCACGTTTCTATGGATGAGAAAACGTATATGCCTGAATTAAAGTGCTGCAAGTATGGTAATCGCCCCTTTAAAAAACAACAATATAAACATTTTTATTCGTAGATATTTATTATTTTTGTGGTGCGGGGTTATTGAACTACATTTTCCTTGGTGCGCTCAAGTGATTAAATATGAATTTCATTTCGGGTCAATGCTGTTATCCCAATAACCTTTCGACTGATATAATTCAACCTACATGGAACTGGCGTTACAAAACATAGAAAGTAGAATTTTTAACCTACGTGGCCAACAGGTAATGCTGGATAGTGATTTGGCAGAAATGTATCAAACAGAAACGAAATACATCAACCGGGCTGTACATAGAAATCCAAGTCGGTTTCCGTCAGCTTTTGCCTTTCAACTTACTGATGATGAATGGAAATCTTTAAGGTTCCAAATTGGCACTTCAAGAGCAACCCATGGTGGCAGAAGAAAAGTCCCTACCGTTTTTACCGAACAGGGTGTATCCATGCTATCGGCGGTTCTTAATACAGCAGTGGCCATTGATGTAAGCATCCAAATCATACAAGCCTTTGTAGCCATGCGCAGAACCTTGGGTAACTTACATGGCCTCTTACAACGCCTGGAGGGTTTGGAAATTAAGCAATTACAAACCGATAGCAAACTGGAGTTGATATTGAGTGCTTTAGAAACCAATACCTCACCCAAACAAGGTGTTTTTTTTGAAGGACAGCTGTTTGATGCCCATGTATTTGCCAGCGACATTATTAAAAAAGCGAATAAGAGTCTGATATTAATTGACAACTATGTAGACGAAACCTCACTGTTGTTGCTCAGTAAGCGAAAAAAAGGCGTTAGCTGCACCGTGCATACCCATCTGCGTCCTGTATTGAAAAAAGACTTGGAGAAACACAACCAACAATATCCCAGCATCAATATCATTGAAAACAGTAGCAGTCATGACCGATTTTTAATCATTGATAATTCTCACCTATATCACATTGGCGCTTCGCTGAAAGATTTGGGTAATAAATGTTTCGCCTTCAGCAGAATGGATGATGTTTTGGGTGATATAAAAATGAAATTATTAAAAGTCTGAATACAAAAAAGAGAACCTAAAAATGAGGGGGCTTGGAATGTGTTAAAAGAAAAATAGCGCGTTCCGCCTTTTCCCATCTCTAACATTTCTGTATTACCTTTACCCTCATGTCCGCCGGTGCCATTACCCGCAGCATCTGGGTGCTTTCCCTGGTGAGCCTGTTTACCGACATGGCCTCTGATATGCTCTACCCCGTGATGCCCGCATACCTTCGCAGCATCGGATTTAGCGTGGCCTTTATCGGGTTGCTGGAAGGCATTGCTGAAGCCGCCGCCGGACTGAGCAAGGGCTACTTCGGCTACTGGAGCGATATGAGCGGAAAACGCCTGCCCTTTGTGCGACTGGGCTACACCCTCAGCGCGCTTTCCAAACCCCTTATGGCCGCCATGACTTTTCCTTTGTGGATTTTCTTAGTACGCACCCTCGACCGGCTGGGTAAGGGCATGCGCACCGGCGCCCGCGATGCCATCCTCGCTGATGCCTCTACCGATGGTAACCGTGGTAAAGTTTTTGGCTTCCACCGCAGCATGGATACCGTGGGTGCAGCACTGGGACCGGCTCTGGCACTGATATGGCTGTATTTTCGTCCCGGAGATTACATCCCCCTGTTTTTTATCGCCTTCCTGCCGGGCATCATCTCCGTGCTGCTGTTGTTTACCCTCAAAGAACAAAACAACCTTGCCCCGCAAGGCAAAACCATCACCTTTAGTGACAGTATGCGATGGCTCAAAACTGCAACGCCCGCATACCGCACCCTGTTATGGGGTCTGCTGCTGTTTGCCTCCATCAACAGCGCTGAAATTTTTCTGTTGCTTCGCGCCAAAGATCTGGGCATGAGCGACGCCGGCGTTGTAGGACTCTACATTTTCTTCAACCTCATTTTTGCCCTGCTGGCCTATCCCCTCGGTCGCCTCTCCGATACCATGGGCATGAAACGGATTTTCCTATTGGGACTGGCCCTGTTCGCAATCACTTACCTGGGCATGGCCCTGCTTAGTTCCACTACTGCCATCATTGCGCTGTTCTTTGTTTATGGGGGATTTGCTGCTGCCACCGACGGACTTGCGAAGGCATGGATTAGCAAGGTGTGCGGCCCCCGTGAAAAAGCCGTAGGACTGGGCACATTTGCCGGGCTGCAAAGTCTGTCGTTGCTGCTGGCCAGCGTTTGGGCCGGCTTGCTGTGGGATATCGCAGGCCCTATGACCGTTTTTCTGCTGACCGCCGGCCTAAGCATTCCCGTGGGTTTGTATTTCCTGTTGAAGGTGAAGGAAATCGACCCGACCGAAAAACCTTAGTCATCTGTGTTTGCTGCGGATTTATAAAAATAACTTGTGAATAATATTACAAGTTGTACATTTGTAATACAAAAAATACTAATATCATGAAAAACATTAATATTTTACTTTTTGCATCTATGTTGTCACTATGTTTTGCTACAGCATGCAAAAAAGAAAAGGCGAAGCTGCAGCCAGTTGCTGACTTTATTTATTCAGGTAACAATATCCCGGCTCCTTGTACCGTTACATTTAACAATATCTCTACAAATGCTTCCAGTTACACATGGGATTTTGGAGATAATAGCACATCGAGTCAGAAAAGTCCACAGCACACCTACTCAATGGGTGGCGTATACACTGTAAAATTGACCGCAACCGGTGAAGGAGGTTCTAATACTACTTCAAAAACGGTTAACATTCAAAATGCACCAACAAAATGCTTCATAAAATCAGTAACTCTTAATGCAATGCCATTTACGGATGGAGCTGGTGCTGGTTGGGATCCCTTTGATGGACCAGATGTTTTTATACAAATTAAAAATGATGCTGGAACTATCCTTTTTGATGCTACTTCGGCAAGAAAAGAAAATATAGTATCCACCAATTTACCGATAAAGTGGAATATTACTACTCCAATTGAAGTAACACCCTTGAATGTTAGAAGGAATATTTATTTATACGATTTTGACTCGTTCGATCCCAATGATTTAATTGGAGGAGTTGGCTTTTTCCCAAGTTCATTTACTGCGGGCTATCCAAATAGCGCAATGGTTACTTATCAGGGTGTAACTTTTGTTTTAGAATTACAATGGCAATAAAATACTATGGGGTTGGATTTTAGCCGCAGTGTATTTTGAATTAATGGTTTTCAAAACTGTTACCTTTACAGCATGAAAAACCTAAAAACAGCCCTTGTTACCGGTGCTTCGGGAGGCCTGGGACTTGAATTTGCCCGACTGCTGGCGGCAGACGGATACCGCGTTGTGCTGGTGGCACGCAATGAATCTGCCCTGAGGGATGTGGCTTCAGAACTGCAATCGCTGTATGGCGCAGAAGCCCACTGCTACCCCACAGACCTCTCCAAACCGGAAAACGTGGAGACCCTGTTACAACAACTTACATCTGACAACCTTAGCATTGATTGCCTGATCAACAATGCCGGTTTTGGCGATGCCGGCTATTTTCTGGATAAGCCGTTTTCCATGCACCGGGAAATGATGATGCTGAATATGTTCGCCCTTACCCGGCTCACCCATGCCCTGGCCATGGAAATGAAAGCCAAAGGACACGGCTACATCCTTAACCTGGCCTCTACGGCTGCTTTTCAGCCCGCCCCGGCCTTCGCACTGTATGCTGCCACCAAATCGTTTGTACTCAGCTTCAGCGAAGCACTGCGCTACGAACTGCGTCAATCCGGGGTGAGCGTAACGGTATCCTGCCCCGGCCCCACGGAAACGGCTTTTCATGACCGTGCTGCCACCCGCACTTCCAAAATTATGCAAATGGGCATGATGAAACCCGAAGTAGTGGCTGAACAGGCCTATAAAGCCCTTAAAGCCGGCAAAAGAAGGGTGGTTCACGGCTGGCTGAATAAGATATTGGCCATGAGCGGAAGCTTTACACCCCGTGACGTGCTTATCGCCACTACGCATAAAATGATGAAGCCGTAAAGGGTTGAGTAGGCGAATGGTTTAATCGTTGAATCCGATTACCGGTTGGCCCGGGAATTCTATGTGTTGCAGTATTATCGAAAAATCGGCTTATGCCAGTACATCCCAGGTTCTGTCTGCCAGCAATCGCACCGTGTGCAGAAATTCTGCAAAAGGCATTTCCTTGCCCCATTCATAGGGCGCCACCATGCTCAGCACCTGGGTGCCATCGTGTTTTTGGTATAGGTGGTAAATGCCGCCAATCACGGGCTCAAAATTGATGGATGCCTGATAAATGGCATGGCTCACCTCCAATCGCTTTTCTATGTCACGGGCCTGCTGTATCAGCAGTGCGGCCTGCTTGCGCAGCATGTCAATCTGCTGCTGGGCCTGATGTTGCATGGCCTCATGGGCATTGGCTTTCAGCAGGCGCTTGTCGATGGGCTCAATTTTGGGCGAACTCACCGACAGGGCATACGGGGCCTGGCTCAGCTCCCCCTGGTACAGGGCATCCTTGAGGTAATCGGGCCTGTTGTCAATGACTTCGTTTTCTTCCATGGGCGTATACACTAACAACCACAAGGGTCATTTTGTTCTAACGCTTACCCCGGGTGTTTTCCAGTCCGTAGCCAATCAGTTCGTCGTAGTTCATGGTCTGATTGCGGTGGTACATCAAAACCATATAATTGTTCTCTGTTTCGCTATGAGACCCTTCGAAGCGTCTTGTATCCACCGAGCCGTCTGCAGGGTCGTAAACCGCATAAGAATAGTTGTAGTAGGCCTGTTTTAAGGGTATGACTGCCTCGTAGGTCTTGTTATCGGGATTGTAGAACATTTCACAATCGGGGTGTATGCGCCAGTCGCTAAGTTCACCGTACACAAATACTTTTTTGTTTTTAAGCTCTTCATCGCTTTTGAGCGTGAAATGCACAAAGCAGTAGTCACCCTCGGCAGAAGCCCCCGAAGGCAGCGGAATATCCCTGCTAAACAGAAAATAGCGCCCATTGTAATCGGCCCAGTTAAAATAGCGGTCAAAGCGGCGCGTCTGGTCGTTGATAAGCACAATATGCTTTTGCCCGGCCACATTGAAACGCTGTTTCACTCCGGCAGTACTTTGGCGAAAACTGCGGATGTCGAAAAAACGGAATTCGTTCAGCCCCTCAAACTGATTGCCTGTCTGGTACTGGTAATTATAGCTGTTACCGGAAATAAACTGAGGTGCCAGCCCGGTATTGGCTGTTATCCATTCCCCATTGCGGAGTATGACGGCCTTGAGGTCCTGGTAGGGTTTGGGCATAAAGTAATTGTCTGTCAGCACAAAGTTGAAATTCACCTGCTGGTGAGTGGGACGAAGTTCTACCTGCGAACTTTGAATGACGGTAAGATCCACACGGCCCTTCATATCCAGTACCACCAGACGACGAGACAGCACAATATCGGTCTCATCATAATTGCGGTACACCGTCAGCAGGTAGTTTCCCGAAATTTTCGGCGTGGTATTCGCAGAAGGCACGGGGGCCTCATAGTGCACGAATTTCATTAGGGTACCGTTGCTGAAAGTAACCGATTCGATGTTTTCGTAGCCCTGTCCGTTCAGGTATTGGTTTTTCTGCAAAGCAGAGGGGTTCCAGAGGGCATCGCAGTGTACAAGGGTGTATTGATAGTAATCCCGCTCATCAGTAAGCTGATCAAATTCCAGTTTCAGGGAGCCGGCTTCACCCATTTGCACCAGGGGAAAAGGAAATCCCGAGGTAGAATTTTCCATTTTAACGGTGCGAATGTCTTTCTCATAGATGGCATTGGCATAGCGCAATGCGCTGTCTTTGGTGGCCCAAAGGCAAAAGGGGAAGAGCAAAAGCAGGCCGGCAACAAAATTTCTCATGCTGTTAATCGTTATTCCAAATGTATGCCAAAAAAAGTATTTTGTAGAGAAGCAAGAGAGGAACACTAAAGGTTTTAGGCAAATCTGATTGCGAAAAATAATGCATAATTAGCAAAACACATACATAAATACGGGTTGTTTTTTTGTGTGAATTAACACTGACGGCTATTTGAGATATGCTTAGACCGCAGAAGGCACGTCATTATTGAATGAAAGCCGATTCATATTCATGAAAGCATTGTATATCAATGTTTTTGCAGTTTGTCAGCTCCCATATTTATAAAGGAACGCGTACGCACGCGCTACGCATTAATGTAAGGCAAAGTTACTAAATAAACAAATTTTTTTGAAAAATTTTTTGTGAACGACTGTGCATAAACAACGGGGCAAAATAATCGTGAAATAGTGGCAATAAAATTTGGATTTTTGGAGATTGTATATTATATTTGTTGTTCATCCCTTTTCCAACTTAACGCTAAAACAAAAAACACCACAAAAGTGGCTCCCTCCCCCTTTGTGCTTAAAAAAGAAAAATAATATCATGAAAAATAAAAAACCTTCCCATTCTTCTGCCATTGAGAGCGCTTTGCGTTCGGCGTATCTGGAAATTCAATCAACCTGCATGGTTGGCAGGGCCTGGAATGACATGCCTGCACTCTCAGGGCTATCCAACAAGATCCGGCTGGCCCTGGAAGAGGTTGCGGTGGTTGCCGTTGTGTTTGTGCGGGGTGAAGAGGTATTGAACGTTGGGGAAAAGTTCTGCACGCAGCTGTTGCAAAATCACTGCAACACCAATGGCAACCGTTTGCGCACCGTATTGAGGCGGCTGTGTGCTACGGGGGTGCTGGACATCAACCGAGACCGTGAAACCGGCTGTGCGTCTTATTGCCTTAGTAACGAGACCGAACGCGCCATTGACGAAGATGATGCCGATGGTTTCAAAGGTGCGGCCCCTCAGGGTCTGGATGCCACCCTGCAATTTGTCAGCCGCCGTTTACTGGACCGCGACCACATGCTGGCCAAGCACGTGGGAGAACAAATTGAACTGGCCAAGCGCCACAACAAAGACCTGTTACTGATAAAATACATCGAAGATAAGATGATGTTTTGCGGTATTGAGGAGTGGTTTACCCTGCTGGCCATTTGCACCAAGGCCGCCATTGAAAATGAGCCCTTCAATTTTGTGTACCTGGATAATTATATCCATATCTGCCGTTCAGACATACAGCGCCTGAGACAGGAAATCCTGGAAGGAACCTGGCAGCCCATTCAGGAGGGACTGGTGGAAATAACCGGTTCTAATGTGGTGGAGTTTAACCCGGACCTGCAACTCACAGAGGCCGGTTTTGAGCATTTTCTGGGCGAACTGGATCCCGTATTCCTGAAAATGATTCGCCGCAAAATGGCATCGGTGCGCACCCCCATGATACAGCCCGAACAGGTGAGTAAAGTAAACTTGTACTTTAGCCCTGAGCTGCAGCGCAAAACCGAGCGCCTCACCCGCCTGTTAACGGTGGATGGTTTCAGAAACTATCAAAGCAGCATGTCCAAGACTGACCGTATGCGGGGTATTACCCTATTGTTTCACGGGGGGCCCGGCTGCGGCAAAACCGAGTTTGCATTGCAATTGTCGCGCATCACCAAAAGGCCTGTAATGAAAATACAGGTTACCGATTTCATGAGCAAATGGGTGGGCGATTCCGAAGCCAACCTTAAACGGGTATTTTCAGATTACCGCCGGGTTTGGGAGCGCATGGAAGTGCAACCCATCCTGTTTTTGAACGAATGCGATCAGATTATCGGCCGTCGCCTGAATGCACAGAGTGGGGTGGAGCAAATGCAAAACGGATTGCAGAATCTGGTGCTGGAGGAAATGGAAACCTTCGGAGGCATATTGATTGGCACCACCAACCTCACCCAAAACATGGATCCGGCATTCGAAAGGCGCTGGACCATCAAACTGCAGTTTGACCCACCCAATACGCAGGCAGTAGCGGCTATCTGGAAGAGCCAGATTAAGGGATTGCGCCAAACTGAGGCGGAATTGCTGGCCAATGCATTTGCATTAACCCCGGGTGAAATCTCCAATATAGCGCGGCGTTTTGCCGCCGAGAAACTGCTGGGTCTGGAGGACACGCGGTTAAATACGCTCATGGCGTTGTGCGAAACCGAGCGCTACCACAATGTAAAGGCATCAGGTGTTCCCCTGGGTTTCCGGGTGCCCGGGCGGCAGGAGATGGACATGCAAAAGGATAGAAGGAAAGCAGGTTAAAGAGAAAGGGCGGGGTAATTCCCGCCCTTTTTTATACATAGATGACATCTATTTCATTGAATTTATTTCCCCTTGGTTTTGCGATTTTTAATGCTATCCAGGTGCTGACGATTTGCAGTGCCATGCTCTATGCGCTTCACTTTGAGGGAATCCCCGGCATATTTAGCACTGTCTTTTGGCGTAGCATTCGTTTTCTTGGATATTACGGTATCTTGGGTTAAAACTCCACTTTTAATTCCGTCTTTTTGAACCGTATTCGACTTTGCAGTTGTATTATTTTTTGCAGATTGACAGCCAAAAAACAAACTAAATATAACCAACAAATTACTCAGCAATAATAATTTTTTCATTCTTTAAAACATTTACATTAGACGCTATTATTAACTGATAAACACCGGGTTTTAGGGGTGTTTTATTAAAGCTGAAAGCATTGTCTCCTGCATGACAGATGCCATTAAACAAATTCGCTACCAGTGAACCTTTGCTGTCATAAATATTAATATCAATATCTGTAGTTATGGGATTATGAAAACTGACAAGAAATTCCCTTATGATGGGATTAGGGGTTGTAGCGGGTTTATTGATGTTACTATTGGATTGGTGGATGGAAGCAGGATTTTGCCCTATGGAAGCAATCCAGGTTTCCCATACATTCATGTCTGAACCATACATACCGTTCATCCACAAAGTCGGACCTGTGCTGTTGTATCTCCTGGCAATTCCGGTATAATCGCCCCACCGTTCAGGTTTGCTTGCCGGAGCGGAATAGTCACTAAAATCCTCACCTGATTTGATTACAATCGACGGGCTCCATTGCATGTTGTGATCACAATTTACAGCCCTTATTTCCGGGTAAATACTGGCGCCAGTTCTTAAAAATCCAATCAAAACAGACTTATCGGTGGATGTAGTGCCGCTGGATGCTGCGGCCGGGTAACCATATTCATATTCTATAAGTCCAAATGTAGACGAGGTATTGGTCAGGTCTTTTACGATTAGCCGATTATAGTTGATTCCATTATATCCATCCTGATAATCGGAATGAAAGACAAAATGAATGGTGCCATCCAGGTAAAAACCCGACAATGCCCTGCAGTCGCCATTATCAATCTTGCGTGTGCTGCCCTTCTGAATGCCGTCACCGGCCGGCGAATAGGCCTTGGTACTGATGCTGTAATGATTGATGGCTTCATCTGTAGCCGACATATCATCGGTAAGATCATACAAATTGATGGTAGAAGCACCTGCCGGACTGGTAGATACCAGATAGCAACCGGGGCCGTAATTACCCTGACCACCCGATACAGGCAAGAGTGTAAATGGGGCATTTTTCAGACTTTGCCAGTATTGATAATTAAGACTCTGCCCGGAAAAACCCGCTTTTTTGTTGATTTGGTAAAGAAGTGCCCTGTCAAATGTGCCATTGTTGGTGAATGCATTGCCGGATATATACAGTTCATTGGTGGACACCGCCATTTTGGGGTAATCAAACCATGTGCTATTGTTTAATGGATTACCGGTAATTTTATACCGATACCAGGCGTCATTGGGGTTATCGGTTGTTGAGAAGCAAATGAGCAAATGCGAATTGGCAGAAGAACCTGAGCACTCTTGTGCGAAAAACACAAACTTGTTCTCGCCGGCATCATACAATACTACAGGGTCACAAACCGAGGAGATGTTTGCATCGTTGAAGAAGGTAGCGATAGAACGAGTGTACAGCAATTGTCCATTTGTATTGTAAAACTGAATGAGGGTATTGGAAACGCTGACGATGTATCCTGAATTGGAAATAGCAATGGAGTTGTCCATGGGTGTATAACCATTGTTCCGATTACCCTCAAAATTCGAACCCATAACAGGTGGTGCAACCCTTCGCTGTACCTTTTCCTCTGTTGCAGCGGGCATCGCATTACGCTGCTTCATCAAATTCTTGCTATTTTTTATCTGTTCCAGCAAAGTGTCATTGTGTTTGTATTGTTTAATGCACTTGGTAGTGAGAATGGGGGTCCAAAGTAGATCTGCTGTTTGCGGAATTATCACGCCACCCATTTCAGCGGAAAATTCTCTGGATTTAATAAAATCTGATGGAGCAGCCAGGCCGCTATTTAGCGCAGGTTTCAATGGCTGAGCGTGAATCCCTGTAACAATGCAGAGCAATGCAGACAAGACAAATATAGGATTTGGTTTTTTCATAATCGCATTGCCAATCAATGGTTATACAAATAAAACCAATATCTATTAGATTGACAAAATTAAATTATTAAGTGTAAATTTACTCGAATGATATAGGATGGTATTTATAAATAGTTTAAAAACAAACTACATCTTGTATACTATAAAAGCAACAAGCTCTAATATTGTAATAGAATTAAAAAGGGCGGTTTAGCGAAAGTCAGTACTAAAATCGCGACGGATATATAGGGATTTTTTAAAAGGAATACTAATTCTTAGTGTACTTCGAATGGATATGAAATACAGGAAAAATAGCGGGCGTAATAACACACCCTTTTCATGGTTATAATGGCTTCACCACAAACGCCCATACCTTCATTTTCACGTCCACTCCACTGGTGTAATTCTGGTTTCGCAGCCCCATGGTAATGGTTCTGTCCTGGTCCATGGGTGTATCTAAAATGTCAATGTATTTATCGTGGATGTTTTTAGTTTGAGGCTTGGCTATAAAATACTGAAAATCAGAATTGGTGAAGCTAAATTTATCGGTTTGGTCAGATGTCATAAAAAACAAATCAGCATTCAGTTTGCCGGTTTCGGTTAGGTTTAAAGCAGACAATAACCCCCAGGCATAGGCAACAAAAGGGTCTTTTGTGAGTTTCGATGCGGCAGCCGGAAGAACCACTTTTGCCAGCGCATCTACCGGTTCAGGACCAGCCCCCATCCAATAAGCCCAGTAAACCGTTCTGGGCGGCAATTTTATGGTTCTGGTAATAATTGATTTGTTTGAAAAAGTAGCTGTGCTGCGCGCTCCAAGCCTAAAGGTTTCTTCCACAATTTCGTAGGGTACTACATAATCATTATAGATTACGGGTTCGGGTTCTTTTCGGCATGAGTTTAACAGGGTAAGGCCTGCGGCTAAAAGCACCATAAACGCGGATGAAATTAGCTTTTTCATAGGCATTCAATAATTTTATAACTCAATGCGGTGTGGGTTATTAAGGGTGAATTGTCTTTTAAATAACGTGCTTCATACCCCACAGGTACACAGCCGGTTCTGTGGTTAAATTGAAATCCATCGTTGATGTATTTGTTTACATCGTCCAGTGTTTTCAGTGCTGTCTCGGGGCCGGGCGCGGCCTCAATGGTCAGTTGTAAACTGGAAACCAGCTGTTTCTGCCCGGTAGTCAAAGATCCTGAAAGACCGTTCAATACAAGCTCAATACATGTTTTGGTTTCCCGCTGGCTGTAAGCTGATTCTACTTTTATCAAAGCAACCCTGCCATAGGATACGCTTGCGATATAAGCAGGTGCATTGTCTGCAATAAGTACCCTTTTTAGGTCAGAAACATTCACATTGGCACCAAAAAACCCCGAGGGATTTGAGGGATACTCTGCACTTACGGTAAAATATACGTTTCTAACCATCATAAACATGGTTGTCTTACCTGTGCTATTGTTAATTTGAAAACGGCTGCTTAATCCTCCTGTTAAGAATCCAAAGTCCAGGCCCAAATCCACAAACGCCTGATTTTCTGAATAGGTAGTTTGTACTTTTTGATACGTGTATACAGGGGGCATAAACCAAAAATACTTGGATTTATTATCAAATTCGCTTTGATAAGCTGCATTGGATGGACTTCCCAACGAAAAACCGGTTGAGCCCATGGTACCCTGAATGGTGTAATTCATGTTATCTCGCGGGAAATTTCCCAATGAAACCAGGCGACCTGAATTTCTTAAATAACTGCTCTGAACAATATTTCCCGGCCATATATCGGCTTTATCATCGGCATAGAAGTAATCAAATGAACTAAGGCGTTGCACGCGTTCTGCCGTGTAGGTGGTGCATTTGCTGGTAACACCGTTTAACAATACATTTTCAAGCGCTGTATCTCTGTATTTTATGCCGTTGGTGGGGATATTGCCGGGTATGGGTACCTGATCTACAGCCGCATTGATGTCTGATGCGGGTTTAATGGTTTCTTTTTCCTTTTTACAAGAAATAAAAAGGTTTCCAAGAATTAAAATATATAGTAGGGTATGGCTTTTCATTATTGGCAACGGAATGGATCTCCTGCATCTCCGGAAGCGTTTACTTCAGGTTGGAAGCAGAAGTTGAGTTGTGCAGATTTTATATATGTAATTCTGGGTTCGCTAACTGTTGTACCGCGATTAGAATAGGGCACATTATAGGTTTGTTGCGAATTGGCCGGTACATTGTTAAATGTAATAACTTCCGTTTTGTATACGTAGCCATTGGCTGTATAAATATCTATTTCTGCATAAACATTTTCAAGCATATATCCGGTTTTATTCTCAAAATAAACGCTTAGTCCTGATATGCCACCAAGCCCTTCCGTGGTAAAGTCACTTCTATCTATTTTAAAATAATTAAACCAGTTATTTCGTATGTATCTTTTATTATTTTCTATATTTTCTGTTTGTTGCTGCCTGCGCATTACTTCATCATCTGCCGGATTGGCATTGCCCGCTGAGGAATTTGCAATTTCCTTTTCCATTTCTGGACTAATAGATGAATATGACTCATTTCTATTATTAAAAAATAAAATGGAAAAAACAATAATTGCGATAACCCCACCAACAATTAACCATTTATATTTATCAATATTGTTTACTGATACAGACTTTGATTTCTTTTCTCTTACTACGGGCTTTAATTCAGTAATTTCTGAAGCCGGTTTCCAGTCTTCCAGGCCATCGAACCAAATTTGGGTATCCGAAAACACCTCCTGATTCATCAGTTCGTGTATATCATATGGTCCTTTTCTTTGATTTCCTTTTTGAATGTAATATTTAGTCATTGTAAATTACCGCTTATTTAGTTACACTTCTTAGATTCACCTTTAATTGTTTGCCTGATGTACTGTACCAACTTCCAATGAGAGTAGTGTAATCACTGTAGCTTTTGGGTAAAAGGCTAAAAGTGCCGGTAACATTTCCTCCAACCTTTTCTGTTAATTGAATATGTGTAGCCTTACCGGGTCGCATTGGCCAAATGCCACTTAGTTTGATGTTTTTGCCTACATGATTGTAAGAATAATAACCATCGTACTTAACAGGACCATCTGTGTTCTCATGTATATTTAATGTCATTCTTACCCCTAGATTTCCTATGGTGCCATAAAAATTCTTCTGATATGTTTTTGTATATGACATTTTTGGAGATACTTCACTTTTTAAAGGAAATATTGATAACATAAAGCCTGATAGCAATACTAAACTTAATAACCGTATTTGAATATTCTGTTGACGCATGGTTTCTTTGGCCAATACAAATGTAACAATTACCAATGAATTATAAATTGTCTTTGGATTACAAGTAATACAATGTTTGAATGCGACACCCCTAAATCGAAAATTAATATAACATGATAAATCGCATACCGGTCCTGCCACCACAGGCCTTCCTTTGCACCATGCCATTTCGCCTGCACAAACCCAAAACCCGCTCCATGCTGCTCAATGCCCTCATGGGCTTCATCGTTGGGCTGGGGTTCATCGCCCTTTTTATTTCAGGGGTTGACCAACCCAACCCGGAATGGGGGCGCTTTTGGATGCTGCGCCCGCTGATTGTAACACCGGTGGTTTCAGGCATTGGCGGTATTGCCCTACTGCTACCCGACATCCTGGGTTTAAAAACCCCATGGAAACGCATATTGGGCATATTTGGCGGCCTATTGCTATTTATAATTGCCCTGTGGATGGGCATTATTCTGGGGCTGGACGGCACGCTGTGGAACTGACTGTTATGTCGCACCTACGGCGCTTGTTGGACATGTTGATGGCATTTTCTATAAAAATGCCGCTCCTTCGGAGCTGATACTCAATGCCCGGTGGGCGTTTCGCCGTGTGATTGGCGTCCTCGCCAACACTCATTCCAGCTCCTTAAGCTTCTTCTTTAACACCTCCAGTTCATCCCTGAGGCGGGCAGCTTCCATGTATTCCATTTCTTTGGCGGCTCGCAGCATATCTTTCTCGGTACGTGCAATGGCTTTATCCAGTGAGTTTTTATCCATATACTGCACCACGGGATCCGCTGCCAGTCCCAGGTTCTCCTGCGGCTCGTAGGTGGGCAATACATCGCCCTTTTTCGCATCCGCCACCGATGTCTGTTTTAAAATCTCCTCTCGGCTTTTGCGCACCGTTGTCGGCACTATGCCATGGACCGCATTGTACTCCGTCTGTTTGGCCCGCCTACGGTTGGTTTCATCAATGGTTTTCTGCATACTCTTCGTCATCACATCGGCATACATAATTACCTTGCCTCTGTCGTTTCGGGCCGCACGCCCTATGGTTTGCACCAGGGATGTTTCACTGCGCAAAAAACCCTCTTTGTCGGCATCCAGAATGGCCACCAGACTCACCTCGGGCAAATCCAGACCTTCGCGAAGCAAATTCACGCCCACCAGCACATCAATCAGTCCCAGACGCAGATTGCGCAAAATCTCCACCCTATCCAGCGTTTTCACTTCACTGTGTATATATGACACTTTGATACCCAGCCGCTGTAGGTATTTGGTGAGTTCCTCCGCCATGCGCTTGGTGAGGGTGGTTACCAGCACGCGGTCGCCCATTTTAATGCGCTCATCAATCTCCTCCATCAAATCATCCACCTGGTTGCCACAGGGGCGAATTTCAATTTCAGGGTCCAGCAGGCCTGTAGGACGAATCAGCTGTTCTACCACCACCCCTTCGCTCTCCCGGATTTCGAAATCGGAGGGTGTTGCACTCACATACACAGTCTGGTTGATGATGCGCTGAAATTCCTCAAACTGCAGGGGTCGGTTGTCCATGGCGGCGGGCAGGCGGAAACCATAATCCACCAGGTTGATTTTGCGTGCACGGTCGCCGGCATACATGGCACGTAGCTGGGGCAGGGTGACATGGCTCTCATCCACCACCAGCAGAAAGTCTTTGGGGAAATAGTCCAGCAGGCAAAAGGGGCGGTCACCGGGCTGTCTGCGGTCAAAATAGCGGCTGTAGTTTTCAATGCCGCTGCAATAGCCCAGTTCGCGTATCATTTCCAGGTCGAAGTTCACGCGCTCTTCCAGCCGCTTGGCCTCAAGAAAACGTTGCTGCTGCTTAAAAAACTCCAGCTGCAGCACCAAATCATCCTGAATCTGATAAATGATGCTCTGCAGGCGGTCTCGGGGTGAAACATAGATTTGTGCGGGGTAAATGGCAATGTCATCCAGGGATTCTATTTTTTGCCCGGTCTGCGGATCAAAGCTGTATAATTCTTCAATTTCATTACCGAAAAACGAGATGCGGTAGGCAAAATCGTTGTAGGCAAGGTGCACATCCACCGTATCGCCTTTCACGCGGAAGGTTCCACGTTTAAACTCCGCAGCGGTTCGGCTATACAAGCTTTCCACCAACCGAAACAGAACGGTATTGCGCGTGATAGATTGTCCTTTGCTTAGCCTAATGATGGTTTTTTCGTAATCCGAGGGATTGCCCGCACCATAGATGCAGCTCACACTGGCCACCACAATAACATCGCGGCGCCCTGATAGCAGACTGCTGACGGTTTTCAGACGCAGTTTTTCAATTTCGTCATTGATGTTAAGGTCTTTTTCGATGTAGGTGTTGCTGGTAGGGATATAGGCCTCGGGCTGGTAGTAATCGTAGTAGCTCACGAAATATTCCACGGCATTTTCCGGGAAAAACTGGCTGAATTCGCCGTACAGCTGGGCCACCAGGGTTTTGTTGTGGCTCAGCACCAGCACCGGACGCTGGGTTTGCTCTATCACATTGGCGATGGTAAAGGTTTTTCCCGAACCGGTCACCCCAAGCAGGGTCTGAGCGGGCACGCCCTCATTTACGCCCGCCACCAGCTGCCGTATGGCTTCCGGCTGATCGCCGGTGGGCTGAAATGGAGCGTGAAGTTTGAAGCGGGCCATGCATGGCAAAGTTAACCCCAAAAGTTGAGGGAAGGCTGGGAATTGTGAAGGTAATTTTGGCATGTTCGCCGTGTGGTTGCCGTCCCCGTTAATCGCTGTTTTAGACAGTCAACGAGGACACCAACCGAAAGGCAAAAAATTAACCCTGTTCCTCAGGTGTGAACTTTCAAATTCTTACTTTTTCTTAACAGCAAGTAACTGGTGGTAATAAGCAATAATATAAGAATACCGGCAGCAATATAAACAATGATGATATTTATGGTTATTGTATTATTTATAGCATTATCGGGCAAAGTATCTTTTCCATTTTTCCCTTTATTCAAATTGGTTTTTATAGAAAGATCATCTAATATTTTTGTTGTCATGGCAATTGTCAAACTATCCGCACCATATTTTTCAAGTTCTTTAAAGTCAGCCTTATCCGTATAAGCCCATAAAGCGTGTTGCCCAATCATATTCTGCATGAATTGTTTATCAAAATATTGAGCCAGTTTAACCGTATTACTATCAGCCATACCCCCAACTTCGTATAATGATCCCAGAAATGGTGGTGCATCATGTATTTGCCCGCACATAGCATAGAATCTTGTTGCGTAGGTTTGTCTTGGATACAAAGGCAATTCAACCGTTTTTGTAACAATCATGGTTTGAAACGTTGAGTCTTGGGGGATTAACTCTGTTCCACAATCTATCTTCACAAGAATCACTGAGTCTATATTGCTTTTCATTACAATGGCCATGCATTTGCCAAAATGATCTCCATTTCTGTCTACAACTTCGTTGAAAGTCCGTGGGTCGGAAGCACCTGAAATTTCAAATTCGAGGAGCTTTTTCTCAATGGCTTCAGCAATAGGTAGAACTACAGGTTTTTTGCTGTTTTCTGTCTGTGCAATGGCTGGCAAAACAGTTGTCATAGAGAGAACAGCAATAATTATTTTAATACGATGTTTCATTTTTAATGTGTTTATTGTTTATAAAATATTGATGTTTATTATTTGTTTAAATGTAAAACTTCTTTCTTATTTTAGTTATTTTTATTACCCCTTTTTAAACGCTGACATTATGTGAACTTGCTTTTGTTTTTTGGTAGCAGTTGCAGCATTTACAAACATACATGGTATTTTTTATTTTTTCACTACGCCGTGTGGTTGGTGTCCCGCCAATCACTGTTTTAGACAGTCGGGGATGACGCCAACCGTAGGGTAAATCTATGATTAATCCGTTATTTCACTCCTTCGGAGTTCCGTGTATCGATTATGGCATTTTCTATGAAAATGCCGCTCCTTCGGAGCTAAGCAAACCCTTTTGCGACCTGTACCGTCGCCGTGTGGTTGGCGTCCCTGCCAATCAATGTTTTAGGTGGTCGGGGATGACGCCAACCGTAGGGTAAATCTATTATTAATCCGTTATTTCACTCCTTCGGAGTTCCGTGTATCGATTATGGCATTTTCTACAAAAATGCCGCTCCTCCGGAGCTAACACCCATGGCTGTCCGTCGGGCTTCAGGTTCGTATTTCCGACAAACAAGCAGGGCACATCAAGCCCCGTAGGGGCGATATCTTAATAACACCGTCTAATAACCACACCTCAGCGCCGTAGGTGCGGCATATACAACGCCGATAACGCAGTAAACCTGCTGATATACCTGAAATAGAACTCCCTACCTTTGCACCATGCCAATCCTAAGCACCGTTTTTGTTGTACTGCAATCCCAGCCCAAACAACCCAATTACTGGCTGCCCATACTCGCCGGAGCCATCATGGGAATAGGCCTGGCCTGGTGGCTGCGCCGCAGAAAGTAACCCCTTATAAGAAAAAGCCGTATTTTTGCACCACAAATGGAAGATGCTGCCAATGCCCCCGCAGCCCTCACAAGGGAAGACTTTCGTAAACAGGTACTCCACGATTACCGTATGGCCTGTGAAAGCCGTCAGGCAAGCCTCCTGGGCCGCAAGGAAGTACTGACCGGAAAAGCCAAATTTGGCATTTTCGGCGATGGAAAAGAAATAGCCCAGATTGCCATGGCCAAAGTGTTTCAAAACGGCGACTGGCGAAGCGGTTACTACCGCGACCAAACCTTTATGTTTGCCCGTGGCATGAGCACCGTGCAGCAGTTTTTTGCCCAGCTCTACGCCGACCCAGACACTGACCGCGAACCCGCCAGCGGAGGTCGCAGCATGAACGGACACTTCGCCACACGCCTGCTCGATGATCAAGGCAACTGGCTGCCCCAAACCGACCGCCCCAACTGCAGCGCCGATATCTCTCCCACCGCCGGACAAATGCCACGCCTGCTCGGTCTGGCACTGGCCAGCAAATTATACCGCGAAAACACCGCCCTGCACGGCTTCACCGACTTTTCCCTGAAAGGCAATGAAATCGCCTTTGGCACCATTGGTAACGCCAGTACCAGCGAAGGCATTTTCTGGGAAACCATGAACGCCGCCTGTGTCATGCAGGTGCCGCTGCTCATGAGCGTGTGGGACGATGGATACGGCATCTCTGTACCTGCAAAATACCAGACAGCCAAAGAAAACATATCACGCCTCCTGAGCGGTTTTCAGACCGATAAGTTTGGACAGGGCATGGAAATATTTACGGTAAAAGGATGGGATTACGCCGAGCTCTGCAAAGTGTATAAACAGGCCGCCGACGTTTGCCGTCAAAAACATACCCCCGTGCTGGTGCACGTTACCGAGGTTACCCAGCCCCAGGGCCATAGCACCAGTGGTAGCCACGAGCGCTACAAAAGCAAAGAACGCCTGGAGTGGGAACAGGAATATGACTGCATCATAAAAATGCGCGAATGGCTTATTGCCAATGATTTGGCCACCGGCGAGGAAGCCGACGCCATTGAGGCGGAAGCCACCCAAAGCGTACGCGAAGCCCAGAAAGCGGCCTGGACCTCATTTCTGGGAAGCATCAAATCAGAGGTTGCCGGTTTTTGTAACATCATCAATACCCTGGCAGCTCAGGGAGTAGCTACCGCAGAATTTGCAGAACTCAGCGCCGGTTTGCAGAGCAAATCAGACCCCCTGCGTAAGGATATTGGCAATGCGCTGCATAAAGCACTGCGCCTTACCGCATCACTCGATGCACCCCAAAAACAATCCCTGCTTACCTATTACCGCGAGTTTACCGATTTAAACCACAACCGATACAGCAGTCATTTGCACAGCCAAAGCCCCGGCAATGCGCTGTCAGTGCCCGAGGTTCTACCTGTATTTGGCGAGGAAACCGTAGACGGATACATGGTGGTTCGCACCTGCTTTGATGCGGCCATGCAAAGAGACCCCAGGGTTTTCGCCTTCGGTGAAGACGTGGGCAAAATCGGAGATGTAAATCAGGGCTTTAGCGGCCTGCAGGAAAAATACGGAGAGCTGCGTGTAACCGACAAGGGCATACGAGAATGGAGCATTGTGGGTGAAGGCCTTGGAGCTTCCATGCGTGGCCTGCGACCCATCGCCGAAATTCAATACCTCGATTACCTGCTCTATGCGCTGGAGGTAATGAGCGATGATATTGCCACCCTGCAGTACCGAAGCAAGGGCGGACAAAAAGCACCGGTGATTATCCGCACCCGCGGACACAGACTTGAAGGCATCTGGCACAGCGGCAGCCCCATGGGAACCATCATCCATGCGGTGCGTGGCATGCACGTGTGTGTGCCCCGCAACATGACCCAGGCCGCCGGCATGTACAATACCCTGCTGAAAAGCGATGAACCTGCCCTGGTGGTGGAATGCCTGAACGGATACCGCATTAAGGAAAAACTCCCCTTGAATATGGATGAGTTTACCGTGCCTTTGGGACGTCCGGATACCCTGCGCTATGGCGAACACGCAACCCTGGTAACATACGGAAGTTGCTGCCGCGTTGCCATGGAAGCCGCAGAAATGCTGGCTGAACATGGCATTCGCCTGGAAATTATTGACGTGCAAACCCTGCTGCCTTTTGATGTGAACCACCTGATCGTGGAAAGCTTAAAGGAAACCAATCGCCTGGTGGTATTGGATGAAGACGTACCCGGCGGTGCATCGGCATTTATTTTGCAACAGGTACTGGAAAATCAGCATGGTTATCAATACCTGGATAGCGCACCGCTCACCATCACGGCACAACCACACAGACCTGCCTACGGCACCGACGGTGACTACTTCAGCAAACCCGGCGCCGATGAAATCTTTATGAAAATATATGCCATGATGCATGAGGCAGACCCTGCTACCTGGCCTGCTTTGGTATAGATTTTTTGCGCAATTGCAATAAGTTGTTTACCCATATAAACAATGCAATAATGCTTGTTTTATATAGTAGCGCCCAGCGATAACTGTCCTCTCGCTTTGGTATTATAATCATAACTCCAAGAAGTAATACTATTCCAACTATATAGGTAGTATAGTATGACTTGGTTACGCAAAATTTAATATGAAATAAAACCAAAATGATAATTAATATCATCCATTCAATTAAATTAATAATATATACTACTAAATAATCATAATAAATCCGCTGATTAAAGCCCATTATTTGTAGCTTCCTTAACCCATATATCAGTGGCTGATGATGCAGCTTCATTCTTTCAGCAGATATATTTTGTTTTCGTTTGACAAACTCCGTAAACCTGAGTGTCTCTATGTTTTTATTTTTAATGAGTAACAGTAATTTCTCTAATAGCAATAAATCACTTTGCGTATTGATCTGGTAAGGATGAATTAACAAAACCAGCACCCCTCCAAAGTAATGTTTGCCATTAATTTGATCAATCGCATCCTGCACAGAATAACAGGTGGCGGGCAGGTACAACATATCCGAATTGCTTCTATCGCCAAACTCATTGGCAGAAATCATGTATAACCCATTTTCTCTTAGTAGCTCCAAGGTTCTTTTATCATACGCATTCCAGGGTGGCGCAAAACACAGCGGATAAATTCCATATTCATTGAGGGTATCTGTTCCGGCCCTGACCTTTTGACGCATTAACCAATAGGGTATATTTTTAAATTCACCTTCTGTTATTTTTTTATGCCTGTATCCATGCATAATAATTTCAATTTGTGAATGAAAATACAGGGTGTCGGGATGCTGGGCTTGAAGGAAAAGTTGAGGATTGCAAGGAATCATTCCTACATTGACGGCAATATTATGTTTGATAAATAGCCGTAATATTTTTTTGGTAGCACTGTCCGAATCTAAATAGCAGTCATCTAATCGGAACACCATCTGCAACTTGCTTTTTGCATGGGTGGCATGATTGGCAAAAACGCACACAGCCAGACAAAACACATATCGTAAAATGACCCTATTCACCGAATTTACCGAGCAATTTACACATCCAATTTCAATTTTTGGAATATTTTCATTTAATTTGAATTTACCCTATGCATAAATTATTTTTCCATCTGTTGACCATGCTGTTTTGCACAACGGCAATTGCACAACAATCTGTTAATTCCGGCGGAGGAACTGCCACCGGTTCAGGCGGGGTGGTTACCTTCACTACCGGACAATCTTCCTTTACCGTAGCCGATGGCACGGGCGGAAGCAGCAGTGCGGGCGTTCAGCAGGCGTACGTGATTACACCGACAGGAACCCTGAATACGAACCTTGATATCGCGGTAAAAGTATTTCCAAACCCCACCGCTCACTTGCTGCAAATTGAGACCGGAAACCACATAGAACTGCGCTGGCAATTGCTGGATGTTTCAGGCAAACAGGTGCAGTCCGGAAAAATAAAAAATGGGAAAGCTACGCTGGACATGGCATCCTACGCCCCAGGAAATTATCGGTTGACCATTTGGCAAAAAAGCAATCGCTTACAAACTTTCAGCATACTAAAGAATACGCTGTAAAATAATATAGGCAATCTTAATCGTAATATTACGATAGATAAATTAAGAACCTTATCAATCCCCTCATAAAAAAACTGGCATCGCAAACTGCTACCTATGGTTTAACCACCATGGTGGGTCGATTGCTCAATTTTCTGCTGGTTCCGCTGTACACAGCTTCCCTGGGGAAGATAGATGAATATGGGCAGGTAAACGTGATGTTTAGCTATGCCGCCTTCATCGCAGTGATTGCGGCCTTCGGACTGGAAACCGGTTTTTTCAACTTTGCCCGTAAAAAAGATGAATACAAACCCGAAAAGGTGTTTTCTACAGCCGTCATCGCGCTACTCTGCTCGGGATTTCTGTGGTTGCTGCTGGGCAATTTATATTCAGAGGGTTTAATGCGCATGGCCGGCTATCCCTCCAAGCCGCATTATGCGGTTTGGTTTACAGCCATTCTGGCAGCGGATGCCATTTCATCGCTGGGATTTGCATGGCTGAGGTTTACCGAACGGCCCTGGCGGTTTGTGCTGGTGCGTTCTATTAACATTGCGGTGAATATCGGATTGAATCTTTTCTTTCTGTGGGGTTGCCCGCTATTGTTAGCAAAGGGTTATACCTGGATAAATTCAGTGTATGACCCCGCCCGATTGCTGGAATATATTTTCCTCAGCAATCTGGTTGCATCCCTCGTCACCCTGCCTCTGCTGGGCCGTGTCTGGATTAACCTGAAATGGGGCTTTGATTTCGGGTTATTTAAAAAACTGCTGATATACAGTCTTCCCATGGTTGTGGTAGGACTGGCCGGCATGATCAATGAGACCCTTGACCGCATTTTGCTAAAGAAAATACTTCCCGTCAATGCAGGGGATTACGAAGCAGGTATATACGGAGCATTCTACAAGCTCAGCATGGTTATGACCTTGTTTGTACAGGCATTTCGATTTGCCGCAGAACCATTTTTCTTCAAGCAGGCGGAGAGTGACAAGGCCCCTCTCACCTACGCCCGGGTAATGTCTGTTTTTGTGTATGTATGCGGCTTTATTTATGTATCT
The DNA here is from genome assembly GCA_947496375.1 of Flavobacteriales bacterium. Lineage (GTDB taxonomy): Bacteria > Bacteroidota > Bacteroidia > NS11-12g > UBA955 > RGEC01. The sequence continues at coordinate 79,675 of CANMCY010000002.1, forward strand.
ACCCTGGCCTGTCTGCATTGGCTGGCACCCTTGCTCATCCGCAAACAGGACTATTTCACCGATGCCCGTGGCATGCAGATTGTGCCGGTTTTACTCATGGCCAACTGGTTGCTGGGCATTTACTATAACCTGAGCATCTGGTATAAGCTTAGCAACAAAACCACACTGGGGGCCTACACAGCACTGTTTGGAGCAGCCATAACCCTGATTGGAAATATCGTCTTCATCCCTGAATACTCATTCATCAGTAGCGCCTGGACCACCCTGGCCGCCTACGGCGGAATGGTACTACTGGGTTACTTCTGGGGGCAACGGCATTATCCTGTACCCTATAAAAGCATGACCTTGATCAGTATTATGCTGTTTGCAGCCATTTTGGGGTACATGGCCCTTGCTTTTCAGCAAATTATTCCGTATATTGCATATCTAACCATCCCCGCCTACCTGCTCGCCGTGTGGCTGGCAGAGGCACCCAGGAATGCTTCTCGTAAAAATCATTAACCAATCCGGCAACCCGCTGCCCCAATATCAAACCAGCCACAGTGCCGGCATGGACCTCCATGCGCATTTGTTGGATTCCATCGTGCTGCAGCCGGGAGAAAGAAAACTGATTCCTACCGGTTTAACCCTGGAACTGCCGGAAGGCCATGAAGCCCAGATACGCCCGCGCAGCGGGCTGGCCCTGAAACATGGCATTACAGTGCTCAATTCTCCCGGAACCATCGATGCAGATTACAGGGGAGAGCTCAAAGTTTTACTGATTAACCTGGGGCAAGAACCCTTTGAGATAGCCAATGGCGAACGCATAGCCCAAATGGTTATTGCCCGGCATGAAACCGTGAAATGGATGGTGGCCGAACAACTCACCGAAACGTCCCGTGGAGCCGGTGGTTATGGCAGCAGCGGCAAGTAGCATAGCCCCTTAAAATGACAAAATCCGGGACGAACCCGGACCTTGTCTGCTATGAAAACTTAATCTACCCCACACAATAAACCACCCAACCTTGTATTTGTTTTTACCCTGATGATTTTTTTGCAACCTAAGTCACATTACAGGCGAAAATTTTATTGCACCTTTGTATCATGATGAGATTAATGATGTTGTCGTCATTTGTTTTTGTAGCACTAGGCGCCTGTTCGCAGCAACCTAAACAAAGTGATAAAAAGTCTGTAACGGTTGTAAACCTCAACACCGCTGATTTTGAGGCCGGTATGAAAAAAACGCCTTCAAAAATTGTGTTGGATGTACGCACCGATGAGGAATTTAATAGCGGACATCTGGCGGGTGCCGTGAATATGAATGTGAATGACCCCTCGTTTGCTGACCGTCTGAAACAGCTGGATACCACACAACCCGTATATGTTTACTGTCTGGCAGGAGGACGAAGTGCCCGTGCCGCCGAAATACTGAAAGATATGGGATTCCCGGCTGTTTACAACATGGAAGGCGGAATGAGCCGCTGGACCTACGAAAACCGCGCTGTGGAAAGTCCGGGCGGTCAGGCAGACAAAGGCATGAAAACAGCAGAATTTAATCAGTTAATTGCCTCCCAAAAGGAAGAGTGGGTTTTGGTCGATTTCTGGGCCAAATGGTGCGCTCCCTGCAAAAAAATCACCGCTTATTTGCCTGAAATTGAAAAAGAATTTGCCGGTAAAATCAGCATCGTAAAGATTAACTATGACGACAATCCCCGGCTGGTGAAAGAACTGGGACTGGACAACGTGCCCTACCTGTTTCTGTACAAAAAAGGCACAGAGCAGTGGAAAAACAGCGGCTACATCGAAAAAGAAGCCCTCAGAGCAGCCCTAAACAAGGGACTTTAATCCTGACTGCGCATAAACCTTACCACACGCCCATCAGCGGTCTGAATCCAATACATGCCCGGTTTTAGCCCGGATATATCCATGGCCTGATTATGCTGTATTGTCAACGTCTTGACCGAACGGCCTGAAAGATCTGCAATCCTGGCACTGCCCGTGTAATTAATGAATAAGGTATTTTCAGCGGGATTGGGCCAAACACTGAGCGGGGCTGTATGAACCGCTGTTGTGCCTGTCGTGGCGCACATCACCCTGTTTAAACGAGACCACATTTGTTCACCCAGCAGGAAAGGCACATCTCCCAGCTGCCCGGAAGGCGCGTTACCCATGCGAACCATCACCAGCTTTTTGGAAGGCGATACACACACAAATTGCCCGTCTTTACCGATGCCGGAATACAAATCTTTGGGCGCTGATGGGATGAATGACCCGGGAAAAACATTTTGTAATCCGGGAACCATGTAGGATGTCTTGCCATTCAGCCACCAGAGATACCCATAACTGAGATTAAGGTTCTGAGATGTATTGACCATTTGCCGAACATAGCCGGTATCCCCCAGTATGGGTGTTCCATTCCATTTGAAGCCGTTTTGTGCCAGCAGGCCAAAACGGGCAAAGCTTCTGGCCTTGCTCAAGTAAACATTGTTGTAGCCGGATTTAATCCATAAGCCCGAAATACCGGTTTTGGTTTGCAGGGTCTGCTGTGTGTATAGATTCATGGTAGAACCGGTGGCATTTTCTATCACCTTGTCCAGAAGGGTGTAAGGCCCATTGTGGTATGCCCAGCGCGTACCGGGAGGCGCCTTGTACACAAGGCAGGATTTGAGGGTGCAGAAATGATCGGGAACATCGTCATCCAATCCGGTGGTCATGGTAAGATGGTGGCGCAGCGTAATGGCATCCTCCTGCGCTGATGTAAGACTGCTCCAGCCGCTGCCCAGGTAATCTGCACTGCGATCGCTGATTTTAAGTTTACCATCTTCCTGGGCTTTCCCAACCAATAAAGAAGTGAGGGTTTTACCTGCCGATGCCCAATACCAGAAGCTATCCTGGGTGAAAGTGCCAAAATATTTTTCCATGGCGATTTTACCGTCAACCAAAACAATAAATGCCTTGCTATTTTGATTTTGCAGGTATTGGTACAACGGGGCGATACTGTCTGTGCACCAGCCCAGACTTTTAGGGGAAACCGTATCCCAGAAAGCGGTTTGGTTTACCGGAGGATAGTAGGTGTTTTGCGCTTTAATACCGCCATAAGCCCACAGCAGCATTAACATCAGGAAATATCTCATGTATGTAATTAGACGCAAATATCTGTAAAAGGTTTAATCAGACCGGCAGGTTTCCCTACTATTGTTCAAACCAATCGCCGGTGTTTTCTTTGCAGCAGCATGTACGAATTTCACGGCGATAAGAACCGCTACTTTGAACTCACCCGAAAAGTTACCGAAAACCACATCATCCCATTTCTGAAGGAAACCGGGGCGTGGAAAGAGGATATGCGGGTACTGGAGATTGGGTGCGGTGAAGCCGGCGTACTCAAGGCCTTCTCCGACTTGGGATGCCAAACGTTTGGCATAGAGCTGGAAGAATCACGTCTGGGGTTTGCGAGACAATTTATGCAAGCCGAACTTGAAGCCGGCAAGGTGGCTTTTTTGAACAAAGACATATACGATGTGGATGTGCAGGCAGATATCGGACAAACCTTTGATCTTGTGATACTGAAAGATGTGATTGAACACATTCCCAACCAGGAAATGTTCATGCCCCAGCTGCATAAGTTTTTATCACCCGGCGGATCTGTATTTTTTGCATTTCCACCCTGGTGCATGCCTTATGGCGGTCATCAGCAGGTATTACCCGGGAAAATGGCTTCCAAAATGCCCTGGTATCATCTGTTACCGGGTCCTGTTTATCCGCTGGCGCTGAAACTGTTTGGGGTGAATGCTTCCGGCATCAGAACCATGAAGGAAATTCGGGATACAGGCATTTCCATCAACCGATTCTTACGCATCTGCAAAAAGGCCTGTTTTAAAGAGCAGGCAAGGCGTTTTTACTTGTTTAATCCGGTGTATGAATACAAGTTTGGCATCAAACCCCGCAGGCAAAATGCCATCATCGCCAACATACCATGGCTGCGCGATTTTGTGACCATGGGGGTGTATTTTGTGGTGGTACCTGAAAGTAACACGCACTAATCAGCTTGAAATTTCGTTAATTAACACAGCAACAATGATTGCAAAGTATTATATTTGCCTTTTAACAGCGGTCATGAGAACAGCCAAAATCTTTCTTTTTTGCACTCTTTCCCTTTTGATGGTGCCTTTGCAGGCCCAGAAAAAACTGTTTAAGGGCAAGCCCATAGAATTCGGTGGCACCATTGGTGTATCAAACTACATGGGTGATTTGGCCAAAGCAGTAGCAGTGCAGGAATTCAATCCCATGGGTGGGTTAATTTGCCGTTTCAACTTATCTGACTGGGTTACCCTGCGCGGCAATGCGCTATTCGGTCAAATTAGTGGTGATGACAAAAACTTCGCCGATAACGATGCGTTTCGCAAACAGCGCAACCTCAATTTCAAGAGCAATATTGTGGAGTTTGGCGGTACAGTAGAATGGAATTTTAAAGGATTTGGAGAAACACAGAATGCCAATCCCCGCTCCCCTTTTCTCTTTGCCGGTGTCGCTGTGTTTAAGTTCAACCCCAAAACCCAGTTTAAATACATGCCCACCGACCCCAACGGGGTTGCATTGCATGGTACCGATCTTCAGAAATACGACAATCAGTGGATAGAATTACAGCCCCTCGGAACTGAAGGTCAGGAAACTACCAAATACAATGATCGACGCCGCTATGCGCTCACACAGATAAGCATTCCGATAGGTATGGGCTATAAACAGCAATTCAATGGCGTGTGGGCTTGGGGTGTGGAACTTGGTGTACGCAAAACGTTTACCGATTACCTGGATGATATAAGTCTGGATTATGTAGACAATCAAATCGTGGGTGGAAACAGCGGTTCTTTGGCTGCTGCACTGAAGGACAGAGGTCCGGAACTGGGTTATCAAAATTTTGACAATGGCTTAGGTCGTGGAAATTCGGCCAATAAAGACTGGTATATGTTTCTAAACTTTACCATTACAAGAAAAATCGTTGGTGGTAAAACCATTTGTTTCCAGTTTTAACGCTGGAAGAAAAAAAATTGCATTGATTGTCGCAACCTGTTTTGCGATGGGACCCCTTATTTGTCAGAAATATTTTAGCGGTAGATTTGAAATGGGCCTGGGTGCGGGTGTTTCCAATTATCACGGAGATTTAGAGCACGGTACCTTCTACAAGCATTTTCATCCCTCCGGCATGTTATTCAGTCGGTATAACCTGAGCAGCTATTTTTCGTGGAGAAATCAGCTGGCTTACCTGAAAGTAAGTGGTTCTGATGCCGGTGTTAAGGCCTATTCCAATCGCAATTTTAACTTTCAGTCTGATATCTGGGAAATGAGCAGTACGTTTGAGTTCAATTTTCAGGCCTTCGGCACCAACGTAAATGATGAACGCTGGACCCCCTACTTCTATTCAGGGTTAAGCTTTTTTGTATTCGACCCCACACGCCTTGACAATGAGGATATCAACCTCAGAAAACTGCGCACGGAAGGGCAGAGCAAACCTTACTCCAGACTGCAGCCGTCAGTTCCCATTGGGTTTGGCGTTAAAACCATGCTTAATCCCACCCGAAATCGCGGTGTTTGGGTGCTTGGGGTTGAGGGGTGCTGGCGCAAAACCTTTACTGATTACCTCGACGATGTGGGCGGTCTTTACCCGGATTATAAAACCATGGTAGACAAGCAGGGACTTGCCTCTGCGCAATACAGCCATGCCCAGACACTAAACGGCCAGCCTTTCACACCCGCAGGAACCATGCGCGGTGATGAACATTTAAGGGATTGGTTTTATTTCATCGGATTTACGGCATCTTACCGATTTACACCCTTAATTTGCAGATAATAAACCTGTGGCACAGAAAGAACTATTATCCCACATTGATACCCAACGGATCCCGAAACATGTAGCCATTATCATGGATGGCAACGGACGTTGGGCTAAAAAGCAGGGCTTTCTGAGAATTTTTGGCCACCGACAGGGCGTAGATACTGTGAGGAATGTGGTAGAAACGGCGGCAGAACTGGGGGTTAAGTACCTCACATTGTATGCTTTTTCTACCGAAAACTGGAATCGCCCCAGAACTGAAGTCAATGCGCTGATGCAACTGCTGGTAGACAGCATCAAAAAAGAAACCCCTCGCCTGATGCAAAATGGCATCCGAATGGAAACCATCGGAAACATGGAGCAACTGCCGGCCGGGTGTAACCAAACCCTTAGAGAAACCGTTGAAGCTACAAAAGACAATGATCGCATGACCCTGATACTGGCATTGAGCTACAGCGGCAGATGGGATATTATAGAAGCCGTGCGCAAGATTGCCGCCCGTGTGCAAAGCGGAAATCTGGAACCGGAGAACATTGGAGAAGAAGATTTGAACGCAGCGCTGAATACCGCGAAATACCCCAATCCCGATTTATTAATCAGAACCAGCGGGGAACAGCGAATCAGCAATTTTCTGTTGTGGGAAATTGCCTACAGCGAAATTCATTTTACCCAGGTACTGTGGCCGGATTTTTCAACCGAAGATTTTTATAAAGCCATCATTGACTACCAAAGCAGGGAACGCCGCTTTGGAAAAACAGGAGAACAAATACGGCAGGTGATATGAGAGCGGCATTGCTATTGATAGGGCTTATGGTGGCTGGGAACACGGGTGCACAAACCACCGATACCTCCCGTTTTTTTAAGTGGTATGACTATAATTTCACAGAGCCCGAAGAATTTGTCATCAAAAATATTCTGGTGGAAGAGTCCGATAACAAACCCATCCAAAAATCGCTGGTGGTGGTGTATTCAGGCCTAAGCATCGGACAAAAAATTAAAATTCCAGGTAATGACATACCCAATGCCATTGATAATCTATGGAAACTAAGCTACTACAGTGATATTCAGGTTTACATGCGCGTTACTGAAACCGGTGGTGTAAAAAACCTTACCCTGAATTTTGTAGTCAAAGAACAACTTCGTATCAATGGACATCGTTTCCCGGGGTTGAGCAACTCTCAGGCCAAAAACCTCAAGGAGGAAGCCGGATTGAAGCGGGGAATGTACATAACCCCAAACCTGATCAATAAAACCCGGTCCAAAATAGTTCAATATTACCGCGACAAGGGCTATTACAATGTTTCAGTGAAGTTTAATCGCCTGCCTGCTGCAGACGAAAAATCCGGCAAACCCATGCCCGGCTTTGAAAATTTCGATATTTTGGTTGACAAAGGTCCGAAAGTAAAGGTGTATGATTTTGCGTTTCATGGCAATGAAAAATTAACCGATAAGCAACTTCGACACGCCATCAAAAAACTCAAGCGCAGGTACCATAAGGTAAACATCTTTGCCTCTTCCAAATACATTGAGAGTAAGTTTGAAGAAGAAAAAGACAACATCATCACCGGATATTTGTCCAAAGGATTCCGCGATGCGCGAATACTCAAAGACAGCATAGCGCTGGTCAACCCCAAAAGAGTAGTCGTTCATATTGATTTGTTTGAGGGCAGCAAATACCATTTCAGAAATATCGTTTGGAAAGGCAATACCAAATACAGAAGCGGTTTCCTTGATACCGTACTGGGTATCAAAAAAGGGAATGTATTTAATCAGACCCAGCTGGATGAACGGCTTGGAACCGTCAATACTACGGGTGTATTAGACATACAGAGTCTTTACATGGATGACGGCTACCTGTTTTTCCAGCTTACCCCTGTGGAGACAGGTGTTTTCAACGATTCCATAGACCTTGAAATTCGCATCAATGAAGGCACTCAGGCCAAGGTAGGCCGCATCTCATGGGCCGGTAACACCAAAACCACCGACAAGGTAATTTTGCGGGAAATACGCACCAAACCGGGCGATATTTTCTCCAGAGCTGAAATCCAGCGAACTATGCGCGACCTGGCGGCCATCGGATTATTCGACCCCCAGCAACTCAACGTGAACCCCAAACCTAACCCCGCTGACGGAACGGTCGATATTGACTATAAGCTGGTAGAAAAACCCTCCGACCAGATTGAATTATCCGGTGGCTGGGGGGGCAATGCCTTCACCCGCAGAGCCACACTTATAGGCACCGCCGGTGTAACATTAAATAACTTCAGTACCCGACAGCTGCTACACCCCAAAAACTGGAATCCCGTGCCCACCGGAGACGGCCAGAAATTATCCATTCGCGCCCAAAGCAATGGCTCCAACTACCAAGGGTATAATTTCAGTTTCACAGAACCCTGGTTTGGCGGTCGCAAGCCCAATTCTTTCTCGGTGAGCCTGTTCCGCACCATCAATGCTTTTGACTTTAGGCAAAGAACCGATCCCAATAGGAAGTATTTTATGAATACCGGCATGAGTGTGATGCTGGGCAAACGCCTGAAATGGCCTGATGACTTCTTTAATCTGCAGTATATTTTCAGCTTTCAGCAATACAAAATGCAAAACCTTACCGGCGGTTTTTACGGATTTCCGGGGGGATTCAATGGTACTAGCTACAACCCTTCACTGCAGGTTATCCTAACCAGAAGCTCCGTTTCAGATCCTATTTTCCCCACCAATGGCAGTACACTTACCCTCAGCGCACAGGGAACCCCACCTTTTTCGCTCATGCGCAAAACAGAAGTATCTCAGTTAACCCTGCAGGAAAAATACAAATGGGCTGAATTTTACAAGTGGAAAGTAGACATGGAGTGGTTTACGCCCATCAGCAAAAAACTGGTGCTGATGAACAAAGCCCGATTTGGATTCCTGGGCTATTACAACAAACAAATGGGAACCACATTCTTCGAGCGATTCCAGGTAGGAGGTGCCGGTATCTTTGGTTTCAACATTGCAGCCGCTGAAATTATTTCGCAGCGTGGCTATGATAACTACTCGGTTTCCGCTACCGCCACGGGCAGTGAAGCCGGTGCCCCCATTTTCAATAAGTTCACCACAGAATTGCGTTATGCCATCACCACCGGTCAAACGGCTACCGTATACACCCTCGCCTTTCTGGAGGCCGGTGACGCATGGAACAATGTGCGCTCCTATAATCCCTTTCAGTTGAAACGTGCTGCCGGGGTAGGGGTACGCTTGTTTATGCCCATGTTTGGACTTATAGGACTGGATTTTGCCTATGGATTTGATTACCGGCAGGTGCCCAGAAGCGGAAAACCGGGACAGGTCCACTTCTTTATCGGTCAGCAGTTTTAGGTCTGCGGTTTATTCTTGTAATAGTTTATTGGTTTTTCAATTACCCAAACCCGTTACTCATCTATCGGCATTGACTGCATCGTGGTTTTTCAAGGCAATTGCCAACAAATAAATATACGGAAAAAAACTGACAATTCCTAATTAAATGTCAAATTTGATGCCCTGAGCCAGCGGCATTTTGCCGCTATAATTAACGGTATTGGTTTGTCTGCGCATGTAGTTTTTCCAGGCATCGCTTCCGCTTTCGCGGCCACCGCCGGTTTCTTTTTCACCACCAAAAGCACCCCCGATTTCTGCTCCGCTGGTTCCAATGTTGACATTGGCAATGCCACAATCGCTTCCGGCTGCCGACAGAAAGGTTTCCGCTTCTGAAAGACTTTCGGTGAAGATGGCACTGCTTAATCCCTGCCTCACATCATTTTGCATGGTGATGGCCTGCTCAAGCGTGTTGTATGACATCACATACAAAATGGGCGCAAACGTTTCTTCCTGAACGATGTGATAATGGTTTTGGGCCTCGGCCAGGGTGGGCTGCACATAGCAACCGCTTTCATGCCCCTCCCCATTCAATACTTTTCCGCCAAACAGTATTTTGCCTCCCTCTGAATGCAGTTGTGTGAGTGCATGGCTATAGGCATTTACGGCTGCTGCATCAATCAGGGGTCCCATCAGATTGGTTTCGAGGAGCGGGTTTCCGATGGTGACCTGCGCATACGCCTTTTTCAGTTTGTCAACGAAGCTGTTATAAATAGATTGGTGTATAATGACACGACGGGTGGTGGTGCAGCGCTGTCCTGCAGTTCCGACAGCACCAAACAATACCGCACGCAATGCCAGATCCTGGTTGGCTTTGTCGCTCACAATGATGGCATTGTTGCCTCCCAGTTCCAGCAAGGTTTTACCCAGTCGGGAACCCACCACCTCTGCAACGCGTTTGCCCATTCGGGTGCTTCCTGTGGCACTAACCAGTGCAATGCGCCTGTCGGATGCCATTCTTTCACCCATCTCCCTGTCTCCCTGCACGATACTAAAAACGCCTTCCGGCAACTGATGAGCCATCAGCACTTTCCTTATAATATGTTGAACCGCCGCTGCAGAAGCCGGTGTTTTTTCACTGGGTTTCCATATACACACATCGCCGCATACGGCTGCCAGCATCGCGTTCCAGCTCCATACTGCTACCGGAAAATTGAAAGCCGAAATAATGCCCACTACACCCAATGGATGCCATTGTTCAAACATGCGGTGGCCCGGCCTTTCACTTTGCATGGTTAATCCATACAACTGACGGCTCAGTCCCACGGCAAAATCACAGATATCAATCATTTCCTGCACCTCGCCCAATCCTTCCTGCAAACTTTTACCCATCTCATAGCTCACCAGGGCACCCAGATTTTTCTTGTTTTCACGAAACGCCTCACCTATTTGCCTTACAATTTCTCCACGGGCAGGAGCCGGCATGGCACTCCATACTGGAAAAGCCGCTTCGGCGCGCTTCATCACCGCTTCATATTCAGTTTCTCCGGCCAATACCAATGTGGTGATTTTTTTGCCATCCACAGGACTCATAATATCGCGGGTGGATGTTCCCAGTGCCGTTAACCATTGGGTGCCTGAGGAGGCGCTTTCCAGCTGTGGGCCTATGCCCAGTGCTTTCAGTACGAGTTTGATGTCCATTATAATACAAAGTTAGTGTTTATAGGGTATTCAGCGATGATTTGAAGCAAAAAATAGCCATGACAAAGGGTTTCAAGCTGACCAAAATCCTGAAATGCGGATAAAATGTGGATTACAATCAGGTGCATAATGACCAAAACACTTGTGGGGATGGGTTAATCATGTCTTATTTAGCGGCACAACCTTTAAAACAAAATATATCATGAACAAATCAGAACTCATCGACGCCATCGCAGCCGGTTCAAAACTGACCAAGGCTGACTCAGGCAAAGCTCTTGATGCGGCTATCGACGCCATCAGCAAATCACTGAAAAAAGGTGACAGCGTTACCCTCGTAGGTTTCGGTACCTTCTCAGTAGGCAAGCGTGCTGCCCGCACCGGCCGTAACCCTCAGACTGGTAAGAGCATCCAGATCAAAGCTAAGAAAGTTGCTAAGTTTAAGGCTGGCGCCACCCTGGCTGCTACCGTAAACAAGTAATTCTTACTTGAAGATTTTAAAAGCCCGGTTAACCGGGCTTTTTTTATGCCTTTTCTGTTGGTTTATTGATAATCAGATAGATTCCTGCAAGGGAAAATAGTAATCCCACAATCATATTCCAGGTGATGGGCTCGTTTTCTACAATCCCCCAAGCCACCGCCACCACCGGAATGATAAAGGTATTGGTGCTGGCCACCAGCGCCGAAGTGTGTTTGATAAGGATATTAAACGCAATCATGCTCAATGCACTGCCTACCACACCCAGAACGGCAAGGTAACCCAAGGCCACCCACGCCTTCTCAGGCGATGCATTCCAGTGATCCAGGATACCCGTAATCATCAGCACCATGAAATACATACTTCCCATGAAGAAAAAGGGATAGGCCGTTTTTACCATGGCCGGCAGGTGATGAAGTTTATGTTTGATAAGGTTAATATTATAACCGTACATCATGGCAGCTGCGGTAACCATCAATACTCCCACAGGATTAATGGACTGACCTGAATGAAATATAAAACCCGGTGCCAGCAATATAATTGCACCCAGAATACCCAATACCACGCCAATGAGCCCATTGCCGGTGAACCGGTCCTTGAAAAACACAACGCCCAGTAATAGGGTAAACATGGGGGTAAATGCATTCATAATGCCACTTAACCCACTGGGAATTAGGGTTCCGGCATAACTAAACAAAAAGGCAGGAATGCCATTGCCAACCAAACCAGACATGAACAGAAAATAGTAATCACCGGATGTCAGTTTTACAGGGTTTCCGGAAATCTCCACTTTGCGAAAATTTCTTCCCATACTGTATTGAAAAACCCAGGGCAACAATACCAGCCCTGCCAGAAACTGCCGCAGGCCTGCCACCTGAATGGGCTGAAAAACCTCAAGTCCGCGCTTGATAAGAATAAACGAACTGCCCCAGATACCGCCCAGTAAAACAATAATGATCAGAGGCCACCTGGATTTTTTCACGGTGCAAAGGTAAATCCTGATGCAGGTTGTAGATCTTTGTGTGTTAAAATAAAATCTGACAAATACCTGAGGGTTTTATACCGAAATTTGTTGTCTGTAATACAATGTTGCGTTTTATACCGGTATTAATAGCGTTAATCGTCAAGTTTACAACTGCACAGGCACAGGGGGTAGTTCCTGACGCCCTGCTTTGCGCAGAAAAACAAAACCTGGAAAATCGACTTCATTTTAGGGTAAATCCCAACATTTACCACGGGTATAACATTCATTACCACAAACTTAATTTTCGCATCAATCCCAAGCGCAACGGGTATCTTAAAGGTTCGGTATTCAGCTACTTCACCCTAGAGAAAGACGCAGACAGCATTGGCTTTGATATGAAGTTCTTTCTGCAAACCGACAGCGTACTTTACAGGGGCTCCAAGATTCGTTTTAGCCGCGCCTCTGATGTGCTTTTTGTGCATAAGCCGGGCGGATGGAAGGCCGGAACCTCCGATTCCATCACCATTTTTTATCAGGGGAACCCCGCGTTGTATGGCGGAACGGGCTACTACGTCTATGATTTTCATGCTACCGGACCCAGTGTGCATACCCTAAGTCAGCCCTACGGCGCCTATTACTGGTGGCCCTGCAAGCAGACCCTTTCAGACAAAATTGATTCTTTAGACATGGTGGTGAGTACCCATTCCGATTTTCGGGTTGCCGGAAATGGCCTGCTGATTTTGGATCAGAAAATGGATGATACCACCCGCATTTTTCACTGGAAACACCGCTATCCCATTGCAACATACCTGGTAGCAACCGCCATTACCAATTACGAAGAATTCAACCAGTACGCCACATTTCATAACCGCACCGATTCGCTTTTGGTACAGAATTATGTATTTCCGCAAAGCAAAACAGATTTAATGCGCGATGCAGCGCCCATTTTACCCATGTTGCGCCTGTTTGACAGTCTTTTTGGCGAATATCCCTTTGTGAGAGAAAAGTATGGCCACGCCCAGTTTACCTGGGGAGGCGGCATGGAACACCAAACCATGAGCTTTATGGTAAATTTTAGCTTTGATCTGATGGCACATGAACTTGCCCACATGTGGTTTGGTGACAAAGTGACCTGCGGAAGCTGGCGCGATTTATGGCTGAATGAGGGATTTGCCACCTACTTAACGGCACTGAGCTACCGATACCTCAAGCCACGAACCGAGTATTTAAGGATTATGCGAGAAATCCGCGATGCAGTAACCGGAGTGGATGACGGCAGCATTTTCCCAAAAGACACCACCCAGGTTAATCGCCTTTTCAGCGGGCGCCTTACCTACAATAAAGCCGCTTTTGTGCTGCACATGCTGAAAGTGAAAGTCGGTGATTCTGCGTTTTATAATGCCTGCCGCAAGTTCCTGACCGGTCCGCGCGCCTATGGCTTTGCAACAACCCAAGATTTACAAACGCTGATGGAACAGGAGTCCGGACAAAACCTGGATACTTTTTTCCTGCGATGGTATATGGGGGAAGGGTTTCCGTACCTAAACATCAACTGGGTGCAAAAAGGTTCTTCCATGCAGGTGACGGTGAAACAAAGACCCTCTCACCCATCTGTGCCGTTTTTTCAAGTTCCCGTACCCATTTTATTCCAGGGTAATAACCGGGACACCCTCATCACCCTTATGCCCAACAAATTGGAGCAAACCTTTGCTTTATCATTGCCATTTGCTGTAGACACGGCCCAATTCGATCCAAACGTAGATGTACTGGCCAAAACATCCCTTGGGGGCATGAATCAGGATAAAACCCTCAAAGACTGGGTGGTCATCAAGGGCAATCCTGTTACCACGCGATATCTTGAACTGGCAACCCTGAATCTAAAAATTGAGAAAATGGAAATTTTCAATATTAATGGGCAAAAATGCATGGAAACCGGTGCAGACTTCTTGCATATTCCCGGAAAAAATGCTATATTTGATATTGGTGTATTGTCAGTTGGCACCTATGTGACCAAAATCACGGGAAACAACCAACAAACAACCTTAACTTTTGTTAAATTATAAAATATGAAGAACCTCCTTACAGCAACCCTGATCGTCGGTTTCGCCTTTGGATTTCAATCCTGCAAAAAAGAGCAAAAACCCACCGATGAAGCGCCCAAAGTATTGAAGGGCTTAACGCTCAACATATTACCAACGTGGGAAGGTGCCACCATGGTAACCGGCAAAATGCAATACAGCAAGCCCGACGGCGAAGTTTTGCAGTTGCGCACCTGGGGTATGATTCTGGCCAAACTGGCTTTGGTAAAAAGCGACAATTCCCTCGTAATGCTTGGTGATGGCTATCAATGGGTGGATGTGGCCAGTGGCCGACTCTCTTTTAACTACCCCGACGTTCCTGTTGGCACGTACAAAGGCATTCAGTTTCAGCTGGGTCCCGATTCTGCTGCAAACCATGGGGATCCAAACCTATGGCCCTCCAATCATCCGCTCAACGCAAATTTATCCGGTTTGCACTGGGGATGGTCCGGTGGTTACATTTTTCAGGCGTTTGACGGTGAATTTAAGGATAGTGCCTCTGCTACTGTTACGAAGGGATTCTCTTTTCACACCGCCGGCAATGTGTTCAACCAGCTGTTTTTTATGCCGTTTAATTTTGAGCTAGCGGGTACACCCAAAACCGCTGTGCTGGAGTTTAAGGCAGATGAATTTTTCAAAAACCCTATCGAACTGCATTTGAAGGACAAATCTGTTTCTCATAGCACAGGTAATGACGAAAAAACGCTCATGAGTAAGCTGATTGGCAATGCCTCAGATGCGTTTTCTGTAAAAAGCGTTAACTAAAATGAAAAAAGGCTTTTCGGGGCTCTTTATAATAATTGTCGTTGCGGTATTGTTTAATTCCTGCCGCAAAGACCCGTCTCTGCCCGAAGAGAAGACTCCCTATTCTGTCACCTACATAAACCCCAGAAGCATCTTCCCGGAAAAGTACGGCATGCCGGCCTTACCTGCCGATAACCCCCTCACGGAAGAAGGGGTTTATCTAGGAAGAATGTTGTTTTATGATCCGGTTCTGTCGATTGATAGTACCGTTTCATGTGCCGGTTGTCATGCTCAACAAAACGCATTTTCCGATCCAAAGCCCTATTCTACCGGGGTTTTTGGGTTAACAACCAACCGCAATGCTCAGCCACTGTTTAATTTGGCATACAGCCGGGTTTTCTTTTGGGATGGCCGTCAGAAAACGCTGCGCGAACTGGCATTAGAGCCCATTCAGGCCCACAATGAAATGGCCATGACGCTGCCCTATCTTCGCAAGCGACTTGCATCTATTCCCCGGTACCGTGATGCGTTTAATAAGGCATTTGGAAGTGAGCCCGATGTATTTAACATGACGCTGGCCCTTGAGCAGTTTCTGCTTACCATTGTGAGTAAAGATTCACGCTTTACCCAAATGTGGCCGGGCAATTTCAACATCCTTACTCAGGAGGAAAAAACAGGGTTGCAACTTTTCAACGGTCTAGTCGATGAAGACCCGGTAACAGGCGCACTGCGCGGTGGTGCAGACTGTTTTCACTGCCATGGCAGCGTATTTGCCCAGGCGAATAATCCCAATTTTGGAGGCATTGCAAACAATGGACTGGATGCAGTAATTACCGATAAAGGATTTGGGGGCATTACCGGAAAAAGCACCGATATCGGAACATTTAAAACACCTTCACTGCTAAACGTTGGCCTCACCGCACCCTATATGCACGACGGACGCTTTGCCACACTGGATGAGGTAATTGACCACTACAGCGACCAAATAAAATTCAGTTCCCCAAACCTGAATCCCCAGATTAAGGTGCATGGCCCTAAACAGCGTCTGCTGACAACCCAAGAAAAAGCCGCACTCAAGGCGTTTCTCCTCACCATGACCGATACGGTATTCACCAACAACCCGGCGTACAAGAATCCGTTTAAATAAGGTTTAGTAACTCAGTACGGGCCCCAGCCATCTTTCTGCTTCCTGTAAAGTCCAACCCTTGCGGTTTGCGTAATCCTGAACCTGGTCTTTTCCTATTTTTCCCAAACCAAAATACTGACTTTCAGGGTGTGCAAAATAAAATCCGCTAACCGCTGCAGCAGGCAACATGGCCATACTTTCGGTGAGGGATATTCCCGCGTTTTCGGTGGCACTGAGCAATTTGAATAACGTTGTTTTTTCGGTGTGCTCGGGGCAGGCGGGATAACCCGGTGCAGGACGAATGCCCCGGTAATTCTCACGAATCAGGTCTTCGTTGCTGAGGGTTTCAGAATGCGCATAACCCCACCACTGCGTGCGGACCTCGCGGTGCAGGTATTCGGCGAAAGCCTCTGCCAGCCGGTCGGCGAGGGCCTTGGCCATGATGCTCTTATAGTCATCGTTTTCCTTGTCATATTGGGCCACCAGTTCGTCTGTACCAATACCTGCCGTAACAGCAAAGCCACCCAGGTAATCAGTTACACCGCTCTCTTTTGTTGCGATGTAATCTGCCAAAGAAATATTGGGAATGCCACCGGCCATTTTGCGCTGCTGACGCAGGAAGTGGAAGGTGTCCAGCGCCTGCGTTCTTGCTTCATCCGCATATACAGTAACGTCTTCATCCTTACTGCCGGCAGGATAAATGAAAATAACCCCTTTGGCCTGCAGGCGGCTGTGCTGAATGATTTCTTCCAGCATTTCGTTGGCATCGGCAAACAACCGTCGTGCTTCTTCGCCCACTATGCTGTCTTGCAAAATATTGGGGTAGCGGCCTGCCAGTTCCCATGTCTGGAAGAAAGGCGTCCAGTCTATGAATTCGCGGAGTGTGTTCAAATCCGCACTCACGGTTTTCACCCCGGTGAATGCAGGTTTTTCGGGGATATAGTCAGTGGCTGATGTTTGAAAACGGTTGGCCCGGGCTTCATTCAGGGTTAGCAGTTGTTTATCGCTTTGTCTGCGGGCGTGATCAGCCGCCATGCGCTCATATTCCTCGCGCAATTGCTGTTCGAAACCGGGTTTGGTTTCGGGATTTAAGAGATTTCCTGCCACAGGCACACTGCGACTGGCGTCCAGCACATGCACTACCGGATGCTTGTATTTGGGTGCGATTTTAACCGCTGTGTGCACTTTGCTGGTTGTGGCTCCGCCGATAAGCAAGGGCGTATTCATGCCCAGACGCTCCATTTCGGAGGCCACGTGCACCATTTCATCCAGGCTGGGTGTAATCAGGCCGCTAAGGCCGATGATATCGGCGCCCCATTCGCGGGCTTCTGCCAGGATTTTATCCGTGGGCACCATTACACCAATGTCTTTTATCTCGTAGTTATTGCAGGCCATTACCACGCCCACAATGTTTTTACCGATGTCGTGCACATCGCCTTTTACGGTAGCCAGCAATATTTTACCCTGAGCCCTCGCACCGGGATTGGCCGCTTTTTGCGCCTCAAGGTAAGGTTGCAGATAGGCAACGGCTTTTTTCATCACACGGGCGCTTTTTACCACCTGCGGAAGGAACATTTTTCCTTCGCCAAACAAATCTCCCACCACATTCATGCCGTCCATCAGCGGGCCCTCAATTACTTTAAGGGGTTCACCCAGTTTCTGGTGGGCCTCTTCGGCATCTTCCTCAATAAATTCGGTTATCCCTTTAATCAAGCTGTGGGTGAGACGTTCTTCCACGGTTCCTTTGCGCCATTCAGCTTCTTCAACGGTTTCTTCTTTTTTGGCTTTTACGGTTTCGGCAAAGGTTACCAGCCGCTCGGTGGCGTCTTCCCTTCGGTTCAGCAGCACATCCTCCACCCGCTCCAGCAATTCCTTGGGAATCTCGTCATACACCTCAATCATACCGGCATTCACAATACCCATATCCAGTCCGGCTTTGATGGCATGGTACAGGAATGCACTGTGCATGGCTTCGCGCACAACATCGTTGCCTCGGAAACTGAATGAAATGTTTGAAATACCGCCGCTTACGCGCGCTCCCGGCAGATTCTGCTTTATCCAGCAAGTGGCTTCAATAAAGTCGACGGCGTAATTATTATGTTCATCTATGCCGGTAGCAACAGTCAGGATATTGGGGTCGAAAATGATGTCATAGGCGGGAAAACCGGCTTTTTCTGTAAGAATTTTGTAGCTGCGTTCGCACACTTCAATCTTGCGTGCGAAGGAATCGGCCTGTCCGGTTTCATCAAATGCCATTACCACCACGGCGGCTCCATATTTGCGAACCTTTTTGGCCCTTTTAATGAATTCCTCTTCTCCGTCCTTCAAACTTATGGAATTTACAATGCCCTTGCCCTGCAAGCATTTCAGACCCGCTTCAATGACCTCCCATTTGGAGGAATCAATCATTACCGGCACACGGCTGATATCGGGTTCAGAAGCAAGTAAATTCAGGAAAGTAACCATGGCAGCAGGTCCGTCTAGCATGCCTTCGTCCATGTTCACATCAATCACCTGAGCGCCGTTTTCCACCTGCTGTCGGGCAACATCCAGCGCAGCGTTGTAATCTCCGGCCAGAATGAGTTTGGCAAATTTGCGGCTGCCGGTAACATTGGTTCTTTCGCCAATATTCACAAAATTGGTCTCGGCGGTAAGGGTAAAGGGCTCAAGGCCGCTGAGTCTGAGGGTAGGAACAATGTGCACTTGCCGTAAAATTGAACTGCAAATTTCGGGTTTTTCAATGGAATTCTAATATATTCACATAATTGACGTATCTTTGTGGAACAAATGGGGTTAAGTTTCCCTGAATCTTTTACACAACGATATCTGTCACACCCCGCATTCAAACCGTATTAATGACTAAATTTAAAGAACTGGGCTTAGACCCTGAATTTCTGCTTGCCCTTGAAAAACTGGGCTTTGAAACGCCCACGCCGGTGCAGGCCCAAGCAATACCTGCACTATTAGAAGAAAACACCGATCTGGTGGCCCTGGCGCAGACAGGAACCGGAAAAACTGCTGCTTTTGGCCTGCCTTTGTTGCAAAAACTGGAATTTTCCGGATTTACCGAAGGGTTGGTACTCGCTCCCACCCGCGAGCTTTGCATGCAAATCTCACGCGATCTGGAAACCTTTGCGGCTTTCAAGCCGGGTGTGAGCATTGTGCCTGTGTATGGCGGTGCCAGCATACGCGATCAAATTTCTCTGCTGAAACGCGGAGCCAATGTGGTGGTAGCCACCCCCGGCCGATTGATTGACCTATTGGAAAGAAAAGCCGTTCACCTGGATCAGATTAGGGTGATTGTGCTGGACGAAGCCGATGAAATGCTGAACATGGGCTTTCAGGAAGATATTGACCATATTCTGTCGCATGCTCCCAAAGAGCGTCAGACCTGCCTGTTCAGTGCCACCATGCCTCCCGAGGTGCGCAATATATCCAAGCGATACATGCACAATCCCCGGGAAATTAGTCTGGCGGCCAACACCTCCAATGCCAATATTGAACACCACTATTACGTGGTAAGGGAAAAGAACCGTTACGAAGCTGTTAAACGCATTCTGGACGTTGTTCCGGATGTGTATGGCATCCTGTTCGCCCAAACCCGGAGTTTGTGTCAGGAATTGGCTGAAAAGCTCATCCACGATGGCTACAATGCCGATTCACTGCACGGTGATTTAAGCCAGGCGCAGCGCGACAAGGTGATGGGGCGTTTTCGTAATAAAAACCTCAATGTACTGGTAGCTACTGACGTGGCTGCACGCGGCATTGATGTGAGCGATATTACCCACGTAATCAACTACAGTTTGCCCAACGAACTGGAAGTATATACCCACCGAAGCGGCCGTACAGCCCGTGCCGGCAAAAAAGGTATTTCCATCAGCATCATAGGGCAGCGCGATCTGCAGAAAGTGCATCGCCTGGAAAAAATGACCAAGGCGCGTTTCACCCAGATGCAGGTTCCTGCAGGAGATGACGTGGTAAGGGCTAAATTTTCGCACTTTGTTGATGAACTCGCAGCGGAAGAGCCCGATCAGCAGAGCATTCATGCTTATCTCAGCATTTTCTATGAGAAGATGAAGAAAATCACCCGTGAGGAGCTGATTGAAAAACTGGCCAGTCTTGAGTTGCGCAAATTCATAGAGTACTATGAAGGCGCTTCCGATATAAATGATATGTCTTCAGGGCGCAGAGAGCGCGGCAATGAAGGCGGAAACGGTCAATTTCAAAAATTCTTTTTATCGGTTGGAGAACTGGATGGTTTCGACAAGAAAACCATGCTCCGCTGGCTGAATGATTGTGGTTTGGGCAATGTAGATTTTGGCAAAATCAGAATTCACCGCACACATACTTTTGTGGAAGCCGATCAGGATAGCACACAACGCATCATGGACACCCTTAACAATGAGAAGGTGAACGATCGTAAGGTTAGGGTTGAACTGCAGGGCATGTCTGAAGACGGATTTACCAAGCGCAAAAAGCCCGGTGATAAAGGCAAACCCGGAGATTTTGAAAAACGCGGTTATTACAGCAAAGGCAAAGACCAGGGCGGCGACAAGAAAAAGTTTAAAAAACGGTACTAAACAATAAGGGCTTGCCCCTTGTTTGTTAGGGGTGAAACATTTTGTTATTGCCGGCGGAAGCCATGGTATTGGGCTGGAAATTGTTCAGCAATTGCTGAACCAAGGGAATAAAGTAACCTGCATCAGTCGCACGGCGCCTGGCATTGCACATGAAGCGCTAAACCATATTGCCCACGATTTTTCTCAGCCATCAGAATTGCCCGCGATAGATGGCCCCATTGATGGCGTGGCGTATTGTCCAGGCAGCATCAATTTAAAAATGTTCCGGAGCTTAAAGCCCGAGGAATTTCAGCAGGATTTCGACCTAAATGTGATGGGAGCGGTTCGGTTGTTGCAGAAACTGCAATTAGGACTGAAAGCCGTTCCGGGTTCGTCGGTAGTGCTTTTCAGCACGGTAGCCGTGCAGCAGGGCATGGCCTTCCACAGCAGCATTGCGGCCGCCAAAGGCGCCATTGAGGGGTTAACCCGCAGTTTAGCGGCGGAATGGGCCCCTTCTATTCGTGTTAACGCCATTGCGCCGAGTCTGGTGGAAACGCCACTTTCGGCCAAATTGCTATCCAGTCCGGAAAAGGCCGAGGCATCGGCCAAACGCCACCCGCTGGCGCGTGTGGGCAGGCCTGAAGACATTGCCTCGCTGGCCGTTTTTCTGCTGGGTGATAAAAGCGGCTGGATTACCGGCCAGGTGATGGGGGTAGATGGGGGGATGTCGGCACTTCGTTAAAAATTAATTGGTTTTTTAATAAAACCCTTTATCTAAATGCATTTCATGGGTGTATTTTCGCCCCATGAAACTCACGGTTTGGGGTGCAGCACAGCAGGTTACCGGCAGCAAGCATTTATTGGAATTGCCCGGTGGCACGCGGGTGCTGGTGGATTGCGGCCTAGACTATGATAAACGCAGTGAGTTTGAAGAACGCAACAGCCGTTTTCCTTTTGATCCCAAAAGCATTGATTTGCTGATATTGACGCATGCCCACATCGACCACAGTGGCAATGTTCCCAACCTGATCCGTCAGGGTTTTAGCGGTAAAATATTGTGTACACCGCCTACACTGGAGCTCAGCGACTACCTGCTGCAGGATAGTCTGAATATACAGCGCATGGAAATTGCCGCTAAGATGAAGGCGCTGAAGCGTAAACACAATAAAAAAGGAAAACACTACGGTGGCAGCGAGCCTCAGCCGCTGTATGCCCGCAAGCACATAGCGGACATGCTGGACATGGCCCTGCTGATGGAATACGGACACAAATACGAATTCAACGAAGAACTCAGCGTAGAGTTTCTGCAGGCCGGACATATTTTGGGTGCCGGCAGTGCGGTGCTGCATGTGAAAACACCCGAAGGTGTTAAAACCATTGGTTTTACCGGAGATCTGGGCAATTACCAAAGCAAACTGGTGCCCGACCCACAACCCATGCCTCAGCCGGATTATATCATTTCCGAAAGCACTTACGGGGGCCGGAATCATGTGGTTTCGCCCATGCGTGCAGAAGAAGAACTGCTAAAGCATGTGCAGGAAACCTGCGTGGAAAAGGGCGGTAAGCTGGTGATTCCCGCGTTTAGTGTGGGGCGCACACAGGCCATTATTTTCACACTGAATCAGCTTTACAGGGCGGGCAGGTTTCCCAATGTAAAGGTGTTTACGGATAGTCCTTTGGCCATTCGCAGCACCTCGGTATATCAGCATAATGTAGACCACCTGAATGAGGAGGCGGCTGCATTTCAGAAGCAATATGGCTCATTGTTTGATTTTCCGCTGTTGCATGTGGTGGAACACGAAAGAGAAAGCGATTTACTGAGCGTATTGCCGGAGCCCTGTGTGATTATCTCCGCAGCGGGTATGGTAGAGGGAGGCAGGATTCAGATGCACGTGAGAAACAATGTGGGCGATGCACGCAACACCATACTGATAGCCGGTTTTTGTGCCGAGGGAACGCTGGGACACCGCTTGTTGCAGGGGCAGAATTTTGTGGAGATTAACTACAAGCAAAGGCCTGTGCGTGCGGATATCAGAAGAACGGATGCATTTAGCGCCCACCCGGATCATGCGGGTCTGTTGAAATACCTAAAAGCCAGTGCGGGCAAGAATACCCGAGGAATATTCCTGGTGCACGGAGATGCCCGTCAGATGGAGCAACTGGCTGCCGATGTAGATTTCAGCCGCGCTATTATCCCTGTAAAAGGCCATAGCTACAACCTGATGGAGATGTAACCTCTGTGTCCGAAGTTGGTAGACTTCGTGAAGCGGTGTAACTTTTCTATGCCACTCCTACGGAGTTGAGGATTCGTTTTGCGGCTGTGTTATTAATATATCACCCCTATGGGGCTTTATGTGCGTTGCTTGCAGGCAATACGAACCTAAGACCCACCTTGCAGCACATTTCAGCTCCGTAGGAGCGGCATTTTTATAGAAAATGCCATAATTGATACACGAAACTCCGAAGGAGTGAAATAGCGGATTAATCATAGAGTTTCTATGCCGCACCTACGGCGCTGAGGGGACGTTTTCAGGCGGTGTTATTACTATGTCGCCCCGATGGGGCTTATGCGTCCTGCTTTTAGAAAACACAAACCTGACGTAAACCGGCAAGCCATGCATTTCAGCTCCGTAGGAGCGGCATTTTAATAAAAAACGCCATAATGGATACACCAAGCGCCGTAGGTGTGACATAACGAGCCAATAACCTTCACAGCGGCTGTCACCCTCCGGTTTGCGGCCTCCCAAAATGCCTAAAACAGTGATTGGCGGGGACGCCAACTACACGGCGACGGTGTAGGTCGCACAAGGGTTTGTATTAGCTCCGAAGGAGCGGCATTTTTATAGAAAATGCCATAATCGATACACGGAACTCCGAAGGAGTGAAATAACGGGCATCCGACGCCGCCACACAGCCGGATTCTCTTCTTTAACCATTACCTTATAAGTATGCCCCCTTAAGGCCTTGGCAGGGTTGCCTTTTCAGACCACCATCCTTCTAAAAAATGACCTAAACTGCCGCGTTTTGCGGAATTCAGCAAAGACCTCCTCCGGGATTGCATAAATATCAATGTGTTTATCATACAACGCATTATAAATGTATATCACTTCATCAAAAGTAAGTGGGGGTTTAAACTCCTGTATCTTAGCTATTACCTCCGCTGCCACCAGCGGCGCATGCATCGCTTCCCTGACCTTGCGGGCGGCAGCACGGCGGTACCATTCGGAGCGGATGGGTTCATCATAAATAAAATAATGCGTCAAGCCCTCCGTCTGACTATCCAATAGTCTGTCCATATTCTCTTCGCTAAAACAACCCAGTGAACGCAATTCCTTTTGCAATGCAAAAATCTGGTGTAGCTGTTTCATGAATTCCTGCGGCGGATAACGCATATCACCCTGCCGGTTTTTCGCTTTAAGTTTCAAATAAACATCCAGGTATTTATCAATAAAAAAACCCTTGTTTTTCATGGCTCAATTGCAATATAAGGAATTTGGACCAAAAAGTCAAGAGAAATCGGTCTGTGCCTTTGCAGAAAAGCAATTCCAAATCATACCCGGCACTGATGTCTGTCACACCGCACGCAACAGGCCCAAAACAACTTTGCAGTTCTAATAATAAAGCAAATGAAATCACAAAGAACTACATTGTTAATCATGGCCTTTGCCTTCTCCATTTTTCAGGTGAAGTCGCAGAAGGTACTGCAAGACTGGAATGCCTACGTGGCTTCCAAAAATACCAGTGGCACCGGATTGGTGGACTTGGTACAAGGCGGGGTGGAAAAAGCCGGCCAAACCTATCATTACTCAGGCCCCGGAAGGGTGCTGTCAGTTCAGGTAGAAGGCGATAATCCGGGGTTGATTTTTGCCGTTCCCCTGCGTGTCAGCATATTTAGCGTTGACAACAACGGCCGCCCTGTAGCCGAAATCGCGGGGCAAAATGCGAGTTTCCAGCCCTGGGAAAATTCCATTCAGGTTAGCTTTTCGGGCGGTGTAACCGTCAGTACGCCATTTGCCCTGGTAATAGCACTGCGCAGCATTGCCTATCCCGGACAAACCTTCCGCTTGAAATATACCGGCGATGGAGAAGGCAAAGGGCGCGACCTGGCATCCATGGCGGGCACTACCACCGGAGGAAACTGGAGCAGTGCCAAAAACAGTTTTGGCAGAGATGGAGATTTCTACCTCATTCCCCGCATGTCTCACGACATCACCTCCGGTTTTAGCGTAGCCGGAAACTGCATTGCTACAGGCACTGCCCTGAATTTTACCAATAAATCCATGTTCTCCCGCGATAGCATGTTCAATTTATTGCGGTGGAGCGGATATACAGGATCGGCCAAACTCTACACATGGCAATTTGGAGACGGTAATACCTCCAACCTGGAAAACCCAAGCCACACTTACACTTCAGCCGGAGGGTATACGGTAAAGCTCATCACCACGCTTGTGGGATGGAACGGAAGCAAATCCGACACGTCTATGCTAAAAGTATCAGTGGGGCTGTCGGTGGCTGTTTCGGTACAGGGAAATCTCAACTGCAACGGGCAATCCAACGGCAGTATAACGGCCTCCGCCAATGGCGGCACACAACCCTATCAGTATAGTCTTGACGGGTTTAATTATCAGTCATCGCCTAATTTTACCGGTCTTGCTGCCGGCCCTTTTACGCTGTATGTGAAAGACCAACTGGGATGTACAGCTACCAACGTTTTCACCATCACACAACCCACAGCCATTACATTCGGCAGTATATTAACCAGCAATGCCAGCTGTAACAATGCCGATGGAGCCATTCTGGCCACCGCAAGCGGAGGTACCGGAACTTTGCAATACCGCGTGGATGCAGGTGCATGGCAGGGTACCGGCAGTTTCTCCGGCCTTGCCTGGGGGCCGCATATTTTGTCTGTCATGGACGGAAATATGTGCATCAACTCCACCACCGTGGTTATAGACAATTTCTCTTCCCCCACGCTCAGCGTAAGCTATAACAATGTAAGCTGCAATGCAGGAAACGACGGCAGCATCACCCTCACTTCCACCGGAGGCACGGGTGCGGTGCAGTACAGCATCAACGGAGGATTATCCTATCAGTCAAGCGGCGTATTTACCGGATTATCAGCGGGCAAATACAGCGTGCTGGTGAAAGACGTGGCGGGTTGCGGTCAGGGCGAGGTGGTTACCCTCAGCCAGCCCGGTGCCATCAGTTACCAGGTAAGTACCCGCTCCGCTACCTGTTTTGCCAAAGCCGATGGCGAAATTCATGTTTCCGGTGCCATTGGCGGTATCGGCAAATTATCCTACAGCATCAACGGCCTGAACTATCAGTCCGGACCTGATTTTTATGCGCTGCTTGGCGGCACCTACACCTTGTATGTGAAAGATGTGGCATCCTGTGTGGTAACCAAAAGCGTTACTGTTGCTCGTCCCGCAGACATTACGGCTACCTATTCCCTTACCCAGGTGAATTGCCATGGCAGCAATAACGGAACCATTCTGGTTAATGCTGCAGGAGGTACACCACCCTATCAATACAGTCTGAATGGTGCAGGATATCAGCCCACCGCCCAGTTTGTGAATGTGGGTGCAGATACCTGGACGCTGGTAGTGAAAGATGCCAATCAGTGTATGGACACCGGCACAGCTATCATAACCCAGCCCGCTCTCATTGTGCCTGCTATTGCATCCACCAATTCAACCTGCGGCAATGCAAACGGCAGTCTGCTCATAACCGCCAGTGGAGGCACAGGCACCCGCTACACCTACAGTCTGGATGGAACCACGTTCCAAAGCTCCGGTCTGTTCAGCGGTAAGAGTTCCGGCACTTATGCGGTATCCGTAAAAGATTCTGTAGGGTGCATAGTTACTACCACCGGCGATATTCAGGATTCCAACGGGCCCAGTTTCGGCAGCATCAGCAGCACCAATGTTACCTGCAATGCAGGCAACGATGGTACCATCACTGTAAACAGCGTGTCCGGCGGTTCCGGAACCATCGAATACAGTCTCACCGGGGCCAGCTGGCAGACATCCAATCGTTTTGCGGGTCTGTTGGCAGGGAACTACAATGTGCAGGTTCGCGATGCCAATGGATGCATTTCGCAGAGCCAGACCATTGTTATCAGTCAGCCGGCTGCCATCAGCATCAGCAGAACCCTCACCCATGTGCGCTGCAATGGCGAAAGCGATGGGTCTGCAGTTATCATGGCCTCCGGCGGTGCCGGCACACTGGCCTACAGCATCAACGGTGGCTTTAGCTGGCAATCGTCCAATACGTTCAACAATTTAAGCGCCGGCAACTACACCATCATGGTGCGCGATGCCGGGGGCTGCATGGGCAGTACCAGTTTCACCATCAACGAAGCTGCCGGTATCACCGCATTGCTGAGCATTCTGAACATTCAATGCCATGGTGCGGAAAGTGGTGAAGTATCTTTTACCGCATCAGGCGGAAAAGCGCCCTACCAGTATAGCATTGGCGGTGCCTACCAAAGTTCGGGCAGGTTTACCGGATTGGGTGGCGGCAACTACCTGTTCTTCATTAAAGATGCCAACAATTGCGTCAAAACCGGTGAATTCACCATTGTTGAACCCGCGGCCCTCACCGTGAATGCCATTGCGGCTGATGTGAGCTGTGCAGGCGGAAACAATGGGGTGATCAACCTGAGCGTAAGCGGCGGCATTTCACCCTACACCTATGATTGGTCGAATGGAGCCAACACAGAAGATATTTTCAACCTCCGGGCCGGAACCTACACGGTCAACATCACCGATGATTACGGTTGCAGGGAAAGCAGAAGCTTCACCCTGGATCAGCCCGACCAGCCCATTGTGATTAACGGCGTAGTGGTAGATGGCAACGGCACCCTGGGCAGCGTAGACATTACGGTAACCGGTGGCGTAACCCCTTATCGCTTTTTATGGTCAAACAATGCCACTACCGAAGACATTGGAGAGTTATTGCCCGGCAACTACACGGTAACGGTAACCGACGCCAATTCCTGTGTAGCTACTTCCACCTTCACGGTGAAGGTGAGCACAGGGGTAGACAAGGCACAGCTGGAAAAAGCGGTGAAACTCTATCCCAATCCGGCTACAGCGCTAGTTAATCTATCGGTGGCGGGCTACAAAGCAGACAAGGTGTACATCATCAACACCGATGGCAGAATGGTGTATGAAACCACCCCTGTAGAAAGCACGGTGAGCATTGACACGCGGACGTTTGCGGCCGGCATATACACGGTGATTGTGCGCTCGGGTGATACCCAGACGGCCTTGCATCTTGTGATCGAAAAATAATCATTGTATTTTTTGTAAGAGCCCGCCGTCAGCAATGATGGCGGGTTTTTTTTGTGGGCTGCCCGAAGCATCCCTACTTCGAGGAGCAGTAGGATTCAATCATTGGTGAAAACTTCCTATGTTTGTAATAGTAGGAAAAAACTTGCAGTATAAATGAGTTACAAGCTATTTAAATAAAAAACCAGAATATAAAGAATATGACACCAGTGACCTTAAATAATTTAAATATAAAACGCATATTTAGACAAATTTTCTTTTTAATCATTAGCTTGTTAATAGCAGGTAAAGGTATGGCTCAACATACTTATGGAAGTTATTATACCAATGATGCTCTAGTAAATTTTATAAAGTCCGGAAATAAAAAAGATAGTTCCGCCATAGTTATGGTGCCTGGTCTTAACTTAACTTCCTATATTTTCTTTACTACACCCGACCACAGAAAAGGATGGGCTGAATTATTCGCAGACAAAGGATATGATGTGTACATGGTAAATGATCCAAAATATGATTTCGCAACTGGTGGTATAATTGCCCCTTTTAGTGTGCCAATTAACGGAAAGCCAGCTACGCCGGGATTAGAACAAGCATGGCAGTCTGACATTTGGAGGCGATGGGGATTTGGAACTTCTCAAGGTATTCCCTACGCAGATGCACAATTTCCTACAGACTCTTTTGCTAATTTCACATTAAACTATCCTTATGTGGGTACATCTGCTAAACTTTTTGAAAATGCTATTAGTGCTGTAATAGATTCAATAAAAGGCAAGGTATGGTTATTGTCACATAGCGCAGGAACTCAGGCAGCAGTTTTAGCCGCACACCAAAAGAAAGCTAAATTGAATGGCTTTATTCTTGTTGAACCCGCAGGACCACCAGATAGTGCTGACTTTCCGGATTTTAATGGATTGCATATGTTTGGCGTTTATGGCGACTATATAACTTCCCGAAATCAAACGAGCAGAAAGGTGGCTGTGGAGACAATATCTGTTAAATTTCAAAATGCAGGCGGCATTTCTGATGTAGTATCACTACCAGAGGATTCTTTGGTTAAAGGGAATAGTCACCTAATGATGCAAGATAAAAACAGCAAATATGTTTTCAATATAATCGAGCATTGGCTGCAGCAATTTAGCAATAATACAGTTGGAATTGAAAGTAAATTTAATAATAATATCAGCATGAACCTTTACCCAAATCCAACAGGAAATGAAATTTGGGTGGAGAATAACTCAAGGGATATTATTGAATACAGCATTTATTCAATGGATGGAAGATTATTACAAGAATCTTCAGTTTTAAATCAAAAAATTGATTTATCTAATTTACCTAATGGTTTATTGTTCATCAAATTAAAACAGAAAGAACAAGTAATAATAAAAAAAATAATAAAAAACGGATTATAACAGCAGCCTGGTGTCATGCGGGTTCGTTAGTTAGGAAAGTTCCGTCTACCAATGTAATTTTATTGAAAGCAGCGTATCCTAACAGCAGTCTGGTGTCACAGCCATGCCCTCCCGCTGCCCCTTATTTCGAACAACAAATCATGGTTGCGGTGAAAACCCAAATTATTCGCCGCATTTTTGCGGTGATTTTTTATTGCTTCCGCCGCTACCCGCTACCCGAAGTCTCCCGACTTCGGGTAGCCCCCACCAAAATCATGCTGCTAACAATCCCCCATTCGCCCTATCTTTGCATCACTAAATCAGGGCATGAGCGATCCCATCAAGCACGAATGTGGTGTGGCCTTCATTCGGTTGCTAAAACCCCTAAGCTATTACCGCGAAAAATACGGAACACCCCTCTACGGCCTCAGACAACTGCAGTTTCTGATGACCAAACAACTCAACCGGGGCCAGGATGGAGCCGGCATTGGCGTGGTGAAACTGGATCCGGAATACGGAGCGCGCTACCTGGCCCGCAAACGCAGTGCCAGCAAATCTGCCGTTACCGATATTTTTGATGAAGTGGCCTATGAATATGCCCGGCTAAACGACACCATCAGAAAAAATGATGAGGCCCTGAAACAGGAGTATCCTTACGCGGGCGAACTGCTGCTGGGGCATTTGCGGTATGGCACCTACGGTGGAAACAGCTTGGAAAATATTCACCCCTTTCTGCGCCAAAACAACTGGATGGCCCGAAACCTGATGCTGGCCGGCAACTATAATGTTACCAATGTGGATGAGCTTTTCCAGACCCTGATAGACCTGGGACAGCAGCCCAAAGAGAAAAGCGACAACGTGCTGATGCTGGAAAAAATCGGGCATTTTATTGATGAAGAAAACCAGCGCCTGTTCAGTATTTTCAAAAGCCAGGGACATACCAACCGGGAAATTACCGATAAAATAAAAACGGAAATGAACCTGGTGAACGTGCTGAAACGGTCATTTAAAAATGTTGATGGCGGTTTTAACATGGTCGGATTGCTCGGACATGGCGATGCCTTTGTGATGCGCGACCCCGCCGGAATACGCCCCAGTTTCTGGTACGCCAATGATGAAGTGGTGGTGGCTGCCTCAGAACGCAGTGCCATACAGACGGTGTTTAACACCAAAATAGAAGAGATTCGCGAACTTGGCCCCGGAAATGCCCTGATGGTGCGCAAAAACGGCGAATACTCCGAAGTAAATATTCTGGAGCCGGTAGCCAAACGCAGCTGCTCCTTTGAGCGCATTTACTTTGCCCGTGGCAACGATGCCGATATATACGCCGAACGCAGAGAACTGGGCAGACTGCTCAGCCATACCATCAGCGACAGAATCGGCTACGATTTTGAAAATACCGTGTTCTCTTACGTTCCCAATACCGCAGCCACTGCATTTTATGGACTCATTGACGGGGTACACGAAATTATCCGCGAAAAACAGGCCGAAGCCATTGCCAAAATTGATGTAGCAAGCGATGGTGAGGCATTAAAACGCATCCTGGACTGGAAACCCCGCAGAGAGAAAATCCTCGTGAAGGATGCCAAAATGCGCACCTTCATCACCAACGACAATGACCGGGAAGTGATGGTGGGCGGTGCGTATGATGTTACCTACGGCACCATAAATCCGGGAACCGATACCTTGGTCATCATGGATGACAGCATTGTGCGGGGCACTACCCTCAGAACCAGCATTCTGCGCATCCTGGACCGCTTAAAACCCAAGAAAATCATACTGGTTTCCTCCTCACCTCAAATCCGCTACCCGGATTGCTATGGCATAGACATGAGCCGCCTGGGCGATTTTGCCGCTTTTCAGGCAGCCGTGCATATCCTGAAAGACAAAGGGCAGGAATCCTTGCTGGATGAGCTTTACCTAAAAGCCAAGACCGAAATAATAAAACCTGCTGAGGAACAGCGCAACATCATTCAGGATTTATATGCCGGTATGAGTGATGCCGAAATCAGTCTGAAAGTAGGGGAAATGGTGCGCCCTGTCGACCTGAATGCTGAGCTTGAAATCGTGTATCAGAGCGTAGAAAACCTGCACAAAGCGTCACCCAAACACGAAGGTGATTGGTATTTCACAGGCAATTACCCCACTCCCGGCGGCACCAAAGTAGCGAATCGATCCTTCCTGTATTTCATGGAAGGCCGAAAAGAAAGAGCGTATTAAAACAAACGGTTACTTGCCAAGCTTCATCCGCTTCCAGGTATCGGTTCTTCCCAGCGCCTGAACGCCAATATAACCGCGGATGTCCAGGGTGTTGTTATCCTTCATTTTGATAACAGACTTGTAGGTGCTGCCGTTTTCAGGGTCGTAAATGGTACCGTCACCCCACTCATCATTGTCTTTGTAATTGAAGTCTTTTAAAATCCGGTAACCTTTCAGCGGTACGGTTCTCATTTTTTCATCCGGGTTGTTTTTATCCACCTTGGGTTTACCATTGGCGGGATCTACGGGCTCTTTCAGCCAAACTATTTTTCCGTAATACTTGGTGCCGATTTTTTCAATCTTTACACCGGCCTTTCCGCTTCCGGATTGCCATACACCCAGCAAACGGTCGCCATTGGCGGGGGCAAAAGCCATGAGCAGGCACATCAGTGCGGCGCCCATTACAATACTGATTTTTTTCATATAGATTAGTCTTTTAAGGTAAATTCAAAGGTTAACCGGGCCTTCAGTTCAAAAGGCACTTCCCTGTCTTTTTTTGGAGTCAAATCGCATACCAAAAATTTCTCTTTGCTCTTGAAATGCTCGGCAAGATCAGCATCACCCGCCGGTTGTGCACTAAAAGTATTTTGGGCAGACATCGGGTTTTGAACGGCAATTTCCTTGGCTTTGCTGTCGCCACCGGCCATCATATTGAGGGTAAGACTTCCAAAATCTGCAAATCCGGTAGAATCGGTGGTGGAAAATCCGGCTGAAATCAGCTTTACCCCTTCAATATTGGCTTCTGTGGCATGGTGTTTTTTCAGAAAAACAGTGAGTTCATCCGTGAGCTGGTGCTGCAGTGATTCGGGTGAAGATTCAAAGAAAGGACCCTCACTCCGAAAGGTGATATCCAGTGTGAGATTGTCTTTGGTTTGTTTGCCGCAGGCGCTGAACATCAGCATTCCGGCGAATAAATACAGTATTTTTTTCATAGTTAAGGACTTACAAGATTGATAGAGAACATAATATACGGGGCATTACCCGCTTTGTTTTCCATGAGATATGGCTGCTTGCCAACGGGTCCACGGAAAAACTCTTTTTCATCTAAATTAAAGGCAGTGTTGATGCGGTATCCGGCCTGAAGACTCATCCAGATGAACCCGGAAAGGGATTTTTCATAGGTAAAGCGCAGTCTCGCTTCCCCGCGGCGTAGCTCCGAATCGGTTCTATTGGCAATAGCCGAGCGCATAAAATAGGTTTGACCCTCCAGCTCATAACCAAACAACAGTAGGTTTCTGGAATTGAAGGTTCTGCGAACGGCTGCCCTTGCGGGAAACAATGCTTCAATCCCCCATTTGCGGTTGGGATAGGTATAATTATAAAACAGCACCGGTACATAGTTGAGTTCGCCAACCCGGTAGGTGCGCGAAATACCCAAACCCCACTGCAGTCGGTCATGCGGCCGCTTTCCATAGATTACGGCGCCCGAAACCCGGGTCTTACCCAGGTAATCTCCAACCTCGCCTATTCCAAAATTCCCGTTCACATCACCCTGCAACTGCGCAAGCACAAAGCGTTTGGCATCCAGCGGAACAAACAATGTAGTGGCGAGTCCGGCACTGGTTAACCCCTGATTCAACGCATTGGTGAAATAATCGGTATTTCGAAGGACCATTGTGGTTGGGTAGTCTGTTCCCCTGTAGTTGTTTTGAAGATAATTCCCCGCAACCGTCCAGGTAAGGCGGTTTTTGGAAATCACAGGAATATTGAAGCCCAGTCTCAATCCCTGACTGCCTTTCGTGAAAAGGGTACCGGTGGTATCAGAGGCTACCTTTGGGAATGAGGGCATAATTTTCATGCTAATGTCATACGCACCCTGCACATCATACCCAATGGTGATGAGTTTTTGAGGTGAAAGATCGAAAATCTTGGTACTGGCCCAGGGAGCTGCAGCACTTTCCTCCGGAACCAGGTTATCATACATGGAAAAATCCTCTGCAGCTGCGGTGGTGTCTGTCGGAACAATCAGGGTATCGGTCTGGGCAAACAGCGAAGTACCGAAGAATATGAAGGTTAAAAAGGCCGAATTTCTCATGAAAAAATGCAAATTGGGGCATTTTTATCAATAATCAAAGGGATAATGGATAAAAACCTTTGTAAATTGTTACACAAAACTTCAGGAAAGGGCTTTTTTCAACATCCTTTCGATTCGGGCTTCCAGCGACTCGTTGCTCATTTGTTCACGCAAGCGGTCTACCATGATGGGAAAAGAAAAGGGGGTGGGTTTGGGCGAAAAGGTAACCCTGATTTTTTGACCCTGTATGCGGTGCAATGCAGCACGCAAACGATGTTCTTCCAATTGATTGTAGAGCACTTCTTCTTCGGCCTGACGCAGCAATAAATTGTCGGAATCGTATTCTTTAAAAACATCAAAGAACAATCTGGCATTGGCCTGCAGGTGTCTTCCTTTGACGGGTTTTTCTGCGGTACCCTTAAAAACCAACCCGCTGATGCGCGCGATATCACTGAATCTTCGGCGGCACATTTCGGTATAATTGGTGCTGCTATAGAGGTCTGCAATCAGGTTTTGGGTATTGAAAACATCTTCTTCCAGTGCGGCTTCCCAGGGTATCGGCTCCGGACATAGCAATTCAAAGCCATAATCATTCATGGCAATGCTGAAAGAGGCAGGTTTAATCTGCCCAAGCCGATACGCCAGTAACATGGCCATGCCTTCGTTTACCATCCTCCCCTCAAAGGGAAAAACAAAGAGATGAAACCCCTCCTGACTTTCAAAAAGTTCTATCAGCAGTTCATCATTGGCTGGAATGTGGCTCCGCTCCTGTTGTAATTCAAACAAGGGTTTCAGGGTTTTTACCTCCTCATCCACAGGGAGGTCATGGGTTTCTATTTTTTGACGCAGGGCAAAACTCAACTCGCTGGTAAGACTCATACGTCCACCCTGCCAGCTGGGAAAGAGACCCTTGTTTTTGGTGCTTTTTCTCACCAATGCCATATTGCCTTCCAGTTTGATAAATTCCAGCATTCTGCCGGCAAACACAAATACATCGCCCTCTTTGAGCTTACTGATAAAATACTCTTCGATGGTACCCAGTCGGGAACCACCCAGCAATTTCACAAATACACTATTATCTCCGGCAATGGTGCCGATAGACATGCGGTGCTGCATGGCAATGCGCCTGCTGACCACCTTGTAGCAGCCGTTTTCATCCACGACCACTTTGTGAAAATCATCGTACTGCTGCAGCCCGGAACCTCCTGTAGTGATAAAGGACAGCATCCACTGCCACTCATCCCGGGTAAGGGTTTCAAAAGCATGGGTTTGAATCACCTCCTGATATAGGTTTTCGGGGAAAAACCCCTCAGAAACCGCCAGGGTGGTGAGGTACTGTATCAGCACATCCATGGCCCTGATGACCGGCACACGGGTTTCTACCCTGCCTTCTGCCACCGCGGTTTTGAGGGCAGCCGCCTCCAGGAGCTCCATGCTATGGGTAGGCACAAACCAGATATGGCTGGTCTCACCGGGCCTGTGGCCACTTCTTCCGGCACGCTGCACGAATCGGGCAACACCTTTGGGACTGCCAATCTGTATAACGGTATCTACAGGCCTAAAATCCACACCCAAATCCAAACTGCTGGTGCAAACCACGGCTTTCAACAACCCACTGTGCAGACTCTCTTCAACCCAATCACGAACCTCTCTGGTCAAACTTCCGTGGTGTATGGCCATTCGGCCGGCCAACTCCGGCCGGGCTTCCAAAAGACGTTGATACCAGATTTCACTTTGGCTGCGGGTATTCGTAAAAATCAGGCAAGTGTTTGAGTTTTCAATAACGGGTATCACCTTTTCCAACATGGATATTCCCAGATGTCCTGCCCATGGCAGCGTTTCAATGGTATCCGGGAAAACTGTGTGTATGTTAGGTCTTTTTGTTATTGTGCTTTGTACAATAACAGTTTGAGCCGGTGGTGGTAACAAAACCCTGGCAGCTTCATCAAGATTGCCGATGGTAGCGCTGATACCCCATACTTTCAGTTTTGGTCGCAGGGCACGAAGGCGGCTCAACGCCAGCTCCACCTGAACACCGCGCTTGCTCCCCAACAATTCATGCCATTCATCCACCACAACCGCGGCCAAGTTGCTAAAAACTTCGTTGTATCCTTTGGAAGCCAGCATCATGTGCAGACTCTCGGGTGTGGTCACCAGGCACTGGGGCATGTTTCTTTTTTGTCTTCCCCTTTCGGCAGGGTCGGTATCGCCGTTTCGCAGCCCCACATTCCATCCGATACTGAGCTCATCCGCTGCCGATTGAATGGCCATGCAGATGTCTGTACTCAAGGCCTTCAGCGGTGTAATCCACAGCAGGTATAATCCTTTTTTATGGCTGACACTAACCTTGTGTTCCAGCATGGCGGGTAGGGCCAGAGCATAGGTTTTACCGCTGCCTGTGGGTGCATTCAACAATCCGCTTTTTCCCGACCAAAAGGCATCGGCGCATTGCTGTTGAAACGGAAAACACTCCCAGTTCTTTTTTTTGAACCACCGTTGGTACAGCGAAAGTATGTCAGGTTCTGTGCTCAGGGTGAATGATTTTATCAAACAACAACAGTCAGCCCCATCAGGTTTTATTTTTATACAATTATGCGTTAATTTGAATCAACAATTGTGTATGAAAAAACTACTGCTACTAACATTGGTTGTCATGCTGGGATACGCTCAGTCAAAGGCACAAACAGGTAAATCTCAAGTGGTGCGTGTGAATGCTGTTGCAAATGCCAATGGAACCATCACCCTGAAATGGCCTGCTGAAACCTGGTCGGGAACCTTTGAAATTGCCCGAAGGGCGCTGGGCACCGTTTCCTGGAATACAGCTGCAAGTGTGGCAGGATCAAGCAGTTCTTGGACTGACAATACCGTTAAGAAAGGGGAAGCGTTCGAATATCTCGTGGCTAAGGCCAGCGGTGGCAGCAACTCGGCATTGGGTTATATATGGGCAGGCAATACGCTCCCTGAAACACCCGGTCTTGGGGGGATCATTGTGCTGGTTGACAGCGCCTATCTAAAAGCACTATCCACTGAAATGGTGGCTTTGCAACAGCAACTCAAGGAAGAAGGATGGATTGTTTCTTCCATTTCTGCCGGTAGAGGCGAAAGTCCGCAAACCGTAAGAAACCGCATCATAGCAGAATACAATCGCCGCAAAGGCGCCGTGAAAACCCTGCTCATCATTGGGCATGTTCCTGTGCCATATAGCGGAAATTACCTGGCTGCAACGGGACAAGTTTACCCGCCTGACGGAC
Organism: Flavobacteriales bacterium; assembly: GCA_947496375.1. Lineage (GTDB taxonomy): Bacteria > Bacteroidota > Bacteroidia > NS11-12g > UBA955 > RGEC01. The sequence goes on from CANMCY010000002.1 coordinate 116,659, forward strand.
ACCCTGATCATGCCGGGGCTTGGCCTGCAGACGGATACTACGGGGATATGGATGGGGTTTGGACGGATGCTAGCGTCACTAATACCGTAGGCTCACAAACCCGCAACCACAACATTCCCGGAGACGGAAAATTTGATCAGACGAAACTTCCCGGAACCGTTGAGCTTGAGGTGGGCCGTGTGGATCTGTTCAACATGCCGGCATTCAGCAACAATGACACCTTGCTGGTGCGTAAATACCTGCGCCGCAACATGCTGTGGCGTACCAATCGCCTCACCACGGTGGAAAGGGCACTGATTGACGACAATTTCGGAACCCTGAACCTTTCCAGTACCGCATTTCAAAACTTCTCCTGCATGTTCCCTACAGACAGTATTTACGAAAACCGCGATTACATTTCAACGCAGAAAAACAGCCCTTACCTATGGAGTTATGGCTGCGGAGGGGGCTCCAACACTTCCTGCGGGGGCATTGGCACCACGTCGAGTTTTGTGGCAGATTCCATGCAGAATATTTTTACCATGCTGGCAGGGTCCTATTTTGGCGACTGGGATCAGCAAAACAACATTTTGAGGGCTCCGCTTTGCAACAGCGCACTTAGCAGCGCATGGGGCGGCATTCCCAAATGGTATGTGCATCACATGGCCCTGGGAAGAAACATCGGTTATGGAGCAAAGTTATCCATGAACAATGTGACTGATTACTGGAATGGCGGATTTAACCTGAGCGATAATAAAGTGCATATTGCACTGCTGGGCGACCCAACCTTAAAAATGCGGCACGTGGCACCGGTTAAGAAACTAACAGCCGTTAGCCAAAGTAATTATGTAAAATTAAGCTGGAGCAAGGCGCTGGGTAAGCATGACGGATATGCTGTTTATCGCTATGATACTGTGGAAAACACCTATTACAGGGTCAATAAGAACTACATTATTAAAGATACCTTCTACAACGATAGCACCAATTATTTCAATGGCCGAAACACCTACACCGTGAGGCCCATACGTCTGGAAACCACCGCTTCCGGTACCTGGTATAACCTCGGGGCCGGGCCTTTTGTATCGCTGAATCATACCAACGGCAGAAAAGTACTCTCAGCACAGTTAATGGGTATTAGCATACACCCCAATCCCGGGCATGCTGAGGTAACGGTAAGTCTGGCAAGCCCGGCCGACCATGGTTGGCTGGTAACCCTCACCGATTTAACAGGAAGGGTACTGGTAAAACAAGAAATGAAGGCAGGCAGCAAATCCCTGAACATCCATACTGAAGGGCTACCGCAGGGTTGCTACATGGTACTTGTAAGCCACCAAGGACAATTTGTTGCAGCCGACAAGTGGATTAAAAACTAATAAGCCGTCTGACCGGCTTTGATTTGCCGGGATTCAATATTTAAAACGCGGCAGCTCTCCTACAGCGGGAAGGTTGAACTAACTTTGCGCTTCATTCATGAAGGAGTTGCTGGCCCTCAATATCTATTTTAAGCGTTATGCAGGCAAGATGCTTTTTGGCATATTCTGCATCGTGCTCAGCAACATGGTGGGGGTATACGTTGCTGTTTTTGTTCGTGAGGGACTCAACGAGGCCGTAGTGCACCGGCAAACGGCAGCCGGCCTAGGAGGCGAAGCCCTAATGGGCGCTGTATATGGCGCTGCAGCCGGATTTGTGATATTGCTTTTGATGGCTGCTGCATTGAAAGGGCTATTCATGTATCTGATGCGACAAAGCATTGTGGTGGTGAGCCGACAGGTAGAATTTGACCTAAAAAACGATGTTTACCATCATTATCAGCAGCTGGACACTGCCTTCTACCGCGCTCATTTTACCGGCGATATGATGGCGCGTATTGGCGAGGATGTAAGCAACGTTAGGATGTATGTAGGGCCTGCGGTAATGTACTTTGCCAATATCATCTTCACGTTTATCACGGTCATTTCTCAAATGTTGCTGGTAAACACCCCGTTAACCCTGTGGGTACTGATACCGCTGCCCTTTCTGAGTTACAGCATTTACCACGTCAGTAAAATCATCAACCGCAGAAATACCGATATTCAAAATCAGCTGAGTGTGCTTACCACGGGTGCTCAGGAAACTTTCGCCGGCATTCGTGTTATTAAATCCTTTGGGGCAGAAGCTGCCTTTTTATCAGATTTTTCGTCTAAAACAAGAGAATATAAACGGCTGAACCTTCGCCTGGCGCTGGTAAACAGTCTGTTTTTCCCATTAATGATATTACTGGTGGGCATCAGCACATTGATGGTGTTGTACCTGGGCGGAAAGGCGGTAGAGGCGGGCACTTTCAGTGCAGGAAATATTGCTGAATTTATTTTGTACCTAAATATGCTGATATGGCCCGTAGCCAGCCTGGGCTGGACCACTGCACTGGTGCAAAAGGCAGCAGCCAGCCAAAAACGAATTAATGAGTTTCTGGATTATCCTGTGGAAGCGGATTCAACCCATTTACCACCATTTCAATTTCAAGATCGCATACATCTGCAGGATGTCGGATTCACCTATCCCGGAGCAATCAAACCTGCCCTAAGTAACCTAAATCTGGTCATTCCCAAAGGCAGCATATTGGGCATTACGGGAAAAACCGGATGTGGCAAGACCACCCTGGCCCAGCTGCTAACAGGTCAGTCAATTCCCAATACCGGTAAAATCCTGTATGATGATGCGCAACCACAGGCCTTCTCTCGCAAAGATTTCAACAGGCACGTTGCCTATGTTCCCCAGGATGTGTTTTTATTCAGCGACACCCTGGCAGAAAACATCGCTTTCGGACTTGCGGAAGGTGAGGCAACAGACGAAAAAGTGTTGGCTGCTGCCATGATGGCCGGCCTGGGAAGGGATATAGCACAATTCCCTTTGGGGCTAAAAACCATGTTGGGGGAAAGGGGGGTATTGCTATCCGGCGGACAAAAACAAAGGGTTTCTATAGCCAGGGCACTAATCAAAGAGGCCGAATTGTATATTTTTGATGACTGCCTCAGTGCCGTAGATGCAGATACCGAGCGAGAGATCATACAATCCCTCACCCAAAAGTTACGAGGCAAAACCGCCATTATCATCAGCCATCGGCTGGCATCACTGCAGGAAGCCCATCAGATAATACTGCTTGAGGAAGGCAAGATTGCAGAATCAGGAACATTTGCAGAACTTATCCGGGCTGGCGGCAGCTTCTCTGAATTATACCAATTACAAAGCAACACCAACTAGTTTTGTAAAGAAATCGCAAGATAATTTTTAGCGGAAAAATAATTTTGAAATCTCGATTTCATTCCCATACTTTTGTCATAAGTACTTGAAAATAAGGAGATATACAATATATGGGAGAAGACTACCGCAACGACCAAGAAGAAATTTTTTCAAAACGAATCAGAGCAGGCAAACGAACCTATTTTTTTGATGTAAAGTCAACCAGAAACAGCGATTATTACATCACCATCACGGAGAGCAAGCGCAGTAAATTTGATGACGGCAACTTCATCAAGACGAAGATTCATCTTTACAAAGAGGATTTTCACAAATTCAGGGATGCGCTCCATGAGACAATAGGTCACGTAAAAACCAACCTGCTGCCTGAGTATGATTTTGACGAATACCTGACCAGGGATTCGGAAGAGCCGAGAGACAGCGAATAATTCATTGTCCCGGTAGAATGATTGGATGCCTGCGGGTGCCCTGTCGCTCTATTTTGTGCATCTTTGCAGTCATGTTTAAGAAAATTGCCTTGTACGGCCTGGCCTATGGGTCAGCAGCCACCGCTATGCATCTTACCTACTGGTACCGTGATTTGTACCTGACCTCATCATTTGGTGCTGTGCTGCCTTTGCTGGGAAATGTGGTTTTTACCGCACTGGCTGTTTGGCAGTTTCTGAAACACCTGAAAAAAGATTCCGCTACCCCGGTCAACCTGGGAAAGGCCCTCTTTGGCAGTCTGCTCACCTCTATGATGGTGGCCATGTGTACCATTGGAGGTCTGCAACACGTATTGAAAAATGAGCCGGGTAAAATACAGGCGTATGTGGCGGTGGCTATGAAACACCAGACAGCCCGAATTGAAAAAGAGGTGAAAAAAGAAGAGCAGGCGGCAAAAATCGAGGAGGCAAAAGCCTACATCAGCAAACAGCTGGACCCCATTTCCATCAGTGTTTCACAATTACAGATGTGCTTGAGCACGGGTGTAGTAATCGCCTTGCTGGTGTTTGTGCGCAGCGGCAAAAATGCATGAGAAAAATACTGGGTAAAATATGGCTGGGCTGGGCCGGACTGTGGTTCGCGTCGATTTTTTTGGCTATGTGGCCCCTTTTCTATTTGTTTTTATCATTTAAAAGAACCTATCCGCTGGCGCATAGGTTGAGAAGGGCATGGGGCGTAGTTACCTGTGTGCCGGCCGGCCTGATTCCTGTCATCTCCCGAGAGGGAAAAATACCGGCGGGAAGAAAAATTATCTATTGTGCCAACCACTGCAGCTACCTCGACATCCTGACCTGTGGAACCTATTTGCCTGGTTTCAATTTTTTTATGGCCAAAATGGAATTGAGCAAAGTTCCGCTGTTTCGCAAATGGTTTGATACACTGGATGTGCCTGTAAAGCGTGAAAGTCTTCGCAGTTCACATACTGCTTTTCACCTGGCGGCCGAAAAAATGCGCGGTGGCGCCCACATGATTATTTTCCCCGAAGGAAAAATCCCCCCCGACACCCCTAAACTGCACAAATTTAAGCCCGGTGCCTTCCGGCTTGCCATTGAGCAGGAAGCCGTGATAATTCCCGTAACTTTGCCTGACAATCACAAAAGAATGGATGTATATGCATGGATTGCTTTCCCCGGGCTCATGCGGATAAATATCCACGAAGCCATCGATACGCGAGGAATGAGTGCTGAAGATGCAGGCAAACTGGAACAGGCCGTTTTTGAAGTGATGGAAAATAATCTGAAGAAAAGGAACGTTTACGCATGAAAATAACCCCCGAAAAAGTACAGGAACTGGCGGCTTTGTCGCGCCTTAGGTTTGAAGGTGAGGCCGCCGAAAAAATGCGTCAGGATCTGGAAAACATCCTGGAGATGTGCGAAAAACTGAATGAGGTAAACACTGACGATGTGGAGCCCCTCATTTACATGACCGATAGGGTTAACAACCTTAGGGATGATAAAGTGACACAGGAGATATCCCATGAAGAGGCCCTAAAAAATGCCCCAAAAAAAGACAGTGATTTCTTCCGTGTGCCCAAGGTAATCGGACAAACAGACTGATGGCTGAAAACGCACTCATATCCCTCAGTGGCATTCAGAAACGCTACGAACTGGGTGAACAGATTGTATATGCCCTGCGTGAAATAAACCTGGAAATACAACGCGGGGAATATGCAGCCCTGATGGGCCCCAGCGGCTCCGGGAAAAGTACACTAATGAACATCATCGGCTGCCTCGATACGCCCACTGCAGGAACATACATTCTCAACGGGAAAGAAGTGAGCAGCATGACGGATGGTGAGCTCAGCCATATTCGCAACCAGGAAATTGGATTTGTGTTTCAAACTTTCAATCTGCTAAACCGGCTTACAGCACTGGATAATGTAGCGCTCCCCCTGGTGTATGCGGGTGTTGGAAAAAAAGAACGTACAGAACGCGCAAAATCGGCGCTGAACGATGTGGGGCTTGGAGACCGCATGAGCCATAAACCCAACGAGCTGAGCGGAGGACAAAGACAACGGGTGGCAGTAGCCAGATCCCTCATCAACAATCCAAGCATACTGCTTGCAGACGAACCCACCGGTAACCTCGATACCAATACCAGTAAAGAGATTATGGCCTTGTTTGACGAGATTCATGCGCGGGGAAATACCATCATTCTGGTTACCCATGAAGAAGATATCGCACGCTATGCCAAACGCATGGTGCGGGTGCGGGATGGCGTGATCGAAAAAACAGGTGCTTAACGAATAATCAAAAATTCTACCCTTCGGTTCAGCGCCCTTCCTTCCTCCGTTTCATTGTCTTCAAGGGGTTCTGTATCGCCTTTGCCTGCAAACTTCATACGGTCGGTAGCCACATCTTTCCCGGCCAGATAATCGTAAACTGCGCGGCTTCGCTTCACCGATAAGGAAAGGTTATCTTTCGGCTCCCCTTGATTGTCTGTATGCCCGATAATTTCCAGTCTCCATGTAGGGTTGGCCTGCAATTGCTCTGCTAAGCTATCCAGCGCGGAATATGATTCCGGCAACAATCGGGCACTTCCACTGCCAAACTGAACATCTCTAAGCACAAACAGGTCTCGGGTTTCCATTCCCTCCGTAAATAACGAATCCGGCACACAATCCTCGACATTACAAGCACAGTTAACACCGGCGGGTTTTTCTGTAAGAACAGGATTTCGGAAATAGTAGTACACCTCACCATTGGTGGCACCATTGAAGATGGAATCAAGCGGCCAGAACCGTGTACTGTCTTTGCTGCTGAACTGACCTATATAAACGTATTTTTCGAAACCTGTTGACCTAAATGAACCCATAATGGTCATCCATGAATCGCGCAGCGCCACAGGCGTCTGATAAACGGTTCTAATTTTTGTGGGAACCGGCGAAAGTACTTCCCTTGTGGGTACAATCTGAAAAAGCTTATCATGAAACACTGCGCCAATATGGTTTATGGCGTAATTATTATCCGATTTTAGTTTAACCTGAAAGCGAAAACAATAGGTTTTGCCTCGCTGCAAGGGCTTTTTCAAAGTGCCTTGTATTACCTCATAGTTGCTTCCAGCGGCGCGAAAACCCATGAACTGCAGCCCGAATCCACGGTAATAATCCGGCGATTCATTGCCTACGCCCCAGCCTTTCACCATGCCATTATAGAAATACAACTTGCCCACACCCCCGTCTTTTTTTACGGTATTAAAACTGGGATTAAGAATTAGGTTTTGCTCCTCAGGAATCAGCTCACCATTTAAACCCACCCAAACCTTCAATTCGGGGAAAAGGGACTGTATCTTTCCGTCACTCCAAATCACATTTTCACGCTGTGCTGGTTTATTCTCTGTGGACAAAGACTGTGAATTGATTCCAATTACACCTGAAATCGGCCTTGATGCCTGTGGATCATACGGTTTTTCCTTTTGCAAATCCAGTTCAAAACCCGGTTGCACTTTGGAAAACTTGCGATGGGTTCTTCCATCCGAAATGGTAATATTGAATGACCCGTCTTCCTCGCCTTCAACCACAACAGAATCATTACCCATGCGGTTGTAGCCGCTATCGAGGGGCTTTACTTTTATCCATTGATCGCGCCTAAAGGTAATTACCGCAACCGGCTTGCCGTCTTCATTGTACCACGTCCAGTTTCCATCCCTAAACGAGCCCCCGTCCTCTACCCGATATTCACCCGATTTGTATTTTTTCCCATCATCATTGGTAAATGTCCAGCTACCCTTGCGGTACTCCTGAACCATAAATCCGCCATACGAGGCCTTTACCTTCTGCGTGCAAAGTATTCCTGTGGCTGTGCCGCCATCAAGCTGTACGCTTACTTTTTTACACTGCCCCAGTGCTTTTTGTGCAGTAAAGCACAAACCGACAAACATGACCCATACTGTGCATTTAAAGATATTTTTCACGTTATAAAAGCCCTTATCGAAAGGCCGTGCCCTGTATTAACGTGAATATACGGAATTTTCTTTACAATTCCAAATAAAAAGGACCTATTTCTTCCGAAAACCCAAACTTACACCATTGATGCAGTAGCGAAGTCCGGTGGGCTGTCCATATCCATCATTGAAAACATGACCCAAGTGTCCGCCACAGCGAGCGCAAACCACTTCCGTGCGAATCATGTTATGGCTGTAATCAGCAATTTCCTTCACTTTGCTTTTATCGATGGATTCATAAAAGCTGGGCCAGCCGCAGCCGGCATCGAATTTGGTTTCACTGCGAAAAAGCTCGTTGCCACAACCCTTACACACATAGGTTCCGCTGTCCCAAACCTGCTCAAATGGGCTGCTAAATGGCCTTTCGGTTCCTTTTTGCCTCAAAACCCGGTATTCCTCCGGTGTTAAGCGTTGTTTCCATTCTTCTTCGGTTGCAGGAACCGGCAATAATGTATCGGAGGGTATGTTTTGCATGGCAGTCTGGCTGATTGAAGCAGAATTTTTCCCTGATCCACAGGCCCACAGCAATAAGACTACCGCTATGAAAGGAAATTTTCGCATACTTCAGTAATTGCAAAATTAACACCGTTCTGCAGCGAAAGGTTTTTGCGCAGACAGGATTAACTTTGTAAATATTTTGAATTATTTCGCCCATTATTATTTCGATTATTTGCCGGGAGCCGTTCACCACAACCTGGGATTGCTAACCCCTGATTTTGTGCGCAATTTTCTTCCCGGTAATCGCTTACAGCCCGATAAGTTTACACCGTCTCTGCATCCTGAAACGGAAGCCCTGCACCAGGGTGCACTGAAACATCTGCATAGAGACAAACGCTTCCACCAATCTACATTTTTCAAGGAGGTTACCCCGGAAATCAGCACCCTTATAAAACCTGTATTTCAACAACACCATATTCCCCGAACCTGGTTTGCTGCCCATCTCATTGCCGAATTGATGATTGACAGGGTGTTAATCAAGCAGGAATCCGAATTGATGGCCCGCTTTTACTCAGAATTGCAGCAAACCCGGGCAGATGTGCTGGATGCCTATTTTGTGGCCCTGGGAATGGATGGTGCAGATGTATTCCGTGAGCGATTGCATCGCTTTTGCGAATTGCGTTATCTGATGCAGTATGTACACAACCCTGCCTTTGCCTTTTCGCTAAGCCGTATTTATCAGTATGCCGGTGTAAGTGCCGAGTGGACGGATGCACAGTCAAGCGGTGTACAATCAGTTTTAGATGAGGCAGAAAGTCTTATTTTTGTGAAGATGCCTCAATTGATGGAGGAAATGAAATGAGACTATTGGGTTTGCTTGGGATGCTGATTTACGTTTTTAGTCTTTCGGCACAAAGCAGTCGTAAATATGTTAACGAGTTTATGTATGTGGGTGCGGGAGCCCGGCAGTTTGGCATGGGTAAAACCGGCGCAGCATCAACCTCTGATGTATACAGTACCTATTGGAATCCGGCCGGACTGGCAGAGCAATCCGACAAAATTCAGGTGGGGTTCATGCACAATTTTTACTTTCAGAATATTGCCAATTTCGATTACCTGACACTGGGAATACAGGCCTCTAAAAATAAGGTTTTTGGTTTTTCTATGCTTCGGTTTGGTGTGGATGGAATACTCAACACCCTGGACTTGATACGCAATGGCGAAATTAACTATGACCGCGTTACCACTTTTTCAGCCGCCGATTATGCGTTTATGGGCAGCTACGCTCAGCAAACTAGGCCGGTGAGATCCAGCAATACCCTGGTAAGCTGGGGAGGCAATGTTAAAATTATTCACCGCAAGGTGGGTGAATTTGCTACGGCCTGGGGGTTTGGACTCGATGCAGGATTTAAAATTCGCGACTACAAGGGGAAATGGGGATTTGGCGTCAATGCCCGAGACATAACCACCACCTTTAACAGCTGGAATTTCACGTTCACCAATAACCAGAAAGATATATTGTTTCTTACCGGAAATACCATTCCCAAAAACAGTCTGGAACTGGCTTTGCCCCGTTTCAGCACCGGTGGTTTTTATCGGTTTAACCGCAACAAATTTGAACTGCTGGGTGAAGCCAATCTGGAAATCACCACTGACGGTGAAAGAAACACCCTAATCAAAACCGGATTGATCAGTGCTGACCCCCGCCTGGGCATTGAAGCCGGAATCAAAGAAGAAACCAAAAAATTCCGACTGATGGTAAGGGCCGGTGTATCGCAGTTTCAGCGTGAAACACGAAGCAACGGCAGCTACGGAATAACCATGCAGCCCAGCACCGGCATTGGTGTAGAAATTGACCGGCTAAGACTGGATTATGCGCTGGCCGGCTTTGGTGCTTCCGGAACCGGATTGTACAGCAACGTTATTTCGTTGAACATAGGTATTAATAAACGTAACGAATAGCCCTAAAATAGCCAGTCGCGAAGGCGGTCACCATACAGCGAAAGCAACAGCAACAATATTAAAATGCTGTGCAGCAGGCCTTTCAAGCGAAGCCCTTTTTCACCCAGTAAAAAATAGCCCGCAAACAACGCCAACCCACAGTTGGTAATGGTGGTATATAAGCGCAGGTGGTCAATTTTAAGTAGCATGATAAAGATGGCGAAAACAAAAAACGTTACGGATAGCAGGTTGATACGGCGGGTTTTGATGTTATTCTTAAAATAGTGCAGCCCTGATTTTAGCAACCCGGAAAACGCCAATGCAAAAAAGTAGGTAAGCGCAATAAATCGCAAAACAGCCGTATCAAACTTGATTTTCAGGTTGTATTTGGGTATGGGAAAATCAAAATGCTGATTATTTAGGTAATAAAATGACCATATCATGCCCAAAGGAATCAGCGTTCCGGTGACGATCGCCAACAAATCGCGAAAACCCACATTCTTAAAAATAATAGTGGCTATCAGCAATAGCAAGGATGCCATCAGGTATTCAGTAACAAATAAAGACCCTAAACTGAGCAGAGCGGCGGCATAAAACAGCAGTTTAGGACTTTGATCACTTTGGTGCATCCGGAAAAGAAATGCAAAAGATCCGATGATGAAGTAATTGGAGACCATCAGGGGATTGATGTGCAGGTTCTCCGGAAATATGCTGTTGGCCAGTATAAAAAACCAGGCAGGCATAAAGGTAGGGGTGTACAAAACATCATGCAAATTGCACAGACGATTGAACAGCATGGCCTGGCTAAATACTACAAGAAAACCCAACAAAAGCGATAACCATGGCCACTGTCTTACGGTATTGAAAAATGGCTCAAATACAACCCCATTCAATGTTTCCGGGCTTGCCGTAACGGTGAAAAGGGCTGGTAAACGCAGTAACAACGCTCCGAAAAACACGGCGAATACCGCTGAGGGGCCTATATGTCTGAAATAACGAAGCATTCTAATCCTGGGTTAGTTTCAGTAACAGGGGTTTTTTATCCATGGTTAACGGAACCAAAAAGCGGTTGTAGCCGATTTGCTTTCCTTCCTGTGGTACAAAACCCGTGTATACCTCATCGCTGTTGAACAAGACTTTTTGCAAAATTGCACCCTTTTTGTCTATGCTGACATGCATAACACGATTATTTTGGGTAACATTATCGTTATAAAGCAAATTCACGCTGTTATCACATACATAAACGGCTATTCCATTGTAAAATCCCGCACCGGCAAATCCACTTTGCCTTTTGTGTAACACCTTAAACCACTCCATCTCTGCATTGGGATTCAGCGAAACAATCAGCACATCGTCATAATGATAAATATTTTTACTGCTGGTCTGGGGAATACCATTGATGTAAAAGGTCTCCAGATGCTGGGTTATATAAAATTTTTCAGCAATAAGGAGGGTGCCCCCATCGTCGCGCGGAACCACTTTACGGACAAACAGATTTTCAGGCAAACGCCCCTTTTCCTGGGCTGTTGCACCTATCAGCTCACTCACCAGATCCTCAGAAAAAACGGTTTTAGTTACAGGCGCTGAATTGCCTTCCTCTATGCTGTCGGCGAGTGACAACATCAGGCAACCACCTGATCTTTCCTCCTTGTTTTCATCCCAGAAGCCACCCAGCACAAAACACCCCGTAAATTCATCCCTAACGAGTTCCATCCCGCTGACGTGGTAAGATGTTGTGTTGATTGGAAGTAAAGGTTTAAAACCGGCAACCGTGCCGAAAGCAGCAAAATAGCGGATTGGGGAGCGGCGTCCTGCTTCCTCGTCATAAGACACTGTGCATGCGTGTTGCCCCTCATTTCCGAGTGCGGCCTCCTCTATGGTTACCTGTTTAGCACTAAAAGGCACCAGGCAGTTGTGTTGTAATTTCCGGCCCGTAGGGAGATGAAAGAGGGTAACCCCCAGTTTTTGTAGCCCCTGTTCTGAAACACCCTCAGTCCATATCCCAATCCACTGCCGGTTAAAACTGTATTCTGCCGTTACAGCATCCATAGATTCCGGATTGTCCAATACACCCAGTGTGCCTGCGGACTCTTTGTCCAGACCGGGCGCAATGAGCCGGTACTGAAGCCATGTCTGTTGCCTGATTTTTTCAAGATACACCATGCAAATGCCACTGTCATAGGTAAATAGTTTAATAAGACGCGATTTCCGGCCCAGTTCAATCGGTTTCTCATTAAGGTATTCAAGACTGTGGCTGCTGCGAATGATGGTGAAGTTTTTACGCATATCTGCGTCCCGGTAATTCATTAGATACACACCGCCGGCATTTTCCCCCAGTACACGGTAGTGGCTGTATAAAGATCGTCCGTCGGGCAATGCGTTCATGGTAACCCGCTGGGCTAAGAGTGGACAGACGCCCAGTAACCATGCTATCAAAATGACACGCATCAACCTGATTTCAAAATTCGCCTTCCCATGCGGCATTGCCAAACCAAAAGGGTAATTTTGCCCCAAATCATGGGTAAAAACAAGGAAAATCTGCACAGTACCGAGAAAAAACAGGAATATGCCGTACTGGTAGGGGTAGATTTTCCGGCGCAGGAAGGTCGCCTGCATGAATACCTTGACGAACTGGAGCAGCTGGTATCTACCGCCGGAGCCATTACCCTGAAAAGATTTACCCAAAAACTTCCCCACCCTAACCCGAAAACCTATCTGGGAACGGGCAAACTGGAAGAACTGGTATTGTGGGTGAAAGATCACAATATCGATATGGTGGTATTTGATGATGAATTATCACCCAGCCAAATCCGAAACCTGGAGCAAGACATGCCTGATGTGAAGGTACTTAGCCGCACGCACCTGATTCTGGATATTTTTGCCCGAAATGCAAAAACAGCTCAGGCCAAGATTCAGGTAGAACTGGCACAAAGCGTATTCCTGCTGCCACGCCTTACCCGCATGTGGACGCACCTTAGCCGCCAGAAAGGGGGTATCGGACTCAGGGGGCCCGGAGAAACCGAAATAGAAACCGACCGCCGTGCCCTGAGGAATAAAATCAGTGTGCTAAAAGAACGGTTGGCCCACATTGAAAAAACTTCCCGCACCCAGCGCGCTTCCAGAGAAGGCATGTATCGTGTGGCTTTGGTGGGTTACACCAACGTGGGTAAAAGCACCATTATGAACCTGCTCAGCAAAGCCGATGTGCTGGTGGAAAACAAACTATTTGCCACGCTGGATGCCACGGTTCGTAAGCTAGTGCTGCCCCACCCCACAGACGAGTTGAAAACCATGCCCATCCTACTTAGTGATACCGTGGGTTTCATCCGTAAACTGCCCACTCAGCTGGTGGAGAGCTTCAAAAGTACGCTGGCAGAGGCCCTTGAGGCGGATATGCTGGTGCATGTGGTCGATATTAGCAGCCCGCATTTTGAGGAACAAATGCGCTCGGTGAAAGAAACGCTACTGGCCATTGGCGCCGGTAACAAACCTGAACTGGTCGTTTTTAATAAAATTGACGCCTTCCGGGGTGCCCCCGATGATTTCTTTGTAGGCCAAACCGGCCTCACTGCTACACAATTTGAAAAAAGCTGGATTGCAAAGGAAAATGCACCGGCTGTTTTTATTTCGGCCACGGGCAAAGACAATGTGGATGCGCTGAAAAAAGTACTGACGGAGTTGTTGTTGAAGTTACGGATACAATAATAACCTATTTGAATAATTAATATTATTTTAGTATATTTGATATTGATTTATGACAAAAAAGCAGATTATAGAAAAAACTATTCAAGTCATCAATAAACTACCCACTGATAAAGCTTTAGAGATATCGGATTTTGCTGAATTTATATCAAAAAAATACGAAAATTATATTTTAAATGAAGGTATCCAACATTTGGTAAGCGAAAGTCAATCCTTTGATTTTTTATCTGATGAGGAAGATCTCTACACTGAAAAAGATATAAAGCAACACCACAATAGCTAAAGGAGCCGTCATTTAAATTACATTTCCTTTACATCTCTCTGCATGCACCCTTTCACCCCCGAACAGCAAGCAGCCCAATTGCGAAAACCCCATGGCGAAGGTGCTGAAGCCATTGCCGCCTATATGCGTGAGTTAAACCGGGAACTATATACGCATGTTGTAAATCATTTGTTGCCTGCCAAAAATCTTTCGCTGCTGGAACTGGGTTTTGGAGAAGGTATCGTGCCTGAAATACTTGATCAGCATAACGCAACGCTGCATTATACCGGGATTGATTTCTCTGATGAAATGGTGAAAATGGCCACTGCCAAACATATTCCGGGAGCGCGTTTTGTGAGGGGCGATATAGGTCACATGCCTTTTTCCGATCAAACATTCGATGTGGTTTTTGGCATCAATGTGCTGTATTTCTGGGAAACCCCGGAAAAGGAACTATCAGAAATCCTGAGGGTGCTGAAGACCGGCGGTCTGCTAATGCTTGGCTATCGCCCCAAAACCTTTATGCAGGCCATACCCTTCACCCAATTCGGTTTTACGCTCTATGAAACAACAGCGCTTGAAACTTTGCTGGCAAAAAACGGTTTTGAAGAAATTTCCACCGAAACAACCGAAGAGCCCGACCGTATCATCTCGGGAAAACTAAAACCGATGCAGCACGCAGTCACCCTGGCAAAGAAACCTGCCTAACCTTAATATACGAAAAATTACCCAATTTTCCAAATAAATCGGGTAAGTTTGCATTATCATGAACATACGCATGCCTTTCAACCTGAATCAGTGGATTGAGGAAAACAAGCACCTGCTGAAACCCCCGGTGGCCAATAAAAATCTCTATCCCGAAGGCACCGACTACATCGTGATGATTGTGGGAGGTCCCAACGCCCGCAAAGACTACCATTACAACGAAACAGAAGAACTTTTCTACCAGCTTGAAGGGGAAGCCCTCATCAAAATTCAGGTAGACGGCAAATGTGTGGAAGTGCCCTTAAAAGCTGGCGATATGTACCTGCATCCCGCCGGTGTGCCTCATAGCCCCGGTCGCATGGCCGGCGGTGTGGGCCTCGTTATTGAGCGGGTACGCGAAAACAAAGGATACAAAGACGGACTGCTGTGGTTTTGCGACAAATGCAACACCAAACTGCACGAAACCTACTTTGAACTGCAGAATATAGAAACTGATTTTCTGCCCCATTTTAAACACTATTACGGCTCAGAAGAACTGCGCACCTGCAAAACCTGCGGTCATGTAATGGAAGCAGATCCTCGTTTTGTATAAAGCAGTTTTATGAGGTTTTTCCCGCTGCTTATTTGTTTAGGGCTGTCAACCCCACTGCTCTCGCAGGTAGTGAATACCGGTTTTGTGGATACCGCCGGCGGCGAACACCTGGGTAAAATTACGCTGGGCGCCTGTGTGGATGTGTATGCCAACAGCAGCGGAGCGGGGAAAACATTGCCCTACATGGTTTCTTCAGCGCAAAACAACACCTTCGGCGTAAACCTCGCTATGCTCGACATTCGCTATCAGACCACGGGGATAAGAGCTCGGCTGGTACCCGCGTTTGGAACCTACATGAATGCCAACATGGCCAATGAACCCGGCACCTTGAAAAACCTGCTCGAAGCCAGCGTGGGTGTGCGGATTTCCAAAAAATTAAACCTGTGGATGGATGCTGGTATTCTGGGCTCGCCCTATACCAATGAAAACCCCGTAAGCAAAGACCAGCTCATGTATTCCCGTTCATTATCTGCCGAAAATTCACCGTATTACCTAAGCGGGGTTAAACTGGGATTGCCCCTGCGCGAAAACGTCCGTTTCTATGCCTATCTCATCAATGGCTGGCAACAAATTCAGGATCATAATGAGCAACTTTCACTGGGAACCCAACTGGAATGGCAGCCGGGTAAAAACCACATCATCAACTGGAACACCTATATCGGTAATGAAAAAAGCATTGACCACCCAAATTTCGGTACCCGCTATTTTACCGACCTCTACTGGATAGGCAAATTGGGCAAAAAATGGGATGTGTCTGCCTGCGTGTATGCCGGAGTTCAGCGCTATACCTCGCTGCGAACTGACAGTCTTATGCCCATTCCCGACCATGCTGACTATAAACAATATACCTGGTGGAATGCCAATGTGCAGGTGAAGTATGCTTTTAACTCTAAATTATCGCTTTCAGGACGTTTGGAGTGGTTTGATGATGCCAACAATATCTTTCAAACACCTATGCATCATGCTATTAAGGGGTATAGAACCGGCAGTTATGGATTTTGTTTAAACCGAAAAATTGAAGATCATGCCCTGCTGAGACTGGAATACCGTCGCTTCTTTAGCGGCAGTGATGCGATTTCTATTTACCCGTTTGACAGTGGATACCGCGACAACCTGGATGTAGTCAGCGCCTCGATGTTTGTGTGGTTTTAAAGATGATACAACTGCTTGGCTAAAATGTGGGGAGACAAACTTCCATTCAACTCCCAAAACCCCGAAGGGGTGGCATTATTATAGCACCAACGGTGCGGTAAATCCCGAACCCCGTAGGGGTGACATAAAAAACAATGTTGTATATTTATAAAAAAACCCGAAGTCGGGCGACTTCGGGCTGTGTGTTAGCTATTGAGCTATTATGGTTTAGTTATTCTAATGTTAATGTGAGTTCCAAATCTTTGCCTGCTACTATTTGAATTTGACCTTCTCCATAATATTCATCACTGCCTACAACATGATAACAGTCGTAATAATAGTTTCCAGGATTTAACTGTCCAAAATTTGCTTGGCCATTAGAATTAGTTACTTTTTCTTGTAAATAAATTGAATTGTCAAGATTTGCTTGAGATGTAGCAAGTCCAACATCAACACCTGTTAAAAAACCTGTAGAACCCTCTAGTTTAACTTTAACAACCAAACCACCCGTCGTAGGTGTTGGAGCAGGATCTTCTTTGGAACAAGAATTTAGAGAGAACGTACCCATTAGCAGCACTAATGCCAAACCAAGATTGTAAATTGTTTTTTTCATGTTTTGAGTTAATATTTAATTGTTTTCAACACTAACCCATAACAATAAGAATTCAAAACACGTGTAGATTGTATTTTCCACTTTTTATGAACACTACCCTATTTGTTGTGCTTTTGTCGTTTTAATTGTATTATAATTTAGTTTAACCCCATGTTTGCACACAAAACCACCGAATACAAGCAGCCGGGGAACATCGGCAATAAAATCAAAATGGTGCGTGAAAGCATAAACCTCTCTCAGGAGTACGTAGCTACCAAACTGAATATCAGCCAGCAAACTTACTCCCGTATAAAGAAAAATCTGGATAATATTTCCGTTTCACGCCTGCGTGAATTATCCTCCATTCTGGGTGTGACGATCAATACGCTGGTAGGCGAAGATGACTTGTGTATACAACAAAATTACAACCAGAAGGGTGGCAATGCCGGCACTGTAATGAATGTGTAAGGCCCGACAGACAGCGAGCGAAAAGTGTATGAAGAACGCATCAACGACCTGAAACAACAACTGGAGGCCATGCAGAAGCTGTTGCTGGCGTTGAGTAAGTAGTGTGGTTTATTGGTTCATCAGTTTATTGGTGTATTGGTTTATTAGTCTATTGGTGATGTGCATTTACCTAATAAACCAATCAACAATTAAACTGGTTACAATTAATACAGCAGGGTTGTGAAATAAAACCCAAAGTCGGGAGACTTCGGGTAGCGGTGCAAAGTAGCTGGGATAACGCAGCCTTAGGGCAGTGGATGCATTAATGCCACCCCTTCGGGGTTCCTATTACCGTCTATTTGGTTATTATTATCATTCCGCTCCTCCGGAGCTGTTTACAAAAAAACCCCGAAGGGGTGATATTATTATAGCACCAACGGTGCGATACATCCCAAACCCCGAAGGGGTGGCATACATTCAATTGAGCTAGGTTGTGAAATAAGACCTTTCAGTCCTGCATTCCCTTTCCCTGTAAAATCCTGTCTCTGTTTTTGGCAATTCTGTCAATGCGGGTTTGGGATTGTTTGGCACCCCCAAAATAGAGGATATAGCCCCTTTGCCTGCCCGGTGTTAATGCAAAAAACGCTGAAGACAGCTCTGCATCCGATTTGATGGCCTGCTGGAGCTCCTCACACATGGGCTGCTGTTCCGGTGAGTTGAAAGTCACTTTCTGTCCGGATTCTTCTATCAAAATGGCCTCTTTGAGGTAACCCATAATACTGGAAGACTGCGCTGTTACCTCTTCAGGCGCCGTAAACTTCATGTATCGTGCTGACTGACTGTTCTCACCGGGTTTCACCAGAAGATTTTCCGGATCTTTCATCAGTGCGCCTTTTAAGAAACTGAGGGTGGCACAGCCCTTTAATACCCCCAGCAACACTACATTTTTCTTTCCTGTCACATAGCAGGGCACGCCCCACTTACGGGTTTCTGTGAGACCGCTTTCAAGCACCAGGTCCCTCAACAATATCAACTCATCCCGCCAGGTGTGAACCTTACATGCCGGCGTTCCTCCAAGCGAGCAGCGTCCGCAACCCTCCATAAAAAAAACGTCTGCTTCGGAAACGGCTCTCACAAAGGCAAAAATATGCTATTGCGATTGAACCCATTACAACAGATTCAATCATTTTTACCCGCAAAACCTAAGGATTGTCATATTTATTCCAAAAAATTCCGGATTTCAAGGTCAAATCCGCCACCTGCATTATATTTGTTATTGTGAGAAGAATAATTACCGGTTTATTACTGCTCGGAAGTCACTCGCTTTTTTCTCAGTTTGTGCAAATTGGCGAGGGTTATTTTCTGGGTACTTTGGCCGGCCCTATGGTCGTTTCTACCTCTGCAGCAAACTACGGTTGCCGTTTTGCCTATATCTACCCCAAATCGGTGCTGGGCAATTTAAAGCACGGTGACAGCATGGAAAGTATGGAGTTCCTACGCAGCGCAGGTGCTGCCATTGGCACAGGAACGCAGCTCTCAATCTGGCTGAGAAATACTTCCCGCAGTGATTTCGGCAGCGGACGTATTTCTTTTTCGGGTGAGACAACCTCTGCAACTAGGGTTTACAATGCAACACCCGCTTTTGATCTCGGCTCCAATGAAAGTTTTTACCGATTCCCGTTCACATTGGGTAAATATGTATTTGATACCACACAAGGGGATAACCTGGAAGTGCTCATAGAGTTCTCACAGAGCGTCGCTCAACCGGGAACTGTTAATTTCTATTTTGAAAGCAGCGCGAGTGTATCCGGCTTCTCGTCCAACCAGACCAAGAGCTTTACGGGGTGGCCTTTGCCCGATAGCTTGGGAACATCTTCCGAATATCACCCCACCGTTATCTTCAATTACCCCCGCTTTGATTTTGATGCGGCAGCCATCAAATTGTATACCCTGGGCAAATTGCCTGTACCGTTGGGAAATCCTGACAGTGTGAAAGTGCTGTTGCGCAATGTGGGCAAAAAAAACCTAAGCGCTGCCCGAGTTAGAACGCTTTTAAAGGGCACCAATACCGGCGCTGACAGCACCACATTCAACCTGAATCGCGGTGCGCAGCTATTTTTAAATCTGCCCAGTCTGTCGCCATCCAAAAAAGGACTGGATACCGTTCTGTCCATAGCGGTAGATAATAATAGCAGCAATAATACTGCCCGTAGCTACCGACAAACCAATGAAAATATTTACAGTTACAGAGATGTGACCCAGCCCCCGTCGCCCGGCGGCATAGGTTTTAACGGCACCACCGGCGATTTTGTGGCCCGCTTTTTTTCGAACAAAAGCAAGGCCATTAATCAGGTTACCGTGGCTTTCGCCATAGCAGGCCGATCCTTCAGGGTGGGCATTTGGGACAATAGCGGACGCCGCGGCAGACCGGGCAAACTGCTGTATCAGAGCAATCTGCTGACAACGGTGGCCGGAAATTACATACTTGACCTTACCACTCCGGTTTCCGTAGCCGGCACATTCTATGTAGGTGTAAGGCAACTGGGCACAAGCAATGTGGCATTCGGTTATCAGGATGAAAATCCGGTACGGCCCAATACGTTCTTTTATTCAACGCCTACCGGCGATACCAACTGGGTGGATTTTGCTCCCAACGCACCCTTTAAATTCATCATTGAACCCCGCCTTCAGGGTGATACGGACTTAACCGCCGTGTCAGCTGATTTCCCCAAAGACAGCATTGACCGCTTTACCATGGATACCATGGCACCCCAGGGAACCATTGCCAATATTGGGGCGAAAAACCTGAAAGACAGCTTCAGTATTCGCTGTGAAATCAATGTTTTTGGCAAAAATGTATACAGCCAAACCCTGCGCGACACCCTGTCCTCAGGACGCCGGAAAACCTACACATTCCCTAAAAAATTCTATCCGCTGGATTACGGTGAACACGAATTGAAAATCATCGTATCCGCAAAGGGTGATTTTATTAACGACAATGATACTGCAACCCGTAAATTCTTCGTCGGGGTGAAAAAAGATGTGATGGTATCGTCCGTTTTTGACCCATACAGCGGGGCCATCTATGAATTCCAGCGAGACACTTTCATGCCTGTGGCCACCATTCAGAATCCCGGATACGACAACTCTGTTTCTTTCAATGCACGATGCCGGATTTTGAAAGGAAATACTGTTGTTTATGACAAAACCAACACCCTGAGTTTACCCAGGTTTCAAAGCAGAATACTGTCATGGCCCACCTACCGTTGCACAGATACAGGCCGGCTTACGGTATTGTTTACCACCGATATGTCCGGCGATAAACAACCCATCAATGATACCCAGCGGGTAAGCATTTTCGTCATAAAATCCTATGACCTTGGGGTGGACAGTGTGGCATCGCCTATGAAAAACTTTTTCTATCCTGTAGGAAAACCTATCGTTCTGAAGCCCCGGGTTTACAACGACGGTCTGCTGAATATAGGTGCTGCACGTTTGTCGGTGCGCATCAGTTCTGCTTACACCACAGCGGTTTTCCGCGATACATTTATGTATCCGCTCGCCGGAAAAGATGGCTATGTGGTGAGCATGCCCCGCTCCTATACTCCGTCCAAAAAAGGCATCTACAAGGCGGTTTTCAAGGTATATCATCCGCAAGATTATGTAAAGAGTAATGACAGCATTGTGCAGGACTTTTTTGTGGGCAATCCCTTTGATTACAGCGCCATATCGGTTAATTATCCCACTGGTAAAGACACCCTTTCTATAGGTGCAGGTCTGTATGCGCCTAAAATGCGAATAGCCAACCTGGGTTTTGTAAAAAACACGGATGCCGTGCCCTTTGTATGCCAGGTTTGGTATGGAAATACCCGCATTTACCAGGATATCAAAACCACATCTCTCGACACCGGTCAGGCGTTGGATTTTGATATGATGAAAACCCTAAACCCCATTAATGCCGGTACCTACCGGGTTATCGCCTACACCAATTATGCAGCCGATGTGAACCGTAAAAATGATACGGCCCTTTCAACTTTCACGGTTGTAATTGGCAAGGATGCTGGCGTGGTGAGCATTGATACCCCAGTTGCCGGACAAAAAGTGTATGCCCGTGAGACCTATTTCAATGTGCATGCCACCATCAGCTCCAACGCCAGACTGGCTTTGGGGCCTGTTCGTACAACAGCAGAAGTGCTCGCAAAAAACAACAGCATAATCAGCCAGGCGTTCCGCCTGGATACCTTAACGCTGGCGAAAATGGAGAAAAAAGTAATCCTGAGAGACCTGTTGTTGCCCGATTCCGGGAATTACACCCTTCGGGTACGCGTGAGCAGTGCACAGGATCAGAATATGTTGAATGACACGCTCAACACTCCCATACGCGGGGTAAGAAGACACGACCTGGCCTGGGTGGCGTTTGAAACGCCTACAACCGGGCAGTGGTTGCTCAACACTTCGGGTAATGCAAAACTGAAGGCATCGCTTATTCAGACGGGCGAAGACACCGCGGCTTATAATGGTAAGGCAATCTTTAGGGTGCTGGACAGTAGCAGCGGGTTCGTGTTATTTACCGATACGGGAAATTTCACCACACTTCCCAAAGGTATGTCGGTAACGGTAGCATCCAACAAGATGTTTCCTTTTGTGATTGCCGGCGCATTTAAGGCAGATGCTGTGCTGGAGCGTTTCACAGACCTGTTCCCCGAAAACGATACACTGCGCACGCACTTTAGGGTGGTGTATAATGCTGTGAGTACTTTACCGGATGCAGAATTTGTATTGTACCCCAATCCGGGAAATGACCGTTTGATGGTAGCGGCCAAACAACCCGTTCAATCCATGATTTTGCGGGATTTGTCCGGTAAAACCGTAAAGACTGAAATAGGAGCAGGACCGTATAATACAAATTGTGTGGCCCCGGGTATTTACATCGTAGATCTGCAATTTGCGGCAGGTTCTGCCAAGGCAGTCTGGGTGAAGCGGGATTAAGCTTGCAGGGGCGTAAACCGCTGTACTTCACCCTGCGCTGTGGTCACGGTTTCCAGAAACATGGCAGCAGGCCGCACCCAAAGGGTTCCGGGCGCAATATCCGGAGTTTCATACAGTGGTTTGTACACCACCATTTCTTCCAGGGTTTCGCTGTGCAGGGCCATGCCTAATACTTCGTATTCACGGCCTTTGTAGTGGCGGTATTTGCCAGATTTTACCCGTTTTATAAACTCCATTGCCAAAAGTATGTATTTTCAAGTTTACAAATCCTAAAAAATGGATAATTCCTGTACTCAAGTACAGAAAAAATCAGATATTTCTTGTAGTCATATACATAAAAAACCCGTTTTTTCCTGTAGTCAGCATTTTTTTTTAACGGTTAAATGCATCAAAAAACCCGGACAAATTGCCCGGGTTTTTTTAAAGATATTTTACTGTGATTATTTAGAAATCAAACCGGCGAAGTGCTTCACGGTGCGCACCAGCTGGCTCACGTAGCTCATTTCGTTGTCGTACCAGCTCACCACTTTAATCAGCTGTGCATCGCCAACCGTTACCACTTTGGTCTGGGTAGCATCAAACAGCGAACCATAAGAAATGCCGATAATATCAGTGCTTACCAGTTCTTCTTCGGTATAGCCAAAACTATCATTGGCAGCAGCTTTCATGGCAGCGTTGATTTCAGCAGCCGATGTTTTCTTTTCGCAAATAACGGTCAGTTCGGTTACTGATCCTGTAATGGTAGGAACGCGCTGTGCGCCACCATCCAGCTTGCCTGCCAGCTCCGGCAATACCAGGCCAATGGCTTTGGCGGCACCGGTACTATTGGGCACAATGTTTTGAGCAGCAGCCCTTGCGCGGCGCAAATCATTTTTGGGATGGGGAGCATCCAGGGTGTTCTGGTCATTGGTATAGGCATGAATGGTGGTCATGCTTCCCGCCAGAATGGTGTATTCATCGTTCAGCACTTTGGCCATAGGAGCCAGGCAGTTGGTGGTGCAGCTTGCACCGCTGATGATGGTTTCGCTGCCATCCAGAATATGGTGGTTTACGTTAAAAACAACGGTTTTCAGATCGCCGGTGGCGGGGGCTGAAATTACCACGCGCTTAGCTCCTGCAGTAATATGAGCTTCGGCCTTGGCCTTATCGGTAAAGAAGCCGGTGCTTTCAATGACTACATCCACTCCATGGGCACCCCATGGAATTTGTGCAGGGTCTTTCTGGGCATAAATTTTTACCTCTTCGCCATTTACAATGATGCTGTTTTCGGTGTGTGAAACGGTAGCATTAAAACGGCCCTGTGCACTGTCGTATTTCAACAGGTGTGCCAGAACCTGTGGGCTGGTAAGATCGTTGATGGCCACCACTTCGATGCCCTGCATGTTATAAATCTCGCGGAAAACCAGTCGGCCGATACGACCAAAGCCATTGATGGCTACTTTTACGGTACTCATGATTTGATAAATAAATTAATGCGGCAAAATTACCGCTTTTTAAGGGGTTTTAAAAACCTGATTATGGTCTTGACTATCGCAGCGTCCAGACTGCCTGCAACTGCACACTTCTGGGAGGCCTGATATCACTGGGCCTGCCCACATATTCGCGGTTAAAAACGTTGTTTACCTGCAGGTTAATCTTCC
Source organism: Flavobacteriales bacterium (assembly GCA_947496375.1). Taxonomy (GTDB): domain Bacteria; phylum Bacteroidota; class Bacteroidia; order NS11-12g; family UBA955; genus RGEC01. The sequence continues at coordinate 140,742 of CANMCY010000002.1, forward strand.
AGTGTTGATTGGGTTTAAACGCCAGACGCCAATCGAATACATGGGCTACACCGGCATTGTTCATAGATGCCTGTATACCGGTTATAAATATGGGCAAAATACCCCTTGTAAATGCGCCATCAATATTGGTAATGCGGCTATTATACCTGTAACTGATACCCGATTCCCATTTCTTATATGAGCATTGTACATCCACCCTCACAAGATGCTGATAGCGATATTTCATGAGGTTATTGCTGTCATTGCGGGTATTGATAAAATTTAAAAATAATCCTGCACTATCGCGGGCATACACATATTCGGGGTTCACTGCCTGTGGACGGGTGTAGGTATATCCGCCTAATAACTGCCAATGGGTTTTTCCTATCTGCCCATCGCCCACGGTTTCAAACTCTATGCCTCGGATTCTTCCAATACCCACATTCACACTTTTAAATCCGGGCAAGGTATTTGGATCCCACTGTCCAAAAGAAAATTCCATCATGTTATTCAATTCCATTTGAAATACACTTAGGTCGGCAAAGCCACGGAGCCTTCGAATTTTATACCCTTGTTTTATGCCTATTTCAGCGTTATTGCCGGATTCCGGCCGAAGATTAGGATTGGAATAAACGGTTAACGGCCCAACTGATGTGGTTACAAACAATTCTGCCATGCTGGGAAAACGAAAACCTTGTCCGGCGCTGGCACGCAAAAAAGTGGCCCTGCCCGCAGCATAGTTAACCCCGGCCCTGAAAACCGGTTTAGTATAGACATTCTGATTAACGGCATACATTTCATAACGACCACCCCCTGATAAATTCCAACGACCTTTTTTATAATCGGCCTGAAAAAAGGCAGCTTGATTCCCTGCCGTCTGGTTCCCGCCAAACAATGGCGAATGGGTTTCGGCAAGCATGCCGGCCGCCCCGATTACAATATTTAGGGACTGAAAATGCTGGCTGAGTCTGTATTCACCATAAAGCAGACTGCTGCCATTACTTTGATCGGTTCCGGCATTGTTTGCCCTAACACTGTTGTCTATGGCCAGATACCTGGCCTGGAATTTATGGGTTGCTTTTTTCCTTTTCCATTCGGCAAATGGATCTAAATGAATGCGAAAACCCTCATTGTAATTGTATCCATCCTGGAATGTTTCATATCCACGATCATAGCTCTTCCAAAGCAAAAAAGAACCGCTATTGGATTGCTGAACACCTGAATTGATGCCATAATTAAGCCCCTTAATTTTTGCCGATGTGTGCTTTAGGCGAATACCCATCCTGCCCCTGTGGTTGTATTCATGATTTCGGTATCCTTGATCATAAAGCGCATTCCACTGCACTGTAATGCCTGTATTCCCTATCTTTTTTGACCAAAACCCATTTATACCATGATTTCCACGGCGACTTTTATTCCATCGCAAACTGTCTCTGCGAGGATAATCATAAACTCCGGCAAAAGCACTTACCCTGGCGTTGTCTTGTTTCTCCGGTTCTGCACTTCTCAGGTTAACAACACCATTGAGTGCAGATGAGCCATAAAGCACACTGCCGGCGCTTTTTACCACCTCCACAGAAGCCAAATTCTCTACGGGCAAAAAAGCAAACTGTACCTGTCCGGCATCGGGACTAATCATAGGCAGCTCATCCAGTGTAACCATTACCCTGCTGCCCGCACCGTAACTCCAGCCGCTGCCGTTGCGGATGTTGACCTGTCCATCACTAATGTTAATTCCGGGCATTTGCTCAAGGATGGTAGACATATCAGCGGTTATTTTATTGTTGATGAGATACGGTTTCAACACAGAAACACTCACTGCACTCCGGCTTAATCGGGAGGGTGTTTTGTCTGTGCTGATGATAAACTCATCCATAAATACGGAACGCGGCTGCAGGGTAAGTTTTACCGTCATTCCAGAAGTGATATCAACAGGAAATAGGGTGTCAAGCGGCAGATGGTTTTTTTGAAATACACGAATTCTACGCAAATCCTTCTCTACCACAATACGGTCTTCACGCATGCTGAAACTGCGAATCAGCCCCATACTGCTATAGGCAATAAATGAGTCGGGTTTAACCGGATTTCCGTCCTCTGTTTGAGTTACAACAACAACCTGTGCGTTAAGTTGAAAAACAGCAAAGCAAAAAAGCCACAGAAGTATTATCGAAAAAAATGGATATCTTTTGTATTTTCGTGCCATTAACATTGCAATGATAATGGTTAAAAACATCTTTTTTACATGCGTGATTCTTTTCACAGGCTCGTTGTTCTCACAAACATGCATCCCTGATAAAAACCTCACCAAATCGGGATTTTTACCGGCGGTTTTACCGGCGGCAGTAGTCAATACGCCCTATAATGAAGGTATTTCCGTATTAACTTTTAGGGATACATACACCACGGTTTTGGGTTCTAAGGTGGCAGTAAAGGTTGATTCCATCAAGGTTTTGCGTATCGGAGGATTGCCGGCCGGCTTATCCTATAAATGCCAGCATCCACGCTGTGTTTTTCTTTGGGATACCGTTCGCTGCATCAGCTTCTTCGGAACCGCCACTCAGGCAGGTTCTTATCCATTAAAAATTTATATTAGGGCATTTGCCAAGGTTGGCGGATTTACCTCCACTACTCAAAACGACTCTATCAGCTCCTACACCCTGGAAGTTGTTAATAATACAGCATCTGTTTGGAACCCGGCTTCATCATCGTTTCGTGTTTCTCCAAACCCCGCCAGTGATATAATTACTATTCAGGATGCTCATCAAAATTTAGATTGGTTTATTACGGATGTTTCCGGCAGACGAATGAATTGTTCAGTTGTTGAATCCTCAAAACAAGCCGTGACTATTTCGGTTAAAAACCTCAAATCCGGGTTATATATCGTAACGGATGGCAGGCGAAAAGAGAAATTGCTGATTCCCTGATTAATGCCGCCGCTTTTTATTGCAATCCCTCGAAAAAAAGCAGAGCTTCCACAACTGATTGTGGCCGGTTTTCTGTGTTTTGTGGTCTGGTCCATTCATTATGCCATATTTGGCATGATGGGTGGTTTTATATCACTGCTCATTGCCCTGGTAGTTGTGTTTTTTCTGTACCAAAAACTCAGAGGTGATTACTTTGTGAAGGTGGATGAAAATGGAATATCATGGCGGCAAAGCATTGTCTCGAGGTTTATTTTTATTCCTTGGAATTACATGATGCGGGTGGATTATCTGGTGTATGAAATCAATTTCCAGATTAAGGAAAGTCGGCAGGTGGTGAGCTTTGCCACCAGCGGACTGGAAGACGAACAGACCGATGCACTGAAACAGTATATTTCTGATACCGTAAAAAGGATAAAGGAATCTCCACAGTAATTATTGTATTTTCGCGGCATGTCTTTTAGGCCCCACTTTGATTTTGTGGAAGAGTTGCGCTGGCGTGGCCTTTTGCATGATGCCATGCCCGGAACGCAGGATTTGTTAAACAGCGAACAGGTAACCGGTTATTGTGGTTTTGACCCTACAGCCGATTCTTTGCACATTGGCAACATGGTGCCCATCACCCTCCTGATTTTACTGCAAAAAGCAGGGCATAAGCCCATTGCGCTTGTAGGAGGGGCAACCGGTATGGTGGGTGATCCCAGCGGCAAAAGTGATGAAAGAAAACTGCTGGATCTGGCTCAAATTGAGCACAACCTGAGCTGCCAGAAACAACAGCTGATGAAGTTCCTGGATTTTGAACAGGGTGAAAACCGCGCAGAAATGGTCAATAATTACGACTGGTTCAGTAAGTTTGGTTTTCTAGAGTTTATCCGTGATGTTGGGAAACATATAACCGTCAATTACATGATGGGTAAAGACAGCGTGAGAAACCGGCTGGAGGGCGGCGGTATGTCCTTCACGGAATTTTCCTATCAGCTGGTACAGGGTTATGATTTTTTTCATCTTTTTACCCAAAAAAGTTGTAAGTTACAACTTGGAGGTAGTGACCAATGGGGCAATATCACCACCGGCACAGAGCTTATCCGCCGCAAAACAGGGGGCGAGGCATTCGCGATTACCGCTCCCTTAATTACCAAAAGCGACGGCACCAAATTCGGGAAAAGTGAAGGCGGAAATGTATGGCTGGATAGAAATAAAACATCGCCCTACCGCTTTTATCAGTTCTGGTTGAATGTAGCGGATGAAGATGCCATGCGCTTTATCAAGATTTACTCCCTGAAAAGCCGCGGTGAAATAGAAAAACTGATTTCAGACCATACAGGCCAGGAACACCTTCGTCTATTGCAAAAAGCCCTTGCTGAAGAAATGACCCAAAGGGTTCATTCCTCAGAGGATCTAGCGTTATCCATCAAAGCCACCCATGTGTTTTTTGGAGGGGGAACCCGAGAAGACTTGCTCGCTTTGGATGCCGAAACCCTCAGCAGCAGCTTGGATGGTATGGAAAAATTTACGGTTGACTGCACCCTGTTATCTGACGGAGTGTCGGTGTTGGATTTACTGTCTCAACACACGCAGATATTCCCCAGCAAAGGTGAGGCACGCAAAATGATGCAGGCACAGGCGGTTTCCATTAATAAAGAAAAGTATACCGATATCAATGGCAGTGTTGACAGCAGTTTCCTCTTACATGGCAAATACCTGCTCATACAAAAAGGTAAAAAGAACTACTTTGTGATTGAGGTAGTTTAAGAATTTAATTTCCGAAAAGCCTGTTTTTGCTTAACCAGCATTTCTTTGGCAAGGTGAAATCCTACTACCACGGCTATTCCTAAAAACAAGCCAATAATGCCAAAAATGGCCCCTTTTTTATAGGGTTCCGGATAGGTTGCCTCCAATGGAAAGCGGATATCATCCACCACGGCTATAAAGGGCCGTTTTTTCTCCAGTTCCATTTTGGCGGCATTCAAAGCCGCCAGACTTTCTCCATACTGAGCATTCAGCATGTTAATGTCTCTCTGAAGTTGTGTCTGAGGAACACTGGCTCGGCGCATCACAGTTCCAAATCCCTGATCCTGCATGGATGCTGAATTATATTCCTTTCCTTGCAGTGCAGCCAGCAAAGAATCCCTGCGACGAGTGGCGGCCTTAATGATCATATTGGCCCTATCCATGCGCTTGTCGATGTAGAAATCTGAGATGGTATGAAGATGCTGCTCCAAAAAGCGCTTACAGAAAAAAGCATCGCTGTTTGAAAATGACATTACCAGCAAGCCGGATTCTTTAGACATGGCCTTGAAAGTGGGTTTAATGCCATTGCTGAAAGACCTAAGCATCTCATCTTTGCTGGGGTTGTCTCCTATTTTATACTCGCTTTTAAACCAGGCAGGGTTGGTGGAATCAACCCCCTGTTTTTCCAGCAAATGATTAATCAGGGGCATATATCGGCCGTTGGCAGATGTGTTTCTAAGCAATGTGTATTCAATCAGCAGGTTGCTGAAGGCAAGATCATTCATAATGGCCTTGTTGCTGGTGGGTGACTGTCCGGTAATGGCCGCCATTAATGGATTGGCTGCCGGTGCTCCATTCAGTATCTCATCCTCCAGCATATAGGTAATCCGGGCTGTAAAAAAAGGTTCGTTTTGTCGTTCGTTATACCATTTATACAATCCCAAAAGGACACTAAATGCCACTGGTATATACCAGCTTCTCAGCAGCTTGCGCCAATAAGGTTTAATCAGTTTTAAATAACTGAACAGATTGAAAGGTTGCTTTGCCGGTGCGTTCATTATCTGCCTATTGCCAATCGATAAATACCTAATACAGACAATACCGTAGTAGCCCTCATCATGGTTTGATTGAGGAAACCATCCACATTGAAACGCCTGCGCTGCTTGTAGGGTTCTTCTGTTTTCATGCGGTTGTTCACCACAATGGTACAACCCGGTTTGACTTTGGGGTATACTTTGAACAACACATAATTCCGTGTAGCAATGCGTCGCCCACCCTGATACACCACCACCACTTTCTTTTTATCGGAGGTGTTGGTGAAACCGCCGCCAAAGAACTTGATGTAGAACTTGGCGCGTTTGTTTCTGAGGTAGTATGCTCCAATGTCGTTGGGGCTTTGTTTGTTCAAATCACCGGTCAGGTATACCAGGTTATCAGTGTAGGGAACATAAATGTAATCCCCGTCCTTCATGATGTGATTAAAACGCGACTTGCGGTCGCTCATGGCCTTGGGTGTTTTCAACACAATATCCAATGTATCACCGGGGGCCTGGCTTCTGCGCAAACGGCTGCCTTTGGGGTTGGCGTTGGGACGATAACCGCCTGCACGTTTAATAATGGCGGCCAGTTTATCGTTTTCTGATTGCAGCGCATAATATCCGGGATAGTTGATAGCACCATCAATAAATACGAGCTTCAAAGGAACAAAATTGGGGTTTTTACGCACAAATACTTTATCAAATGGCTGAAGCTGCATATTCACCAGACGGTCATCAAAACTCAAGTTGCTGGTAATGGTAGTATTGAGAATCTGTGGTTTTAAGAATTGATATTTACCCTCTTTGAAGAAAAAGTTTCGTACCACTTCCACGGTGGTTCCTGCAGTAATAAACTCCAGTCCGCCTGCAGCATCTATCAGGTTTTGAAGCGTCATGTTTTCTGCATAAACATACTCTCCTTGACGTCTAACAGGTCCATAGATAGAAACCATAAAATCATTCTTGAGTTCACTAAGGTCAAACAGCTGCAGAACATCATTCTTCTGAAGTACTATATTCTCCTTGCTATCCGGATTTTCGAGCACTTCGGCAAGGTTTACGGTTTTTAAACTCTGGTAGCCGGACTCGAGGTCAGTATGCACCACAATAGCCCTGGATTTAAAGGTGTTGGTTTCTATTCCACCGGCCAGGTTAATCAAATCCGTCACACGCGTATTTTCGCTGAATCCAAAGGTTCCTCCTGCTTTTACCGGGCCGGTTACAGTCAGTGAGTAATTGCGCCTGAATGCCGTTTTTGAATACACCGTGATTTCATCTTTAGGCATGATTTCAAAATCAAACCATTCGCTGCCGGGTTTCACATCTTCGGGCTTAAACGGTATCAAACGTTTGTTAAAATTGGCATCTGTGCGCATGATAAAACCACTTTTTTCGTCAGCTTCATCATTTAAACCACCCGCCATAAACAGCATTTCACCCAACTTAAGACCTGCAATGAATTGTTTTTGAAAAGGCCTTCGCACCGAGCCGGAGATTTTAACATCATTAAATTTTCTTAAATCTGTGAGTCGGTAAATGACAATGGTATCGCGGTCTTCCAATTCCAGATCGGACGATGTTCCGGGCTTTGCCAAGGCTTCTGCAGGGTTAAAACTGATGTATTTCTTCTCGAGGGTCTTGGATGTTCTCACCAAAAATCCTCTCTCCGTAAATGCATCTGAGGTGAGTCCATTGGCGTTTTTAATCATGCTGCTGATGCGCATGCCTTTTTTTACTTTGTAGTGCCCGGGTACTGAAACCGCACCGGAAATTTGTACCATAAACTGGTTATCGACCCCGATAAATTTAATTTCTACTGATTCTCCACCGGTCATTACAAAATTCTTTTTGGCTTTCAGCAAACTGTCATAGTTAAGCGACAGCACCTCATATTCGTTGTTGCGGATGCGCCTCAATAAAATGTCTTTTAAAAATGCATTGGGTTGTAAACCGCCGGCAAAGCGAATCAGGTCTGCCATGGTCTCTCCATTTTTTAATTCGTAGCGGCCGGGCCTGCGCACCGCACCACCAATATTGACAAGGTTAGCAACGGGTGCTACAATGATGTAATCGTTGTTCTGCAGAAATACATCCCGCTGATGTTTCACGTCTGTGTAATACTCATACAAATCAAATGAATCCCTGATTTTGCCATCCCTTTTGATGTAAATATTCCTCACAGAACCAATATCCGTTGGGCCACCCATGCTCACCAGCACGTTGAATGCACCGTTGGTGGCGGGAACCGTGTAGGTTCCGGGTGAAAACACTTCTCCAAAAATATTAACACTGACCATTCTGGGACGGGTAACAGTAACCGAAAAAGAGGATTCCTGACCACCCAGTCCCAATCGGGAACCAATCATTTCACGCACTTTTTGAAGCGACAGGCCTTTTACGAAAATTTTCTGGTATCCTTCTATGTCAATGCTTCCTGACTGACTCACTACGTAGGTTTTGCTCCAGTATCGGTATCCCCATACCTCCAGCTGAACCTGGTCACCTGTTCCCAAAACGTAATTGTCGGTAACCGCAATTTCGTCGGTTTTCTGAAAAAACTTAAAACTGCCATCGCGAAAGAACTGATGGCCGTATACACTGGCTGAAGGAAAATTCTTTTTGTTCTTGAATTTTTCCAGTTCCCTTTGCTGTTCTTCAATAATCGAACGTTCCTGCAAGGCAATTAACTTGAGGTTCTCCGTCTGTATTCTGATTACTTCTTTCTCCTCAGGGGTGAGCAAATCCGGATCTTTTGATTTCAGATAGGCCAATTCCTGCTCCAGCTTCATACGCTGGCTTTTAAGGTTCATTTTTTTTACTTCCAGCTCATTCTTCTTTTCTTCAGGGTCAACTTCCTCATCTTCATTGCCATCATTATCCTGATTGTCAGTTTGGGCGGGTTTAGGGGTTTGCGGCTGCGGTTGATTCTGGGGTTTAGAAGTATCTGTATAGCCACCATAACCGGGCATCATTCCCGGCAACATTCCGGGAAACATAAACTGAGCTTGGATGCTTTCAACGCCCAATACCCAAACAAAAAACCCTATTAATATGCGCTTTTTCACTTCAATAAATTGATTAAGTAATTGCCGTAACCACTTTTCTGAAGAGGAGTTGCAATTTTTTCCAGTTGATTATTGTCAATGTATCCGTTTCGCCATGCCAGTTCTTCAATACAGCCAATTTTTAGTCCTTGCCTTTCTTCAATTACCTGAACAAACTGCCCGGCCTGCATGAGTGAAGCGAAAGTGCCTGTATCCAACCATGCGGTTCCGCGGTTAAGCACCTGCACTTTAAGTCGGCCATTGGCAAGGTAGGTTCTGTTAACATCCGTGATTTCCAGTTCACCCCGAGGAGATGGTTTTAGGTTTTTGCTGATTTCCACCACTTCATTATCATAAAAATACAATCCGGGAACCGCAAAATTGCTTTTCGGAATTGCGGGCTTTTCTTCAATGGAAAGTGCATTCATTTCTGCATCGAATGCTACCACACCGTATCTTTCAGGATCGCTTACATGGTAGGCAAACACAATTCCACCCTGAGGGTTCCGGCACTGCTGAAGGGTTTCCATCAGATCTGACCCAAAGAAAATATTATCTCCCAGAATTAGACTAACATTGTCATCACCAATAAATTTTTCACCTAGAACAAAGGCCTGAGCTAGGCCCTCGGGCCTGGGCTGAACACAATATTCAAAACGGCAACCCAGCTGTGAACCATCGCCAAGCAATTTTTCAAACAGGGGCAGATCGTGGGGAGTAGAAATAATGAGCACTTCTCTGATACCGGCCATCAGCAGGGTTGAGAGCGGATAGTACACCATGGGCTTATCGTATACCGGCATAAGCTGCTTGCTCATGGCCAGGGTAAGCGGGTGTAAACGGGTGCCGGAACCTCCGGCCAGAATGATGCCTTTCATGAAACGATGGCAAATATACCAAGGGGTTACCTGTAGATACGGGAGTTGTCCATGAACTGTAATAATTATTGGACAGAGCAACCCTTAGTCCGTTCTTTTATGCCATTGGTCGGACAGGGCACATTCACTGCAAACAGTTGTTACAATGGATCCACCCACTTAAACCGCATTGATTCGACGGGAACTTTCAGTCTTTCAGACAGTTTTTCCAGTCTGGCGGGAAGTGCCATCAGATAATCGCGTGATTTTTCGGCCGTTTCGTTCAGCCCGCAAAGTCCCCCAACATTCCAGTGGGCCAATAATGTTTTTAGAATAGTGATATAATCCTCTGCTGTGTAAACACCCAGTCGCTGAGCCGCATCTGCAAAGGCCTGAAAGGACTCACCCACTGCCTGACCCGACTGCCTGAGCAGGTTGGCCGGCATCGCTATTTTTCGCTTCATCATATCGGCGAATACACTCAATACTTCAGATGCATCTAGCTCTATAATCTTTTTAACAAATTCACGATATGCCAGATGGTGGCGCATTTCATCACCGGCGATGGTTCTGCATAGCTTTTCCAGGTGGTGATTGCCTTTTTCTCTGGCTAACTCACCCACTCTCTTGTGCGAAATATGGGTGGCAAGCTCCTGAAAGCTGGTGTAAACGAAGTTTCGGTACGGGTCGCGATCCAGGCCCAGATCAAATCCATCCATGATCAAATACTGTGTACTTATCTCAACTTCCCTCATGTTTACCCTACCGCTTAAATACAGGTATTTATTCAGTAAATCACCATGCCTGTTTTCTTCTGCACTCCACTGTCTTATCCAGTTGCTCCACGCGTTTCCATTTTCCTGATCTACCCCCTGCACATTCATTAGCCAACTCTCATACGTAGGCAGTGCCTCTTCCGTTATCATATCGCCAATCAACACTATCCAGAAATCGTAATCCAGCTCCAGGGCAGCTTCTTTCAGTTCTTTCACCCTGGGTATAAAATTCTCCTCTCGTGAATCAGGCAAAAAATCGGACGGCTGCCAGATTTGCTCGGCCGGTATCAGGTATTTTTCCGTAAAGCCGGCAACATCCTTTTCCATTGACCGCATCACTTCCATTCTCACATCCAATAAAGACATGGGTGCAAGGTACAGCTAATTTATGGGTTGAAAGAAAATAAAATCAGTTTATTACGGCCAGAAACGTCATGTGAACCTTACGCCCGATAGCATTATTTTGTATACCATCCTGCCATTTAAAAGGCCGACGCCGGATATTAATTTCACTCCCAGCCCGCCTGTTTCGCAACCAGGGCAAGTCCATCGCTGAAGTTGTGCGGAGCATAGCCCAGTTCTTTCTGCGCCTTGCTAATATCAAGCCCGGTAATGGGCGGTCTTTTCGCGGGCTGATTTAATGTTTCGCTGCTCACCAAAGAAATTTGATCCAATTGGAAGTCAAAATATTGGCCCACTCGCTCCATGAGTTCGTGTATACCAAAATAATCCGGTCCGGCTATATTGTATATGCCACTTGCCTGTTTTTGTTGAACCAGAAAGCACCCCATGGCCAAATCTTCGGCGAGGGTTGGTGTTCTGTATTGATCGTTCACCACCTTGGCCGCTGTGCCATTTTTGAGCGTCTGGTATGCCCATAGCACAATATTGCTGCGGCTCATATCCTGTACTACTCCGTAAACCAATACCGTTCTTAATATTGCCCAGTCACGTGCATACTGCATTACCCTTTTTTCACCTTCCCATTTACTGCGTCCATAATTACTAAGGGGCCTGGGCTCTTCTTCTTCTGTGTACATCGGATGGGTTCCATCGAAAATAAAATCTGTACTTAGGTGAATTAGTTTAAAGCCCAGTTCAGAGGACAGCCGGGCCAGGTTTTCCACTGCATCAACATTCATGGCATCACAACCTGTTTTGTCTGACTCACAGGCGTCTACGTTGGTCATGGCAGCTGTGTTGATGACGGCTTTGGGCTTATACTTCTCTAACAATGACCTCATCCTGCCATGATCAGTAATATCGGCATCCTCATAAAAATAACCGGTTTTGACCGGATGTCTGTTCGGGCCCTTACCGGTTGCCACAAATGGTATTTCCGGATGCCTCAGGTATAAATCAGTGAGTTTTTGGCCCAGCAGGCCGTTAGATCCGGTAATGAAAACCATGCAATTAATTAGGGACAAATTTATGGAAACACACCATTGTTTATCCCTTTTTTTATCACCCAATCATGCCTTTTGCTTTGAGTTCAAGGTATTTATTGAGGGTACTGATGGTCAGCTCTTCAGGTTTGCATACGATACTTTGTATACCGTGGTTGGCAAGTTCTACGGCCATTTGCTTTTTATCAGCCACCATTTGCCTGGCAACCATGCGGTTGTATATTTCCTGCAAACTGCCTGAGGGTTCAAAAGCAAATTGCTCCACCTCTGCATTGCTAAAAAACACTACCACCAATAGGTGATGTTTATTGAGTTTTCGCAAAACCGACATCACCCTTTGCATGGCCACCAGCGTTTCAAAATTGGTGAACAAAAACAGGAGAGCTCTTCCCTGACTCACACGCTTTAAGGCATTATAAACAAATTCGTAATCGGCCTCGGTGCGTCGGTATTTTTCGGCATGGAGGGCATCCATAATTCGGCCCATTTGTCCCGGGCTGCTGTCAGCACGCAGGGCTGTTCCCAACCGATCTGAGAAAGTAAGTAATCCTGCCTTGTCGCCTTTCTGGAGCGCAATGTTGGCGACTACAGCACCGGCATTGACCGCATAATCAAGCAATGTCATTCCCCCAAAAGCCATGTTCATGGGTCTGCTTTTGTCTATGAGCACATATACGGGCTGGGCTTTTTCTTCGGTAAAATGATTGGTTTTAAGGGAGGTTGTTTTCCCCGTGGCCTTCCAGTTGATATGCCTTATATCATCTCCCTGAACGTATTCCTTAATTTGCTCAAATTCATAGCTCATGCCAATACGCCTGACTTTTTTGAAACCATGAAATCGGGCGATATTTTGGAGGGTGTATAAACTATATTTTCTAAGTTGAACAAAGCTGGGATAAACAGATACCTCCTGCACTTGTTCCTTACTGACCCTTCTGCCCAGCAGCCCCAGAGGAGTGCTGATGATAACACGGATTTGACCGAAAGAATACAACCCGCGTTTCAGTGGTTTTACGGTATATTGTTTTTCAGCGCTTCGGTATGGTCCTAAAGAGGCATTAAGGGAAAATCGGCGCTCCTGAAGTTCTACCGGTAATTCATCCCAGATGCGGCACTGCCATGGCAACGGGGACTTGTTTTGAAGTAAAATCACCACGATGTTGTCATCCCCCAGGCTCCATTTAGGGCTGCATTCTCTCTGTAGTTCCAGCGGATTAGATGGAATAAACAGCAAAAGCAAATCCATTATTGCAGCAGCAGACAGCAGCAGCAAAGCAGTTTGTGCAACTGATAGCAGAAATGGAAAGGGGTAAGCCATCACAAACAAAACCCATACGCAGGAAAGCAGCCACCATGTTCGCGGCTGCATATACAAATCAAAGCGTTGGGCCAGTTTATTCATCAGCGGGGCACTTCCACGGTTTTGAGGATTTCTTCCACCACCTGCTTGATTGCAATACCCTCCATTTCACTTTCGGGTGTAAGGATAAGGCGGTGATTCAGTACCGGATAGGTTACTGTCCTGATATCATCGGGGGTAACAAAGCTGCGGCCATTCATGGCGGCAATCACACGGCTGCTGCGCATAATCGCAAGACCGGCGCGGGGAGAGGCCCCCAGATATAAATCACGATGGTTGCGGGTTGCGCTTATCACACCGGCTATGTAGCGCAACAACTCATCTTTCACATAGACCTTGTCCAGCAGAGCCCTGATTTCTTTCACCTTGGCGGCAGTAAGCACGGGTTTGATGCCGGCAATGGCTGTGGATGTGTCACCGCTACTGAACCTTGATAAAATCTGATATTCCTCCTCGGGAGAAGGGTATTCCATCACGATTTTCATCATGAAGCGGTCTTGCTGTGCTTCAGGCAATTTATAGGTTCCTTCCTGTTCTATGGGGTTTTGGGTTGCGAGCACCATAAACGGCTGCGGAACGGGATGGGTGGTACCGTCAATGGTAACCTGATGCTCTTCCATCACCTCGAATAACGCCGCCTGTGTTTTAGCGGGTGAGCGGTTAATTTCATCAATCAACACAATATTGGCAAACACAGGACCCCGTTTAAATTCAAATTCGTGGTTTTTAAGGTTAAACACACTGGTTCCGGTTACGTCGGCCGGCATCAGATCCGGTGTAAACTGGATACGGCTAAAATCGAGATCAAGAGAGCGTGCCAGCAATTTAGCCGCTGTAGTTTTGGCTATTCCGGGTACCCCTTCCAGCAGGATATGACCATTAGAGAAGAGTGCGGAAAGCATTAAATCTACCATGTTTTGCTGACCAATCAGCACTTTACTCATTTCCGCCCTGATTTGTGCAACCGCAGTGTGAAACGGCTCCAGATTCAGCTCATGCGGACTTTGCAGTTCGTTTTGTATTTCCTGATTTTCCATAATTTTTTCTATATTCTTCGTAAAAACGGCCTATGGCCTTGTTGGTTTCTGTTAATTCCGCTGCGCTCAGTGATTCATGATGCCTGTATTTTTCATGCACCGATACAACATGTTCAATGGTTTTTATTGAAACACCGGTTTTATCGGAAAGCTTCTTCAATTCCTCTTCATTCAGGGATTTTAGGCGAAACCGAAACTGTTGCTGCAAAAAGGATACAAACTGATTCCATTCTCGCTGATATACCAGTGCGTTTTGCTTTTCGTTTTTGTAAAAACGACCTATGGCATCTACGAATGCCATGGTGTGATTTGCAGGGGGTTCAATAACCGGTATACCTCGCTGTTTGCGTCTGCCTGCAAAAACCAGAAACAACACAACCGACACCAGCAATAATTGCCAGGCATACCACAAAGCCGGTTCCCCTTTAATAAAATCCAGCATGTTGCTGTTTTCTGATGTGACGGCATCTTTTTTAGGGAAACCAGCCCCACGATCAAACACCACCCGATTTCCGGGCAGGTGCCTCAGCACATTGGAAAGATAAGCCCTTCCATAGGGTAAAGTCTGATACACATTCCCAAACATGACAGGATTTGCGTGCAAAAAAAGCTTGCCGGAACCATGATAGATGCATATAAAGTCCGGTCCTTTTTGAGAATTTGCGGAAACAATGGCCAAACCGGTTGGATCCTCACTGCCGGGTGAAAAATCGGTTTCTTCCGGCTTGGTAAAAGACTGGAAGGTCAGCCAACCTCTGGATTCCGGTATCAGGCGGTTATAGTGATAAAAAACCACCCTGGAGGGGTTCGCCTGCTTATGACGGAAAACTACTGGGAATGAATCGTAATCATTAACCTCTGTTTCGGAATTTTTAAGCAGGGGAAAAGCATCCAGCAGTGCTTCCGGCATACCCGCGGCGCTGATAAAAGCCGTGCCACCCTCAAAAACATGGTCCTTCAACACGGCTGCCTCGTCGGCCGTCAGGTAGCAATTTCGGCCAACAAACATATAAATATCGGCATTGCCCGGGTTTATGTCTTTGGTATTGTCGGTCAGACTTTCATTGTCTTTGATTTCATCAAATTGCCCTCCGTATTCCGTCTTTATCGTTTCGTAAAAAATGGAAAGATCATAGGGTTCATTTTCTCCAAGGCGATACGTTCGGTTCCATTTGTATTTATTGCCGTCCCGGTTGATAAAATACAGCAGTCCTACCAGCGATAGCAGCACCAGACCAACGATTACAGCACGATTATTCACCTGCGGCTCCTTTCTGCCATTTCATGGAAAGCCGGTGCAAGCTGCTTGTATTGGTGATCATCAGGTGTGGCCTCGCCGTACCATACCATCTCATATATGCCGGTGATGTGGCTAAACAACCCATGCAACCCCGCTTTCTCCAGCTCCTCAATATACTGACGGTTCGTTTTTTCGGGAGAGGGTTTTACCCTTTCACTGTCTATGAGTTGTTTAAGACTTTTGAGGTAAAGTAACCGTATGGCAAGGCGGTATTGTTTGCCTTCTACAGCGTCCTGCAGGTCTGTTTCCAGGGTTAGAGAATCAAGGTTCCATGCTTCTTCCCACTCGGCAGGACCCGCCAGAGAAGTTCGCCTGCTGTAGCGGTTGCGCTTACCCGATTTGAAGATTAAATAGACCAGTAAACTGACCAGTATCACTACTGCTACCCAAAAGATAAAATCCTTGAAACGCCCGATGTTGCCGGGAACATCAAAATCGGGTTTGCGGAATTTTGATTTAGACACTTGCTCCGGAGTCGTTTCTGCATAATTTACATTTTTTACCCGCTCCTCCATGGCCCTGGCATCTGCTTTTTTGCCTGTTAACGGTTCCTTTTCGAAAACTTCCTGCCCCCCGGCGGTATATGGCATTGCAGAGGATGAATCGGCAACAACCTCATTCCCTATAACGGATTCCTCCACAGGGGTTTGGTATTGTGCATTCAAGGAAAACACACAGCAAAACACCAATAGCAGACTACTCTGTTTCCACACCGTATACCTCCTTTTTAAAACCTATGCTATCTATGCGCTGCATCAGGCCTGTGCCTGCCTGTTTTTCATACATCACCAAACCCGTCATCATATAGAAATATCCGGTAGCTGTTAAAATCAGCGGCCACAGCACATAATTTAACTGCACATAAAAACTCAGCACTTCTTTGGAAAAAGGATTAACACTTTGCATGGAGGCGCTAAAATTGAGCATTACGGTAATAAAAAACCAAAAACCCATCATCAGCATCACATACAAAATACTCACCAGCATCACGGAGGCCAAAAAACGGCCCAATTGCTTAAACATTAAGCGCCAGGCAGTTTTAATCCCCTTTTTTATATTCCCATTTTCATGGTGAATGGCAATCCCTGTTCCCATGCACAACAAGGGCCAGGCAATCCATAGCAGGGGCCACCAAAAACCCTGAACCAGCCATAGCAATACGGTTGTCAAACAGGCATATTTTGCGGGTAAAAACCAGCGCTGAACCCGGGTGGGCTTATGGAGTATACTGTTATAGGCAATATCAGACATTAGCCACAACACTGCATACCAAATCATAAAAATTACAGGTAAAACCTCCGGAAATCTGGCTGCAGAAAAAAGATATCGGCAGGCGTAAATATTCCATAGAAGCAGTTTTGCACTGCCTGTAAACAGCTCTATGAGGGAATCCGGTGATGACTGCCCCATACTGTACATCCATCTCCTGAGCTGAAAAGCCACGTCTCTGGAGATATCGTTGGCTCCCAGCCATGCCGAGAGAAAGTAACCGCCAACACCCAGCCCTAAAGCGACCAGCAACCAGCGGCCAAAAGATGTCCGCAATTTATGGATTCCCAAAACCAGTAAAGTGCCTACACTGTATATCGTTCCGGGTAAAAAGGTGCGCACCGTCTGCGCTCTTGGCTGTTCCTCCTGCAAATCAAACTGTTGGCTGTTTCGGTGTTTCCACCAGGGTAAAACCACGAAATAATAGAGCATAAAACCCAGACTCAATAAAATGATGAGGGTTCTTTGCACAGTTCCGATATCGGTAAATCGGGTCAGATAACTTTCAATAAATGCTGCGATGATGATGATTGGCAGGCAAACCAAAAACATGGTGATGCTTTTGCGGGCAGCATTCTGGATGGATTGCATCCTTGGCAGGGTTCCCGGAAACAAAATACCGGCTCCCAGCATAATTCCGGCGGCTCCCTCTATCACCATAGACAGTATTTCCAGCGTACCATGCTGATAAACGGTTAATATATATTCACCGGTTAAGCCCCGAGAGGTGAAGAGGTAAGTAAACACACCCAGAACAATCCCATTTAGCAAAAGCAGATACAATGTTCCCACACAGAAAAGGGCTCCAAAAACAAAGAAGTAGAATCCCACCCGTAGGTTATTGGTGGCAATTTGTAAAAACATTTCTCCGGCAGATTCGTCTTTATATACCCCAAGCGGGTCTCCCTTGGCTATGTTGTCCTCTGTCATGCTCACATATCCGCTACCCAGCACCGTAACGGCAAATTGTTTGTCCTGCCGGGTGCCAAAGAAACCCACTAAAAAGCCCATTAAAACCGTGATAAGCGCGATGAACATGTATTTTCTCGCACTCCAGTGAATGCGTGGTGCAGTCTGAGTAAAAAACTCCCGAATAACTTTTCTGCCTATGGGACGGCTGCGATAAATACGATCATAAACCGGGGTCAGTAAATTATTTAGAAAGACCCTAACGGACCTGTTTGGGAAATACGTCCTGGAGTATGCCAGATCATCATTAAGTTCAAGAAATGCCCTTTCCAGCTCATCCGGGGCCATGTTTTTAAACCGCATGTCTTCCTCAAACTGTTGCCATTTCTCACCATTGCGATTTATAAATTTCGACTCACGCATTTCCCAATGCAAGGATAAGGAATTTCGAGGGCATTTTTTGGTAAAAAACCGGCTTGCCCGGGGTAACTTTGCAAACAGATGGCCCGCACCATAGAAATAGTAACTGCACAACAGGTTGTTCTGAGCTATGATCTGGCATCAATTGGTGCAAGAGCTGTGGCGACCCTCACAGATCTGTTCATCCAGTTTCTTGCCCTCATCATATTGGGTTTTTCACTTGGGGGCACTCAGCTGGGCGGATGGCTGATGTTTGCGGTCATCACCCTGTATCATTTTTCCTTTGAAGCATTTATGAATGGCCGTTCACCCGGAAAACTCATTACCGGTATCCGGGTAATGCGCACCGATGGTGCAGCACTGGGTTTTACCGACTGTTTTTTGCGATGGATTGTGCGCCCGCTTGACTTTACGTTTTCTGCCGGGTCACTGGCATTATTCCTGGCACTGGGTTCTGAAAAACGTCAGCGGCTGGGTGACCTGATGGCCGGTACCGCTGTACTGAGCCGCAAATACCACCTAGATTACCGTTTCAAAGATTTGCTAAGACTACATGAAAGCCGCAGTGATATTGAGGTACAGTGGCCACAACTCAGGCATATTGAAGAAAAACATATTCTGCTGATTAAAAACACCCTGCATGCGTCTGAAGATTATACCCGTCAGGTGTACGAAAAAGCCCTCAATATCTGTGCAGACAAAATTGCCGGACTGCTTGAATTGCCGGAAACCCCAAAAAACACCCGAGCATTTCTTAATCAGGTAGTAGAGGAATATATTGTACTGACCCGGTAAGTCCTACCCTTCAATATTCGTATTTTTGTACCATGAAACTGGTAACCTTTGCTCATAACGGGGAGGCCTCTGTAGGGCTTTTCACCAACAACGCACTGTATTCGCTGCATACCATCAATCCCGTTTTGCCCAAAGATATGGCATCTTTTTTAAAAGATTGGGAGACCAACAGCGCCCTGGCGCGCGGTATTGAAGTGGAAATCCATGCGGGAAAACACGCATCGGTTGCCATGGCCTATAACCCTGCTAATTTGCTGGCACCCGTGCCCAATCCAAGCAGTTGCAGAGACGGATATGCCTTCCGTCAGCATGTAGCAGCCGCTCGCCGAAACCGGGGAGTACCCATGATTCCGGAATTTGACATGTATCCGATTTTCTATTTCACCAACCATCAGGCCATTCAAGGTCCCGGCGATATCTATTGCATGCCCGATCACTTTGAAAAACTGGACTTTGAACTGGAAGCCGCTGTGGTGATTGGTAAAAAGGGCCGCAATATCAAAGCCGCTGAGGCCGACAACTATATTGCCGGCTACATGGTTATGAATGATATGAGTGCACGCCGACTGCAAATGGAGGAAATGTTGCTGAACCTCGGACCGGCAAAGGGTAAAGATTTTAGCACCGTTATCGGGCCATGGCTGGTAACACCGGATGAGCTGGAACCCTACCGCATATCGGCCAAACCCGGGCACACCGGCGCCAGTTATAACCTTCGAATGACCTGCACGGTTAACTGCATACAGGTGAGTGAAGGCAATATGGGCGATATGGACTGGACTTTTGCCGAAATCATTGAACGTTGTGCTTACGGCGCTGATATTCACCCCGGCGATGTCATTGGCAGCGGCACAGTAGGCACCGGCTGCTTTTTGGAACTAAACGGAACCGGCAAATTACAAGATTCCAACTATAATGAACAGTGGCTGCAGGACGGTGATGAAGTGGTTCTGACCATAGATGGTTTGGGAACACTGCACAATACCATCCGTAAGGAAAATTCCGATTTCAGCATTCTGGCGCTGAAGAAACAGCCTTTGGATTAAATTAATAATGAAATCTCCAGACCAGCCCCAGCACAAAACGCTGTGGCTCTATGGCATAGCCCTGTGCTGACATAAACGCATTGGACACCCCGTAATTCACGAGGTAATTATTGATGTGTGCCATTTTAAAGGTCACAATTACTGTTTTAATCTCTCCGGTAAAAAACACATCTGCCACGGGGTAATTGCCACCGG
The DNA here is from genome assembly GCA_947496375.1 of Flavobacteriales bacterium. Lineage (GTDB taxonomy): Bacteria > Bacteroidota > Bacteroidia > NS11-12g > UBA955 > RGEC01. Next base: position 160,824 of record CANMCY010000002.1, read on the forward strand.
GCCTGCCGGTATTGTTAATGTAAAAATTAGCCATGTCGGGGCGATACGCCCAGGCAATATGCTCGCTTTGCCAGGCCACATCTACCCCAAAACGGGCATGCAGCGCCTTTTTAAACATGTAACCCTGCACATATATACTGCTGAGTGTGCTAAACCGGGGCGCTGACCAAACCGTTTCATCCGAAATGTTTTGAAGGTAAAAAATATGATCGGTGTGAAGTTTACCCGCCTGCAAATGAACATGGCCTCGTATTTGCCGGTATGTGAGTTCCGCTGAACGGCTGAAAATTGCGTCTCCGCCATTATAAATCATGCCTTCAGCGCTTCCTGATACGTATGCCAAAGATAGTCTGTTGCGTTTCCCTGAATAAGAAATACCCAACTCAGCGGCCGTTGTTTTTACCGCCGGCCAGGCATTGCTGATTCGAAATTGATTGCTGAAAAACCGCTGCTGAAATAATCCCGGCATGGCTTTTTGTGACTGATAACGCAAGGCAAGTGCCCAGCGTTTGGCCATAGTCCATTGACCACCCAACCTAAGATTGTAATCCCCTTGGTTGTATCCACTCAGATAGGTGGCTGCTTCGGCCTGCCACTCCCATTTTTTGCCCTGCCCGTATGCATGAGCATGGAGACCCTGCGACATATTTTCATCTTTACCCGACAATAAATATTTTGCGCTGTAACTCATCCATTCGTGAGAATACCATGCCCTCAAACCTATCAGTAGTGCAGTGTTTTTAATATGATAACCCAGCCCGATTCGATTACTGAGTCCGTTCCATGCGCTGCTGTCATTCAGACTGTCTGCACTGCGGTATGTTTGGGCTCCATAAAAACCGGTATCCCTGCGTGAATCGAGATATCGGTAGGAGGTGCGGGTCCAGTCTGCTCGGTGAAACAGATAGGGCATCCCCTTACCAAAGGTATACTGGGTTTCTGCCAGATGATGACGGTTTGCATACACTGTCTGCGCCGTACTGAGCCGGGAACTGTAATTGCCGCGGGTATTGAAACTATAACGAGGTTGTGTATCTATGACATTATCAAAAAACAACAATGTATCATTATCCAACCCGCCATTTTCCAGCCGCCTGGCTCGATTCCAGGAAAGAATGGCAAACTGCTTCAGACGGCCATTTTTGGAAGTGTAATAACTGCCAAGAGCAGTTCCCCTGTGCAAATGGTCCTGTTTGCTGTTTATGTAGTATTCTTTGTTGTTTACACTTCTGTAATCGAGTGCAATGTTCCAGTTTTTGCGGATATTTTGGGTGTGTTGTGCCTGCAGGGCAATAAATCCACTCCCCCCTTGCTGATAATTAAAGCGGGTGAAAGGCATCTTGGCACGATAGAACGTAAATGTTTCCGGATTAACATCCTGAAAGACGTAGGGATTAAAACCCGTCTGCAGTCCTGCATTGACAAATGGATGAATCAACAGCGATTTTTGGGGTGATGCATAATGGCCCAAATCTACATAGGGCAGACCGGTTGCTCTGGCCCTGTCATAACGTTGAACCATGGGTAAGGTGCTATCCCATGCCACAAAAGAGTCCCTTCCTGCACTAAGGTCTGTGAAGCGCGCCGAGCCGGGATCTGCGCGAACTCCGGTAATCTTGCGCATACTGTCTGTCCGGCCTTGCGGCGTTTCACGATCCATTCTGCCAAAACCACCCGGTATCTGGGCGTGCAGGAGTAACCCTGAAATTCCCAATAGCAGTGACACCGACAAACGCAACATGGATGCAAAATTGCAGGTTTTTTTCGGCTTTATTGTGGTTTTGCCCGACGAATTCCCCAAAAGGACAGCAGAATGCCTCAGGGGTTGCCGTACATTTGCTGTTATGTCATTTGGAACTGCCGCGCTGTTGAGTTTTCTGTGGTCCACCGTAAAATATCTGATTGGGGTCGGTGTGGCTTTGGCCGGTTTTCACGATCCGCTCTTTGGGTGGATTTTCACCTCGGCAGGTGCATTTCTGGGTGTTGTATTGTTTACTTACAGCGAATATTGGCTGGAAAGCTACCTAAAAAAATTCAGCAAAAGTAAAAAGCGTTTCACCAAAACCAACCGGCGGCTGGTTTGGATGCGGCTGCACGGCGGACTTCCACTCATTGCCATGCTCACCCCTCTTATCCTTAGCATTCCTGTGGGTACCTTGCTTTGTACAACCTTCATCCAGGAAAAACACAAAATCATCCTATGGCAAAGCATAAGCATCGCATTTTGGGGAACCTTAATTTTTGGTTCACTGCTGTTTTTCGATGTCAACTTAGTGCAATACCTACAGCGATTGAATTTGGTTTAGGGCTCAAAGCCCTATATTCGCAATATTGTGCGAAATTTAGTCTTATTATATGCCTTTGTGGCTCTTACCACGGTTGCTTGCAGCCGTAAGACTGCTCGGTGGGACAACAACGTTGCTGTACCCCTGTTCAGCACCGAAATGACCCTAAATGATGTGGACAGGCGCTTTCTGGTCAACAATGCCTCCGATAGCGGGTATACCCTGATATACGACAATTTGGTTTACAATGCCCGCAGTCTCAGGGTTACCGCACCCGATACCAGCTTGAATACTGCCTTCACCCTGCGCCGCCTTAAACTCAGCGACCGAAGCATTGTGCAACGCATTACACTGGCGCAGATTAACCCTACTTTCCGCCTACTTGACGGTCAAACCATTGGAGTTCCTGCACAGAATCAAACTAACCTAAGCCCGGTAGACATTGATGCATCGGCGTTTTTTGAAACCGCCACCCTCGATTCGGGATTTTTGGATATTTCCATCAACAATGAACTGCCCGTAAAGGTCTCCCTACTGGTATTTGAACTGCAGAACGCATCAGACGGTTCGGTTGTGGCCAAAGACTCATTCCTGAATATCAATCAGGGTTCAAGTGCTACCAAAAGCATCAGCTTGCGTAACAAGACCGTAAACAAAGGACTTAAAGGTGTAATCCGCCACCTGATTACCGAAGCCAGCAATGGTCCGGTGCTAATTAATGTATCTAAAGGGGTGGAGGTAACACTCACCGTGCGAAATCTTCGCCCCCGCAATGCCATCGCTGCTTTCCCCAACCAAAACGTGATAGAGCAGGATGAAGCACTGGTGCTGGATATGGGTGGTCCACAGGTGAAATTCTTCAAGGTTAAGCAGGGTTGGTTAAGACTCAAAGTGGAATCTACCATCCAGGAAAACATGACCATGGTGCTCAAAATCCCATCGGCCAGTCTGAATGGAGTGCCCCTTGAGCGCGTGGTGAAAATGCCGGGCGCCAAGCCAGGTAACACTGAACGCAAAGAGGAAACCGTGGATATGAGCGGTTATTTGCTCGATTACCGGGGACGGGATCCCAATGTAAAAGATACCGTAAATACGTTTCATCAGATTATGATTGTGTCGCTGGACAGCAGCGGCCGTAAGGTACAGGTTACACTCAATGACAGTCTGCGAATCTATTATGCGCTCACAGATTTGCTGCCCGAGTACGCCACAGGTTATATGGGTCAAACCCTGAATAACTCCGTTGGAAAGGCCCCGTTTGTCCTCTTCAAAGGGGCTGATGGTAATATTGTATTTAAGGATTTCAAGGCCTCTGTGCTGGTGAAGAACAGTATCGGTGCCGAAGGCAGGGTGCGGGTAAAATCGCTGGAAAGCGAAAATGTTTTTAGTGGCAATAAAGTAAAATTGAGCGCCTCTCCCCTTAATAATGATGTACTTATTGGCCCTGCACCCTTCATGTATGGAGAAACCACAGACAAACAGGTAGTACTTGATGGCAGCAATTCCAACATCAAGGCATTTGTAGAGAATTTGCCCCAGCTTATCCATTACGATATTGACATAGAAACCAATCCCAATGGCAATGTCAGCAACTGGAAAGACTTTGTATTTGACAATTCAAGTGCCGACATTTACCTCCGGCTGGAAGCGCCTGTGAGCTTTACCGTAGGCGGATTGAATCTCCGTGATACCCAGGGTATAGAAGCAGCCAGTGTTCCTCAGGTACAGCGAGTGAAAAGTGCAACTATAATTTTTGATGTAGAAAATGATTATCCGTTCGAGGTAGATATGGCCTTTTCCCTGTTGGATCAATATGGCAATGCATTAGGCGATGTCACGGTAAATCCAGGGACCATTATGGCCGGCAAAACCACGCCTTCCGGTGAACCCATGGCCGCATCCAGAACGGTGTTGCGGGCAAATATTCCCCGAGAACGCACAGAGTCCCTTAGAAAGGCACATGCTGTGGCCATTAAAGCCCGGGTGGTGGGAAATGGCACACAGCAAAAGATATATAACACCTATAAACTCAGGGTAAAAACCAGTCTGCAAGCCGAGTATGAAGCACAGTTTTAAATTCCTTTTGGGGTTGCTACTGGCAGCCCAAACATTGCAGGCACAGAAAAATAACAACACCAAAGTGCCCGAAATAGCGGCCAAAAACGATACGTCTGTTAACCTGCCATCAAGAGATACTGTTTATACCATACAATCCAAAATGATAGCGGTTTCCATATCAAGCGAAAGCGGCTCTGCCGGAATGCCATTGTCCATTACAGGTCGTTTTTTGCTGGGGGGTTATATTCCTTCAGAACGCATTTCCCAAACCGAAGCTCGATTAAAATCGCAGGTTAGCGGGGGAATTGCTTCAACCATGCAGCTGAATGTTTCTGACAAGTTCTTTATACGCCGTCATCAGATGGGTGGTATTCGCTTTAATGATGATGCTTTCCGGCTGGTTTTTCAAGGCAACGGCGCGTATTTAGGACAAACCCTGGATGCACGTATCAAAAAAGCAACACAGTGGGATGTGCTGGAGCTGGGTTTTGGATTTGAAAAATCCAAAAATTTACTTCAGGGAAAAGGCAAGGTTACTTACAAAGGAAGCATCAACCCAGGATGGTTGCGCAGTTACAGCGCTGTTAATAATTTTAGGACACAGGTCTACACAGACACCCTGGCCCAGCATGTAGATGTGCTGTGGGGTGGCAATGTGCAGCGTGCCCAAGGCGGATTTGGCCTTACTATCAATTCCGGTATCACTTATGATTTCAGTTCCGGACCATGGAAAATGGTTTTCGTAGGTTTGGAAAATGCCGGATTGTATTATACCCATGAACTCAAAACATACGGCCGCTTGCCGGGTATGGCAGACAGTACGGTACGCCTCCAATCTGCCAGTACTTCACTTAACCGTATTTTCCGTGGCGACTGGTTGGGTGACCGCATTGATACCATTAAAAGGCAAATTGGACTGGATAGCAGCCGTAAATCGAACACCCTGTTAGCCCCTTTTGCAGTCTACCTCGCCGCGAATCATGAAAAATGGGGCTTCGTTAGATTGAGCTATCGAAATTTACCGGGATATCTGCCCCGGCTTGATTATCAGCCCAAAATCAAATTGGGTATTGGTGCGCTTCGATTTTACCCCAGTGTAAGCCTGGGCGGTTTTGATACCTGGAATATTAATTTACTGAGTTACTGGACATGGAAGCCCATACAGCGTGGCGGATTGCAGGTAAATATGCGCCTCGAAGGCCTGGAAAGTCTGGTGATGCCGAGTCGTCTCAATGGCTTTGGGGCTTTGGTTACCCTTCGGGTTAGATTGTAATACACATTTGTACCTTCATTTACCGGGGTAGCTGCGCTCGCCGGCGCGGACAAATACCGGAATGAAATGAGATGCAGGTACCAAAGGGCATGCATAGTTATGATTGTAATGGCAGTAGGGATTGAAAGCACGGTTAAAATCCAGCACGACGTCGTCGGAACCGGCATGCTGAAATTCAATATAACGTCCCCCCTGATAACTCTCTTTGCCATTGGTTGAATCCCGAAACATAATAAAAAAGGCGGTTTCCGCGGAATCCTCAAAATAGGCCTCTATCTCACATTCACGATTTTGAATGCGGAATTTAAATGTTCCCGCAACCTTGTAAACCCGCTTCTTACCTTTGGAATCAGGCAGCGTTACCCAATTGCCGGAATGGCGCTTATCCCAGCGACAATTGACTTTCCATTCGGTAGATACCGGATAATATTGCAAACCACTAAAATCTTCCTGTACATCCCTGAATGGGCTATTGGGCGACATAGCAAAAGCAGCGTCCTTCTGCTGTCGCTCGTGGATTACGGCGTTTGTATAAATGCTGTCAGACTGCTCCTTATCACGAACATCCTCGTTGCTATGACAAGCCATAAATAGCAACGACAATAGCACACACCCAATGCTTTTTCTCATGTTCCGTGCAAATTTGCGTAATTTCGCAAACAGTTGAAAGCCATTCTGCAGTTTTATCGTCATGCGCGGCCCTACAAAGGGCTGATTTTTCTGAATTTCGGCTTTAACCTGTTGTATATACTGCTTCACCTCAGCACCCTGCTCATGATTATGCCGGTGCTAAAGTTCCTATTTAAGCCCAACGATGCGGCACCCGGCCTGGACACCAAAGGGCTTGAGGTAGGCAACTGGTTCGCGGCACGTTACGAAGCATTCATACACTGGTTTGGCGGGATGGCTAAAGGGGATCCCCTAAGGGCGCTGGCATTTTTGTGTGCGGCACTGGTCATTATTACCGTTGTTAAAAACCTGAGTCGGTTTGCTGCCATGAGTGTGATGGCCAAATTGCGCAATATGGCGGTTCGCGATATGCGAATGAACATCTACAATCGCTGTCTGGAACTGCCTGTGGCCTATTTCAATGAAGAACGAAAGGGTGACTTGCTCTCGCGCATGAGCAACGATATGAAAGAAATCGAATTTGCGCTGATGGTATCCCTGGAAGCACTCTATATGCAGCCACTGACCATATTACTATTTCTATGTGCGCTGATTTTTTTATCTCCCCAACTTACCCTTTATATTGTTATTTTCCTTCCGCTTACCGCGATTTTTATTGGACTGTTAAGCCGCAGCCTGCGGAAAAAAAGCACCCGTAATCAGGAACTGGCAGGTCGCATAATGTCATCTTTTGAAGAAAGCATCAGCGGCATGCGCATCATCAAAGCATTCAACGCCGCCGGGTTTTTTCGTAAAAAATACAGTGAGGAAGATTGGTCCTATACCCGCAACAATATTGGTGTGCAGCGACGGTATGATTTATCCTCACCGCTCAGCGAAACCATTGGAATATCGGTATCGGCAGCGCTGCTTTGGCTGGGGGGTAACATGGTTTTCGGCGGAACGCTAAATCCGGAGTTTTTTCTCACCTATTTTGCCATATTCAGCCAGCTCATCAATCCGTTCAAGGCATTGAGCTCATCGTATTCTGCGGCGGTGCGCGGACAGGCCAGTCTGCACCGCATCGAAGAACTGGTGAATGCACCTGTGCGGGTTCAGGATCCGATTTATCCCAAAGTTCCTTCTTTTGAACACAGCATTGAATTTAGGGATGTTTCATTTGGCTATGACCCCAGCAAAGCTGTTCTGCACAACATTAATTTGACCATTAAAAAAGGGCAAACCATTGCCCTGGTAGGCCCAAGTGGAGCGGGTAAAACAACCTTCACTGATTTAATAGCGCGTTTTTACGACGTGGATTCCGGCAGCATTTTACTGGACGGACATGATTTGCGTGAGTTTCGGCAGGATGACCTTAGGCAGCTGATGGGCATGGTAAGTCAGGAAAGTATTTTGTTTAATGAATCCGTGCGCAACAACATTGCACTGGGAAAACCGGAAGCCGACGAAAAGGCGGTTACAGATGCGGCCAAAGCGGCTTATGCACACGAGTTTATCGAACAACTTGAGCAAGGCTACCATTCCAATATCGGGGAGCGTGGCAGTAAACTAAGCGGCGGGCAAAGACAACGCTTGGGCATTGCAAGGGCATTGCTCAAAGATCCGCAGATTCTCATTTTGGACGAGGCCACCAGTGCACTTGACAGCCAAAGCGAAAAGGCCGTGCAGGCCGCACTGGAAAAACTAATGCAGAACCGCACCAGCATTATCATAGCACATCGTTTGAGCACGGTTACTCATGCAGATTTAATTGTGGTCATGGATCAGGGCCGCATTACGGAAGTCGGTAACCATGAAGAGCTCCTGGCCCAAAAGGGGTTATATCACAAACTCATCCAGTTGCAACAGCTGGCATAATTAATACCGTTCAGGTATTAAACCAGTATACCCACTTAAACGCCAGACTTCTGTTCTTAGTGAGGAAGCGGGGCTCATAGTTCTCGGAATACACCACAAAAAAGTCACTCATGGGTCTGTATCGCCATTGGTAACGGACGTTTACATTCACATTTTCTGCTTGGGTGTTGTACTGCAAAAAAGCGGTAAAATACATAGTGGTGCTAAGACTATACTCTGTTTTTGCCCCAATGAGATTGAGGGTAGATTTTCCAAGTTCGGGAATATCAATATTAATACGGCGGTAATTGAGGGTAAACAGAAATCTTGGCTGAAGGCGATATTGCATGGCTCCGGTAAGGGAAAGTTTATCTCCTCCAAAATAGGTTCCATACTGACATTCTATGGAACCATTCAAAGTCCGTCGATTATTGCTGTTTGCCAATGCTGACACGCTTTGAAAATGGTATTCTCCGGTAGAAAGAAATTGGGTGTCTCTGGGATTCACCGGATTAAAGGGCTGAAATAACCAGAAAAACTCTCGGTTGGCGGCCAATCGGAAACTTGCACTGTTTTGCAACATCACTTTTCCAGAAAGGGTGGAAATTGCCTCTGTTATCCTGTAATTACTATCGGTATAGGTGCTGTTATACAGGTTAAACGAAAAGTTGTTAATCACACGGCTTTTGGGATAAAAAACCCGGCTGATCATGGGTTCCAGGCGGCCATAACTCATGAAAAAGGTTTTACGCAGCGCGGGGTCATAGTTTTCAATGCGTGGCACAAATCCCGTTGGGGCCCGAAACTTGCCTGAAACATACTCATGGTTCCACATGGCCTCCCATTTCAGGGTGCGATAAAAAAGATAGGAGGCATGGGCATAGCCTCTGTTGGATTTCAGGCCTTCATAGAGGGCCTTTTGCACAAATGCCTTACCCACCCAGCGATTGTTGGGGGTGAGCAAATTAAACTCAAGTCCTGCCACAGAATTGCGCTTTGCATTCACAGCACCTACCGCCTGTTCGCTCACCAAAATTCCCCCGAGATAACTGGCAGCCAGTATTTTCCGCTGAAATGCAGCCACAGCATAGTTTTTAGCCGGATTAAGCGAGTCGATTCTTCGGGTTTGAACATTCATAATACCCACCCTAAGGTCTTTTCCGATTTTACCGGTTATTCTGGCACCCGCATCAATGGGGATGTTGCCCGCCTGAGAAAGGCCTATACGACGGCTAAAGAAGGGCCGTATTTGACGAAAACCAAACTGGGCGAATAGATCGCTGTTTTCAATAAAAAACTGTCTCCTTTCGGGGAAAAACAAGGAAAACCGGGTCAGGTTGATTTGTTGCTCATCCACATCCACCTGGGCAAAGTCCGGGTTTAGTGTCACATCCAAGTTCAGGGATGAACTCAGGCCTACCTTGGCATCCAGCCCAATCCTTGGGGTGTTATCTTTCAGAAACTCTCCCTTTTCGCCTGTAGCAAGACTGCTTGCATAAGGAATGAGGGCAATATTGGGTCCCTTTCTGGCGGGCGGCTTCGGCCATTCCAGGGCTCCGGTAAACAAAAGAGAACTGATATTGAACATCCGTGGTACTTTAATCCAAGTACTTACTTCATTATTTCGAAAATCTGCCCGCGCCACATTAAACCGCCAGTTATTAAGTCCATCGGGAAAACGCAGGGATTTAAAGGGTATTTCAAATTCAGCAAACCATGTATCGCGGGTAATGCGGGTAGCGCTATACCAAATCTGATCCCAGGCAGTAGACACCCCAAATCCGCCACCATTTTCTACAGAACCCTCCCGCTGTGCATTTTGAGGGGTAACCCCAAATGAGAAGCCATTTTCACCGTCTCCAAACGGACTTAACGTGAGTACCACAGCATCGCTTTGGGTAATGCTAAAATACCGCTTCAGACTCTGCACCACAAAGGGTTTGTCCTGGTTGCGGTTTACACAGATGAAAGCTGCATACAGCCGTTGTTCATCATATGCCAGCATAAAACCGGTCCGCGTCAGCGATTCGGAGGTGTCGTAAGGAAAATGTTGTATAAAACGATTTTGCAACGGCGCTTTTTGCCAGATGGCTTCCGTCAAATTGCCATCAATAACAATGTTTTCCTCTGTATTCTGAATGGGATATACCTGAGCGACTGCATCAAGGGATGATATTATAAACAGAATGATAAGAGGATTCCGCAAGGACAATTAATCTTTATTGGCTACGTTTCGCTTTTCAACAGCATTCATTCTGTTAATCTGCTCGTATTGGCTTTTCCTGGCATAAGGAACATAGAACCGAAGTACACTGCCTGCCATAAGCGTATTGTTTCTGATTCCATTCCATGATTTCATCTCCGTTATGGTGCAGTCAAAAACATCGGACAGGGTATAAAAGCCATCTCCGGGTTTCACTTTATATATTACCCATACTTTGGCCGGTGGAACCGGTGGTGAAGAAGCAGAAGAACCATTGTTTGACGGCTCCACGCCCCTTTCGCCTCGGGGTTTTATTTCTATATATGTAATACTGTCCTTTACGGTGATTATGGTATCATACACAATTGGAGGCGCACTTTTTTGTTGTATCATGATGCATAAACTATCCCTCACTTTCAGGTATGCGGCGTGCTTGGCGGCCGGAATATGAAAAGTAGCCGGTTCACCAAACCAGGGAATGACATTGGACTTAAATTCCGGGTTTATTTGTTGAAGCTCTCCGGATGTAATGCCAGTTTTTTCTTCAAAAAAAGTAAAAGGGAGCAGGCATCGGGCGGTGGCGGTATCGGCCTTCATCATCGGGTAAACGTCTTTGCTGAGCCCGGTCTCTTCAAAATGATACATCACCACCAGGGTAGCATAAAAATTTACGATGTGTTGTTGTTCCTCGGGTGTGAGGTGTTTATAGATATCCTCAAACTTAAGGCTGTTTCCTGCTTGCCTGATGGCCTGATTCAACCGAACCGCACCAATTCGGAACGCCACGATGGTTTTTAGCCAGTCGCGATAAATTCCTTGAAGGTCTTTAATATAGTGGCATGCCGCATTGGAGGATGCTGAAAGTGACCGTCTCTCATCCAGAATGGAAGTTTGTTTCAGCCCATATTTTTTGCCCATGCTGAAATTGAGTGGCCATATTCCTGTGGAACCTTCTGCGTCGGTATATCGGGTGTTTAGGCCTGTGTTGGCCGCAGGTAAAAACCGGATAAACCAGGGCAAAGAATAAATCTGACGGGCATTGTCTATGTAGGGCTGAAAGGCCGACTGTTTTCCAACCAAGGCGGATGTAATGCGGTTTGGGTTGAGCAGCAGCGTATCTATTTTTCGTTGCACCGCTGCATTATAAAAATGCGGCAGGCCTACTTGTTCGAAGGCGCGAATGCGGTTTTCCCAAACATTGGCGTTAAGGCCATTACAAAGAAGAGTAAATGCAAGCAGCAGCAGAACAGAAAACCTCATGAATTGCAGATACGAAGGATTTCAGATGATACATCAAAGAGTTTTTGTTCCTCAAAATCCCCACACATTAACTGCATTCCCAGGGGCAAACCTGTGGCTGTTTTTGCCACAGGAATACTGATGGCGCAGTTTCCGGCAATATTTGCCTGAACGGTAAACAAGTCTGCCAGATACATGGCAATGGGGTCTTTGGATTTTTCACCCAGCTTAAATGCCGGTGTGCTGGTGGTGGGAATCAGGATGGCATCAGCGCCCGACAAAACTTCGCGGGTCTTATTTTGGATGATGCGCCTTACTTTCTGAGCTTTGCTGTAATAAGCATCATAATAATCGCTGCTTAAAACAAAAGTTCCCAGCATAATTCTCCTTTTCACCTCTTCTCCAAAACCTTCGCTCCGGCTGAGGGTAAAAGTAGATTCCAGGTCTTTGGCATGCTGACTCCTGTGGCCGTATAGCAGCCCGCTGTAGCGGCTCAGGTTACTGCTGGCTTCTGCTGTGGTAAGCACATAATAGGTTGGTACCAGATAATCCAGGTACTCAAAGTCAAAATAGGTAACGGTGTGCCCTTGGTCAATCAGGGATTTAATCAAGGATTCAGTTTCACTTTTTACATTGGCATCCAAACCCGGATGTTCTATGGCCTGCCGCATTACGGCAAAAGTGTATTTACCTGCAGATTGATTAGCATGATACTGTGGAGCAGGCCTGTCAGAAACGGTAGCATCCTGCTCATCGGGACCTGCCATGATTTCCGTCAGCAATATATTATCCTCCAGCGAGTGGGTAAGGGGCCCAATCTGGTCAAAACTGCTGGCATACGCAAGCAGCCCCCAGCGGCTGATGAGACCATAGGTGGGTTTTAGGCCAAATAATCCGCAGAATGCAGCCGGCTGACGTATAGATCCGCCGGTATCACTGCCCAGGGAAGCGTGAACAAGATGGGCTTGAACGGCAACTGCACTACCGCCGCTGCTACCACCGGGAACCCGCTCCGGGTCTATGGCATTGCGCACAGGACCAAATGCAGAATTTTCATTAGAGGCGCCCATGGCAAACTCATCACAGTTGGTACGACCCAGGATGATGGCATCCTCGTCCAGCAAACGCTGAACAGCCGTAGCTGTGAATACGCTTTCAAAACCCTGTAAAATATTGCTTGCAGCCGATACTTTATGTCCTTTGTAAGCTAGGTTGTCTTTCAGGGCAATGACAGCACCTGCAAGGTGTCCGGGGGTTCCGGATTTAAATTTTTGATCAATTACAGCGGCCTTTTCAAGCGCTTCCTCTGCCCATACCTCCAGGAATGCATTGAGGTGTTTATTTTCTTCAATTCGGGCAATATACGATTTGACCAGCTGCACGCAGTTGGTTTTACCCGACCGGATGTCGGCCTGAATGTCGGAGATACGCCGATAATTGCTCAAGCTTCTGTCTTGCTCTTGTTGGGGTCTTCGTCCATGCCCTTGCGAATTTCGCTGGACACGTTGTTTTTGGCATCGTTAAATTCACGAACACCACGACCCAGGCCACGCATCAGTTCAGGGATTTTACGTCCGCCAAACAACAACAGCACGATAACCAAAATCATGATGATTTCGCCGGTACCCATATTGCCAAGAAAAAGGATAGTACTCATGTTTGAATTTTTGTTCAAAGTTACCACTAAACCGCGGCATTGTCAAAGAAAAACATACTACAAAGCGGGTTTATGCGGCAACAAACCTTGTATTTATTATTTTTGCCGTGATAAACCACTATGGCAACCGTTAATGATCTGCTGACCCAACTGAAAGACCAGCTGGAAAAAAACCTCTCCCACACCCATCAAGAATTTTCACGCATTCGTGCCGGAAAAGCCACCCCCAACATGCTGGATGGTGTTATGGTAGAATACTATGGAGCTCCAACGCCCTTGAATCAGGTGGCGAATGTGGGTACCCCTGATGCCAGAACTTTGGCCATACAGCCATGGGATAAATCACTGATTCGCCCCATTGAAACGGCCATCATCAACAGCAACCTAGGGTTTGCCCCCCAAAATGACGGAGAAATGATCCGAATAAACGTACCGGCCTTAACCGAAGATCGGAGAAAAGATTTGGTCAAAATGGCCAAAGCAGAAGCGGAAAACAGCAAAGTGGGCATCCGCAACATCCGCAAAGACTTTATGGAAACGGTGAAAACCATGCAAAAGGACGGACTGAGCGAAGATGAAGCGCGGGGTGCTGAAGATGAGATTCAAAAAACGATTGACAACTATATCAAGAAAACCGAAGAAGTGTTGTCTTCGAAAGAAAAAGAAATTATGACGGTTTGACCTTATTCAAAAACCGCCCAATCCCTTATTTTACCTGCTTTATCAAGCAACTCCTGTAACGTTTCGGCCATCACTGTAATGTGTCCCATTTTTCGTTGCGGACGTATTTCTGATTTGTTATAAAGATGCACGTATACGCCGGGTTCCGATAACAGTTTTTCAGCATATTTGAGTTTATATGCACCAGTCTGACCTTCACCCCCCACCAGGTTTATCATCGCAGACGGCTGTATCATTTCTGTATTACCCAACGGCAAACCCAGTAAAATTCGGTTAAGTTGCTCAAACTGGCTGGTATAGCTTCCCTCAATGGTATGGTGACCGCTGTTATGAGGGCGTGGTGCTATCTCATTCACCAATACCTCGGCTGATTGCGTAACAAATAATTCTACGGCAAACAGTCCGGGAGATTTCAATTCTCTAACTGCATGCATTGCCACGTTCCTGCATTCCGCCTCCAGATCCGGAGTGGTTTCAGCCGGCGAAAAGAGAAATTCTACCAGATTGCTCTGCGGATTAAAATACATCTCAATCAGCGGGTATGTAACCACATTTCCGAATTGGTCTGCTGCCACAATCACCGAATATTCGGTTATGTTTTCATGAAAATATTCTACCACGCAAGGTCCAGGAGATTGAAATAATCCCGTTTGAATGTCACTTTTAGTAACAATATCAACGCCTTTACCATCGTAGCCACCCATGCGTTGTTTCACCACCACCTTATCACCGCCAAATGATTTCACTGCCTCTGCCAAACCGGCGGGGTTGTCACATATCACAAAGTCTGCCGTTGGAATGGCGTGTTTTTGGTAAAAATGCTTTTGAAGACCCTTATCCTGAATAATTTGCAGGGTGCGGGCCGAGGGGATGACCGTTTTGCCGGATTCTTCCAATTCCATCAATACCCGGCTGTTGATATGCTCTATCTCATAGGTAAGTACGTCACATTCAGCCGCCAGTTTCTGAATGCTCTCGGCGTCTTTGAGGCCTCCCAGGATTACGTGATTTGCGAGCGCAGCAGCGGGACAATTCAAGTCGTTTTCAAGAACGCTGTATTGTATATTCCAGGGACGAGAGGCCTCGATAAGCATTTTGCCAAGCTGCCCACCGCCAATAACCCCAATCCGTATGTCTACCGGTAGTTTTACGTTACTATTCATCATCCAGATCCTCTATGTTAAAAAGCGCTTTGTATTGTTTATGGAATTTTTCAGGTTGAAAGAATTCCACTGCAAAATTGTGTGCTGCATGTGACATTTCCGCTTTTTCTTCGAATGACAATTGATGGTAAGCGTTCAATGCTGCTTCAAATACGGCCGGTTCAAGGGGTAACTCCTCACCTGATTGCCTCTCCTTAAGGCCGGTCCAGGGCGTGTTTTCTCCAATGAAGCAAGGCAAACCATAAGACAGCGCCTCCGCAATGGCATGCCCAAAATTCTCCCCTTTGCTACAGGAAACAAACACATGATGGTCTCTGTAAAAACTCCCCATGTCTGATGGTGAAACAGCACGAATATGGGTAACTTTAACATGATCCGGAAGCTGATTGCACAAATTGTTAAATTGGTTAAAATAGTCTTCGTCCGAATAATCACCTATAACGGTTGCCTCAGCCGGAAATGCCAGACGCCCCAGCACATGAACGAGCATAGCGGGATCTTTTTCATCAGAAATGCGGCCAACGGAAAGGATTTTCAACGGCTCTCCATAATCATTCCGTTTCTGATACGAAGGGATACTTCGCGGTATGTTGGCAGCTTCCATTATTTTGGCTTTTTTACCCATTGCTGCCCTTATTTCCTTCGTTTCATCGGGCTGGGTGCTTTGCCAGTCTATGTTATTAAACCAGCCAAATAATCTTGCCAATGTGAGAAATAGGGTTTTTTTAAACGGCTTTACACTGCGGGCACTGCGGTGAAGCATGCCACGTGGTGCTACCACGATTTTCCTGTGTTTGGAGCGGTGCCACCATAAAATGGGATAAATACTGAAGTACCGTGAAAATATGCCCTGTACGTAGAGTACTGACTTTTCAGACACATTTTCATTCAGGGTGGAAAACAGGGTTGTGCGAGACAATGTCTTGTTATCCAGGTACATTACCCGGGCCATGCCATTCCAGTCTATCCAAATTCCGGTGGCTACCGGCAATGCATTGTCTGAACCATAATCCAGGTTTCCGCAAATAATGGAAAAACTGTAGTGGTCGTGCAGCTGTGTCACCAGATTAACCAGTGACTGAATGGGTCCACCTGCCCTGAAAGCGGGGTCGAACCAGTCGCAGACCACCACCACGGAGGTTTTCTCAGTCATGTATATTTTGCCTGTTAATCCAATGACCCAGCACAGCAAGACTCCACGCCTTGTGCCAGTTAGGGTTATCTTTTTGATTCAGCCCTGATATCAGCCCGTCAATGTATGCCGGATTTAACAATTCGAAATTCTTGAGCAATTCCAGTCTTTCGGTACAGAAGGGTTTGAGTTCACGGTTCATCCATGCCTGCCAGGGGAAAGAAAATCCCATTTTGGGTCTGTCCCAGATTTCGCGGGGGAGCAAATCGCCCATCGCATCAATCAGCAACTGTTTGGGTGGTTTCAGGGGTTTAAAATCATCGGGCATGGCCAGCATAAATTCCACCAGGTCTTTATCCAAAAACGGCTCCCTGATTTCCAGGCTATGGGCCATTCCCATTTGGTCTGCATCCCGGAGTAAAACGTTCTCCAAGTAAGTGCTGCACTCGGCAATGGTAATTTCTGAAACCAGTTTTGGACCAAAAGGATCATCCGTTTCGGTTTGAAAATAACGGTGGTAATCGACTCCGGCCTGTTCGAGCTCCTGCATATTCATGGACTGTCTGAAAACAGGATACATATGCGCCCAGTCCCAGGAAGGCATTCCGGCCAGCATGGCCAGTTTCTGGGCTGCTTTTCCTTTTAACATCCGGCTGGGCAAAATTGCGGCACTTTTGCGCATTCCGATGGGCAACTTTCCGATGAAGCGGTACTTCTTCAGCTGTTGCAGATATCCAAAAACAGGGTAACCACCAAATAACTCATCCCCACCAATGCCACTTAACGCAACCGTGATTCCTGCTTTTTTGGTGTATTTGGAAATGATGTATGTATTCAACCCATCCATTCCGGGATGATCCATGGCATCGAGGGCTTCGGGAATGTCGTGTAAAAACTCATCAGGCCTCAGCAGCACAGGATGGTGGTCGGTACGGTATTTATCGGCAATCATCTCCGCAAACCGCTTTTCACTAAATTCCTGTTCATCAAAATACACATTGAAGGTTTTCACCTGTCTTTCCGATAGCTTGCTCATCACCGCCACGATGGCCGAACTGTCAATTCCTCCGGAAAGAAAAGCCCCCAGCGGAACGTCACTCATCAGGCGTTTTTCTACGGCCTTGAAAATGAGTTCACGGGTTTGCTTAATTACCTTCTCATAGGGGCCGGGCAAGGTATATTTATCTCGGCAATCCTCCATGCGCCAGTAGTGGCGAACGCCAAACCCTTTATCATCTACAACGGCATAGGAACCTGCAGGCAGCATCTGTACACCGTTCACGATGGTTTCGGGACTGTAAACCGTTTGATACATCAGGTAATTGCCCAGTGCGCGTCGATTGATGCGGGCTTTAAAATGCCCCGATGCAAGCAGGCCCTTGATTTCACTGCTAAACAGCAGCATATCACCACCGCGGCAGAAGTAGAGGGGTTTTACTCCCATGCGGTCACGGACCAGCAACAGCTGCTTCTTCTCGCGATCCCAGATGGCCATGGCAAACATCCCATCGAGCATTGGAAACGCCTGAGTGCCATGTTCCTCCAGCAGGGCCAGTATCACTTCGGTATCCGTTTCGGTTCGGTATGGGTATTTGCGATGGGTAGCTTTTAATGATTTGTAATTATAAATTTCACCGTTGTAAACAATGGTATATCGCCCGCTGGCGGATGTCATGGGTTGGCGGGCTTCTTCGGAAAGATCGATGATACTGAGGCGCCTGTGCCCCAGTCCTATGTTTTCATCGGTGAATATACCTGTTGCGTCCGGGCCCCGATGAACCAGTGCATTGTTCATGTGCACCAGCATGTCTGTGGTTCTGAATCTGTCTTTTAAGCCAAAAATACCGTTAATCCCACACATTTATCTTCCCAATTGCGGTAATTTGCAACCTGATTGAACATTGTATTCGCTACTGACGGAATTTACCCTTTTGTGCTGGGAGGCATGCAAAAGCATGCTGCCTACATTATCCGGCACCTGGCAGGAACCGAGCACAAGGTGGATGTGCTGATCCCTAACCATGGCGTCAGCAATGCCGAAGAGGCGGAATCCCGATTTTGGGGAAATGTGCGACCTGACAACATCCGATTTCATGTAATTCCTTATCCAAAAACGCCCCGATTTCCGGGTCATTATGTGGTGGCAAGTTATTTGTACTCCCGAAGGATTACAAACTATTTTTCCCATAAAATATCAACCATCGACATCCTGTTTGGGAAGGGATATACATTGTGGCACTGGCTGGCCCGACAAAAAAGACCTCAAATTCCCGTCATTGTTCAGTTACACGGCCTTGAAATGTTTCAGCCGGCGTTTGCCATCAAAGAAATGCTGCACAAAATGCTGATGCGAATTCCTGCGGTTCCTATCATCCGTTTGACGGATTATATCTTTTCTTACGGTGGTGAGGTAAAGGAAATTTTACGCAAGCAGGGCAAATCTGAAGATTGTATTTTCGAACAATATGGGGCTGTAGACGATTTTTGGCTGTATCCTGAACCCTTTCCCAAGGAAAATGGAATGATTCGCAAGTTTTTGTTTGTGGCAAGAAACGAATACCGAAAAGGATATCATTTACTGCATGAAACCCTACAGGAGCTTGTTACGGACAATGAAACATTTGAGATTGACATTGTAGGCGAGTTACCCAAACAACTGGAGCTGCAAGACCCGAGGATTCGCTATCACGGCAACCTATCCGCTGAGGCACTGAAATCCTTAAAAGATCGTTGTGAGGTATTGCTGTTACCAAGTTTGTCGGAAGGTTTTCCAACCATCATTATAGAATCAATGGCCAGGGGAATATGCATTGCTGCCTCAGAAGTGGGGGCGGTTACCAAGGTTATTGACAAAGACACCGGGTGGTTGTTGCAACCCGGAAGCAGCAGATCGCTCAAAGACACCATGAAGGCCATCATCAGAACACCGGAACCTGATCTTCATCGCAAGCAAATGGCCTGTTATCAAAAAGTATTGCATAATTTTCGATGGGAATCTACGGTAAATCAATTAGTTTCGCATTTACAATCAGCGGCTCATGATTATCGGGAACGGATTACTCGCCAACAGTCTTAGGGATATTGACCGGGAATCGGTGACCTTTTTTTGCTCCGGTGTTTCAGATTCGGGTGAAACCAATTCATTGGCATTTGAGCGGGAACTTTCTTTGCTACGCATGCAGGACAGTCATGAGCTGCTGTGTTATTTTTCCACCGTCAGTATTTTTAATCCTTCCCGGAAGAACAACCCATACATTCGTCATAAGGTGAATATGGAGGAGGAGATTCGGACACGTTTTCCCAAGCATCTTATCATACGATTGCCCAATATGATGGGGGAAGGTGGCAATGCTTCCAATTTGTTTCCTTATTTCATGCGCAGCATAGCAGAAGGGAAAATCGTTACCATTTTTGACAATACCCACCGCGAACTCATGGAGGTTCAGCTGCTGCCAAGCATTGTGGATGCGCTGTTAAACTTGGGTTTCACAGGAAGCATCAATGCGGGTTTTGGAAATGCCCCCAAGGTAAAAGACATTTACCTGCACATGTGCCAATTACTGGAGGCAACACCCAACATGAAAATAGAACAAGGGGAAGACGCCTATGAAGTAGATTACTCCGAATTTACCACCCTGATGAAATCTGCCGGTGTGGCCCCAATGGGTACATGGCAGGAACGGGTGGGGCGTTATGTGTTATCTTACAAAAGCACGGTCAGTTAGAGCCCTAGACCACATGTCTGCAATATAAATCTCTGCTATTTCACGGCTTTTACTACTCATTCTCATCCTGTCTTCAGCACTGATTTTTGTCATATTAAGTAGAGCCGCCTTTAATGCTTCTTCAGATCCGGATTGGAAAACAAAACCATTTTCTTTATGCCGCATAAATGCTTCAGAGGCCCCTACAGCAGTACTCAGAATTAAAGGGAATCCTGCGGCTGCAAATTCCTGAACTACCATGCCCCAGGGCTCATAGCGGCTGGGCAAAACAAAGACATCCGATTGATGGATGACATATTCCATTTCGGCTGGCTGAACAAAACCCAGATGCCTTATGCCGGGGTGCTCTGCTCTATTTTCATAATCCGCACCCGCACCAACGCACCATAGCTCCCAATCCTCACCTATTTGGGCATAAATTCCCTGAAATGCAGACCACAATAGCGGATATGATTTATCAGGAATATATCTGGCTACACAAATAAATCGTTTTTTTCGATCTTTGATTTCTTTTCTATTCAAACCCATTTTCACAAAGGGCTCTATATCTGTAGCATAAAACCCTAACTGAATTTGCGTTTCCAGAAACCCGAGTCTGGAGGCAAAAAGCGCTTGTCTCTTCCCCGGAACCCAACACCATGAAACAAATGAATGTAATATAATTCTTGCCAAAGGAAGAAGAAGCCACTGTTTTATACTTCCTGTCCATGGGTTATCTATAATTAAACCCACCGAACACTGTTTACCTATCATTCTTCCCACTTTCATATAATCTCGGTCCATCCAACCTGAGATAATTACTGAATCCGGCTTAATTTCTTTGTATAACGCATAAATCCCTTCCAGACCCAACATTCTTTTCTCATAAAAGACTACACCCTGTATTTTTTCAAACACAAAGGGTGCCTCGTCATTGACCGGATGATGGATTACATAAATTTTATCTCCAGGATTTAAGATCAGGTGCTTTTTAAAGCAATTGAGCGTGTAGCCCGCCAGTTCTGTATACAGAAATAAATGCGTCACTGGTCTATATTAATGATGCGTTGCGTGATTTATTGCCTTATTTTGCTGCTGATGAGATACGAAAAATTCATAATAACACTGATGGTGATGACCGTTTTTATGGATGATTTTCGTTTTGGAAGTGAAGATTTTCGCCGTTCTGCAACCTTTGATTTTTATTATTACTACGTAATATGGATTCTCTTTATCGTTCATTATATCCGCAAAAGAAGGGAAATTCCTGTTTGGCCGCGATGGTTTATGCTGGGTCTACTTGCCTTGTTTACCAATTCTGTATTCGGGGGAGCAGCATCGGGAAGCTTAAAATTTCCCATGCTAAAACAGATGATTGGTATTACGTATTCTTCGGTTGCTTATTTGTCACTAATCAAATTTAATGATTACGATCTTAAAAAGATATTTAATATCTACCTGAAAGCTGCGTTTTGGGTGGCTATATGGGGAATCGCTGAACAAGCCATGCATGTTTTTGGATTTAAATTCAGGTTTGCAGGAAGTTTTATTGAGGATTTTACCAAGTTAATCGGTTTTGAAAATTTTTGGAACAATTACAAAATTACTTCCACCGGGTTCAACCGCGTCTATTCCATCATGGGCGAACCCTATTATCTTGCAGTTGCGCTGTTACCTGCTTTTTTTTATTATTCCAACCGCCTTTTTGGAAGCAAAAACTTTAGGGATTGGGGGTATAAGTGGCATTTTGGGGTTTTAGCACTTTGTTTTTTATTTACTTTCAGTACAGCCGGCTATGTGGGCATTCTAATGACAGGTATGTTTATTGGTGTAAACCGTGGTTTTTTTGACCTCCGACGGTTTGGATTACTTTTTATTCCTATTTTTCTCCTCATTCTATTACCAAACATTGCCCGCCTAAGAACCGCTTTTTTTGAACTGCAGGTGCGAGTGGATGATACTGTTAAAGCTTTTTTGTACAAAGGAATTATGGATAAAAAAGAAATAGCTAAACTAAACTCCTCCACTTTTGCCCTGTATTCCAATTTTTTAATCGCCGGAAAATCTTTTGAGGAACATCCTATCACGGGGGGGGGGCTAGGATCACATGAAATCAGCTATAATAAGTTTTTTGATGTTTTTTTGGATAAAAACATTAAAAAAATGTACGGCACATTTAACTCCAAAGATGCAAATTCCCTTTTTATTAGATTGCTATCCGAAACCGGCATCATCGGTCTGATTGTTTTTTTTGTTGCACTTTTTTCGTTTTTTGCTTACAAAAAAGGAATTGATATCCCTGAAATTTCTACCCTTACCATTATCAATCAAGCGGTATTTGTCATGCTGATAATTCGGTTACTTCGGACCGGTAATTATATCGGCCAGGGTTTTTACTTCTTCTTTTTCTTATATGCCTTTGCAGCCATTCAGATAAGGCAATACTACAAAAATCAACCCTCTGCCTCAATAGCAGAAAATATCCCGGATGCCTGAGCCACCCAGGTATGTTCATCCAGAATTTTGTTACGGAAACATCTACCCATTTCAAGAGAATCTACGGTGTTTTGCAGCACATATAACAAGGCCTCCTCTAGGTCTTCCGCATTGTCTGAAACCAGCCATCCATGTTTTTTGTGTTCCATCACATCCCGCAAGGGTCCCTTATCGGGTGCCACGATGGGCACTCCAGTAAGACCATATTCAAATATTTTAATAGGGGAACCATACCAGTTGGAAGATGGCATTACTGCCACATCAAAGGATCTGATATAATTCATCACCTCGATGTGGGGAATTTTACCCGTAAATGTATACGAACCTGTTGGCAAGATTTTGTCCGCCAGGGCCTGCAACGCTTCTCTGATGACACCCTCCCCCACAATCATAAGATGGGCATTGGGTAGCATAGCTACTACACCTGCGAATGCCTCAATCAGTCCGTCCACCCCGTGGTAGGGAAAAAGACTTCCTACAAATCCGATGATTTGTGTTTCAGCGGCAAGGCCGGCGCGAATTTTTGTTACCTCCTCTGGGTTGAATTGCTCCTTTTCAGGGTTAATGGCATTGGGCGCCACATGGATGGGTAATTGACATTGGTATTTTGATTGAAGATACTCCTTCATGGCTGTAGAAACCGCAATCACATGCGAGGTTCTGTTAAGCTTATTACGTTCCTTCCAGTGGCCTATAAACCGCAAAATATCAGGCCCTTCAAAAGCCGCCATTTCTTCCACCACAGGACTGTTTACCTCCAGCACATGTTTGATCCCATGACGGGTTGCCATATTGACCCCGCTATCCTGAAGATATTCACCACGTTCATAAATCAAATCCGGCTTGAAAGTATGAATAGCTGTTTCAAGCTGCCTACCAGCCCTTCTGTCATGCATCAACAGACGGATATCTTTCAGTGCATTCCAAAGAAAAAGGGGTAAAAAACGCTTTATAATTGAAACACTGCCGGCCTTTTGTGTTAAACCATCGATGTGATTTTTAACTGAAGCAGTTTCTGTGCCTCCCATCACCACGGGCAAAACCTCATGACCCAATTGGCGAAAAGCCGCTATGCTCTCACGCTGATGCGTACTATAACCTACCTCACTCACAATATCGTGGGTGGGATGGGGCGAATAGTAAATAATCCTGAGTTTTTTCAAGATAACGAATAACCCGCCGCACGCATTACATCTTCGCGGGTGTAGGATTTCATGGGAATGTTGATCTCTGTTTTGGCAAATGTTTCGGGGATGTCTTCTCCCTGAATCAGTTTTTGCAGCCAGGGTTTATAGTAGGAAGGGGTTTGAGGGCGGTTGAGAACTTCCTGCAGGTATTGTATGTCTGCAATCCCTTTTTCCTGAATAAAACGACAAACGGCTTGTATGCTGTAGCTGTCTATTTCCGGACCCACCGCACTACGGGTTGGAGCAAAATATTCATTTTCATCAATACCCGTGAAGGCATCGCCATCAGGATACCACTGAACGGTATTTGCCACTGAAATGCCAAACTGTTTTTCCATTCCCAGCAGCTGTATGGCTTTCCTAAGAGGAGTTTTAAATGCTTTCAGCAATGGGTTGTGACGCAACGAATCTGTAGCGCGCTTTTTATCGGGTGTCCATAGCTGCAGGGTGGCACTGTACGTTTCTGGAAGATATACGATGTGTGGTTCCCAACTGTCGATGGTATGCACAGGATATTGCTGCTGGGTAAAATGCTTACTTACCCTGAGTTTCGTTTTGCCGCCCTCAACCTGGATATTTTTATCAAACAGCATGGTTTCATAACCGGAACCCAGAATGGCTGCAGTTGTCAGTATATAATTGTTGTGATGATGTATGCAGTGAGCAGCAATTCCTTTGACGTGTGTAGGATGCGAAGCAAAGAAATGGATTTTCATAACCATATCTTCATTTTCGTAGATATACAGAAAGGGTATGTTATACTGGCTCCAGGTTTGTTTGAGATACCCTTCATCATTAAAATTTCTGCGAACAACCTGTTTCAAAAATTCTGCATCACTGCCCATTTGTTGCAACAACGGACCGGCCTTCTCATGAAGCAAATTGCGGTTTTCATGCGTTCTGTTTAGTTCAAGTATTTGTTGGATATAGTGGTGCTGAGAAAGCTGTTCCTGATTCATTTGCATTTGTAAAGTTCCTTGATTAAAATATAATGTGAGTTATTTTTATCAGAGTATATTGCCCTACAGGGCTTATTTGTAATTTTAAGGAAACGACCTGTAAATGTCTTTTCTATGGGCTACAATAATTAGTCGGATAGTTGTTTCTGCTATCTTTTCCAGACCAATCCTGTAGGCTCCTAATCGAATTCTATAATACGTTTTAAAACCACTTAGTTTTTTAAGATTTTTAATTTCGTGGAATGATTTGGCATTTTCCAGATCAGCAATTATTGTTTCAATTTTAGGTAATATGCTTTTGTCCTTGACTTTGTCAATAGATTTTTCAAATGATTTGTCAAATTCAACAATCACTTGGCCTTCAGCTTCTTCAAAATGCTGTTTTTGGAAACAGTTGTACCTGTTTTAACATTATCCATCAGAGTTCCAAGCATCAAATCTTCAAATTGCGTATCTGACAAAGAAATAACATCACCGCCTAAATGTTTGGCCAACTGTGCCAAAATCTTACTGTTTTTATTATCGGTTTTGATGAGAAGCGTGCTCATGTTGTAAATTTACTAAAAATAAGTTTATGATTCAACAGGAAATTAGCTGTCAGAATTCTAAAATTTATTTAAAACCAGGCATCCTGATAATAACGAACAAACCGCAAACCCCAGCTGGGTTCAGGAATAAGCGGTTTTACGTCAATTCCAATGGCTTGTTGTACTGCAAGTAACGGCAAATTGATACCCATTCCCAAAGCAGTAGTGGTACTTCCCTGCAATCGTGGATTGATTTCCAGTATGCGAAATTCGCCGTTTTTATTGCGTTTAACCTGCAATCCATTGGGGCCATGCAGCCCTGTTGCCTTGAAAACGGCCGTTGCGTAATCAATAATTTCTTTATTGTTTTCAAACTCACCTGCAACGCTGATACCATTGTTCATGCTGATCCGTTTCCGAGGTAATATTATCAAAGGCTCCCCGATGTCCAGTAGGGCATCTACAGTATATTCCTCTCCCGGTAGGTATTCCATTACCAGCATCGTGGGCAGGGTGGCATCACCAAAAATGTGAAGTACATTTTCCAGGGTTGTATGGGTATTGTTGGGCTTCTGCTCAAAAAAAGATGACAAAGAACCTGCAGATGCATCCAGAATGCGCATTCCCCTGCTTCCATTGGAAAGGGACGGTTTAATGCACACTTTTTTTTGCGGATAACCCAGTTTTTTTGCGAACATTTCAATTTCCGCGGCGCTGTGGGCGGTATAACATTCAGCAACGGGAATATTCGCGGTGATTAGGGTTTGAATCAGCAACGCCTTGTCATTGGCCATATGCAGTTTATCCGAACCTGAAACCACCACGGATGTGCCGATGGCCCTGAAATCAGCTACATGTTGGGATAATAACTCAAGTTCGCGGGTTACCAGGGGTAACAGCACCTGAATTTGCTTTTCCCTACAAATCCGTAGCATTTCTCCAACAAATTCAGGTTGAGAAGCAGCTGGAATCTGGATAAATTCCGCATGCACAGCACGTCCTGAAGCATACGGATTGGCATCGGCTATGATGAGTTCGATTTGCGGATTTTGCCTAAGGGCATGCATTATGCCGGGTCCACCGGGAGCTCCGGCGCCCGTCATTAAAACACGAATGGGTTGTGATGTGCTCATCAATAAATCATGCGTACCACCTCAAACACCTCAGCCAGGGGCAGTCCCACTTGAACCCCACGCACTTTGGCCAAACTTTGAATGAAATCAGGTTTCATGTAGGGGCGGTGTGCCTGGCTTTTGTAGCAAGCCAACGCGCGCATTTTAGCGTCTACATGTTTTTGCTCCAGGGAATAAAACAGGGTGGTTTTAAATTCAAAATTATTCCAAGGCAATTCATAACAAAGCAACGTCGAAAATTTAAAAGCCCGCACAGCTTCTTGGGCAATGGTATAATGATCCTGGTGAATGTCATTAACACTCGGCACAAAAACCACATCCGGTTTAATTTTATTCCGTAAATTCAGAATATCATCCAGAATTTCCTGGCGGTGAAAATTGAAAGTGCGTACATCGTAATCAAACAGGTGCAGATTTTCTGCAGGAATACCCAATTCCCGGGTAGATGCCTTAATTTCCTGAACAAGCACATCTTCCGGAAACCCTTCCAGAACACTGTGTCTGCAAGCCGAAAATGCGGCTATATGGACCTGGTTGCCTTGTTCCAGCAGCAGTTTTATGGTTCCGCCACAGCCCAGTTCGGCATCGTCGGTGTGGGGTGAAAGAATGAGGATGGATTTGTTTGTAAATTTCAATTTTTTAATTTGGTTTTAGGTAAGGTATAATTTTCTTTGTTAAGTTTTCAATGCTATATTCATTAATGTCCAATTCCTTGTTAAAAGTCAATTCATGACTAATTAACTCTAAAAGACGTTTTTTTATTGTTCCTTTATAAATGCCAAAACCAATCTTATTTTTTTCAACAAAATCAGTAGTTGGTCCTGGCTCAGAAAAAACAATAATAGGTTTTCTTAATGCTATTGCCTCATAGAATTTTGTGCTTTTTGAGTATTTTAAATCATCAGTTAAAAATAACATAGAATAATCAGCATTTAAGGAATCAACAATGGCATCATTAAATTTCTTTATACCACTATATCTAATAATCTGGTGATTATGTGTTATTTCTTGAAACCATGACGGAATCTCTCCCATAAAATTAAATTCCAATCTATTATAAATTTCAATGTTTTCAACCCTAATTTGGTCTAAAGCCTGCACAAATTCTGTAAAAACAATTTCAGTTTTATTATACAGGGTACCTGAAAAGCTAAATATTATTTTATCCGTTTTTTTTAAATCCTCTTCTAAAACATGTATTTTATTATAGTCATGCGGATCAAACCCATTTGGCAGCGTTACACATTTTTCATGCCCTGCAGATAATAGATGCTTAAAATGATTTTTCATTTCTTCAGAAACAGCAAATACAGTGTCATATTCTCTCAAAACAAACTTTTCTAGGTCTTGTTCATATTTCAATGATTCATCATTTAAACCGGAAAAACCAAATGAAGTTTGATTATTAGACCATGGGTCCCGAAAATCAACAATGAAATTAACGTGTGGGAAATATTTTTTTACTTCAATAATTTCAGCAGCCATGTGAAACGGTCCTACTGTAACTAAAATATTGTTTACGCCATTATTTATTTCCTTTTTTATAAGAGGTAATATTTTTTTTCCAAAACCTATAGAATAGTCATAAAAGTTTTGATTCTTGTAATTGCTTTTTACCTTAATTAATGCTAATCTATACCTGATTTTTTGAAATACCGTATCAGGCCGAGTCATTAAGATGGTTGGATAAGTCATTTTTTCATATAAAACAGGAATTTCAGATTGTAAATCATTATTCCATTGGCTATCCGACAACCCGTCTTTTTTGGCTGCTATAACCCTACAATCAACCCCATTTTTATTTAAGTACTTTGAGAATTTAACCCATCTTCTTCCACCAATTCCGGAATATGGTGGAAAAGTAAAGCTCACAATGAGTAGGCGTATCATTTAAATATGTTTTTCAATTTACTTACAAAAGGAGTCAATAAATATCCGTAATTTTCGGGCTTTTTCAAAAAATCCTCTTAACAACCACTCATTTCAAAAGTTGTGCGTTTATCTCTTGCCAAATCCTTTGGCTTTTTTTGAGATCAAATGTCTCATTCGGATTTGTTTTCTTTAATTCTGAGAGTTCTGAAGAAGGGAGAACCATCAGGTCTTCCTTGAAATTGGTTGAACTCAACATATCCATCATCCATTCTTTTAGCGGCCCATTTGCCCAATGCTCAATGGGGCTGCCGATTCCCACCTTAAACGTTCTTTTTCTGATTCCTTCAGCCATTCGTCCTTTCATGGCTTCCCTTAAAATACGTTTATTAAAGCCACCGCCAATTTTTGCTTCTGTGGGCAACGAGAACAAATATGTTACCAAACGCCAGTCCATAAATGGCATGCGTATTTCTACCCCATGCATCATACCCGCCCTATCAAAATTGCCTAAAATGGTGGGAAGTGAATTAACAAACGTTTCAAAATACAACAGCCGCTGCGGATAGGGTAGTTGACCCAATTGATAATCTTCACCCAAGCCCAGCAGCATGGGATGGTTTTCCAGATTGTCTTTGGGCCTGTTCTTTAGATACGACCCCAATTTGTATTTTAATCTTTTGATAGGGTTTTTTGCAATTTCCCTTAATACGTTCAAATTACTATAAACCCTTTCCCTTTCAGACTCGGCATAAGTTTCCACAATAATATCAGAGAGTGACAATGCCAACTTGGTTGAGCCTTCAGAAAAATAATGATGATAAAGACGGTACAACATATCGCGATAACCATACATCATTTCATCTACCGCATGACCATCAAGTGATACAGAGATGCCATTTTTCTTCATGCCCTCATAAATGCCGGCTATGGAAGTAATAGGAGCAGTTGAAATTGCATCAAACATCATGGTATCCGCGGCCACCCTATCCGGAAGATTGTTTTCATTTTGCTCCAGATAGGTTACAGGTCCACCAGTAAATGCAACCGCTTCCTCCGCATATTTTCGTTCATCCATGGCCAAACCAGGAAATGTAGCCACAAATGCCTGTTGACTGTTTTTGTGTGAACGTTCAAATGACTCTGTATTTAGCAAATGATGAACCATGGAGTAAACACTGCTGGAATCCAATCCCCCGCTAAGTGCAGTTCCTATGGGAACATCACTGATTAATCTAAGACGACAAGCATCCTTGAACAATTCATAAAAACATTCCGTTTGTTCCCGGAAGGATTTGGGAATGTTGTTATGAAGATGGTTTGAAATGTGCCACCAACGTTTTTGCTGCAATGGTTTATTCGCGGAAACCACCGCATAATGCCCGGGAAGAATCTGTTTTATGTTTTGAAAAATGGAGTAGCCTGACCCATCTATTGGGATTCCGGCAACCTGTAAATCCAGATACGTTTTATTTAAACTGCGCTGAAATCCCTCCAGATGTTTAAACGCCCGTGTTTCACTGGCAAAAGCAATTATTTTACCCGGTATATGCAAATAATACAAGGGCTTTATCCCAAAACGATCCCTGCATAGGATGAGTTCTTTTCGCAATTCATCCCAAATGGCCATGGCCCACATCCCGTTAAATTTATCAAGAGACTGAATTCCCCATTTATCCCAAGCAGCTAAAATCACCTCTGTATCCGTATTCGACTTAAATTCATAGCCCAATGTTTCTAATTCTGCTTTTATTTCACCAAAATTGAAAACTTCCCCATTGTAGGTGATGGTATATCTTCCATTGTCAGATAACATAGGCTGTTTACCCAAATCAGACAAATCGAGAATGGACAAACGCCTGTGTCCAAGGCCCAGGGTGTTGTTTTCTAAAAGTGTATAGCCGCCGCCATCAGGTCCTCTGTTGGCCATAGAATCCGTAAACGTTTTTAGTTTTTGCTCTGTAACGGCAGTGCCGTCAAGATGCCATATTCCTGCAATTCCGCACATGTATTAATTTTTATATTTATGGCTAACAGTTATTTTAATCTTATGCATAATTTACAGTTTTTTTATAATTATGTTAATTATATTAATTTGTTTTCTTTATCAAATAACTATATTAACGTTCAACACAAGAATGCATATTAAAAATTAGAATATTTTGGGTAAAAAAAATTTCAAGAGTAAATAAAATCTAACTTTTTTATGAAATTGTCCTCGTTATAAACACATTTTGAGTCCATACTCGATGAAGGAATTGGAAAATCATTCATTCCAATCGGTGACATCAGTGTTTCGAAACCATAATAATCCCGCTCTAATAAAACAGTTGAATAATAGCCCACTCCCAATTTTACTTCATCAAACATTGAAGATGTAGGCTTTTCAATTGGTGCAAATTCCCAGCGGGAATTGCCTAAAAACTGAGAATACCAGTTCAATAATTCATCATAATTTGACTCTTTTTTTTCTTTAGGATGTAAAAATATCAACAACTTCAATTGGGGCTTACATTCTAAATATTGATTAAGCCAGGTCAAAATACGTATTTCATTTTCTGGAATAGACACCCCCCTTTTTAACTGTTGCTTTCTGTTTCTAATCCAGGAGGCCGTTGAGTAAAAACCAATACTGTTATATGCAAATTCTTTAATCTTTCCCCTTTCAGGATATCTGTTCTTTGTCTCTTCTATCATTTCAGGACCCCAATGATAAATCGCAGAATAAATTATAGTATCTTTCATATATGCAGCTTCTTCCATCTGATAAGAGAAAGAAACCACGAGTTCATCCGTTAATAAAAGCTTATTCCATAAAAGCAATGGACCATCTGAGCTTATTTTAACAACCCTGACACCAGTCTTTTTCAATAATAAATATAAAACATTGGTGTCTTTTTCATAAATACAAAATATATATAGTTTTTTTATATTCAGTCTTTTAACTTCAGAAATAAAATGATTGTTTTCAGCAAGCTCATAAATCGTGAGTGCTATTGCAGCCCTTTGATTTTTATTAAATAAATATACCGGATAAATCAATAAAGTATATAAAAAAAGGTTGATGGCTGTTTTTATGGCCTGCCATTTATTTACAAAAAAAAATGCTTCCGATCGAAATATGGTTTTATTTACATTTTTACCTGTATAATTTTTTATATAATACTTTCTGTATGTAATCGATTTGGGATCACTGTCTAAAAAAGCCACATTAGTATCATCATCTTCAGAAAAATCCATCTGCCTACCAGAGCGCAACTTGATGTTTTTAAAAGCCCTGAAAAGAATACGAAACAGGAACAACGCAGAAGTGTCTTCAGTTTCATTTATTCTAAACGATTTTCCAAACAAAGAAGAATGAGCTATTCCTGATAAGGTATCTCTTTTGGGATAAAATCCATAAATAATGTATATGAATTGAAAAAAGACCAAACTAACCAATTACCTTTTTAATGCTGTTCTTATTAATTCAAACTCTTTTGAGGTATTTTTAATATTAATTAAGTCTTCGTATGTCATGGCACCCAAATGCGCCTTCTCTGTTTCAAACTGAAAACTGTTTCTCAACGTAAAATGCTTCTCAAGTATGGTAGCCCCGTGTGCTGCCGCATACAGCGCTCCCGCATTTCCGAGGGTGTGGTCAGAAATACCTGAAAAAATCGATGTTTGAAAATCCGGCATCTGATATTCATCTAATCGAGTGGGGTATTTTAGAACACAATATAAATACTTGGCATGGTGATGTTTTGTAATATTTTCAACAGGATAATCAGCAGGCACTGAAACAAAAGTGGGAAGTTTTTGCTTCATAATTGATTCCACCAAATCAGGCATCTCATTATGCATTCTGGCTGCAACCTTCAAATAAGGCAGCTTTAAATCAAGACACCACGATAACCTATCATGGGTAAACGGGGTAGCAAACAATGGCATATTTAGGTTGTCAGCAAAGTGTTTTAGGTGTTTTAGCTGATCAAAATTCATGGAGAGGTAGGCCCGCTCACTTCCAAATTGTGTCTCTGTATAAAGCTGTACTTTTACAGCATCTGCACCTGCCATTTTCGATTGAAGAATCATTTGTTCTGCAACGGCGGTTATGCCATGAAACTGTGGCGCTATTTCTGATATTATAAACATTTCTTTATTTTTTTAACAATTCAAATTTATCACTAAAACTATAATTTAAAGGATTATAATTCATTTTTTTTAAGACTGAAATTATCATACTTAGATCTTCCTCTGTATCAACACTAAACTTTACTTTTTCATACGAGTAATCCTTGGCGTCGCAGGATACAAATTGAACATTAAATTCTTCTTTATTCTCGTAAAAATAACCCATTACATGTTCAAAATGTTCGGGTTTGGAAAATTGGGAATATCCTTTCATAAATACTTCTCTTGTGATAATTTCCACATTACAACCCATCGGGAAACCCTTGTTGGGTATTGATGTAACTACTTCAACATCGCTGGAACCAATAACCTCCAGGCCCTTTTTAACCACAGACATGTCATACAATGGCGTGTCGGCACAAAATCTAAACATGTGTGATATTTCATTGCGTTCATTTAATACATCAAAATAGCGGGATGCTACATTTTCTTCGTGACCACTATAAACACTAATATTATTTTTAAAGGCATAGTCTCTAATCGGGTCGTTATTTGAGCTAACGGATGTAACAATAATCAATTGCTCTTTTTTAAAAATAGTAAGTAGAGATTCCAGCACATAATCAATCATCGGACGGCCATTGATTTCATACATTGTTTTTCCGGGCAGTCGACTGGATCCCATCCTCGCTTGTAACACAGCCAAGGGTGCTATTTTGTTATTTTCTTGAACCATCCAAACTGTTTAATATTTCATTTAATATTTCTCTAGCTGCCTTTGACTCCGACTGTATGGTTAACCCTGCTATGTGAGGCGTTATTAATAAGTTATTGTTTCTTCTCGCATAATCTATCATGGGGTTATCTTCATCGTTTAAATAAGATTCCCTTTGAACTACATCAACTGCTGCCGCTTTGATTCTGCCCTCTTTTAATCCTTCTAATAACGCATTTTCATCAATTAACTCACCCCTTGCTGTATTTATAAAATAAACCATATCCTTTAGCATCAGAAATTGTTCTTTACCAAAAATCTGTGTCCCAATTCCTGTGTAATGATAATTTATACTAACGATGTCACAACTAGGCAGCATATCATTTAAGTCACTATATTGTATAACCCAGTTATCATTGATTTTTTTAAACGGATCAAACGCAAATACCTTCATTTCAAAAACATTAGCATATTTGCTTAGATTTCCTCCAATTCTTCCATAACCTATAATTCCAATGGTCTTACCATTTAATTCCTCGCCACGCCAAAGGTGCTCATTTTCGCGCCACTCGCCATTCATTAAAACTGCATTTGATGCCGCTACAGTATTTCTCATCATTGCCAGCAACAACCCGAAAGTGTGTTCAGAAGAAGCATAAATTTCATTTAAAAAAGCAGCATGTTTTATTGAACAGACCTTAACCCCGGAAGAAATAAAACCCGCCTCATCTAAATGGGTAGTTCCCGTAGATGGAGTAGCTAATATTTTTAGTTTAGGCGCATATTGTAATATTGAAGTATCTATATAACTATCCGGGCAAGTGGGTGTAACCCAAATATGAACATCATTCAAGAGCTCCTTAATTTTACTGATTGATTGTTGATGTATAAATTGAACATTAAAATTATCCTCATATAGAGATTTTAATTCACCAGGTAAAAAGTAAGATGGGGCTGAAAACAATAAATTTAACTTCATTTTTTTATTCAAAAACATATTCAGCAATATGATTTGCAATAATCTCGGCTCCATTGGTAGCAATATCGTGTTCGAGCATGTTTTGCTTCAACACATCATATTCCCCATTAAATAACTGATCGAGAATTTTCCCTGGATTATGAACCAGTAACTGCAATGATGTGAAAGAACCTAATCCCAGTTGCTTTATAAACATAATGTTTTCCTGCATTTCCGGATTCAGGGCCTCTCCAAATAGTAACATTGGCGTGCGGCAAGAAATACATTCAGAAATGGTATTAAAACCGGCTCTTCCTACAACCAAATCCATATAACCAATATGATCAAGCAAAAAAGTTCCTTCCTGAAAAACATGAATATTTTCTGCGGTGAAACCAGGGTCTTTGGGTAAATAAAAGTTGTACTCTTCAAGATGTGATAGTTTTACTGCCAGCTCCCTTATGGCTATGTCATTAACTGCAGATCCACTATCAATGAGCATAACTGATTTTCGTTCTGGTGTATTTGCTACTATCTCTTTTCTGTGTTTTCTAACAACCAGTGGAACCTGAACAGCATTATTCCTGTAGTGGTTTGTAATTTCTTTCGGTGTAAATGGCGGGAAAAAGAGCATATCGGCGCTCTCTGCCATTCGCATCCATTTCATGATCAGATCCTGACTGATTACAGGAGGGTAAAATTTATTGAAAAACCAATCCCATGTAAAATGGGCAACACCAAAAGCAGGCTTTTTTAGTTTTTGTGCAATTTCAAAGGCCTCAAAAACAAAGTCTGAAAGAATAAAATCAACATTACATTCATTTATTTCTTCCTGTATGTATTCATCGCTTAATTTTTGATATGTTTTATAATATGACCTTATTCCTTCCGCATTGGGAGTACCATCCGGTAATTTATGCCATAAAATGTTATTGAATTTTTCGCGATATACCAAATCAGGAATCATTGTTTTTGCCTGAGATAAGTGTTTCTGGGTTTGCAAAATCATTTTCAATTCCGGCTTTATTAATTTCAATTCTTCAATGATTGCCGATTGTCTCACAATGGGCCCAAAACCTTCATCTGTAATATACAATTTACCTTGCATAATCCTCACAAAGACTTTTATGAAACGATGAATAATTAATCAGACCGTTGAAGTTTTTTTCCCAATATTTACGGATGTTTTTTCGAAATTCAACATCACCTGATTTTTCGCAATAAAATTTTTCAATCGCTGCAGCTATTTCCATGTTGTCTATCCCTTTGGGCAAAAGCAATCCGGTGTTTTCATTTACCAACTCCCCACAACCCATTGAATCTGTTGATATTATGGGAGTGCCATGACTAATAGCCTCCATAAAAGTATAGGGCAATCCCTCATTTCGGCTGATGCTAATGAAGATTGCATTTGGATGCGTTGTTAAAAGCTGATGAAATTCTTCATTGTTCAGCCTTCCCAACAAGGTTATAGAATTCCTTAAATTAAATTCGGACACACTGACTTTAAGTTTTTCAAATTCCGGTCCATCTCCCACATGGAACCAATGAAAAGGAACCTTCAACATCGCCAGCATTGGGGGAATATCCAAAATTCGTTTTCTTGGTTGCACACTCCCGCAGGAAATCAATATGAGTTCATTTCCTGATAATACATTTTGAGAAAACCCATTGTCAGGGCTACCAAGATGTCTGTGCGTTACTTTATTGGCGTATTTGGGATATTTATTCACTAAATATTTTTCTCCGTGCTCAGAAACTGTAAAAACTTTTGATACTTGTTTTAACTGAAATTTCCTAAAAGGAATTATTCCATTTTTATTGTCTTCTTCATACAAATCGAAGGCATGGGCTCTTGAAACAAATGATAACTCAGGCCGGAATAATTTTGCTATGGATAAAATATTCGACCAGCGATCAAACCAATAACTATATAATATAGTCCCCTTCTTATAGTTCTTATCATAATGTTCAATAAACGCTGTTGCTATTTTAATATCATTCAGCAATTGAAAAAATGAATTTCTAATGTTTTTAAGAAAATATATTTTATTTACGAATATTTCTGCAAATGTTAATTTAAATATTAATAAAAAGTGCTTGAAGAAAATATTCCTTAGGGGAATATATTTTTCTTCATTAGACAGCGTTACAAATGTAAAGTTGCTCAATTCGGGATTTAAATTACCAACAGGATTTAGGGGAAATATTACCCACTTTGAATACTGTTTTTCAGAAATTTCCAGTTCCTGTTTTAAGAAAACTTCATCATTCCCATAAGGGATGCTATCCGTAAATACCCAGCAATGCTTATTGCTCAATTTTTATAAAATCAATGAATTACGGAACAAATTTCTTCAATCTGTTTTGTCTCTAGCTCATAATACATCGGCAACCTCAATAGTGTGTCACCGTAACGGTCACTTTGTGGCAGATGCCGGCCATCGTGACGAGAAGTGTAATATGGACTGCTGTGCAGACTTAGGTAATGAAACACAGCATGTGTTTCAGCCGCCTTTAACCCGGCAGTAATGGTTTCTCGTTGATGCAAATCACGGCAAACCACATAAAACATGTGGGCATTGTTACTGGCATATTCCGGTAAATAGGGCAATGTGAATTTACCTGTTGCCTGAAGCGGCTGTAACAATTGATGGTATGTATCCCATATAGCAAGGCGACGCTGCTGAATCTTTTTAATTTCCTGCAACTGTGCCCATAAAAATGCGGCAATGATTTCTGAGGGCAAAAAAGAACTTCCCACATCCACCCAGCCATATTTGTCTACCTCGCCCCTAAAAAAAGCACTGCGATTCGTTCCCTTCTCCCATATTATTTCTGCCCTTTCAGCAAAAGCCGGGTCATTCACAACAAGCATACCGCCCTCGCCGCTAATGATGTTTTTGGTTTCATGAAAACTAAACGCGGCCAAATGTCCAATGCTCCCCAATGCCCGTTTTACGCCATCTCTACCTGTATAATAACTGTCAATGGCCTGCGCAGCATCTTCCACTACCCAAAGACCATGTTTGCGGGCCAGGTCCATAATCATGTCCATATCACAAGCCACACCTGCATAATGAACAGGAACAATGGCTTTGGTTTTGGGTGTAATTAATGCCTCAATTTTCTGTTCATCTATACCTGGATGATCAGGGCGGCTGTCTGCGAAAATGATGCGAGCCCCCCTGAGCACAAATGCATTGGCAGTGCTCACAAAAGTATACGAGGGCATAATCACTTCATCCCCGGGTTGTATATCCAGCAATATGGCAGCCATTTCCAATGCATCGGTGCAACTGGTTGTGAGCAGACATTTGCCCATACCGTAATTTTCTCGGAAAAACCGTTGGCATAGACCGGTATACTTTCCATTGCCGGAAATTTTACCCGTTGCAACCGCATCCGTTATGTATTCGGTCTCTTTGCCGGTCAGATGAGGTTTATTAAACGGAATGCGATAACTCATGAATCAGTTCCTATAAAGCGCTCCAGATTTTCGTAAGCAATATTTTTTTGTTTCTCTTCAGGTATACCTGTTTTTGCTACAACTTCTTCAAAACGAGTTCTAAGCTGTAAATGAGACCATTCCGGATGATCCGTACCCAGGCAAATACGCCTGTCAAACGATGAAAATAAAAAAGTCAGGTCTTCATCAACAGAACTACCCTCATATTTCATGAATGTCATGGATAGATCTAGCAACAGGTTGGAATTATGCCGAACCAGTTCTGCATATTTCATTACCTGTACATCACCACCGTGCATGAGCATTACCTTGCAGTCTGGAGCATACGAAAGGGCTTTAACCAAGCTATAAAAAGGATCTGTATGCGGATATTTACTTACGCGGCAATGCATGTAGGTACAATATAGCACCCTTAGGTCCATTGAGTATGCTGCAGCAAAAAGCTTACCCAATCTGGCATCAGAAGGATCCATCCCCACAAGTCTGGGATGAATTTTAATGGCACGGTACCCAATGGACTTTATCTCTTCAAGTTCCCCCATTACATTATCGTTGGAAAACCCCACTGCCGCCACCGGAATCAATGACTGATGGCCGGAACACATTTTCATAAAATCCGCGTGATTATACCCTTCGACACCGGGCAAACCAACAGCCATGGCTTTGTAAAATCCCGCACTTTTCATGTCGCTTAGCAAAGTGTCAATGCCGGCATCATAACTGCCATGCAGCCACTTTCCACTGAGTGTAGGGTGTGTGAGAGAATCAAACATTTTCATCATAGCGCCTCATCATTGATGGTATCTGAAATCAAATACCTGGGCCGGTTCTTGGTCTGGTCAAATACATTGGAGATATATATAGCACATATTCCTATGGCTGTGATAATAAGACCACTAAAAAACATTATAACCACCATCAGGGATGTCCATCCCTCCATAGATCCCTTTGTGTAATACTGATAAATAAAATATACAATTCCAAGCAATGCCAGCAAAGAGGTGGCTACCCCTACCTGAAAAGTAATGTGCAGCAATTTATTGGAATTCGTGGTGGCTGTATTCAATGCGAGGGTCATCAACTTGCGAAAATTGTAAGCACTCTTACCTGCATACCGACCTCTATGTTCCACATCCACAATGGCCCTATCAAAGCCAGCCCATTGGATGGCCCACATATAGGTTTTATGGTAATCTCTGTACTGATGATAGGCGTTTACAACCTTGCGTGTGAGCAAAGAATAGTTAGAAAGATTGGGGTCAATATCATAATGGCTGATTGTTTTTAAAAATCTGTAATAGCCCTTTGCAGTAAAATTTTTCCATGCACTGTGCTCCCTTTGAATAAGCCGTGCAAAAACAATATCCGCCCCTGTTTCTTTCTGTTTTGCCAGTAATGCAGGTATATACTCCGGATCATGCTGTAAATCACAATCCATAAGCACTACAAATTCACCCTTAGCGTGTTCAAATCCTGCAGCAATGGCATTGTGCTGTCCAAAATTGCGACTCAAGCGAATGCCTTTGACCCTGTTATCTTTCATCCCTTCATTAACAATGGCCTGCCATGAGTTTTCCGGACAACGATCATCCACCAATATAATTTCGAATTGATGGGTAACATGCTCAACCGCCTCTTTAATGCGTTTTACCAGTTCCGGTACAATTTCTTTTGCTTTGTAAACCGGCGAAACTATGGATATCATGGGGTTTAATGTCATGGCTGCTGTGATAATAATTTTTTTATTAACCCTATTTTATCTGTCTCTTCCTCTCGGGGTGTGCGCACATTTCCCCGGCCATCTGCTATACCAATAATGGCTGAGGGTTGATTTATATTATCAAGAATAATGGCCCCGTCTTTACCCATAGTACCCCCCGCAACCACGTCTATCCCCTGCATGGTTTCGGCTCCCATTACGTGTTTAACCAAATCGTCTGTTTCCAGCAAATGCATAACCAGACTGGATAATCCGGCCCGCACGTCTACCCTGTAAATTCCACAATTCATATTCCGGGCGGTCTGCAAAACGTCAACACTAAAATTTCCAATGCCTACATCAAAAAAAGTAGTTCCTGCATGGATATTCATCCTGTCAAGTTGTGAAAGGGTTGTGGTTCTAATACCGCCGCCCACTACAATATCATATTGCTGATTGGCAATAGGCAAAGCAGATGTTTGCACTCCCCACTGTGTAAGTTTCCAATGAAGTATTTCATGTAAACTCCCTGTTCCGGTAAGCAACACATTCATACCCCTAATATCACCAAGAAGCCGCTGAATCAATTGAATGGCGGCATCTGCCCATGTATGGTTATCACTGTACATAAAAAGACCGGAGCCGGGCCAATCTTTTTTTATGGCAGCAATGAGTTGTTCTGAATTTTCCCTTTTTCTGTCAATATCAAACACTACTGCCGAAAACACTCCTCCGGCAAGCCTTACAACGGTCTCAAGAAATGATACTGAAGACAACTCTACAAAGGCAAGTAAATTGGTTACGCTTTCGCGGATATAAGGGATTTGTATTGCATGCTCATCAGAAACCGGATATTGCTGTATAACCAGCACAGGGGGTTTGCCCGTCTTCTTGAAAAGCGTCTTAACATCCTGCACTCTTTCCATAAAAATATCCTCTGCCTGCTGCTCTGTCATCATGATTTGTTTTGATACGTTTTGGGGTAGTAAACCCCTGCGTTTGCCATACTTTTTATACTTTGGGCCACTGATTCTATGAGATCTGCCGTTGGATTTTCTTTGTTAATTTTACTTACCTCCATGATGAGTGTACGGTAATCTATAGCATATTTTTCAGCCATTTCATTAATCACATGTAAGTAGGAATCATGAAACTGGGCGTAGCCCATCACCAGCTGCAAATCATCAGACCCTTTCAGTTCATTGCTGCGATTGCTGATATATTGTGTACTTAGCCGGGCAACCTTTAGCGGATCAATACCACATGATTTCCCCATTTTTTCCAAAATAACCAGCATGCTTTCCGTCTGGGCATTACCGGCACCGCGGCCCATGCCCATCAGGGTAGTATCTACCACAGACGCTCCATTTTCAATGGCTGCTATATTATTGGCGTTGGCCAGTAGCAAATTATTATGTCCATGAAACCCAATGCGGGTTTTGAGGCCGGAATGCATCATTTCAATATAATGACCCACCTCAGCAGGCAACATTCCACCGGCACTGTCTACCAATGAAATTACATCTGCACCTGCCTGTTCAATAGTCATTGCCCGTTTACACAATTCATAGGGTGTTACAGCATAGGATTTCATAAAATTATACCCAACTTCCAGCCCTACTTTTTTTGCGAATTCTATGTACTCAACAGCCGTGTCACTTTTTGAAACATCGGTACCTATCCGTATAAAATCACAACCCCATTCTGCAGCCAGGCGTATGTCTTCAAGGGTACCTACACCGGGGATGAAGAAAAAACCCACGCCCGCATTTTTTTTCACTGACACGGCTATAGCGGCAAATTGTTCATCCGTTAATATGGAACGAACCCCTTTGCGGGTGGCGCCCATGCCTATACCATTGCCTATTTCGATATACCTGAAACCCATCTCAGCCAGACCGGATGTGATATCACGAACATCTTCAGCCGTCCATTGTCCATCTATGACATAACTACCGTCACGTATGGTGCAATCCAATATGTCTAAGGTTTTTTCAGACAATGACAACCTCCAGTTTATTTAGTGCATTTTGCACCGTTTGATTCAATGCTTCTCGGTTTTCGGCCAGCGCCAACAAATAACCCGGCCTGCTCCTTCCATCGGCAACCACACCCAATACATCACCCTCTTTTCTTTCCAGGTCCGCATCCAAAACACCTTCTGAATTTTTCATGGCTTCAATGCCATGCAATTTACTTATCCTTCCGGAAGATAGCATGATAAATTTTAATACTCCTGCACCACCGGATCTAAAGATGGGGGCTGGCACCGTTTGAAATGCGTTTTCAATAACCCATCCCATTACATCAAATGCATTCATGGCGGGCATCAAATGGGTAATTACCTTGCTTCCGCAGCCCCTTACGGCAAACTCAATCAATTGAACCTTATCGCCCGTTACCATGATTTCTATGTGAATTACCCCGTTTTTAATCTCAAAACCCGTTACCAGTTTTCCTACAAATTCTATAATGGATGACTGTTGTGAGGGGCTATAAGATCCCGGATAGTTGAGTTCTAGGTCATACCGATACGGCAATGCAGATTTTATTTTATCGCATATTCCAAGTATATAGGGCTTACCTTCATGAACCAGCGCTTCCACGGAACCTTCTGTACCTGTCATCATTTCTTCCAGCATTACCCTTCCGGATATGGATGCCTGCATGGCCTCGGAAAACTTGAGCAGCAATTCTTCTTTGTTATTTACTACGGAGACCCCTCGTGAAGACTGGCTATCCACCGGTTTAACAAGCAAGGGGAAACCCTGCTTTTCTGCACTGATTATGGCCTCTGTATCGGATGAAACACAATAAAATTCAGGGCCGGGTAAGGCAATTTTTAACGCATGTTGTCTCATCGCATACTTGTTGGTTGCGCGCAAGGCCAATAACTCACTATGATAACGTAAACCCATTTTTTCCGCCACATAGGCAGCGGTAGGCACACCGATATCCGCAGCCGTTAGCACCCCGTTTATTTGGTGTTCCAGGGCCCATTGCAATGTTTTCTCCTTATCCTTTAAATCAATGGCTTCAAAATGATGTGCAAATGGCTTTCCCTCTGCGTTAGAGGACCAGTCTGTTGCACAAACTTCAATGCCCATGGAAACCGCTTTCTGAATCCATGGAACCTGCCAGGTTCCTGCGCCCAATAATAATAACTTCTTATTTTTCAGATCCTTATCGATTTACTTGTTTTCAAGATCGGCAGAGTCAGCAACTGATGTGTTTCCCGATACCTTGTTTGTGGCAAAAA
This sequence comes from Flavobacteriales bacterium, assembly GCA_947496375.1. Taxonomy (GTDB): domain Bacteria; phylum Bacteroidota; class Bacteroidia; order NS11-12g; family UBA955; genus RGEC01. The sequence continues at coordinate 203,072 of CANMCY010000002.1, forward strand.
TCATCATCCAGCGGCCCTCAAATGATAACCAGTCGGCAGCTTTATGTTCATCAATTTTTTCAACCCCATGCGGTATTTGTGCATTAAAGAATATTACATCTCCTATATCGCATAAATCATCGCCAAAAATCTGGTCATCGCTTTCTCCTTCCACATATACCCCACCGGTTTCAAAATCTTCCCCTTTTTTAGACATGATTAAAAGTGGTACGGTGAGTTGATGATGGTCTACCGGATCACTATGTTTATTGAGGCCGCCTGTACCTTTGGGATAAAACTGAAACGACAGGCGGGCGATGCAGCCATCCTCAGGCACCATTCCCATAAATTTATTTTTAGGAAGACCATTGATGGCATTTTTCAGATAAAAACCATCTTTCAATACTTCAAATAAATTGAATATATCCTGGTTCCATGGAAAAAAAACAAACTGATGAAAACACCCTTTCACGTAGGCCCGTTCGTCCCACCTATTCAGCCGGTGAAAATTAGGGGCTCCTGCCTCAATGGAATGATAATTGGGCAAAGAATTTCTACCAATATCCGTTAGATATTTTCGAACTTCCAAAATCCATTCTTTGTCATACATGTTTTTGAAAATGTAGACTGCCCCGTTTTGTATGTCTTTTCTGATATCCAGAATGGCTGCATCATCATTCAAAACGGTTCGATAATCGTTGATGAAATGGATATTATTTGCTTTTAACATGATGGTATTATTTGGATTCGTGGTACTCTTCTTCGGTATTAATTTCCCAGAGGTTTGACTTGTTTGTATTGTTGGCCAAAATATTATCAACGGCCACCATAGCAGTTAGCATACTATGATCGCTGTTATTGTACTTATGCATCCCATTTCTGCCTATTGGATAAAGGTTTTTCAAATCATTAAGGTATGATATCACTTTAGGAAAATCGGCATAACTACCGGTATATGCAGGATATGTCTTTTTTACCCTCACAATGGTTGAATCCAGCACCGCATCGGAATCAATTATTCCTATTTTCTCCAATTCCTGAATTGCCATTTGAATAAAACGACTGTCTTCCAAAGCCCATAAATCATCCCCTTCATTACAAAAATATTCAAGACCCATCCAAATAGTATTCTTATCGGCAACCAGATGGGGGCTCCAGTTATTGAATATTTGCAAACGCCCTATCCTCACATCTCTCTCTTGAATATAAATCCAATTATCCTGAATTAGTCCTTGTGGTTGATTTTTGTCTTTTACTTTTAAAGAACGACATAACAAACCAACGGTAATAAAATCCCTATAATTTAATTGTGTGGCAACTTGCCTGACCTCTGGATCAACTTCAAATTCAAATGCTTCAAAGAGGTCTTTAATTGGCATCGTGCTGAAGACCAAATCTGCCGAAAAGGATATAATATTTTGGTTTTCATCCCTGCAAACAACCTCATTAATCCCTTCTTTGATGTTGCCTTTCAAACCAATTACTTCACAGTTAAGGATTATTTGACCCCCTTTCACTTTGATTTTTTCAGCCACCAATTCCCACATCTGACCTGGCCCGAGTTTTGGGTACAAGAACTTTTCTATCAAGGAGGTTTCTGTGTTTTTCTGACTGATGCCTTTGGCTCTACCTGAGCCAATAGCATTACGCAGAGCATGTTTAATGGTCTTACTTACAGACAGGCCTTTGATTCTTTGTGCACCCCAGTCTTTGCTGATTTCATTGCATTTAAATCCCCAAACCTTTTCGGTATAATCTTTAAAAAAAGTTAAATACAAAGCTTTACCAAAACGATTGATGAAAAAATCCTCCAATGTTTCTTCTGGCTTAATGGGTTTTACCCTAATATATAAATAACTAAACAAGATTTTAAACATACGCACAACCCCAAGGTTTTTAATCGTCTCAACACTTAAAGAAACAGGGTATGAAAAAAATTTTCTCAGAAAATAAATACGGCTGAGCCTGTTTCTCACCAACATCACACGATTAGGATTCGAAATCATTTTACTATCCGTGGTTTCTGTAACCACCTGCTTTGTTTGCCCATGATATTTCACTATAAGATTATCATCCAACTCGGCACTGTCAATAGGCATGATATTCAGCCACCAATCCATTACCCTGTCACTTTTGCTAAAAAAACGATGACCACCAATATCCATGCGATTTCCCTTATAGTTTACCGTTTTTGAAATCCCACCAATATCCGAAGAAGCTTCCAAGACTATTATGTCAAATTTATCTCCCCGTGTTAATAATTCATAGGCAGCCGTTAACCCGGCGGGACCGGCACCTATTAAGACAACTTTTGTCTGATTCAATTTGTTTGCTTGTTTGTTGTTTTACCGTTTTTATTGAATAACCATATATTTCCTCTATAAAGGAAGAAGTCGATTAATAGGGCAGACATAATGATAAAATAGGGATATATATAGATTAATAACCTCTCCCAATCATATATTCCCCCAATAGATACTGTTGCCATGGCTGTAAAAGTTAGAATTGGAAACAAAAACAATATTGGGCTACTGGGGGTGCATAATTTCGAAAACCTTATTCCAATCATCATTATTATCATAATTACCAAAACCATGTAACGATATTCTATAAGTATATCAAGCATTTTAGTAATTATAAATTTCCAATAAATCCCTTTTTGTTTGCATCTTTGAGTAAACGCTTCAAGCCGACTAAATGATATGTTTTTTGTGTCGATAATATTGATTACAAAAAGCATATCATCTGTAGGTCTGGTTATTCCCGGAAAACGATTGGCATTTTTCTTGTAATAATCTATGCAAAAGTTATTTAAATAAAAAACAGAAACATAAAAGCCCCTTCCAAGGGTAGAATCAATCATAGAAACCAGTTCTTTATCCACATCATTCTTATAAGAGCCCGAAAGACAAATATTTGCCAGATCATTGTTCAAGGAAACCATGGTTATACCGTTGTAACCAAATTTACTATGATTTGCAACCTTAAATAACCATAAGCAACTGGTCACCAATATCAACATTACAATACCTAGCAGTTGTTTTTTATAATTGCTTTTATTCATGCTATACAAAACAAAGAATAAATAAACTACGAACAATAAAATAAATGTAGGCTTTGTAAACACAGCAATGCCAATAAGAATAGGTAATATCAGACGGGCTATGTGAGAATTGTCCTTAATCATTACAACAAAAATAAAACCAAGCAACACTGACAGAAAAACACAAAATGTTTCAGGTAAAATCATGGCATTGAAACGATTTATAACTTCCCATTGCATAAAAAACAAACTAAACAATAAAACCAACCAGTGTTGATGAACTGTTTTTCTCAATAGCAGATAAAACAATAAAACACTAAAGAAAGAACAACAATAATTAAATAGCAATACATTTTCACCTAGGCCTGCAATGTTTCCAGGATTTAAAAATGCCAGTATTGTCGGAAAAACCACCATCCGGAAAGGATTGACCTCACTGTTAAAAATGTTAGAAGGATAAAAGTAACTAACTGTATCAGAATTATATAAAATAGCACCTGTATGCAAATATTTATAGATTTTATAAATCAAAACTATTAGAATTAATATTATAAAATAAATATTATCTTTTTTCATATAATTCCTTTTATAGCGGTAATTTTCACCTTCATATCCATGTATTGAAATGCAACATCTCGGATTTTGGATGATAAATTATTGATTTTGTAAGTGTTCGACACAAATTCAATAATTTCCTCCAATTTAGGCGGGGTCATTGGAGCTAATTTCAAAGCCAAACCTTTCTTGACTAAAAATTCATAATCACTGTCCTCCTGACCGTAAACGGCCGGAATGCCCCTAGCCGCATACTCTCGCATTTTCAGCGAACACGCCTCATTCAAACCCTTTCGCTGTAATGCAAAACTACCCAGGCCAATATGAATGGTGTCAGATAACACGTTTAACATTTTCTTATCGGCAAACCCCGGTTTAACGATATAAGGGGCTTCGTAGGGTTTCAACACACTTGTATCGCCCAATAGCCATAGCTGTATCTGAATCGGTCCCCGATATTGCTCAATCCCCTGCATTACCAAATCGATTCCATGCCAGTCTACAGCTGTACTCCCCCCCACCAGCATCATGAGATTCAGTTGTTTTCCGTCAAAAACCGGGGAGGTTCGCAACGGATACGCTTCTGCATCTATGCCATTGGCGATAACAGTCGGTGATGGTTTTTTGAGCAACGCCCTTCTCACTTCATATTCGCCGATTTCCCGGGTTACTGCCACTATCTTCGAGGTAGCACCCAGCGCTAATGAACCAAAGATTTTTTCATTGATCATGGGAAGTAAGGTATGTTCAAACCAGCTAAGCAATTTTGAAGGTTTTAGTCCAAAAGGGTTTTCTTTGGCCAAGGCTTTGACCTCCAAATATTCCATTGTCTGATGTTCGGTAATGGATTTGTGGCCGTATTTTAACAAAAACAACCACCAGAAAAAACCCGGACGATAATTGCGGATATACAGCTTATCATATTTTCCGGCATTGTTGTCAGCCCATTTTTTCAGCGCCTGAATCAATTTTTGACGCTTGCGGGTTTTAATAAAAAATCTCCCTTGGATTTTTTCCACTTTTACATACTCTACATATGGCTGTTTCCGTTGTTCAGGTGAAAAATCAAATCCCAAGAAAACACCCTTAGTGGTAACCCCATGTTTGTTCAAACCGTTGATCTGGGCGATAATTTTATCATGAACAGAACCCTTGCCCGGGCCTGCACCAACATAAATATATGCGATTGTAGGTGTGTTAATCACTCGATTTATTGATTCAGGGCCGCAATGAATTTGTCATAGTTTTTAGCTGCACTATAGTGCTCTTTCCAAAAGGATTTAACCGCCCTTCTCACATCCGTGTTTCTGGATTTTGTTTTCAGAAACAACGACAATGCATCTGCTGTCTCTTTGATGTCCAAATCCTTTGGAAAAAGCACGCCTGTTTCTTTGGTTACTATCTCCGGCATGCCACACACATCGCAACCAGCCACAGGTATTCCAAAGCTAATGGCCTCCATCAAACTGACAGGAATTCCTTCAAATTCACTTACATTCAACACCAGATCAACGGGGCTAGATTGGTAGTGAGATATGACGTCTTTATTGGGTACCGCTCCCCTAAAATCCAACGTAACATTGTCTGGTAACTTTGCTGCTGCTGTTAAAAAGGCATCTCGAAATTCTCCATCGCCAAAATGAATCCACTTAGTTGGCAAACTCATATGTTTCATAACTTCAACCAATAACAGTGGCCTTTTGTACCAGGATAAGCTCGAACAAGTAACTACCGTAAACCCTTTTTCATCGGTCGAAACCGGATTTTCTCCATGATCTTCAACCCCCAATCGAAACAACGCCGTCTCGGTTAACGGGTATTTTTCTTTCAGGTATTGTTGGGCATACGCAGATATCGGATATACCGCCTTCACCTGTTTCAACTCCATTTTTCTAAAAGGCAAATATCCCCGGGATGAAAAGGCCTCTTCAAAATCATAAAGGTGTACCCTACATATAAAATGTTCTCTCATTCCCATCGATTTGCATAGCGCCAATACTGTTCCCCATTCATTGAACCAGTAACTGTAAAGAACCGAATCCGAATGTTTGTTTTGGGCAAACCAAGCACGCCACTGATGGGCTTTTTGCAACAATCCCAACAAGCGGTATAAATTCCATTTGAATGATTGGATATACTTAAAACGGTGGCGGCTATTAATAAACTCATACCCAAACCAGGCCAGTAATATCCGCGCATTCTTCAGTACCATAGAAGAAAAGCGCTGTGCTTTGCTTTCCGGCAGAAGTACAACCTCAGCGTTTTGGGGCAGCAACATGGCATATTTATCTCCCCGATACAATGGAAATATGGTAACCTTTTCAAAGGACCGACAGAGATATAGAATTTCCGTTTCCAAAAAGGTTTCTCCCCCGATAAAAGGAAATTTTTCTGTGAACAATATCAATCTGCCTTGAGCCCGGGTCAATTTATTTATGCTTTTTATCCATGACTATGGACTTTAGACTGTAATAATCCGCTACACAGCGGTTCAGCCAATAATTTGGGTCACTGCCCACATCTTCAAATTTTCTTGTTGTCGGCTCTTTGATGTCATCCGCTTTACCCAACACCACCACCTGCCCATGCAGTTTTCTCAGTTTTGCATCCCGTTGCAAGACCAGCCGGCGGGCATTGCGGGCATCCCATGTCTGATACAGTCCAATCCCCAAAAAACAAAACAGTACTGCATATTGCAGCGGCCTTGTGAATCGCAGAGAGAGGGAAGAGAAGGCCTCCATCAGTGCTGCCAGCCCCGAAACACCATACATGGTCATAAACGCCATAAAATGGATGTTGGTGCGCGGTGCGTGCATACCCGGAAATGCCATAAAAAAGTACGCTGATATGACGGCCGCAAACAAAAACCGGTGGGCAAAGAGATGATATTTCAGGCCCTTTTTTTCAGACATCCCTGCCCAAGCACCCAGCATCCCGGCTAACAAAAACATCCAGGTTACAGGGGTGTTGTACTCCATGATGTTTTCCAATAAATGGCCCGCATTGAAATAAATGGTCCAGATGTGGGTAAGGTTCGATTTGTCCATGCCAGCCAGGCGATTGGCATTGCCGGGAGCAAGAATGACCATTAAAAATCCTGAAATAATGGGCATCATCAGCCATAAGTATTTAAGCCATTGCTTGCCCAATTGGTTCCATTCAGTTGCAGCATGGGTGGCAAACAGAAATAACAGACCTGCCACCGCATTCGGTGATGCTGTACCCACATAAAACAAAACCGGAAGGGTTCCCAACACAAAACGTAGGGTAGGCCTATAGTAAATGAACAGTGCATATCCGGCCAAAATCAATATGATATCGAGGTTATATCCTGCACCGGTACTCCAATACAGGGTTTGAGATGAAAAAGGAAAAGCACATAGCCAAAGCATAGCCGTCATAACCGACAAAGAGATGATTCTTTCCTTACGGTTTTCCGAACGTGGCATAAAAACCCTCAAAACCAATCCACCGAATAACATGAATAACACGCTCGCCAGCATGGGGCCCAACCAGTATTTACCACTCCAAAGGCCCATCCTCGCAACGATAAAAGTAATGCTCATGCCCCGACCGTCCCAGGTCGTGTAATGGTGCCACATGTTTTGAAATATTCCTTGTGACTGCACCTCCGGCATAAAACAAAAGTCATCGGCCGTGAACCAGGTAAAAAAGGGTTGCACTAAAAACAACATCAAGCTCAACAGGGCCAGCAACCACAATAAACGATTGGATTTGATTGTATTCATTATTTGGGAAAGATTTGTAAATTCAGGTAGCGGTAACCCCATTGTTTAAACACAGACTTACCCAGGCAACGAAAAAAAGTGGCAGCTATGGCTGCCGCCGGCTTATTTAAAGGGCTAATATACATCCCTACAAGTTTTATAAACCTGCTCCACTTGTGTTCATCTATATGGTGAATGATGTACCTGTTAAGTCGTGAAAGCAGTATGCTGCGCTTTTCTTGACTAGTTACTTTGGTCAACTCCGCGCGATGGGTAGCCCACAAGGCCGGAATGATAGCCATGCCATCATCATGGGTGGATTGGTTTGCGTGAACCCTGTAATAAAACAATCGCTCTTGCATTCCATAGAACGAACAACCGCTGTCAGACAATCGCAGCCATAGCTGGTAGTCTTCCGCATTCTGGATACGCAGATCTTCATCAAAACCACCCACAGATAACACAGTCTTTCTTTTTACCATGGCTGATAGCATGGGGATGCTGTAACCCTGCAATTGCTTTGTATAAAATGCCGCGGAATCCTGCAAACCCACAGGTGCATCCATCGGAAAGCCCTCCGGATTGTTTTCATCCTTCAGCCACCATCCTCGGCAAAAAACCACATCGGCATTTTGTTGTTGTATGCAATTTACTTGCAATGTCAATTTATCCGGATGCCAAAGATCATCGGCATCCAGAAAAGCCAGGTATTCACCGGTAGCATGGTAAATGGCAGTGTTTCGCGCCTTTCCTTGTCGGCCGTTGGATTGTTTGATATAATGAATTCGTTCATCTGCCGAAGCCAGCTCCTGCACAATTTTTGGGGTTTGGTCGGTGGAACCATCATCAACTACTATCAGCTCCCAATTGGGATAGGTTTGCTTTTGAACAGATGCGATGGTTTGTTCAATATACTTTTCAGCATTGTAGGCCGGGGTGATGACTGATATTAGGTTATTTTCCAAGAACGAGGTTACTAATCCAACTATGATAAAACCTAAACCTAAACAGGACTTGGGGCATTAAGACCCACAGATGGTAACATGTACTTTTTTTACTTGATAATAATACCCTGTAACGAATTGGATTATAGTTTTTCTTGTTTTTTTTTAATTTGCTAATTGCCAAATGGAAGTTAAAAATTTCATTCATATAATCCTTTAAAAATCTCAAAAATAAAAATCTACACCCTAATCTATGATATAGCAATTCATAAACTCTTAAAAAAACCAATCCTTTTGCATTCGCCTTTTCCTGATCTATAAGATTATCAATGGACATTCGCCCCCATCGTAAATCATGGGTAAATGTCAGTCGTTGATCAAAATATAATTTATACCCTGCAAAAGTAACAGCCATTGACAATTCAACATCTTCTGCTATTGCCCTTCCAGCTGTAGAACTGTTCTGAAATCTAAATCCGCTCCTGTAAATTTCATCCCAAACCGATTTTCGAATTACAGATCCGGCACCATAAATGGAATAATCATTTTTTGTTAAAACTCTTGAATGCGGATGATGTGTTCCAACGACATAATACCCCTGAAAATCATCAAACCAGTAGGGCTTATTATCGTTGGCAAAAATGGCAGCGATGCCATACCCCCCAGCCATTCCTATTTCCGGCTCCTGGCGAAAAAGTTCTTCTGCATGTATCAGAAACTGATTATCCAGCCAGTTGTCATCATCACACAATACAATCAAATCGCCCTTTGCGACATTATAACCTGTTGTTAATGCATGCGCCTTTCCGGGTTTGTTTTCAAAAATAATGTTTAAATCTATTTTGGAATTTAATGTATCCCAAAATGCCTGGGCAAATTCCGTAGTTCCATCTGATGAAGCATTATCCACCAATACAATTTCAAGAAACTCTATATTATTGGGTAAAATAAGATTAGATATATGAGATAGAGTGTCTCTTAGTTTGTGTTTTCCGTTAAATGTACAAATTAGTATGGTGGTTTTCAATTTAACTTACAAATTATATTTACTCACTCATAAGAAATTTCTGGGTAACCCTATCAAACCCAATTCGTGGTGGATATTTAAATAACTCTTTTTTATGTTGCATAATTCGTTTAATGTTTTGTCGAAAATAAATGCTACGATAAACACGGCTTTTTATTGAATTCATCCTTTCATTAAAATATTTAACTTCATTCATTTTTCGTCTATATGATTCCGGTAATTGGTCAACCTCTTCGCTAATTGATTGGTGAACTTCCTCCATATATGCTTCTTTATTATCCATTGATATTTGATTATGGCTTCTAAACCTAAAACCGCTCAACAAAGATTTTAAAGAATACAACTCCGCATACCTAAAAAAACGAAGCCACAACTCGAAATCGGCAGCATATTTCAAGTCTAACCTTAAAGATGAACCTGATTTTTCCCATAAACTTCGTCGCCAAAAAGAGGACTCTTGTTGAATCCAATTGTCAATACCATAATTACCCATGTACAAATTGCCTTTGCACCAAGGCTTGTAACCATCTACCATTACTGTTCTTCCGAGTTCGTCATAGATAGACGGAATACCCATCATCCATTCTATTTGCGGAAATTGGTTAAACAATTCGGACACGATGCTAAAAGCACCTCTGTGGTACATATCGTCCGAATTAATCCAGGCCATAATATCACCGGTACTTTTTTCAAAACCTTTTTGCACTGCATGGTATAAGCCATTATCTGGCTCTGAAACCCAATAAGCAAGGTGTTTTTCATACTTCTTGATAATATCCACAGTACCATCGGTACTGCCTCCGTCTATGATAATATATTCCAAATTGGGATACCCCTGATTGATGACGGACAAAATAGTTTCCTCTAAATAAGAACCACCGTTAAAAACAGGTGTTACTATAGAAATCTTATAATCACTCACTATATTGAATCCGTTTAAATCCATTTCTTACACTTTTACCCCGTGGTAATAGAGTAGTATCTTTGTTTGTTAAACAAGGAATACAAAAATCATAACAACGCATATCTCCTGTTTGTTTCACATTTTTAGGATAATAAAACTTCAAATTGTGCGAATAAAATGAATCCATAGATTGTCGTCCAACATAGTCAAGTGACTTAGGTAATTTCCAACGACCTGACATTATATCAGGGCAAATATTTGCTTTTATTACTGCTAGGTTTTGATTATATATATAAACTATATATAAAGCATACACCAACAATAAAATTGATTTTGTTTTTTGGGGGTTAGTTTCTAAATCTGTTCTGTACTTCAGTAGATAAAGTGGCAAAAACATTAAATGAAATATAAATCCAATTGAAAAGCGAAAATCAGGTGCCTTAATAAACCAGAATATAAAACCTGCAATTATTGAAACACCTATCCAAAATAAATTAGATCTAGTAGATATAGCTTTTTTTATTGTAACAATTATAAATAAAAGTATAGATAAGATAGAAATAATCATATACCCCTTTCCCCAATTTGCCCTCTGCCACCAATTTGGAAACCATTGCATGAAAGACATTTTACTAGATATTGAAACATCGATGCCAGGATATCTAGACCATCCAGTAAACCCTATAGAATCTATAGACATCTGTTGGTCCGTAACTTTCCAATCAAAATTAAATAAATCAATCGCCGGAAACGGATAAATTAACCAACCGGTCATAATAACTGTTTTGGCGCACCAAACAAGAATATAAATAGAAACAAATGCTGTATTGATATAAAATTTATTATGCTCTCCATCCAATCTCCATAATCGAACAATGCAGTAACCCGATAAAAAAAGAATTGGAATCATACTTAATTTTATTGTTATTAAATAAAAAGCCAAAATTACAAATACAGACAACTGGTTAGATTCATTCGTGTCATTATTGTTTAAGGCAATGGATAACAATAATATCAAAATACTATTAGCGGCATAATCAGGTGCAGGCGAAGATATGTTTTCACACAAAGAAACAAATGCTACCAAAAGTAAAACATTTGCTAAAACAATCATATTTGACTCTTTCCAAGTGACGCTTTTTAATATTAAATCAACAAAATAAGAAACACCGATAAAATATAACAAAAAATTTAATGTAAACAAATCTTGTCCAAACAGGTCCTTAAAACTTAACAAACTATGGAGTGAAAGTACTGAGTTGTTATATCCTAGGCCGGAAAAAACATTTCCCAAACCCGGAACTACTGGATATTCCCTTCCCCATATTATTGCTTGATAATGATAAAGCCCGGTATCATAATTCAAAGGTGGCTCTTGTGCTAATAAAAAACCATATAGTAATATCGGAAGGGATAAGAGTGCCAGACTGCGTTTTTCTTTAAAACTGATTGTTTTTAAACTAATTTTATTTTTAAATATATAAAAACTAATTAAAGGTAATAGATAAAATAGTGTAATTGTGTTCAAAGGGCAGAACAAAGACATTATTAAAGCATAGAAATTTAAACCCATAATCCCTAGAAGCATTTGGAGCGTTAAAGACAGTTGTAAACGTAAGAATTCTTTTAAGCAAAAACCCAACACCCATACCAAACTTAAAATAAAAATAAAAACAACACTAAATATTATCATGGTATTATGGTATATTAACCAAAATTAATTTGATTGTTTTGCTTACCCTCAAACTTATCTTAATCTTGAAGTATCTGCTCATATAGATCTATATACGCCCTTGCCTGAATCTCTCCGGAAAACTTTTTTCTTGCATTTAATGCTATTTGCTCACGATTGAACATGTTTTTATTCTCAATATATTTATTTATTGTTTTTTCTAAAGCACTAACACTGATTTCATCACACAAATATCCATTTACCCCATCTTCAATTGTTTCGGCAATTCCACCAACCGGAAAACCTATAACAGGGGTGCCGCACATCAAAGATTCCAACATCGTATTAGGCAAGTTGTCTTCTAGGGAGGGAATAACAAAAACGTCAGCAGCAGAATATGCTTTTGCCATCGTGTCTTCATCCTCAATATGGCCTAATACAAATATTTCCTTGTTATCATTGTATTTATTAGCACTACCTATACTATATACCATTAGTTTAGCTTGGTTTTTAACATTTTCAATTGCCTTCAATAAATAATCAAGTCCTTTTCTTTTATTGGTGATATTATCTGCTACAAATAATAAAACCAACCGATCATCGGGTATATTAAAAAACCTCCTTGATTCCGCTTTATTATGATTTGTAAATATAGTTTCATCTAATCCATAGGGTATCAGTGAATGGGAAAATCCTGAAAACAATTCGCTTTTAAGGGACTCATTTAAGAGCCATGCAGAAGGTGAAACTATATAAATCTCACATTTTCGCTTTTTTAAAACTTCACGTTTCAAATTCAACCATTTTTCAGAAAGTTCAATTTCATGATTGCTCTTTTCCCTAATTTTGGGAACACCATTTTTATCAATACATAAAAAACTATTGTCATAATGTTCAATACCTGAAAATGGATTTTTATCATGGAGCGTCCAAACTACCGGTTTTCTATTTTTCGCAAAAAACGTAGGCCAATCGAGAAAGTCTGCCACCCAATGCAGATGCAGGACATCGCACATCCTATAATACTTTGATTGGGTTATGTCATAAGAACTTAAAGGCAAACTAGTCATTTCAAGTCCTTCAGGCCTGGAATTAATAATTTGATTATTAAATACCTCTAATTCCCATTCCTCTACGACACTTACATTTTTAAATATGCTGTGTTTTATTTTGTTTATTAGCTTATTTCTAAAATCTTTTTTTATTTCTACTTTTGATATAGTGCTTTTGCTGATAATCTGGCTATTAAGATTTAAATTCAAAAGCCCGTCATTTAATCTGATCATTGCTTTTGCAGCTCCACCGGATAAATTTGTACCTACCTGTACTATTCTCATTTAACTGCTTCCATAAATAAAGAATCAGGTTTTCTAACTTTACCATTCTTCACGGCCAGCCACTGGTGTTTTGGACAATCTGTTATTGTAGAAGTAAAGGAACCCAAAACACATAATTGACTATATTCTATATTTTCTGATACGCTACTCAAGTAAAATTAATTTTATATTCTTTGTTGAAAATAAACAATTAGAGGATAGCACGATAGTTCTAAGGTCTAATAAAACTTGCTCCATAAAACACTCAAAGGAATGTTTGATATTGTCTTTATATTAAAAAACATATAATTATATAATTCAATCTTAATTAGTATCGATGTTTACTGTGTAATTTAATAACCAATAAAGCTATATTTTTATATGTAAGAAATAAGACACTGCACAAATAATTACTGGTGTTATCAAATCTTTTTATAGATGGCAATGGTTGTATGACCAGTTACTAACCAAGGAAAATAAGTACATGTTTTCCTCAAAATGTTTTTACTTTTTATTTTCTTATAAATAGAAGATAAAGGTTTCCCTATTTTATTTATACGTTTCTCTAAAATGTTTAAGTACCAATCAAAATGGTATGGTTGAAGAGGCTCCTTTATTTGTTTTATACACTTTAACGGAAATATTCTTTGTAATCTATTTAATGATTTATTTGTCCACAATCCCATATGATGAGGTGGCATATTTAAAATATCATTATTTCTGTCAAATCTCGCAAAAGATTCATTATTCGGAACAGCAATAGTCAGTAATCCACCTTTTTTTAATGTTTTAATTTGTGCCTCCAAAAAAGCATGGACATCTGCAATATGCTCTAAAACCTGAAAGGAACATACCAAGTCGTAAGTTTCAAAATGGCTTTCGGCATGTTCATTTATTAATTCTCTTAGGACATTAATTCCTTTTTTTTGAGCCTCTTCAATTGCTTTCTGATTCAACTCAAGCCCGTTAAGGGATGTCGATGGCATTCTTTTAGATACTCCCTCTAAAAACCCCCCCGAACCGCAGCCTACTTCTAATATTTTCATTCCCGGTTTTATGAGTTTTGCAACTTTCTCATGTTCCCACTTCCAGGGCATGTAGTACCAATCATACTGTTGAAAATGCTCATAAAACTTACTATCACCAGCGATGTGGTGTGGAAAATAAAATTTATAACCAGTGTCGCCACAAGCTAAAAGAGAGATTTCATTTATATCATTCATTAAATAAGAAACATCAATTTTAAATGCATTCAAATATTTCTGTGTTAATTCTTCTGTGGATATTTTGGTGATTATCCTAACATTATTACTTTTTGTGATTGGGGATTGATAAATCATTTTTATACATTCATTCTATGTGGTTTAGATAAATCCTCTGCCAAATACATTGTTTAACATGTCACTTTTTTAAATGTTTAGCAAAATTTTACTTGATTATTTGTTTTAATGTGCTTATTGGTGAATAAACCAACTTTTATTAACTCGGTTTTTATTCTGTAAATTATATTTATATAATAATTAATCGTTTTTTATAATATAAGCAATTCCATCAACAGTGTTAAAGATCCTACTCTTTGACTTTGTTTTACTTAGATAGTCATGAACAGCTTTACTGCACCCATCCCAAATATTATAATCATCAAAAATTATTAACCCGCCTTTTTTTACTTTGGGAAACAATTGTTCTAGACATATCATTGTAGATTCATACCAATCTGCATCAAGCCTTAAAATTGCAATGGGTTCATCAGGGATGGTTTGACACAACGTTTCGTTAAACCATCCTTTTATTAATTTATGATTGTTTTGGCTTAAAAGCATTGCTTTTTTAGCATATTCCATTTCAGCTTTGCAATTATTAAAATAACTAGATCCTGCAGTGTTTTTTTGCCAATTTATTGCATCTATTCCATCTATTTCTTTAGCTTCAGGCAATCCTTCGAAGCTATCATATAAATAGGATTTTCTATTTTTAAGAATCTCTGCCATAGCTGCACTCATTCCCCCTCGCCATACACCGCATTCTACAATACATCCGGCTATGTTTTCATATTTTGAAATTAATTCTAAATTTTTTATAAAATATTCAGACGGAATCATTGTGTATGATTTGTACTTCTCGTAAAGTGATAGATAATACTCATCTTTAGGAACTATTCTTGTTACTGAAAAGCCAAATTTTTTGAGTAGCCTTTTTATGGTTTTTTTCATAAAAACTTGTAGGTTGAAAAGCATATTTGATATCCATTTGTAGTAGAATGTGGAAATATTCTACCTAATTGTGGGCTGTTTTCAATCTCAAAACAAACTATTTCTTTTCGCCAATCAATTGTCTTTGTATAATGTTCACCAATCCATAAAGAAAGCAAATATACGCCAGGAATTAAACGTGGTAAAAACAAATTTGAAGAGATTATAGTACTACTGGTTTTATATTCTATAAACACTTTTTCAGAAGGTATAGATTGTAGTATAGGCGTTCCATCCGATGATATAATATCATATGCAATAAATAATGGATCGTGCTTTTTATTAGATACTATTTCTGTATTTATTACCAATACATATTCGTTTTTTATTTCATTTAAGGTTATTTCTACTCCAACAATTTGAGCTGCAAGGTTTAATTGTAAATCAGCAGCAAACCAAGATTTCAGATTTATCATCTTATTATGAATGTTCTTATATTGATTTACAATTTGATCCACCGTGCCCAATGAATCTACTTTACCGTTTAATAATAAAACAGCTGAACGACACAATGATCGAACTGAACCCATATTATGGCTCACAAACAACACGGTCCTACCCTCTCCTTTTGCCACATCCCCCATTTTCCCCAAACACTTTTTCTGAAACTCTGCATCCCCCACGGCCAGTACCTCATCCACTATCAATATTTCATTATCCAGGTGTGCGGCCACAGCAAAGCCCAGGCGCACATACATGCCGCTGCTGTAGCGTTTTACCGGCGTATCCAAGTAGCGCTCCACCCCGGCAAAATCCACAATCTCATCCAGGCGGCGGGTAATTTCATGTTTGCGCATACCCATAATGGCCCCGTTTAGGTAAATATTCTCGCGGCCGGTAAGCTCACCATGAAAACCCGTACCTACTTCCAGTAACGAGGCAATGCGGCCCTTTACCTTTATATTTCCGGTGGTGGGTGCGGTAACCTTGGAAAGCAGTTTTAACAGTGTGCTCTTGCCCGCTCCGTTGCGGCCAATGATGCCCACAGTGTCGCCCTGCTGTATTTCAAAATTAATGTCTTTCAGCGCCCACACATAATCTGATTCGCCCTTGCGGGTGCGGTCGTTGCTTTCTCCCACGGTGAGCAAGGGGTCTACCTTGCCGCGTATGCCATACCACCAGCGTTTTACATCATCTTTGATGCTACCGCTGCCCACATAGCCCAGGCGGTATTGTTTGGAAATGTTTTCTGCTTTAATTACGGTTGTCATTTATTATAAAGCTCATGCAATTTTCTTAATGATTTGCCAATGGCCTGTTTTATCCGATCCAATGCGCTTCAAGACATCTTTCGCCTTCAAAGAGTGAATATCCCTTGCAATGGTCCTTCTCACAACCCCCACCAATCTGGCAATTTCTTCTGTAGTAATATGGTTGTTTTCTGCTATAATACTAAGGATGTGTTGCTGTCTGCTTTCTGTGACATTTTCTGTGACATTTTCTGTGATATTTAAAGTGTCACTATGTTTGACTTCCTTTTTGAACAGGGTAATTTGCATCCCGTTGCCTACGTGCTCAAAAAATGGTTGCGGGAGTGATGCCTCCTCAAATCCTGAAATAATTTTATTAATTCCTCTTCCCCAAATGGTTTTAAATTCTATGTTTTAGTTCCTTAGCATTTGAGCGGATTTAACTGTTTTTCCAATACCGAAGGGTGTAATCTCTATTATTATTCAAAGTATATTAGCGTCTATTTTCTGTGACAATATGTATGACATTTACTGTGACAGCATCTGTGACATTTAAAGTGTCATTGTATATCAATTTTTCTTTTAAAAATGCAATTCTCATTCCAACTCAGGCAACATAATTGATTTATCTTGTGCTTACATTACTAAGGTCATTGCTAAATTTACACAGTATCCATAAAGGTTCTCTCGGTGCGGTTGAATAGCATAATGCCTGCCAGTAACATGACAAGGGTAAATACCGTGCTGTACATTAATCCGCCAATATCCAGATGCCCGCCACCCGTGAAGGCATAGCGGAAACAATCAATGATGTGCTGCAGGGGATTATACCATAAGAATTTCTGAAACTGTGCAGGCACCAGTGAAGTGGGATAAATAACCGGACTGGCGTACATCAGTATGTTCACGCCAATGGGAATAAAGTTATTTAAATCCCGATATTTGGTAGTGAAGGCCGAGATGGCGATGCCTATGCCCAATGCCAGCAGCGCCATCAGCACAATCAGATAAGGAAACCACAGCATGTGCCAGCTGAAATCCACCTTGCCTTGTGCATAGTAGTAAACCCAGAAAGCCATAAACATGATGAACTGTATCAGCGTGCGCAGCAAGTTGGAAATAACCATGGACAATGGCGCCACCAGACGCGGAAAATATACCTTTCCAAACAAATGGGCATTTCCGGTAAACGTGGAGGATGCACCGCTGAAGCAATTGGCAAAATAGTTCCACAGGGTAGTGCCGGCCAAGTAAAATAACGGCGCGGGTATGCCATCGGTGGGTATATTGGCAATGCTACCAAATACAAAGGTGTATAAAACCACCGTGAGCAAAGGGCCCAGAAAAAACCAGATCGGACCCAAAATGGTCTGTTTGTAAAATGAAATCACATCCCTGCGCACAAATATGCTGATGAGATCGCGGTAATCCCAAACCTCCTTCAGTTTCAAATCGAACCACTTGCCCTTGGGCTCAATGATTTCGGTCCATTGGGTGTTTTCTTCATTTAATAACATAACGGATTCTCAATTTTATAAAAGTCACTTAAAGAAAGCTTTTGATCAACATTATCTATCTGGCAAAACCTGCCCTCGCCCAAAAAACCGGCCCAAATGGTGAAAGTACTGGGAGGTCCCAATAAATAATCGCATTGAGACATTAAATGATGATCAATATACCATGGCTCTGAAGAGATTATAAGATTCTCCAATTGAAAAGTTGTTGGAATTTTTTCATTACTGAACAAAATAAACTTTACTAAATTATTTCCGTCAAGCAATGTCTCCATTTCCTTTATCTTCTGAAGATAAAAATCCCAAGTATAAAAGTATTTTCCGCCTTCATAGGCCTCATAATCTCCGCGCCTGGCATGCACACCAACGAGTATATAGCCATTCTGTTTACACCTTTTTACTGTATTAACCAATGCATTATGCCTAACATATTTGGATCTCAAACTAAATGCTCGCTTTAGATATGCCCTATGTTTTGATAATGGCATGCGCAGAAACCACCCGGATATGAATGCAATCCTGTATTTGGATACGTCGCTCATTTTTTGTGACATGGTATCCAAACTGTCCAGATTCACATGACCAAGTCTAAGCACCTTGGCCACTTTCAATGGTATTTTGTATCGATATTTTGAGATTGTTTTGATAATTGATAATAAAATAGGTGACCTATGCCTGTAATACTTACGCCACGCATCATTCGTTACATTAAAAAACAACCTTTCGTTTTCTTTTGCGTATGCTAATGCAAAAGCATTTTGAAAAAGCTGATTGCTGTAGCCAGGTTCTGTTTGAGCTATTATTATCACGTTGGATTTACGTTTAATTACTAATCGATATCTCGGTGTACATCAAAACCATAATATTTTTTAGGCATTCCTTTAACCATGTTAAACTTGTAAGCCAAAACAGTCAAAAGAGCCTGATCCTGTCGATGATTACTCCTGTTTGAACCGGAAGGGGCAATACATTCTTTAACTTTTGCATAATTGTAGCAGCGCTCAGCTAATAATTTAGCCTTACTATTATTGGCGTTGTAACCAACCACACCACCTGATAAATTACGTTTATTAAATTTGTCATCTTCGATATTTAGATACCTAATCATGCCTTCATGGGTCCAGTCCTTTATTACTCCAGCTGAAAAAGGGGAATAAAATCCTCTAATTTTTAAAATTCTCCTTATATAATTTAGATTATCAATAATTAATGTTCCTGCATCAAACCATAAAATCAAATTAGAACTATTAATCAATTCATTCCATATGATTATGGGTTTCCAAGCATACTCACCTGCATTTTTTTTAATATTAAAATAATCAGGATATTCAATAAAATCAAATTTCTTAACAACTACAAACGGGAAATTGTTAACTATTGTATTTCTCTGTACATCTGTTATACCTAAATCATAGTAAATAGTTTTAATACTGGGTTCATGTTGATATAAAGAATTTAAAAATTGAATCTGACTTTTAAAGTGAGAGCTGTCACAACCTGTAACTATTGTTAATTTTACTTTCTTTACATTTACAGGAATTAAATAATACTTTAATAACTCTGATTTATTAAACACATCAACAATCTTATGTCCTATTTTCTCATAGAAAATTCTGGGTAATAGGGGTATTAGTTTAAAATATTTAATGATGGTATTGATCAAGAGCCTGATTTATTGCTCAATTCTGCCAATTGTTCTCTATGATGCTATTATAGATAGGTAAAAATAGAAAACAATTACTATGTGTAGTGTTCTGCGAACGTGGTTTTGGTTGTAAAACACACTGCTCTGCAGTAATATGTAGTGAAAAAAAGGTATTAATTTCTCACCCAATGCTTATTCTATTATTCAAAAATCAAGTCCAAAAACAACTCATCCGGATTATCAAACAAATGGGTAGCCAATACTGCATTGTCTTCACAAAGACATGGTATCCCTTGTAAAATGGGATAAGCAAATCCACTTTCAGCTGAAGACAGGAAAGGCTCATTGGTCATGCTTAATGGTTCAGACGTTATAGGACAGCGATAGGAAGTTGAGGAATTGTTACTTGTTGCCTGTTTTTCAATAATTAACAATCCTGTGGGATTTAATTCGTTTACACTCAACCCAAAGGGTTGGTATGTGTGAATTTTATACCCAAGTGCGACTGCCGCTTGATGCAGTCCTGTTATAAATCCATGTTCCAACATTCTTTTTTTGCCTTCTCCATTAGCAAAATCAAATGATGGTTCCAGCAACACCAAATACTTGCTTGCTACACGGTATAACTCTTTCAACGCCTCCGCTTCTTTGCCCCCATTGGGCTCTATGGCGTGTGAAGTAAAAACAATGTCAACAGAATTGTCTTCTAGAGGAATATTGAATAGGTTGGCTGAAAAAAGAGAAATATCTAGTTGCTCAAATCGTTCAAACAGATACCGCGCATATTTCAACCGTGACCAGGATATATCAAATCCCATAAGCTCAGGATAGGGAGTAACCAGATACTTCCTCAATAGATGCAGCATAATTCCCTCCCCTGTGCCCGCTTCCAATATGGTGTTGAATTTCCCCAAAGACGATATGGTGCTTGCCAGTTTTTTACCATATTGTTCTTTAAAATCTCTGTTTATTAGAAACTTCTTTATATAGTTCCCTGACTGTAAATCATAACTGATTCTGATGTCTTGTTCATCGTGGAATTGGGGTTTTTTATTATCACGAATCCATTGTAAAATATTACCGCCATTTTGATAGTGTGCTTTTATTTCTTTGAATCGGCTATATGTTTCTTTTTCCGGCATGATTAGCTTTAGTTGAGTGTTTTTAAAATCGCTACCGGTAAGCTTACCCTTACCACTTGCGAAATGGTTTCAAATGCGAGTAGGATATATTCGCTGCCATCAGCATCTTTCAACACTTCAGCCTCAATCCCTTTCAAAGGGCCCTGTTTAATGGTCACTTTATCGCCCTTTTTAAAATGCCCACCTTCCGCAATTTCCACATTATACCCGGTAGCTATCAGTTTTTGAATCAGGTGTAACTCGTTATCAGATACTTGTGCATCTGCCCCATTGTATTTCAGGTATTTCACAACACCCGGAATTTCAAGAACTTTATCGCGCATGCCGGGTTCCGGTTTTACAAATACATATCCATTAAACAAAGGCATTTCCACCCACTTTTTTCGGTCACTCCACAAACGCAGTTTTTTTACCAACGGTAAATAATATGCTATACCAAACCGTTCCAAAAGCACAGCTACTTTTTTCTCCTGACGGCTAGCTGTATAAATCACTTTCCACGGTGTCTGATTCTCTGATTTTGCCATGTGTACCGTCTACGGCTCCGCCCCTTCAGTCACAGGGCATGACCTACGGGGTTGGGCTGAAACCCTGGATGCACTTAGCCTTTATCGCTGCTCCAAAGCAACAAAGGATGCATGCCGTTTTCAGCTATTTTATCGTCGGAAAAATCCTCAGGCGTAAACGCAATATAGCGTATGCGCCGGTGAATCATTCCTTCTGCCTTCTCCACCAGTTCGGAGAGGTAGGTTTTATCAATATGCCCCACAAATACCAGGTCAATAATCTCACTGTCAAGTCCACGGGCGAAATGGCCAATCAGGTACACCTTTTCCAGGCTACCCAACCGGCGAATCACATGCTCAATAATCTGATCCAGGCCCACATACTTCAAAACAATGTTGTGAAGGTCTCCGAACAATGGATGACGTGTGTTAACCTTAAAAATGCGCTTTTTCCCTACCGACTCAGATGTAAGCATCTGTGCTTCTTCCAGTCGGTTTAGCTCCAACCGAATGGCGTTGGTACTCTCTCCAAACTCTTCCTCCAGATTCCGCAAATACGCGGTAGCCCTGGCGTTCAGAAAGAACTTGAGCAGCATTTTAACCCGGGTTTTGGAAGAGATTAGGGTTTCAATCATGCAGTATTATTGAGTAGTTTTTTTACTCAATAATGCGAAAATAGGGATAAGGTTCTAAAAAACAAACGATTGTGAAGAATTTGGAGTAACGTGGGTGGATGTTATTAATTAATGCTACTTAACCAAGAATACTTACAACTAGCACCTGCCGTTATGTTAAAAACTGGCACCATTAGGAAAAAAATATAATGCCTCAAGAAAAACATACAGCTATTGCCTATTATTTGCAATTCGCCTTTTGTGTTTCCTTCATTAGTTTTATTAAACGGCTATGCTGAGCTACTTTCGCAACGCAATATGAAAAAGAAAATTATTACCGTAGTGGGTGCAAGGCCACAGTTTATTAAAAACGCACCTCTCGAGATGGCACTCCGGAAACATGAAAGATTTGAGGTGAAGAGTATACATACCGGACAGCATTATGATGACAATATGAGCCGAGTTTTCTTTGAAGAGCTTGATATTGATGAACCCGCTTATCAACTGAATGTGGGAAGTGCCAGCCATGGAAAACAAACTGCCCGTATGCTGGAATCAATAGAAGAAATTTTATTAATGGAACAGCCCTCTATGCTGGTTGTATACGGCGATACAAATAGCACATTAGCCGGTGCGCTAGCAGCTTCTAAACTTCACATTCCGATTGCACACATTGAAGCGGGATTGCGGAGCTACAATAAAACGATGCCGGAAGAAATTAATCGGGTTTTAACAGATTATTTAAGCACTTTATTGTTTGTTCCAAGCGAAGTTTCATTAAAAAACCTACATAAAGAGGGTGTTTCTGATGGCATTCACATTGTTGGTGATATTATGTTAGATACGCTTAAAATAGCTGTTGGCGGTAATTTAACCCATAATACCCAAGAAACCCCCTATTACTACGCAACGCTCCACCGACCCTACAACACAGATGATAAAGACCGGATATTAAATGTTTTAAGCGCTTTTAATGCGCTATCATTGCCTGTTGTTTTTGCAATTCATCCTCGGACATCTGCGCTTCTGTCATCCATGAATATTGCGATAGATAAATATCCTAATATTGATTTTATTGCTCCACAGGGTTATTTTGATAATATTAGATATATGGCTGGTGCCGAAAAAATCATAACAGATAGCGGCGGACTTCAAAAAGAAGCGTGGTTTCTTAAAAAACCTTGTGTAACCTTAAGACCTGAAACAGAATGGATTGAAACGCTCACAAACCAATGGAATATACTTGTTTTTGAGGATTTAAAAGAACTGAAGCATGCTCTGGAAATCACCCCTGGAAAATACATAGGGGGGTGTTACGGTGAAGGAAATACTGCCAATAAAATTGCCAATATTATTTATCATTTTCTATTTGATACGCAATAGTGATTTGCTCTATTTGCAGGATATAATCAAAAACACATAGCGTAATGGGTTTATTACCACCCCCCGCAAAGAGGACACTGGTTTTTGGGGTGAAATATTTACACATCTGGTTATGGGCCCTAATACAATGGCTTTAAACTGTATTGCTCCATTGATTTAGAGAAACAATCGTATTAAGGGCTATCCTACACTCCCCGCGGGAGAGGGGAGGCTTTGCCAATTATGTATATCGCGTCAAAAAACTGGGGGTCTTTGCAGGGCGGGCCATGCGGTGGTTTTACACACCCCTACATTGCTTACAACGGTTTCACTGTTAACGCATTTACCCCTCTCCAGAGGGGATGGTTGTGAGGGCTAAAGCAACAACTTTATAATTTGTGGGGTACTAGCTTAAAAGAACAGTCATCAATTAATTAGAAGAAGTATAATTTGAAGATATTTAGTGATACCTGTTTTAAATGAACCAGCGTTTATTTGTTTCTTTAAAGTTTTTATAAACATGCTCTGTCAACCATTTAAATCGGTCATACTGATGGACAGTTGCATAATCTATGTTGTTAAAGTTACTTATTCTCCCATTTGTTTTGCATACAAATTTATCGCTGTATCCCATTGTATAAATTGTACCATTTTGATTATCATTAATAATGCATCTATTTGGATTTTCGTAAACATAATAATTGAATATACCCTGATCCAGTATTTTTATATTGTCTCCTGTATCTAAATTTACACCTCTTGAAATCAAATCAGAAACCATGAATTCAAGTGTTTTTTGAATTTCTTTTTTAGAGCCCAAAATGGTACCACTACAATAAATAAAATTATCTCTTATTTTGTTATAATATTCTTCTCCATATAAACTCAGAATCCAATCCGAATTATAGGGACAATTCCTTAAATACTGATCTTCTCTAGCTACTAAAATTAGATCTCTATTCAAATTTACGAATGGGTCGCTTTGAAAAAAGACATCTCGTACATCCGTCAATAAAACATTATCGTTTTCAGCTAATTGCTCAACGATTTTAAATACCAAAACAACCTAGAATTATTGACTGAATTAAACTTAACTGGATTTTCTTTTTCAGATTCTTCATAATCAAAATACCGGATATTAAAGCTATAGCGCTTCTTGTTTTTTTTTGTTTTTTCTTGATTAGTCAGTAAAAATAATTCTCCATTAAAGTTATTGTGTAAACTATTCAAAAATGGACTTATATCCTCTATGAAATAATTTACGGCTGTTCCTATTATTATGTTGCTCATTTGATGCTTAATCTAACATTGAAATCTCTACATCAGAAAAATCTCACTCCTCTGATTCCACCACCACACCCATATTGCTGAATTTGTCAATCCGTTGACCCACCAACACGTCGGTTTTAAGGGCTTTTAGGGTTTTTATTTCCTTCAAAATGGTGGCTTTCACGTTTTTATACGCCGTTTCAGGATCGTGGTGTGCGCCACCCATGGGCTCGGGAATAATACCGTCAATGAGGCCGTTTTTAAGCATGTCCTCTGCACTAAGCTTCAGGGCATCTGCTGCAAGCTCTTTTTTATCCCAGGTGCGCCATAAAATGCTGGAACAGCTTTCCGGAGAAATTACACTGTACCATGTGTATTGCATCATAAGCACCCTGTCGCCAACACCTATACCCAGCGCACCGCCGCTGGCACCTTCGCCAATGACGATACAAATAATGGGCACATTCAGCGTGGCCATTTCAAACAGATTCCGGGCAATAGCCTCACCTTGGCCGCGCTCTTCGGCTTCCAACCCCGGACTGGCACCCGGTGTGTCAATAAAAGTAATAATGGGCTTGTTGAACTTCTCTGCCAGCTTCATCAGCCGTAGTGCTTTGCGATATCCTTCAGGGTTGGGCATGCCAAAATTACGGTATTGGCGCTGTTTGGTGTTGCGGCCTTTCTGCTGACCAATAATCATATAGGTTTCACCGTCAATTTGTCCAAACCCTCCCACAATGGCTTTGTCGTCCTTCACCTGACGATCGCCATGCAATTCTATGAAGTTGGTAACGATATGCTCAATATAATCAAGGGTATAAGGCCTTTCGGGGTGGCGACTGATTTGCACCTTTTGCCATCCACTCAGGTGGCTGTAAATGGCCTTTTGCGCTTCTTTGATTTTTGACTCCAGGGTCTGAATCATGTCGGTCATATTCAGTTTGCCCTTTTCATGGGTTTCTTTTGCCTTGGCGAGCTGCTCGTGCAGCTCAGCAATGTCCTTTTCAAAATCAAGCCACTGGGTTGTTGCCATAGTTCAATACAAATTAAGACTGCAAAGTAAGGGATGATGGGGCAAAAATGCGATAAATATGCATTTATTGGCTTTTTTTGAGTCTTCTCAGGTTTTTTTGCATGCGCAACCAAGCAAAAAAACCCGGAGTCGTATAGGTTTTCCCGGGGGGTTGAGGTTGTGCCTCAAGACAGTATGTTTCGAACGAGGCCAACACCTCAGGCAGTTTATGTGCCGATTGCTTATACGAATTGTGTACATTCATTATCACTGTATCTTGAAGGGTCTTTCCAAATACCATTTCGTTTTTACGAACATACAATATATCGCCGGCATCCATTTGTTTGTTGATTCTGTGAATGGTGAACCCTGTCTGCTTTTTCCCTTCAAATAGTGCCCATAAAACACTTTGGGCGTTTTGAAAATCCGGTAGAATTTCATGGTGTATATTTACCATGCCCAACCTCGGGATGGTAAATATGCGCGTTGCTATGTATCCGTTACCAAGACTTACCCCCAGATCAGCCCTGCTATCTATGAAGATTTTTTCTGTGCTTGAATGATTGACAGACGGTGTGGTATAGAAAGAAACACCATGTTCATCGCAAAGATCTTTTATGGAATAATCTGTATGATATTCAAACCATTTGCGTATCCGAAACCCGTTCAAAACGCCAAAAATCCCTATCCGCATCGCTTTTTTTGCTTTACGAATCCAGAATTTTCGGCGGTTTAAGGTGCGGCCTTCACTATAAACCACAGCAACCACCTGTGCGCTTCCAGATTCAAGCAATCTTTTTAGGTGAAGTGCGGCAACCCCTGTTTTGGAACCGGCTAAAACAATCACCTTCATAGGTTTGGATATGGAAACACATTACCAGACGGACCGGCCTTGCGTATATTTTGGTTTAGAAAATACCGTACATGGGAGATAGGCCATTCCGGTAAAACATGGTCGCGGCGAATGCATACTTTATTTAGGTCTAGTGGGGTGGTGCCCACATGGCATCCCCTTTCGGCAGAGGCACAACTTTCATAACCGGACTTAAACACGATTTGTGCTGCCTCCTGCGAAAAATCAGTAAATCGACCATAAGGAAAGGAAAAGTGTTTTGTCTCACCACAATAATGCGTTATTTGCTCTCTCGATTTTTCGCAGTCGTAAGCAAAATCCTGCATAGACCTACCCAAAACCCTTTCGTGGTAGAGGGTGTGACCCCCGATTTCATGACCCATTTCCTGCAGTAGCTCCACTTCTTGCCAGTTTAGGAATGCCACCGGTGGAAATTCAAGCTTTTCAAAACAATGTTGCTTTATTTGTTGAAAATTGGTTTCTGAAATTAATCCAGGGTTAAGAAAAAAACACCCTGATATGCCCATATCTCCAAGGATTCGTCCTGCGGTAAGGTTGTTTTGAAACCCATCATCCGAACTAATAGACAAATAAGGACGGTCAATTTTGCCCGTAAACACCTTGTTCACCGCTTCGGAATATGACACAAAAGAATATTCTCGGGATAAAGCCTGTAACATCTTTCTAAAAGAATTCTCCTCATCCTTAAAAACATGATGTATATACAGAAACTGAACCCTTGGTCTGGTGTTTTTTATAAACGGTTCCGGGAAGGATAATGCTGACAATGCCGTCCACCTCAAGTAATGGCGAAAACCCTTACCTTGAAACTGTTTCACTGCATTATATGTTTCCGTAAATTCCGTCATGCGTTCAATCATTCAAATATACGAGGAAAGCACAACCCGATTTATTATCTTCGCTACATGATCCGACTTTTCTGGAACCTGGTGCTGCTTGCTGCCGGTGTTTTTGCCCTGTATTACTTTAAAATTTGGCCGTTTAAAGAAAATGTGGCCGGGATAGCATATTTAACAGATAAATACTGCGGTAAAAAAGACGCTCCCCGAGAAAGCGCCATCTGCGACTGTATCGTTCGCAGTGCAGAAATGGATATGAAAAACCGTTTTAACGAAAAAGAATTTGCCGAAATTCAGGAGAACAGAGCCCGGTCGGCGTATGCCCTGCAAAAAAGCATTCATGCCATTAAACCCGATATTGAGCGATGTCTGCGGGAACAAGGCCAGGAGGCGGCCTGGGATCAGTTTATCAACGACCTGAGCACGTTGGATGAACCCCTGCTAAAAAAGGCCAAATCAGCGTTGGACAGCGGCGCAGTGAAGCTGAAAGACCTTTGGAAAGACCACGCGGCGGAAAAAGCCGGGATTGATGAGCGGTACCGGTGATGCCTATTTATGCCCTGATGGCCACAATGGGGTTTTGTCTGGGTTTCTGTTTAAAGGGCGGTTGCCATGCTTCGACAAGCTCAGCATGACATACCGCCCAAAAGACGCCCTTTGATTCAGGTATTTTTGTTTTCTCTAACATTGGCCTAGGGTTGGCATGCCCAACAACCACGAAAACGCATTTGAATTTGTGCGACCCCTCCGGGGTCGGTTTTTTCGCCCCTACGGGGCTATAGATGTTTGACCCCCTTGGGGTCATGCCTATACCTGGTGGTTGGCGAATCTAATCGATAGAAACCCCTGTTTTATTTTTAACTACGTCTGCAGCACTGACCCCTACGGGGTCAAACATCTGTAACCGGAACGGCGCATGGAATGCTCGACTCCGAAGGCGGTCGCATATGGGCGCAAACAACATCGATATATCACCCCTACGGGGTTATTAATATACCGTGCCTACGGCGCCAGAGATGATTGACCCCGAAGGCGGTCATGCCTATACATGGTGGTTGCCGAATCCAATCGGTAGAAAACCCATATCTTTTCGAATAACACCTGTAGCCCAGACCCCAAAGGGGTCAAACATCTGTAACCGGAACGGTGTATGGAATGCTCGACCCCGAAGGCGGTCGCATATGGGCGCAAACAACATCGATATGTCGCCCCTACGGGGCTATTAATATACCGTGCCTACGGCGCCAGAGATGTTTGACCCCGAAGGCGGTCATGCCTATACCTGGTGGTTGCCGAATCCAATCGGTAGAAAACCCAAATCTTTTCGAATAACACCTGTAGCCCAGACCCCGAAGGGGTCAAATAACTATAGCCGGAACGGCGCATGGAATGCTCGACCCCGAAGGTGGTCGCATATGGGCGCAAACAACATCGATATATCACCCCTACGGGGTTATTAATATACAGTGCCTACGGCGCCAGAGATGATTGACCCCGAAGGCGGTCATGCCTATACATGGTGGTTGCCGAATCCAATCGGTAGAAAACCCATATCTTTTCGAATAACACC
>CANMCY010000003.1 GCA_947496375.1 Flavobacteriales bacterium
AGGCCCAATAAATTTCGATATTTTGACTGGATATCGAACCAAGCACCTACTGTGCCGATGGCTATCGGCAGAGTCAGTTGCTCTAACCGAATGAGCTATAGGCCCAATAAATTCCGATATTTTATTTGGATATCGAACCAAGCACCTACTGTGCCGATGGCTATCGGCAGAGTCAGTTGCTCTAACCGAATGAGCTATAGGCCCAATAAATTCTGATATTTTGACTGGATATCGAACCAAGCACCTACTGTGCCGATGGCTATCGGCAGAGTCAGTTGCTCTAACCGAATGAGCTATAGGCCCAATAGGACTGCAAATATAATGCAATATTTCAGCTCATCAAAAGCCATTTCATATCTTTCGGCATGACTCGCATACGCCCATTCTGTATATTTAGTTAAGATTGCAATGGAACAATCAGAACCATTGGTTTTTCACCAATACTTTTCCTGAGCCACACCATCTCCCACATCGCCCAAGCCAACGCAAAAGGCATGAGTAACAACAAGGCAACACTCGCCAAGCAGCCTTTACTGGTTTTGTTGAATAACTTATTGTAAAGTGCTTTTTAAGGTTTAAAGGCCTCCAAAACAGGCAATGCCTTGAATGCAAAATCAAAACACGCTTGGTTTTCCCATAAAGAACCTTCTTTAGATTCCGGTCCATCAAAGGCAACCCAAGTACCTTCCCAATATGCATAACCACTGGCAAAAGATCGGTTTCTACACCCTTTAATTAGGTGGTGCACCTGCTCGTACTGACCGTTGGTACTGGCAGGATAATTCGGATGTAAATCACCCTCCCAACCCATTACGTTATCCGTCCAATCGGCCCAAGAAAGCGTGAACGGATAGCTGTTTTCCGCTATAATTACGCGCTTGCCGTGATTGGCGTGCAGGCGATCCATAGTCTGAAATAAACTATCGGTATTATATCCGTGCCATTTGGGATAATAAGAAAGTCCGATCATATCATAATCTACGCCGTGCGCATCCAATTCATTATAAAAATAATCCGCCTTTTGATAATTAGAAATATGATACATGATGGGAATTTGGGCATTGAAATCGCGCGTGGTTTTTGAAACCAACCGCAACAAACTGTAAAAGGCGCTGGTATCCGATATTCTGGCCTTTGGCCACAAAAAGCCCCCATCAATTTCATTTCCCAATTGAATCATATCCGGATTGAAAGTTTGCAACATGCGTTCGGTATAACTTTTTAAATCGGCCCCTAAATTTTTAAGATTGGATTGATCCCACTCTTTGGGGATTTGCTGATTGCCCGGATCGGCCCATGTATTGGAATAATGCAAATCAATCCAAATTAGAAGACCCTCCTTCCTGGCTAAATTAACCAATTTTAAAATGGAATCGGATTGGTAATTCGGGTCGTTTCCTACCCAAACCCGGAAGCGCAGGCTATTAATGCCCTTGCTTTTTAAGAAAGGAAAAATAGTAACCGGATTTCCCTTCTCGTCCTTGAAAATTTCACCCTGTCGCAAAACCATACTCAAACTGCTCACATCCATGGCACTAATAAATGAATCGATATTCCCATTCGGTTTGTAGGGATGTCCCGAAATCGGTGCTTGTTTTTTACAAGCGGCAAACATGAACACAAAGACTATACCCAAACCCGTTACTATTTTTTGCATTGGTGAAATTTCCTTGATGCGCTAAAATACGTGTTTTTTTCGTAAAACTATAATACTACCTGAATCCTGGACCAGAGGTTTGGTTGAAAATCTCCCATTTTACCCGCTTTTTATGCCGTATTTCCCATTCCCAATTAGCATTTTCATTTCTTCATTCTTTCATTCTTTCATTTCTTCATTAAAATGCACCCAAGAAACCACTAAACGATTAAACCAACAGAACAATAAACAACTTCATTCCTTAAATTTGCAATACGATGAGAAAAACCCTTATCACCCTTTTTTCTTCACTAATCATCACTGCACTATTTGCTGCGCCCGGCGACACCAGCCGCGTTACCACCCACAACAAGGTTGTTATTAAAACCAACCCTGCTGCGGGCAATACCAAATATTACGGCTGGGGGCAATTCCCCACCGCCGGAACAAAATATCAGAAGGCATACGCAGAACTCACCTTCAAATGCGCTCCCGGATTAAAGTGTGGCGAATGGGATTATCTCAACTTCATCTACTTGTGTAATCGACGCGGTGCCGTAAATGATAGCTTGGGCTGGGAAATCATGCGTTTCATTACGCCCTATGGCTTCTACTACGATCAAAACTGGAACCATACCTGGGTGTTCGACATTACCGATTTTGCCCACCTGCTTCACGACAGTGTGCAAATCATGTATCAGCACACCGGATATGAAGCCAACCACGACCGAGGATGGGAAATTTCACTAAAATTTAACCTTGTAGAAGGCACGCCATGGCGCGATGTTAAAAACATTACCCGCTTCTATACCCGCAGCGTTGGATATGGTAATGATTCCCTGTTCGATAAAAATGTTCCCGAAGACACCTTTACCCTTGGGACTGAAACAGATCTCATGCGTTTCAAAATACTGCAAACAGGCCATGGCATGGACAAGCCTGAAAACTGCGCAGAGTTTTGCCCCAAACGCAGGCGTATTATTTTAGATGGAGCCCTGGCCGATGAAAGCTGGGTGTGGCGAGATGACTGCGGTGAAAACCCCGTTTTCCCCCAGGCAGGAACATGGCTGTATGACAGAGCTGGCTGGTGCCCGGGTGCCGAAGTTCGTGAGTACAATCTAGATGTAGCAGCCACCCCCGAAAGCAGTCATACCATGGATCTGGACATGGAAAGTTACGCCACCACAAGCGGTGGTGCCAATTATATGCTCAGCACCTACCTGGTAGAATATGGCAAACCCAATTTCACCTTGGATGTGGCCATTGAAGACATTATAAGTCCCAACGCTGAATTGCGCTATAAACGAGTAAATCCGGCTTGCGGTACCCCAAAAATCATCATCCGCAACCGCGGAGCATCATCCGTTCAAAGCATTGACTTTTTGTATGGCATGAGAGGATTGCAACAAAAACATTATCGCTGGAATGGCAACCTAAGTTCCGGCCAATGGGACACCCTAGATTTACCCGCTGATTTCATGCGCAACAACAGTACAGGCCACTTTCAGGTCACGGCTGCCTGGGTAAATAACCGCCCCGACACCTACCCACCCAACAATACTGCCACTGTTTTTACCGGAAATATGCCACCGTTATTATCAAACAAATTCGTGGTGTATTGCAGCATGAATAATGCTCCCTCTGAAAACAGCTATGAGATTCGCGATATGCTTGGAAACGTCGTTAAATCGAGAAAAAAATATCCCACAGCCGGCATTACCTACCGCGATACGGTTGATTTGCCCGAAGGTTGCTACACATTGGACTTTCAGGATACGGGTGCTGCCAACCCCAGTTATCCCCTGAATAAAGATGGTTTAAGCTGGTGGGCCAACACCGCCGATGGCAATGGGTTTCTTCAGATCAGAAGCTTAAACAACCAGGTTCTGCAAAGATTTGGGGCCGATTTTGGCACCAGCATTCGCTTTGCTTTTACGGTTGGTAAAATCAATGAACCCGAAACACCGACTGCAAAAATCAACATACGCCCAAACCCTGCCAGCGATTACCTGATGTTGGATTTTAACACCTATAAGCCGGAAGAACTGAACGACATCTGCACGATCATCATCCATGATATTCATGGAAGAAAAGTAATGGAAAAAAGTATTGATATGCGCCTGACTTCCATGCCCGGACTCAATGTAACCGAACTTTCCTCAGGGGTGTATCACCTGAAACTGAGCTATAAAGACAGCGTTATTTCCCAAAAACTGATAAAACAATAACACCTTGGGAAAACTCATCATTTTTTCAGCACCATCCGGGTCGGGAAAAACTACTGTGGTAAAACATCTGCTGTCTGTAATGCCCGAAAAAATGGCATTTTCAGTCAGTGCCACTACACGTAAACCCAGACCGGGCGAGGTAAACGGACGCGAATACCACTTTTTGGAAACCGAAGACTTTGAAAAACGCGTAGAAAACAATGAGTTTCTGGAGCATGAAGAGGTATATGCCGGCGTACTGTACGGTACGCTTTGGAGTGAAGTTCATAAAATCTGGGATTCCGGCAAAGCCGTGGTATTTGATGTGGATGTGCAGGGTGGGCTAAACCTCAAACGACGCTTCAAACAGGATGCACTGGCCATTTTTTTAAGACCGCCCAGCGTAGAAATTCTCATGCAAAGATTGCGCAAGCGCAGCACAGAAGTGGAACATCACCTGCAGGAGCGTATTGCCAAAGCCAACCATGAACTGAGTTTTGAAAATCAATATGACGTAGTGATAATTAACGACGTGCTGGAAGACACCCTAAAAACCTGTGAAGCCCTGGTAACCGAATTCCTAAACAAACCCTGATGGCTCATATAGGTTTGTACTTTGGTTCATTCAACCCCATTCACACAGGTCATCTGATTATTGCTCAGCACATGCTGAATGAAGGCCCCTTTGAGGAAATATGGTTTGTGGTTTCACCCCAAAACCCTTTTAAAAATCAGCAGGATTTACTTCCGCAAAAACTTCGTCTGGATATGGTAAATGCCGCAATTGCGGATAATCCGCGCCTACGTGCCATTGACATTGAATTTCGACTGCCACTGCCCTCCTACACCATACAAACCCTGGAACATTTGCAGGAAAAAAGTACCCATCAATTTTCTGTGGTAATGGGTTCAGACAACCTGTCCCGCCTGCATGAATGGAAAGATATAGCCCGGTTGTGTGAATTGACAGATTTTCATGTTTATAACAGGAGCGGAAGTAAATTGGAATGCGCAGTTTCCAATGCCCGTATTATCCCCTATACTGCGCCAATGCTGGATATTTCCGCCACCCATATCCGTAGTCTACTACTGCAAAAAAAAAGCATTCGCTATCTGGTGCCCGATTCTGCACGTTCGTTGCTAGAAACGTATAGCATCACGGGTTAATTACAACCTGACATTCAAACTCAGTACCGGTCCCGTATTATACTGAAATACAGGTTTTCCATTCACTGCTTTCCCTTGTTGCAGAATCTGATTCATGATACCCGTTTCCAATTGCACACTCTTGTTTAAATTCAGGCCCAACAAGCCAAACAATCGATTCTGGTCGAACACATTTAACCCAATATTTTTGCCAAATCCTATCAATATTTCATCTGACAAGGCCAGATACATCTGTTTGTGAATCTTCTTCAACGGCCACTGCATGCGTTGCATCAGCCGTATCCGATTAAGATAATTCCATCGAACGAAACTGGCGTTGGTATCCAAAACCTCCAGCCAACGCTGTTCGGTCCGCAACCGGCTGCTGAACTGTCCTCCCGTGCTTTTGGTTTCCGCAATAAACTGCCATTGCTGATAGGTCCGATGTTCGGCAAAAGTGCCATTTTCAGCCAGCGGAAAATCACCGTATGGATAGGTTAACACCCATGCGTAACCTGCCTGAAACCGATGCCAGGGGTTTGCCTGCCACGTTACACCGGCCCTCAGTAAATTCTGTTGTGGGAGTTGAAACAAATTTGCACGCCGCCATTGGATTTCTGAATGTAAATGCCATCTTTCCGTTATCCTGGCCTGAATAGTAACCGGAACCCACCCAATCTCGTTTTGATCGGCAATACGATTTTGTGCCATCAGGGATGCTGAAGCATAAACCCCAACAATACAAATCAGGATACTTCGAAGCATATACTACTTTAGAATGGCTTTTTTGGCCTCTGCCAGGCTCTTACGGCGCACTTTGGGCTTATTTCGGGTCGCATGTGTGTGCTGATGATTACCGGTGTACTCAAGCTCTTCCAGTCCAATTACCTTTAAATCACCGCCGGACAGTTGAAAATCCCGCTTGATATGATGTAAATTATCGATAACTGTATAATCTACCAGATTGCAGTTCTCCAAATTAACCACCACCTGCTCGGAAGGTTTCATCACATTAAGAATGCGTTTTAATCCAAGCCAGTTGCTAAAAACTGCTGCCCCGGCTACCCTGACTTCGCGGCCCTCTACAATAATGTGCGCCTTGAAAACCGATCCAATAGGTGCCCCCAGTATCAATTGTGTGATTAACTTGGTCAAAACCCCGGCAGCAATTCCCAGCAATAAATCGGTTAAAAGGGTTACAATGATGGTTACCACAAAAACCACAACCTGTTCTACCCCCACCTTTGCCATCTCCCCAAACGATCTGGGGCTGGCCAGTCGATATCCAATTCCGATTAACATAGCGGCGAGAGCCGGAACCGGTATTAAATTATTAAACCTGACATCCAGCATCAAAAAAACCAGCATAAACAACCCATGAAAACCATTGGCCCAGCGGGTTTTACCTCCATTATTGATATTGGCACTGCTACGAGCCACCTCGCTAATCATGGGCAGCCCACCCAGCGTTGCAGAAATTGCATTGCCTACACCAATTGCCATCAAATCCTTATTGGCATTGCTCTTGCGTTTAAATGGATCCAGCATGTCTGTTGCCTTTACTGTCAACAAAGATTCAAGACTACCCACCAGGGCAAACATTAGCACATACTTGGCGAATAACAATGGAGTTTCCACACCACCAAAACTCACATTGATGGCCAGTGTATCCATCAGATCGTGCTCAAAATGAATACATTTAGAAGAATCCAGCTTTAGCCATTGGGCAACCGGAATGGCAACGGCAAGCACCATAATGGGAGCCGGGATTTTTGAAAGCCAGGCATGTTTAATTCGTGGCCAAAGAAACACCACCAATAAGCTTAAAAAACCCACTGCCGCAGACTTTGAATCCATTTGCCTAAGCGTTTCCGGCAAGGCCATAATAAGGTCGGGAGGATGAATCATGGACCTGCCATCCGGCATGGTTGGATTAACCCCCAGCAGTATATGAATTTGCTTACTAAATATGATGATACCGATTGCGGTAAGCATACCCTGAATGGTGCTTAGCGGGAATAAATCCGCAATGGTACCTATCCGTAAAAAACCAAAGAAAATCTGTAGTAAACCCGCCACCATGATGGCACCCAATGCCATTTTCCATCCCAGTTCAGCATTATTTCCACCAAATTCGGCAACCGCCCCCGCAACAATCACAATTAATCCGGCGGCAGGCCCCTTGATGGTTAATGGTGAGCCAGAAATAAACGAAACCAGCACACCACCGATCATCGCAGTGATTAGCCCCATAATAGGCGGAAAATCAGAAGCTCCGGCAATCCCCAAGCTTAAAGGAAGGGCCAGTAAAAAAACCAAAAATCCACTCAGTCCATCTTCACGGTAATGATTCTTTAAACCGGCTAAACCATCAGAAGGGGTAAAAGGTGGCTGTTTACTCATAACGTCATGTCAGGCAGCAAATGATTTTTATACATCCGCACCGTATCTCTGAGTCCATAATACAGGGCGTCACATATCAGCGCATGCCCGATGGAAACTTCCAGCAAACCGGGCAAATGTGACCGCAAATAATGCAGATTTTTCAAATCGAGGTCATGTCCCGCATTGATTCCCAAACCCGCCTGCAATGCCACATTCGCAGTCTGTACGTAGGGCTTGATTGCTTCTTCGGGATTTTGGGAAAACAAAACTGCATATTGCTCTGTATAAAGCTCTATCCTGTCTGCACCGCACATGGCTGCATGCTCCACCATCCCCGGATCAGGGTTAAGAAAAAGACTCACACGCATTCCTCCTGATTTTAGCCGGGCCACTACTTCCTGCAGCAGCTTGAAATATTCCTTTGTATCCCAGCCATTATTGCTGGTCAGCACATCAGGTGGATCCGGAACCAATGTTACCTGTGCGGGTTTAACCTCTTCAGCCAGCTTCAAAAATGAGGCCGAAGGATACCCTTCTATGTTAAATTCGGTGGTTACAACCTCACTGAGTTTACGAACATCATCATATCGGATATGACGCTCATCCGGCCTGGGGTGAACGGTAATCCCATCTGCGCCAAACATTTCACAATCCAGCGCCACTTTGATTACATCAGGGTTATTGCCACCCCTTGCATTGCGAAGGGTCGCCACCTTGTTTACATTCACACTCAGTTTTGGATTCATAATCGCCAGATCAGCTGTGCAAAGATACGGCGGTTCCATGTGGGCAATGCATCCCCACTATTGATACTTTCCATCCATGCATAGCGTAAACCTGCTTTCAGCCGTTTATTAATGGGCTTTGTTGCAAGAATATAGGCAGAACGTCCTTTACCATAGAAAGCCACCGTACCAAAATCATACAACAACTGATTTTCGTAGGCATACAAACGATTATAAAACCCGGATACATCAAACATGCTATAGCGCATCACCAGCTGCCACCTTCCCGGATTGATGCGGGTGGTATACTCTCCATACAACAATGAGGAATGTCCTGCGGAAGGCCCATCGGCATTGAAACTGTGCTCGGCACGCAATTCAATCCTACTATTTTGGGTAACAGCCGCATTTACATTCAAACGCAATAACTGGGTTGTATAAGTAGTAACGCTTTTGGTGATTGCATCACTGTTTTGGAGACTGCGGGTAATATAGCGATACCGAATATACAGCTGGGTTTTCTTGGTGGCTGCATAATCCAGTTGCCATAGCAAATCCTGGGTGCGGGAAGGTGCATAAAAACGAAAAGTAAGCCAGGGTTGACGGGCAATGTCACAGTAATTACTCAGACTGATTTTACGAGTGAAATTCATTTTTAAACCCATGTATAAACCTTGCTCATTCTGATTGCTGTTGCCAAAGGCAGTGGTGTACGGACTCACAAAACCGGGTGCATAATCGCGCAGATGCAATGACCATTCTGCCCATTTGCCTAAAGAAACCAGTGCACCCGCAGAAACTGCATGCATTCGGGTTTGTGCCATCCATGCCCATTCACTGAAAACGTGCAAGCGACCTAATGTATGTGCCTGCCATCCGTGATAAAAATGCTGTTTTCTACCGGTGGGGTTATACATCCTGTATAAATCCTGAGATGCCATTTGCGCAATATTGCTGCTAAACAGTGCGACGCCTCCGCCCACACTGCCCGTTTTTCCGTTTCGCTGCAGCCAATATCCCTGCAAATTTCTTCTCAGGTTATTTTTATTCTCAATTTCACTTCCGGTGCGGTGTAATCCATCCAGATCAACCGATGAGAAACCTTCCCCACCGATACCTGCCGTATCGCCCAGACGTGCGCCGATGCCATTGGAAGCCAATGCAAAGGTAAAATCCCATTTCTTGCCAATTTTTAATGTCGCGGCCATACCTCTCAAAAACAAGAATTCATTAACCCCACGATAGGCCTTGACCATGGGCTGCGAGCGTTTGATATTGAGTACGCTGGCACTCTTTCCAACGCCAATGCCGGAACCCATCACCAGGCCCTGCCCCATACTCAGTACATAATCGCCGGCAACCAGTGATTTAACAGCCCCAAAATTAAAAATGGCAGCATGCGCTGAAATGTAATCAGGCCCCCGATTCCACCAATATTCTCCCGGATCTTTTTCGGCCGTAATACCAAAACTATACACACCGGGAAGCGTGTATCGCAAGCGGGTGCTCATGGCCATCAAATCCGCGTTGTATGTTTCTTTGGGATCGGGATAACGCCTTTTGGTGGTTAGGATTACTTCCGCCTTCCCCTGCTGCAATTTTTCAGACAATCCTTTGACCCTGTCCTCCAGACCGGGTGAAATATTTACAAACGGTGCCAACGCCCTAATCTGCTCCGGCTCCATTCCCACCACCTGCAATTCAGCCAGTTGCAGAAACAATCCAAATCGCCTGCGGTGAGACACAATGGCAGCTGCCTGAACAGGCGTTATGAGAGGGAAATTGATTAGCTCATCCACCCCGACATGGTTGAGATTAAGGGGTTTTTCTGTAAAAACAACTAGATCCTCATAAATCTGAGTATAGTCTGCATTGGTTTCCAGTGTTTCCAGGTATCGCTCAATGGTGAGCTTAACATCCTCCGGAATCTGGGCCAACGCACTCCCAAAAGGTAGTAGCAGCAATAACAATATGCGTTTTATCGCTTTGACCATATCCAAGAAAAAGCAGGAGAAAAGCCCAGATACGTGTGGTATCGGGTGGCCAGCCCAAAATTGCCTGAAGCAGATTTATACTCAATACCACCCGAAAATGGCTCAGGACCAATTTGCAGCGCACCATTGAACACAATACGCTTTCCATACTCATGTCTTATGGAGATGCCATACACCGGCTGAAATGAGGCATTATACCGATATTGAAAACCGGCCCGGGTAAGAGGATTGATTTTATACCCCAACGCCAGAGCCCCCCCGGGTATTGCTACGCCTCCATCATTAGCGCTATTCCAAGGATTGAATATCACCGCCGATCCATCCCACTTCTCATTCAGTTGAAAAGCCGCACCCAGTCTTCCGCTGAGCCATGCCGGCCGCTCATTAAGCATAGACTGGTGAAGGGATGTATAACCCACAGAAAAACCTACACTGAATTGCGAACTGATAATTTGACATAAAGAGAAATGGGCCGAATTGACAGAAAAATCTGAAGTTCCACGGTAAGAAAAATCTCCGCCATATAGGGTACCCTTATTCCTAAAAGCCAATGCTGCACCGCCATGGGCTATGGTGGTACCCGTAAAACGTTGTTGTCCCCAGACACCACCCAACGCCTTACCGGAAAATGCGACTCCGGGGTTATTACTTAATCCAAAGGCGGCATCCCTGTTGGCCTCATTGCCACCCAAACCCCAAAATGCTGCGCCCTGCTGTGCATGAAGTTGCCATGTACCCAAACAGCAATAAAGCAGCATCCAAATTCTTCTCATCACTCGCCTAACGCTTGTTTAAATACCAGCAATTTATCTTTAAGCTCCCTTAATTTATTAATAAGCAATGCATTAGGACTTGACTCCACACCCGAACCTCCCACTTTGCGGGTTGCTTTGGCGATTTTAATACCTTTTTCCCGGGTCAGAAAGTAAATTTCCTTCAGTATTTCGATGTCTTTCAGTGAATAGATACGATCACCCTTTTTGCTTTTCATTGGCTTGAGTTGCCTGAATTCAGTTTCCCAGAATCTGAGCGTTGAAGCGGGAACCTTCAGCATTTTGCTGACTTCCCCGATTTTGTAGTATTTCTTGGTGTGTGTATTGCTGTTTTCCATCAATCAAATCGTTTGGATTCGCGATTACTCATTTCTATCATTTGTCGGTATTGTTCGTCGGTCAAGTCACGGTGATAAAAAAATGCCGGATTTAACGGATTTCCTCCGCGCCTGACTTCGTAATGCAAATGCGGGCCTGTGCTTCGCCCTGTGTTTCCCACATGACCCAGCAGCTGCCCTCTTTTTACACTTTGGCCGGGCCTGACCATTATTTTGCTTAAATGCCCGTATAGCGTGCTATACCCAAAACCATGCTCAATCACCACATGGTTGCCATACCCCCAGCCATCGTTGGTGGTTTTTTGCACAACCCCATCGCCGGTAGCAAATACCTCTGTGCCAATATCGGCGGTAAAATCCATACCCGGATGAAACGTGAAAGTGCGGTAAAACGGATCCAGACGATAGCCAAATCCGCTTGCCATCTGGTTTAAATCCTCGTTGGCTACGGGCTGAATGGCCGGAATTGAATTTACAAAGGCCTCTTTGCTGCGAATTAACCGTTTTAACGATTCATACGAAACGGCCTGGGCGAAGGCCTCTTGGCCCAGCCGGTCTATTTTTTGCCTGATTCGCTGAAGCAAATCGCCTTCAGGCAAGGATTTGAGCTCTTGATAATCCGAACCTCTGTAATCCACCGGTTTGGGCGGCTCCGCCTCGTACATGGCCCGATAAATTTTAAGATCCCGCTCCTTCAAAACACCCAGATTCCTGTCAAGTTCCGCCACAGCCCTGTCCATCCCTTTCAGCTCGCGTCGCAGTGCTGCATTTTCATCCATCAAGGATTGCTCTCTCGGTGTGGCAAAAATTCTGCTGAAAACCAAGGCAAATATTAGCGAAAGCACCAATATGAGACTGCTAAAACCAATCCCCCGCCAAAGCATGTAGATGCGGTTATCCCTAACCCGCTCAAAACTCAGACTTTTCGGATTAAAAAAGTATTTAGTTTTTCGCGCCATGCCTAATTATTGCAAGTATAATGCATAACTCTCACACAAAAGATTTTATCCTTTTAAGATTCTGTTATTAACGACCCAATGATTAAAAAAACTGCAATCATGACTTTCGCAATTGGTAAATACTGAATTATTCGATAATTTCGCATCAATATTTGTCTATGAAAAAACTGATTTGGATTGCCATTTATCTGATTACGGCGGGTTCAGGCACTGCACAAACAGCCACCCACAAATGGGCGGTTTCCATTAACGGTAACTATAAAGAATACAAAGGGGATTTAGGAAAAACACTGCTGCAATTCAGACATCCTAACTTTCAGCTTGGTGGCGGTGTTTCTCGCTATGTAAATAAATGGCTGGATTTGAACCTGAATGCCAACTATGGTAAAATGTTTTACACACCCACACCCCACATTTTTCAGGAGCAATATCCCAAGCTGAATTTAAAGGGGATCAACACAAACCTGGTAGCCAGGATTAAGTTCAATAACGGAAAATGGCTCAAAGAAGAGGCGTTTCTGGCACCTTACGCCGTTGTTGGATTGGGTTTATTTTATGGCGACAGACAAAAACCCGATTACACACCGGACTGGCGCAAAGTTGAATTTTTCAATTTCCCCGTGGGACTGGGTGTAAATATTCGTTGCACACCCCACCTGAATGTAAATCTGAATTCTACCTGGCTGCCTTCTTTCGATGATCAGCTCGATGGATATGTAACCGGCAATAACTGGGAACAACTCTGGGAACACCGTATTGGCCTAACCTACAACTTCAATGTCAAAAAAGGAAATGACAAAGAATCCAAAGAGGAAAAGGGCAAAGACAAAAAGGTGAAAAAATCAGATAAAGCCCCGGCTTCAGACGTTACCAAATAATCAAATCTCAATATACGAATTTTTTCCCGAAAAAACAAATTATTCGGGTGCAGAAAATCCGGCTTCACGATAGGCCTTTGCCTTAATGACATATTCGTCCACATTGTCCTGAATGCGCTGATGCACAGTATCGTCCAGCGTTTTCACCACCTTTGCCGGCACGCCCAGCACCAGACTATAGGGTGGAATTTTCATACCTGAAGGCACCAGAGCATTGGCGCCAATAATGCTGTATTCTCCTACCTCCGCATTATTCAGCACCGTAGCATTCATCCCCACCAGCACATGATGACTCAGCCGCGCACTATGCACAATGGCGCTGTGACCGATAACACAATCGTCACCGACCCAACAAGGATCACCGGGATCCGCATGTAAAACGGCATTGTCTTGAATATTGGTGCGACAGCCCACGGTTATCCTGTCGCTATCGCCGCGCAAAACCGCCCCAAACCACACATTACTCTCCTCCTGCAAAAGCACGTCTCCAATCACATGTGTGCCCGCTGCCAGAAATACATTGATGCCTTTTTCAGGTCTTTTTTTCAAACGTTCTGTTAAATCCATGCTCATAAGCGGTTCAAATATGCTTTTTTTGCAGGGCATGCGCAAGTTGTTTACCCATATAAATACCATTCATGGCATCGAAATCAGCCCCAAAACCCAACTGAAAGGCACTGAAATGGGGCAGATAAGCAGCATACAAGACGCATGGTTGCTGGTAGAAAACGGTTGTTTCGCGGGTTGGGGCAGTATGGAAAGTATTGACCTGCCTGCGGCAGACCAAACCTTATCGCTGTATGGGCTGGAAGTGTTGCCCGGCCTTGTAGACAGCCACACACACTGCATTTTTGCAGAACCCCGCAGCAGCGAATGGGAAATGAGACTCAAAGGTGCATCCTATGAGGAGATTGCTGCTGCCGGTGGCGGCATCCTCAACTCAGCAGCCAGATTGCGCGAAATGGATGAAGAATTGCTCTTTGAGCAGAGTTTATGCCGCGTGCAGCGTATGATAAACCACGGCACCACCACCCTGGAAATCAAAAGCGGATACGGCCTTAATTTAGAAAGTGAATTAAAAATGCTGCGTATTGCAAGACGCATTGCAAGCCATGTGAATGCAACTGTCAAAACCACTTTTTTGGGTGCTCACGCAGTACCTCCGGAGTTTAAAGGCCGACAGGAAGATTACGTGGCGCATATTATCAATGTGATGCTGCCCGCAGTTTGCCGGGAAGGCCTGGCAGACCACATGGATGTGTTTTGCGACCGTGGCTTTTTCACCCCTGATCAGACCCTTCGGCTGCTCGAAGTCGCATCCAACATGGGACTTCCCTCCAAAATTCACGCCAACGAGCTGGGAATTACCGGAGGAGTTCAGGTTGCCGTAAAAGCAGGATCCTGGAGCGCAGACCACCTAGAACATCTGGGTGATGAGGAAATCAGCTGCCTGAAAAACTCGGAAGTAATGCCTGTGGGATTGCCCGGCACAAGCTATTTTTTGGACATCCCGTATGCTCCGGCCCGTAAAATCATGGATGCAGGCCTGCCCTTTGCACTGGCATCCGACTTCAACCCGGGCAGCAGTCCGGTTTGCAACCTGCAAATGGTTTGGAGTCTGGGTTGCAGCCGCATGAAAATGCTGCCCGCGGAAGCATTCAATGCCATCACCCTCAACGCCGCCCGCAGTCTTAGGATGGAAACAGCAACCGGAAGCATTGCAGTGGGGAAACGTGCAGATTTCTGGACCACCGATACAAAAAACGCCATACAGGCAATTCCGTATTTCTTTGGCATTAACCACGCCCGGGAAATTTATATCAGCGGGAATAAAAGTTGATTATTTCCCCCCTTCAGGAATCCCGAGCAACGGGGTTTTACCGTCGGTGATGATAACCTTGGAATTACTGCTCTGAGACAGAGACTTGAATGCCTCTATCTGATTATTTTTTAAGATATCCCCCGTTAAACTTT
Organism: Flavobacteriales bacterium; assembly: GCA_947496375.1. GTDB lineage: Bacteria > Bacteroidota > Bacteroidia > NS11-12g > UBA955 > RGEC01. The sequence goes on from CANMCY010000003.1 coordinate 15,016, forward strand.
TGGCAAGCATTTCATTTCCCTTTGCCCTCGCTTCGGCTTCTATCTTAATGGCACTGGCCTGACCCTCAGCTTTGATTTTTGCAACCTCTGCCTGTGCATGAGCACCAATAATGGCTGCCTGCTTATCCCCTTCTGCAGCAATGGATTTGCGCTCTGCTTCCAGTTTCTCACGCTGCTTGGTAAATTCCATTCGCTGCGCCTCCTGCTCGGCTCTAAGTTTTTCTTCAATCGCTGCAGACAACCCAGGGGGTAATGAAATAGATTTAAGCAAAACATTCTCTACAATAAATCCCTTGGCTCCCAGTATTTCCATCATGGTATCTCGAATGTTGCGCTCTATCAAGGCCCGCTCACCGCTATGCATATCTTTTGCGTAAAACTTAGATGTGACATCGGCAGCCGCAGACCGAAATACCGGCAGTATCACCACCTCTTCATAATTCATTCCGATATTTTTAATTACCTCAGGTGCAGACCGCTTCTCAATACGGTACAAGATGGATATTTCTGACTGTATGGTCAAACCTTCGCGGCTGGGCAGCGGCAATTTAACTTCCAGATTAACCGTCCTAACTGGAACCCGTAAAATTGTAGATAGAAAAGGATTATAACCCCGAATACCCGGATCAAAAGCGGTATTACCCAACTTGCCCAGCTTACGCTTTACCCCGGTTTCACCCGGACGAATAATGGTACAGGCACCGAGGAACAGACCCGGTAAGATAACAAACATCAATTTTTTCATATTTTTAAGGTTTTGTAGTAATAAGTTAACAAATAATCATGCCAAATGATGGCATTATGGATTTTACCCCTAAATGCACATAAATGGCCTTAAATTTGCAGTAGCAATCATTAGTAAAATTAACGTTATGCCTTATCCCGAAATGCTGGTAGCGCCCATGCGCGCTGAACTCACCCATAATGGATTTACCGAACTGCGCACCGCAGAAGAAGTAGAACAAGCGCTCTCAAATAATGATGGAACCACGCTGGTGGTCATCAATTCCGTATGCGGCTGCGCCGCAGGCAGTGCACGCCCCGGGATTTTAAAAAGTCTGACTGGTGATAAAAAACCGGTAAATCTTTACACTGTATTTGCCGGACAAGACCTCGATGCTACCCAAAAAGCCCGCGAATTCATGGTTCCGTTCCCGCCTTCGTCCCCGGCTGTAGCCCTTTTCAAAGATGGTCAAATCGTGCACATGGTGGAGCGCCATATGATTGAGGGAAGAACTGCCGATATGGTTGCCGACAATTTGTCAGGCGCCTACGAAGCTTTTTGCTGATAATCTAGAAAACAATTCGTATTTTTGTCATAACCAACGCTATGCGTGTGCGTATTGACAAACTTTTTATCCTGCCGCTTTTCTGGATTTTTCCTGTTTTTGGTCAAAATTCATTACCGATAAACATTAAGCACAGCTATCTGCCTACCCCTTCGTTTTTGGTATTTCCCGAAAACAATAAACCATCTTTTAATCAATGGCCTGCAGTTGCCGGGAAAATGGGAAATTACAGCCCTGCCACCCAATGGAAAATTTATGCCACGCTGAAAGATGAACTGGGACAGACCCATCACCGTGCACAACAATACTACCGGGGGACTCCCTCCGAATTATCTACCCTTATCGTTCATGAAAAAGACGGTAATATTCTCAGCATCAACGGTGATCTGGTACCGGAAACCTACTTTGAAGGAACTGCCGCGCTAACTGCTGAAAAAGCCCGAGAGAAAGCCCTTCAGTTTATGCCTGCAAGTATTTACTACTGGCAGGATGAGGCTCAAAACAACCTATTGCGTCAGCTTTCCGGCAAACCCGATACATCTTACTATCCACAAGGTTTAAAAGTATACTGTCCCAAAGATTTTCGACTGGAAGAAAAACACCGGCTGGCCTGGAAATTTGATGTGTTTTCCCTTGAACCGCTGGGAGGAAAAAGCATTTATGTGGATGCTGAAACCGCAGAAATACTGGCGACTCAGGATTTAATACTGCATGCCGAAGTCAAAGGAACTGCCGTTACTGCCTACAGCGGAACACAGAGCATACAAACCGATAGTACTGCACCCACAACCTTTAGATTGCGCGAAGCCGGCAGAGGCAAAGGCATTGAAACCTACAATATGCGCAAAGGCACATCATACGGTGCAGCCGTAGATTTTCTCGATACCGATAATAACTGGAACAACGTAAACAGCAATAAAGACGAAACCGCCACCGATGCACACTGGGGAGCTGAAATGACGTATGACTATTTTAGCAAAGAACACAGCCGAAATAGTTTTGATGGTAACGGTGCCAAAATCATCAGTTATGTTCATTACGGATCTAACTACAATAATGCTTTCTGGAATGGTTCGTACATGACCTATGGCGACGGCAACGGCAGTCTTTTCACCCCCCTAACGGCACTGGATGTGTGTGGTCACGAAATTGCCCATGCTGTTACCACCTACACCGCCAACCTGGTATACAGCTACGAAAGTGGTGCCCTGAACGAGAGCTTTAGTGATATTTTCGGCAATTCCATAGAAATTTGGGCCAGGCCGTCCAAGTGGAGCTGGCGTATTGGCGAAGACATGACACCCAGTAAGAATGGTATTCGCAGCATGACCAACCCCAATTTGTTCAATCATCCCAAATTTTACAAAGGGGTGAGCTGGTATGCAGGTGCCGGCGATAATGGCGGCGTGCATTACAACAGCGGGGTTCAAAATTATTGGTATTATCTTATCTCCAACGGCAGTAAAGGAACCAACGAAAAAGGCTGGGCCTTCCAGATAGATTCGCTGGGCATTATCAAAGCCGGAAAAATTGCCTACAGAAATCTTTCGGTTTATCTGACCAAAAACTCGCAGTATGCGGACGCCCGTACCTTTAGCATCATGTCGGCCGCTGACCTCTACGGACAGTGCAGCAAAGAAGTGATTGCGGTTACCAATGCATGGTGGGTTTGCGGGGTGGGAAACAAATATGACAGCGGCTATGTAAAAGCCAATTTTACCGGCGACACCATGGCCTGCTACACCGGAAAAACGCTGAATTTCCTCAACCTGAGCGACAATTATAAATCAAGCCAATGGTATTTTGGCGATGGCAATAGCTCAACCCTCACTAATCCCTCAAACACCTATGGGAGTTATGGAAAATTCAATGTAAAACTGGTGGTGACCAGCTGTTTCAATAACAAAAAAGACAGCATTACCAAAGTGCAGTTTGTGAAAATAGACAGCACTTATGACATCTGCAATTCAGTGCGATTGCCAAAAACAGGAACCGACAGCGCCATACGTTGCAATGGATTTGTTTACGACGATGGTGGTGAAGATAACTATGGGCCGCTGAAAATTGTCAATTTCAAACTGAAAATTCCGGGCGCAGATTCCATCAGATTCAGGTTCCGGGTATTGGATTACGAGAATGGTTACGATTCTATCGTGCTATTTAAAAACAGCATTTCATGGGCCAATAAAATCGGCCGATATACCGGTACTGCACTTCCATTTGCCGGAGCATGGCAAACCATTAAAGCAGATGCACTCTGGTTCCGCCAGTATTCTGACCCTCTTGTGGAAGGCAAAGGATTTAAACTGGAATTTGTGGGCATTCGCAAACCTTTATTCCTTAATGCCGGTAATGATACCACCATTTGCTACGGAGATAGTCTGGTACTGAACCCGATAGCAACAGGCGGCCATGTACCCGATTACCGCTTTACATGGGCACATGGAGACAACCGCGCCAATGCCGTGGTTAAGCCTACATCAAAAACCCGTTATTACGTCACCCTCACGGATATCTGCACCCGCAAAACTGCCATTGATTCCATTTGGGTAGATGTGAGGCCACCGCTGAAAGTAACGCTTGGCAAAGACACCGTCATTTGCAAGGGTAAAAGCGTAAAACTTTTGGCCACGGGGGCTGGCGGGGTAACTTCAGCATATCAATACAGCTGGAATGAGGGTTTGCCCAACGGTAATAACCATACGGTTTCCCCCTCCGCCACCACCACTTACCGCGCGATACTAACCGATGCCTGCAGCGAACGCCCTGATACCGCCTACCGCACCGTTTGGGTGAAACCCGGTCTGCAGGCAAAAATTACAGCAGGCACCACCCCGGTATGTATCGGCAAAACAGTGACACTTTCTGCCTCCGGCACCGGTGGTGATACAGCCGGATATAGATTTAGCTGGAACCTTGGTCTCGGCGCAGGAACCAACAAATCCATCACCCTGAATGATACCCAAAGTGTTATAGTTACACTAACCGATGGCTGTACCGTTTCACCTTCAAGGGATACCATAACCTTATTTACCCATCCGGCGTTAACCCTAAAACTTCCCAATGACACGATTATTTGTCGGGGAAGCCAGGTTATGCTTAGCGCCTCCCTCAGCGGTGGTAAGGGATCCGGTTACACCTACAGCTGGGCAAATGGTAAATCAACCGCTAGCATAACAGAAACGCCGGGTGCAGTGCAGTGGTATGTGATAACCGGTGCCGATAATTGCTCACCCTCAGTGAAAGACAGTGTAAAAATAGACCTGCTTCCGGCATTAAACCTCAGTAAGCACCCTGATACTTCGCTTTGTGACGGTCAGACACTCAGCGTAAAGTTAACCTCGGGCGGAGGAAAAATCAATGCCCATAATGTTTCATGGAACCCCGGTGGACAAACCGGATTAAATGTGGTTTTAAACCCATCAGCAGTGGGCATTACCCGTTATACAGCCGTGTTGACCGACGGTTGCACCAAACGGAATGACACTACCTCGTTCAATATCACACGTCTGATGCCGCTCACAGGCAGCATTACAGCCACACCCAATGCGGTTTGTCAGGGTGATTCACTAACGATTACGCTTTCGCAAACCGGCGGTAAGTCCTCCGGCTACCAGTGGTCTGTGGACGGCTTGCCTGTTACCTGGAAGCAGCTACGAACCGATCCGGGCTATACCAGGGCATACAACTATTCATTAACGGATGGATGTTCGGCCCCTTTCAGTGCCTCCGCCAATGTGGTAGTGCATCCAAAGCCCAACGGGGTGCTCAGCACCGACATTAACGATATCTGCGCAGGTGGCAGGGTTCAGTTTTCATTTCTCAGTGCCGATGCTGCCAAAGCTTTCTGGATATTTGGCCCGAAAGACTCTGTCAATGCCATGACAGGACCATACACAAGAACTTTCTCAAATGCCGGCAGCTATTTTGCCAAACTTCGAATTACAACTTCAAACGGCTGCCAAAAACTATTCAGTATCAACGACAGTGTGCGTGTGGCATCCTATCCTACGGCTTCATTCTCTCCAACACCTTCGCTGGCCTCGATCGAACAACCCTTTATACAATTTAATGATAACAGCAAGGGAGCTGCACAGTATCTATGGCTGTTTGGAGACGGCAATACCGATGCTGCCACAGGCAGTACTTCCCATACCTATGCCGATACAGGCCGCTATAAAGTACAGCTTATTGTAAGCAAACCACCGGGGTGTTCGGATACCGCAGAAGCACTCGTAAGAATTAAGGATGTATATTATCTGTACATCCCTACTGCCTTCACCCCGGATGAAAACAACCTGAACGAGGTCTATGCTCCTTATGCCCGTGGATGTGTATTTTTCACAATGAAAATTTACAACCGCTGGGGTGCAAAAATGTTTGAAACAGATAAGATCGGTAAAGGTTGGAATGGCAAAACACCTGAAGGCAAAGAAGCCATGAATGGCATGTATCCACTGATTATTGAAACCATCGACACAGAGGGTTATCGACACGTGGAAAAGGGCGTTTTAATGCTTACCCGTTGATGCATTCTGCATTGCTGTTAGCCACCATGGAAGCATGCCGCAGCGCGGGTGAATTCCAGTTAAACCATTTTCAGCACGTTACGTCAGATGCAGTATCAGACAAGGGTTTAAACCAACTGGTGAGTTTCGTAGATGTGGAAAGCGAGAAAATGCTGGTGGAAAGATTACAAATAATCAGACCGGATGCAGGGTTTATCACAGAAGAAAACACCGCTCCCAAAGCCACAGAAAACCCGGTGGTATGGATTATTGACCCGCTGGACGGAACCACCAACTTTTTACATGGTCTACAGGTATTTTCCATTAGTGTGGCCCTCATGGAACATGGTGTAATTACCGTCGGCGTGGTGTATGCACCAGCCCTGAATGAGATGTTTTGCGCAGAAAGAGGAAAGGGCGCCTTTCTCAATGACAACCCCATAAGGGTAAGCGGAGTCTGCCATCTAAGTGCATCGTTGATCGCCACCGGTTTTCCCTACCATGAATTTCAGCAAACCGCCGCCTACCTGAGTTTGCTGGAAGTATTAATGAAAAAAACCCATGGCCTGAGAAGAATGGGTTCTGCTGCCATTGACCTGGCCTATACCGCATGCGGACGTTTTGACGGATTTTACGAAACCGGCCTGAATGCATGGGATGTGGCCGCCGGTGCCCTGCTGGTAGAAGAAGCAGGCGGTAAAGTAAGTGATTTTCAATCCCGGTCAAACTACCTGTTTGGCAAACAAATAGTGGCGGCAGCACCCGGCGTATACAGGGATTTACAGTCAAACACCCTGTCATATTTGGGATAGCCGTTTTTCCTTGCTAATTTGCAATCGGATATGTTTTGGCTCACACCCATATTTAAAGGAATTGCGCAGGGGTTTCTGATCAGCATTCTCAGTTTTGGTCCTTCCTTTTTTACCCTCATCAATTCAGGAATTAAAGGCGGAAGAGCTGAAGGTCTGCGTGTGGCACTCGGGATTTTCCTCAGTGAACTCATCATGGCGCTCATTTGCTTTTTTGGGCTTTCCCGATTTTTTATCCTGCCCGAGTTTCAACTGGCATTTTCATTTTTTGCTGCATCCGCAATTTCTTATCTGGGTTTAAAGGGTTTTTATAAAAAATATCAGCAATTTTTACGCAGTATTGAACAACCTGCTGCAAAAAGCAAATCCTTTTTTAAAGGATTTATATTAAATCTCATAAATCCCTTCGTATTATTTCTTTGGATTGGATTATTGGCAATCGTATCGGTATATTACGATAAAGCAGACCCCCACTATCAAACATCCATATTATTAAATTTAGTTTCCATACTCTTTACCCTATTTTTAATGGATCTGGGTAAAGTTTTTCTCAGTGATTTTTTGGGACGTAAACTGAGTAGAAGGGTATACTATTACGTTAATAAATATTTTGGTTTAATACTTATTATTATTGGTATATATTTCTTTTATCATTTTACAACCCTGCTTATTGATTATTTAGCCGGTGACCATTGACATCAACATACTGCTGAATGTCGTACTCGGCATGATCATGTTCGGATTGGGTCTCTCCCTTACCAAAGAAGACTTTAAACACTTGTTCGATCAGCCAAGGGCACTCAGTATTGGTCTTGCGTCTCAAATGCTGTTGCTGCCATTGCTTGCATGGATTATAGCAAAACAAAGCGCACTGAGCGCAGAAATGCAGGTAGGAATTATGATTTTATCGGTTTGCCCGGGTGGAATCACCAGTAATCTCGTGAGTTACTACGTTAAGGGAAATGTTGCCCTGGCCATCAGTCTCACGGTTTGTAATGCATTGCTTTCCCTTTTTTCCATTCCCATTATGGTCAATATTTTTCTGCAGCATTTTATGAACTCCGGCAGAATGATCGAACTCCCTTTTTGGGGAACCCTTTTCGATATTTTTATCGTAACCGTTATGCCCGCTATACTCGGAATGCTGGCACGATACCAGTTTGGAAAGCATGCCATAAAAATGGAAAAATCACTCAATGTAATTTTGCCCATTCTACTGCTAATGGTTTTTGCATTCAAGTTTCTGGCAGGCAGTGATAAAGGAGGCACCGCCATGACTTCCCAAGATTTGCGTGTACTTTCCATTTGGATGATTGCCCTTAATATCGGCAGCATGATTACCGGTTATGTTGCCGGTGTACTAGGAAAACTGTCGTTTAAAAACCGCATCACCATTGCGGTTGAAGTGGGACTCCACAATACCGCACTCGCACTGCTTATCGCAGGAGATAAACTTGAAATTCCTGTAATGGAAAAACCGGCCCTGGTTTATGCCTTGTATTCATTTGCCATCACGTTTCTGGTTGCCTGGGCCTTAATGAAACTCGATACGGCATGGAAAAAAGAAACACGGTAGTAATTTTGACCTCGATTCCATAAACCTATTTTATGTATCCAAAAAACGTACTTTCTTACCTCTATTATGTGGGTTTTATCCTATTATTGGCCAACTGCGGGGGTATTAAACCCAAGGCACCCACGGCCGCGAATCAAACCCTTCCACCCAAACCGTTACCCGCGGTGATTTCCAATATTCATATCCCCATAAAAGTGGAAATGAAGCCCTTCTTTAAAATGGCAGATGATGCCTTTGATAAAGAATTCAAGGGCAGCGACAAACCCTGTTCTGGGCTGCGTTATGATTACAAAGTAAAACGCGAATCCTTACAGATTGAAGGAAGCGGAAAAACCGTAAATCTCAATCTGGATATGGCTTATGGATTTAAGGGCGAATATTGTGCTGCCTGCCTGTTTGATGCGTGTGTAAACCCACCTATCCCTTTTTCCTGCGGCTGGAATGAAAAACTAAGAAGGGTCAACGTAAAGCTGGCTTCAGACATAGAAATCATGCCCAACTACCGGATAAAATCATCATCCCGTTTCACCGATATCAAAACCATCGATCCCTGCGAAGTAACCTTTGCTAACATCAATATTAACAGCATTCTCCAAAGTCAGCTGAAACCCCAGCTGGGTAAGTTTGCAGGCATTATTGATGCCGAAGTTGCCAAACAGGATTTGAAACCCTATATCAAACCCGTCTGGGATGCGCTACAGGGGGATATTAAGATAGACAGGGTTGGCTACCTGAGATTTCAGCCCAAAGAAATCTCCCTCGGTGAAATCAACATGAATGGTTCTCAACTTAGCTTTTCTGTGGGATTGAAAGCAGCCCCTATCATAGCTTCTGCCTCCTCTGCTGCCTCGCCGGCCGTTCTGCCCAATTTATCTGCATACAAAAAAAATACAGGATTTGAAGTCTACACGGATTTGTACCTGAATTACGATTCACTCTCAGCCCAGGTTTACAGTACCATAAAAGACCAGGTGTTTGAAATGGGCGGAAAAAAAATCAAGGTTACTTACCTGAAACTTTTTCCCGCCAAAGAAAAACTGGGGGTGGAAGTGGGCTTTACAGGCAGCAATAAAGGGACTTTTTATCTGCTAAGTGTTCCTGAGTTTAATGCCAAAACATCTCAACTGCGGCTCAAACAGGTGGAATACGATATAGAAACCAAAAATGTGCTCATCAAATCTGCCAAATGGCTGCTGGATGAAACCATCCGAAAGAAAATGGAAGAACAAATGGTTTTCGACGTGTCCGACCTTATGAAACTGACCCGGGAATCCATACACGCTTCCCTCAACCAGAAAATGGACTTCGGCGTGCGGCTGCAGGGCAGTTTACAAGACCTCGATATCAAAGACTACAGCATACAGCCCGATGCATTGGTGGTGCGTGCACTCACAAAGGGTAATCTTCAGGTATTCATCAATCAATAAATCTGTCCAAAGAATTGAACGTGTTAACAAGCCGAAAACACGTTACTTATCGCGTTGGGTACTTTTGTGTGAATGAAATACGCGTGGCTGTTGCTGGCAGGCCTGATGATGACTGCCTGTGTTACCAAGAAAAAATACCAGGATCTGGAAAATTCAAAAAAGGAACTGGAAGAAAAACTCAATAAAAAAATTGGTGATTGTGAGAATCAAAGTGCTGAATACCTGGGCCGTATCAGTGAACTAGACGGCAATATTGCAGCGCTGGACAACCGCATCGGTAAATTGCATGATTCTTTGGGAAACTGCAGGGTAAGATTATCTGAAAATCAGGATTACATAAGAAGTCTCGGTGACCGCCTCGATGAACAGAAAAAAAGACTGGCAGCAGAACTTGATACAAAAAACAAAACGCTGCAAACCAAAGAGCTGGAACTGAACAATGCATTGGCCAAAGCAGAGGAAGAACGCATAATGCTGGAAAACCTGCGCAAGGAATTGGAGAAAACCGTTGCCCGGGTTAGGGTTCTGGAAAATGAACTCAGCCGAAAAGACAGCGCCGTTAAGGCCCTTAAGGATGAAATCGCCAAGGCACTGGCCGGATTTGACGAACTCGATATCAAGGTAGAATACCGAAACGGCAAGGTTTATGTGAGTCTGGCAGAGAAATTATTGTTCAAAAGCGGAAGTACCTCCGTCGATCCCAAAGGTCAGGAAGCCCTGCTGAAACTGGCTGCAGCCCTCAATAAAAAACCTGATGTTACCGTAACCGTAGAGGGCCATACCGACAACAAACCCATGAATGGGGAGAAAATCAAGGACAACTGGGATCTGAGCGTGCTGCGCGCCACCAGTATTGTGCGCATTATGACTGAAGATGGCAAGATGAGCGCCAAAAGGGTCACCGCCAGCGGCCGCGCAGCAAATGCCCCTATCGCTGATAATGAATCTGCAGAAGGCAGGGCCAAGAACCGCCGCACTGAAATCATCCTCACACCCAAACTGGATAAGATTTTCGAAATCCTGAACAACAACTGATTGCCTTGAGCATACTGATTGCAGCCATCGAAAACCACAAAGACCCTGCTATCGATGCGCTCTGTGAAAAATACCTGCAACGGCTAAACGGGCCCTGGAAAACCGCTCTGCATCGGCTTCCCGCAGCACGAATCAAAGATGCTGACAAACAAAAACAGATTGAAACTGAAACCCTGCAGAAAATCATCAGACCCGATGATGTAGTACTGCTCTGCGATGAACATGGAAAAACTCATGACAGCAAAGCATTCTCTACCCTAATACAGACCAGACTCGATACGCTGCGCGGAAGACTCATCATCGGCATTGGTGGTGCATACGGCTTCTCCCCCGATTTTATGAAAATTTACCCCTGCATTCGTTTGTCGGATATGACACTGCCGCACCACCTCGCCCGGCTGCTGCTTTGCGAGCAATTGTATCGCGCCATGTGCATCCAAAAAGGCAGCGCTTACCACCATGCCTGAGTTTTTACCTATTTTCGCGGTAAAATGAATATTGAGCAGGAAATATCGCTGCAGATTGATCGCGCCATAACAGAACTGTACGGTGAAAATCCCACCACCGCAAAGCTGGAAAAAACCAATAAGGACTTTACGGGTAACTACACGTTCGTTGTTTTCCCCTTACTGAGAATCAGCAAAAAAAAACCGGAGGAAACTGCCGCTGAAATTGGAGAAAAACTCATACAAATCGGGCATCCGGTTGTGGCGTACAATGTAGTAAAGGGCTTTCTGAACCTAAGTGTATCCGATACACTATGGCAGAATTTACTGCACAAAAACTGGAATAATCCCGGTTATGGTATTCAGCACAATACGGCAAATCGTGTGATGGTGGAGTATTCCTCACCCAATACCAACAAACCCCTTCACCTGGGCCACATACGCAATAATCTGCTCGGTTACAGCATAGCAGAAATCATGAAAGCCGGTGGCTATGAGGTAATCAAAGCCAACCTTATCAACGATCGTGGCATTCACATCTGCAAAAGCATGCTGGCCTGGCAGCTTTTTGGAAATGGAGAAACCCCCGAAAGTTCCGGCACGAAAGGAGATCATCTGGTGGGCAAATACTATGTGGCATTCGATAAGGCCTACAAAGCTGAAATTGACGAAATGGTGGCCGGTGGAATGGATAAAGAAGAAGCAGAAAAATCGGCTCCGTTGCTGCTGCAAACCCAGGAAATGCTGAGACAATGGGAAGCCGGAGACCCCGATGTAATCGAACTATGGAAAACCATGAACGGATGGGTTTACAAGGGCTTTAATCATACCTACAATCGTCTTGGAGTCGATTTTGATAAGTTCTACTACGAAAGCAATACCTATACCCTGGGAAAAGATATCGTGTCAGAAGGGCTTGAAAAAGGGGTTTTCTATCGCAAAGATGATGGCTCCGTATGGATCGATCTGACTGCGGAAGGCCTGGACCATAAACTGGTATTGCGCAAAGACGGCACATCCGTTTACATCACCCAGGATATTGGCACAGCCGATGAAAAATTCAGGGAATTCGGCACAGAGAAGAGCATTTATGTGGTGGGTAACGAACAGGATTACCACTTTAAAGTACTATTCCTCATCATGCAGAAACTGGGCCGTAAGTATGCATCGGGAATGTATCACCTGAGCTACGGAATGGTGGATTTACCCAGCGGTAAAATGAAAAGCCGCGAAGGCACCGTGGTAGATGCCGACGACCTGCTGGATGAAATGCATGATACTGCCAAAGCCAAAACCCTTGAACTGGGTAAAACAGAGGGAATGGCAGACGCCGAACTCGATACCCTGTATGAAAAACTGGGACTGGCAGCCCTCAAGTTCTTTATCCTGAAAGTAGATCCCAAAAAGCGCATGTTGTTTAACCCGGAGGAGAGCATCGATTTTCAGGGTGATACAGGACCATTTGTACTGTATACCTACGCCCGCATTCAAAGCATGCTCAAACAGGCCGGCAACGATTGGCAAACCCCGTCCGGAGAATCACCTACGTTGCTGCCCGCTGAAAGAGATGCTTTGGAATGCCTGTATGCTTTTCCCGAAGCGGTTAGCATGGCCTGCCGCGATTATAACCCTGCGGTGATTGCCCACTATAGTCTGGACCTGGCGAAGTCATTCAACAGACTCTACAATGAACTGTCTTTTCTTAAAGAAACAGACCCGGCAAAGCGGGCTGCCCGTCTTCAGATAGCGGCATTTACCGCCAACACGCTCCATAATGCCTGCCGATTACTCGGCATAGAAACGGTGGACCGAATGTAACAATCCTATTATTTTTCTTCGGTCAGTTTAAAAATTAGACCGGCCTCCAGCCCAAACTGAGGAATGAAAACGGTTTGCGCTCCGGTTGCCGATGGTAGCAGCGGAACCCGAAGTCGTCCATGAATAAATGCATTGGTCTTCTTAAACATGATATAGTCGGCCTTATACCCGGCATTCAGCCAGATATTGGCCGGAAACCCTTTAAGCGCATCATCCTGCACCGCAATTCGGGAATCCCCATTGTTATGAGAAAATCCCAGGGTTTCTACCATCACCCGGTCACGAACCAGCACACCTGCAGACAAACCATAGGTCCACCACAAATCAAAATCTTTCAGATTGCGGCTATAACCCTCCGCGCTCTGGGCTTTTAAGTAGGAAAACTCCAGGTAGTGATACCTGAAATCCTGATTGATTTGCAAGTGTCCCGAACCCACAAGCCCCGCTACAATGCCAATCTTGGGATGAATGGTGTCTCCCAGCCGAACCTGTGTAATGGCACGTCTGAAGCCTACAGAAGTATATCCCAGGCCCATGGTAACCGATTCCAAAGCATTTTTTTTTCTTGTATAGGCAATCCCCAGATTGATATTCTGACCGGGCCTGTCTGACGAATTCAAAGAGTCCTTAAAGAAACTCTTCGATGCATAATATTTTTCCGGCGGCTTAAATCCTGTCATTACCCTAAAACCCAGATTGGGTGCTATGTAAACACTAAGGGTTTGCTCATCCTTATTGCGCTGTGCAAAAGAAGCATTACCGACAGCCGTCAGCAAGAAAGTCAACGTAACTAAGTGCCTTATTCCCATTGTAATGATTTTAATTTATGATAGAAACGCCATACACCGAAACCTGCAGCTACAAACAGCCCCAGGGTAAAGCCGGTCCATACGCCAAACACTTTGCCATCCAGGATGATACCCAGTATGTAGGAAGCCGGCAGTGAAACTACCCAATAGGAAATCACAGAAATGATGGATGACCATTTCACATCCGTTATCCCCCTGAGCAGATTCATGGCACCGGCCTGTACTCCGTCTGCCAGCTGAAACGCCGCTGCTAGGAAAAATAAAGGAAGAATGATGGGCATAACATCCGCTTCTACCCCATACCAGCCCGCTATCTGCTTATTAAACAGTACAAAAATTAATACGTTCACCAGTTGAAAGACCACTATAATAAAAAACGTGGCATGGGCCACTTTTCGTATGGTTTTTACATTTTTTTCTCCGTATGCATTGCCAACCAATATGCTTCCCGCCACAGCCAGTCCACTCACAACCATATAGGCCACGGATGCCACATTCAAAGCTACGGCATGTGCCGCCACCTGCGCTGTACCCAGCCACCCTACCATTAATCCTGAAATACTAAAACAGGCCCACTCGGCAAAGGTTTGAAGCCCCACCGGCAATCCCAGCTTCCAAAGTGCAGATAGCTGAATTTTTATCTGCCCCCAGGGCGGCATTTGCTGCGGCCTGTAGGAGGCAAGAAATCCCGAATAGCGAATATACCAGATACCGGCCAGTGCCATGCCTACGCGGGCTATCAACGTAGCCCAGGCAGCTCCGCACATTCCCATTTCCGGCATGCCCATGTTTCCATAAATCAAACCATAATTCAGCAATACATTGAGGGCCAGCCCACCGAAGGTGATTGACATAGCCACTTTGGTATGTCCAAGTCCGTCCGTGTACTGCCTTGATGCCGCAGATAAGAGCATGGGCAAGGCCGAATAATTGATGATGCGCAGAAAATCGGGGGTAAGCTGATTGATACTTTGCGCCTGCCCCAGCCACTCAAAGTTTTGAATGATAATTTCAAGCATGGTAAACTGACAGGCAAACAGCAATATGGCCGCAACCTGCCCTGCCCGGTAAGTGGTAAAAGTTTCCTGCCTCAAACCCTCGCCAAACTGTATGCTAACGCGGGAACTGATGGCAAACATTACCCCAAATGTTACACTGGAAACCATGAAAAAGATGCTGTTGGCCTGATTGGCCGCCGCCAGCACATCCTTACCCAGTCGTCCTACCATTAAGGTATCTGCTACCCCCATCAACACAATTCCCAGCTGTCCCATAATGATGGGAATGGCCAGGGTGAAGGTTTGTTTTAGAGTTGCCCGATGGGGAGAGAAGAAACGTTTCAAGTGGAGCAAAAATACGGCATTAAACACTTAAACACGGTAATGGATGAGGTTTTAAAAAAGTCATCCATACCCAAATCCTACACTTACAAATGCTGCAAATAACTTTTTATGACGGTTGCATATTCACAAAACGCCTTCTTTCCACTTTCAGTGATATGGCATTTTGTGACCGGATATTTCCCTTTAAAACCTTTTATGATTTTAATATACCCTGCCTCTTCAAGTTTACCCATTTGCAAACTTAAATTTCCCGCAGTAGCACCTGTTTTTTCTTTAAGGAATGTAAATTCAACCTCTTCTATACCAATCAAAACAGACATCACTGCTAATCTTAACTGCGAATGAAGCAAAGGATTTAAATCTTTATACATTTTTTACTTGTTTCATAAACAGTCCGGGTAAAACACAGCAGATAAGAGATGCTAAACTGCACAGCAGGTATTGCCATTCTGTTCCCAGAATTAACGTGAACAAAGAAATTATCATTCCAATACTTCCACCAACAATGGATAATTTATAGCCTGTAATTCCACCTGTAACAAACACCGTAAAACCTAACAGCATAGGATACAGAGATGTTTTGAAATCTACGTGGGTTTTGATTTCTACAAATCCAAGTATAGCATAACAAATGGCAAAGCCAACAAATCCAAATGCGTACACTTTTTCAAGTTTAGTAACCAGATTCTCAGTTTGCGCATCTTTATCTTTTCTTATAAATGACAATATTCCTCCAATTGGAAAGACCCCGTAAATAATCAAATCAATGTAATAGTCACTCAAAAGCGGATATACAATTTTACAATACCTTAGAAAGAAATGAATCATCAAAATTAAACCCCAAAGAATGTAATAATAATAAGCGCCTGTCTTCTCGTTGCGAACATGGCTGAGTGCCTCATCAATGATTTTTGCAGAATCTGACGGATTAAGATTGTCTTGTTTCATGGTTACAAAAATAATTTAGTTAATATTATTAACCTAATTAAGAAATAACAAAACATATTAAAATTGAAAACACACAGATAAAATCGCAACAGTAATGCTGTGCAGTTAACCGTAACTTTGCCATGTTGGAACCAACCGTACTCTTTGAAGACAATCACCTAATTGCCGTTAACAAACCGGCTGGGCTGGCTGTGCAGGGAGATATTACCGGAGATGTGCACCTACTGGACATCGTTTCAGACTACCTCGCAACCAAATACCATAAGCCGGGAAAGGCCTTTGTTGGCCTGATACATCGCCTGGACCGACCTGTAAGCGGTGTGGTATTACTGGCCCGAACCTCAAAAGCCCTGGCTCGTATGAATGAACAGTTCCGCGATAAAACCACCCAAAAAAACTATCGGGCACTGGTAAAACAATTGCCACCAAAAAATTCAGATACCCTCATCCATTACCTGGGAAAAGACAGTAAAACCCACCGCGCACTTACCTACCTGAAACCGAAAGCCGGTGCAAAGGAGGCCGTTTTGCAGTACGAGTTGCTGAAACACGCGCATGAAGGTTATCTGCTCGACATAAAACTGGAAACCGGTCGCTTTCACCAAATTCGTGCTCAGCTTGCCAAATCCGGCATGCCCATTTTGGGCGATGTAAAATATGGAGCCGGCACTCCCCTGCCCGACAGGAGTATTGCCCTGCATGCCTTTTCACTGGAATTTAACCACCCGGTTACGGCCGAAAGAATCTGCATTAACGCACCCTACCCAAAACAACCCTGGTGGAAAGGTTGCTAGTATTGGATTTCCCGCAAAGGATCCCAGTATAATCGCTCAAAATCAACAACCCTGTCATGTTCAATCCTCACACCCTCTGCCTCCAGCAGTCGTTGCATGGCTTTTTCATCCCCAAAATGGGCCTTCCCTGTCAACATTCCTAAACGATTCACCACCCTATGCGCCGGTACCGGGATTTCAAGTCCGTGACTGTTGTTCATAGCCCACCCCACCATACGGCTGCTTCTGCCGGTTCCCAGATACCTTGCTATGGCTCCATAGGATGTAACCCTTCCACACGGAATGAGCCGCACAACTGCATATACATCCTCAAAAAAATCATTTTTATCGCGATTCATCGCAGAGTTGGAGTTTTGGAACAAAATTTGCAAATTATTTGTTCAATTGCAAATCCCATGAGAATGCTAAGAACCCTCACCCTTTTTTCAGTGCTTGCAGGCACCGCATCCCTGACCGCGCAAATCACACCCTATCAGCGCACTGCACCGGTGAAGATAAACAATATCGGCGTTTACCCTAAACTCACCAATACCAAAAACTGGGATGGACGTGAGGCCGGAACATACAGTTTGCGTTTTAAAATCCGGGGATTGAAACCCGGGGATACTGCCTACATCGCAGATTATTACCTCGACAACAAATACCTGCGCGACACCGCAGTCGTTGACAAGAAAGGGTTAATCTCATTCACCGGAAACAAGAAACTTCAGCGGGGTATGTACCTGTTTGTTATGCCCAAAAAAGCTGACTTTTTCGAGTTCATCGTAGATGATGACCAGGATTTTACCATCAGCACCGATACACAGTTCTGGAAACGCGAATACTACAAAACCATGAAAGTGGAGGGATCTGACCAAAATGCGGCGTTCGCTGCCTACCAGAATGGACGCGTTGACCTCGGTATCGAAATTGCCAAGCTTGATGAACGCATTAAAGGCGAAACCGACGAAACCGCCAAAAAATTGTTGGAAACCAAACAAAAATCCCTGTACGAAAAGAAAGAAAACTATGACAAGGATTACATTGCTGCCCATCCCGACCACCTGCTCTCACGCTTCCTTTATGCCATGATGGATGTGGACGTTCCCAGCGAATTACCCGCAAAACCCGATGGCACCAAAGACAGCTCATTTCCCTACAACTATTACAAAGCCCATTATTGGGATCATGTGGATTTTGGCGAAGACGGACTGGTGCGCATGCCCGTAAATTTTATCAAGCAAAAACTGAATTTCTATTTCGATAAACTGGTGAGCCCGGATCCGGATAGCTGCATTAAAGAATGCAACATCATTCTGGACAAAGTAAAAAACACCATCGATATGGAGCACTTTGTCATTTACCATCTCACCTACAAATTTGAAACCAGTAAGATTATGGGTCAGGATGCGGTTTTTGTGAATCTGGCAGTCAATAATTATTGCACAGGAAAAGCATGGTGGACCGACAGCACAACCATCGAAAAAATGTGTGAAGCCGCCGTACGTAAATCATCAACCCTGGTTGGAAGAATTGCTCCCCCGCTGGAACTGCTAACCCCCGACAGCACATGGGTGAGTACCGCTTCTGTGAATGCACCCTACACCCTGATGATTTTCTGGGACCCAACCTGTGGTCATTGCAAAGAAGTGATGCCCAAACTGGCGAAAGTGTATGAAAAAAATAAAGACAAGGGCTGGAAGGTGATTGCACTGGCAAGCAGCGATAAAAAAGCCGAATGGCTGCAATACATCGCTGAACATCCCGAAGTGAAAGAGTTTGTACACCTGAGAAGAGGAATCGTGCGTTCTGAGGAAATGGCCCACAACATGCAGTCATATTACATCGTAGCCAACCCTACCATCTTTGTTCTGGACAAGAACAAGAAAATACTGGCCAACCGTATAGACAGCGAAAAAATCGAAGAGTTTATCGGCCACTTCGATAAGGATTAAGCCCTATTTGATTATACAAGGAGGTATTAGTTACTTTCTGAACCACTTTTTGGTATCACGATACATGGTTCCGGTGAAGTAGGTGAGTCCATACGACCAGTAAGGTCCGGTAAATCCTGTAGTCTGCAAACCTGACAGACGCACACCTACACCGGCATAAAAACCAAAATAGCGCAGAAACCTGACGGTACCACCAATACCGGCCTCTACCGGAATGATGGTTCCAATGTTGGCTCTTTTAATATCAGCTCCACTTTTACGGTATTCCCAACCATTCCCTATGCCGGCCTGTAAGGAAGTTACGACCTCAAACCGCCAGCTCTGATGAACATAGTATTCCAGGGTAGAACTAATGTATTCAAAGCCCTGATTGAGCGTATCTTTTTCCAGACTCTGCAATAAACGACTATTGTAATAACCGGTCCAGACGGCGGTCTTACCAAAATCCAGACCATAACGCAAACCATTCACATCCACCGGCACTCCGCCCATAATAGACTTGCGACTGTCGAAACCCACACGCAATCCGGGCGTTTTCATAAAGGAAAGCCTGACCGTATCCACAGGATTCCACCTGATACGGGCAGTATCCTGGGCATGCAGACTTAGCGCAATCATGCACAACGGGTAAAAAACTATGCGCACGCAGCGAAGTTAGGGGTAGTTTCCGGAATATTTATTTTCAATGTTCCGGCAGATGTTAATAAGCGCCCCCAGCCACAAAATTTACCCTATTTTCGCATTAAGCATGTCGTTTCCCTACCAGATAAAAACCCTTGACCAGTATCACAATGCCTACCGTCAAAGTCGCGAAGAAACTGAATCTTTCTGGGCAGGCATTGCTTCACATTTCACCTGGCACAAACCCTGGCACAATGTGGTGCAATCAGACTTCCATTCCGCCACCCAGCGATGGTTTGAAGGCGGTAAACTGAACATTACGGAAAATTGTTTGGATCGCTACGCGGCCACCCAGCCCGATACAACCGCCATTCTGTGGGAACCGAACAACCCCGCTGAGCCCGCCATTACTTATACGTACTCCCAGCTTTTGGCCGAGGTGATGCTGTTTGCCAATGTGCTGAAACACCGCGGTATCGGCAAGGGCGAAAGGGTGTGCATATACATGGGTATGGTGCCCGAACTGGCCATAGCCGTGCTCGCCTGTGCCCGCATCGGTGCCATTCACTCCGTCATTTTTGGCGGGTTCAGCGCACAAAGCATTGCTGATCGCATTTTAGATGCAGGGGCATGCGCTGTAATTACCTGCGACGGGGCCTTCAGAGGAGCCAAAACCATACCCCTCAAGGAAGTGGTGGACGAAGCCCTGTTAACCTGCCCTTCGGTTCATACCACATGGATTTTGAAACGCACCCATACCCCTGTGAGCATGCAGGCGGGTCGGGATTTTGACTGGCACACCGAGACCGAAGCCATGAAAAGAAATGGTCATACAGATTGTGCTGCCGAAAGTATGGACTCAGAAGACCCCCTGTTTATTCTCTACACCTCCGGTTCCACCGGTAAACCCAAGGGAGTGGTCCACACCACTGCCGGCTATATGGTATGGGCGCATTACACATTTGTAAACGTATTTCAGTACCAGCCCTCGCAAATCCATTTCTGCACTGCAGACATCGGTTGGATTACCGGCCATAGCTATATTGTGTATGGTCCGCTTAGTGCCGGAGCCACCACCCTTATGTTTGAAGGCATCCCTACATGGCCCGATGCAGGTCGTTTCTGGGATATTGTTCAAAAACACCGTGTTAACATTCTGTATACTGCACCTACCGCCATCCGCAGTCTCATGGCTTTTGGCGAAGAGCCCATTCAAAACAAGGACCTGAGTAGCTTGGAAGTGCTGGGCACCGTGGGCGAACCCATCAATGCCGAGGCATGGCACTGGTATGATAAAAATATCGGCAAAGGGAAAGCGCCAATCGTTGATACCTGGTGGCAAACCGAAACAGGGGGTATTATGATCAGTAACCTGGCGGGTGTTACTGAAGCCAAACCCACCTTTGCCACCCTGCCCCTACCGGGCGTTTTTCCTGCACTGCTGGATGAAAATGGCTGTGAATTGGAGGGAAACGCCGTATCGGGCAATCTGTGCATTAAACAATCCTGGCCGGGGGCAATACGCAGCACCTGGGGCGATCATGAGCGTTGCAGACAAACCTATTTCTCTGCTTATCCGGGGTTGTATTTTACGGGTGATGGCTGCCTGCGCGATGAACAGGGCCACTACCGCATCACGGGGCGTGTGGATGATGTACTGAATGTATCGGGGCACCGCATTGGCACTGCCGAAGTGGAAAACGCCATCAACATGCACAGCGGTGTGGTAGAAAGCGCGGTGGTGGGCTTCCCTCACGATGTGAAGGGACAAGGCATTTATGCCTTTGTGATTTGCGAGAGCATGCCCGCAAACCCCAATGAAATACACAGCGATATCTTACAAACCGTAACCCGGGTGATTGGCCCCATTGCCAAACCCGACCAGATTCAATTTGTGAGTGGGCTACCCAAAACCCGCAGCGGTAAAATCATGCGGCGCATTTTGCGCAAAATCGCCGAAGGCGAAACCGAAAACCTGGGCGACACCACCACATTGCTTGATCCCGGCGTGGTAGAAGAGATTTTGAAAGGAAAAATCATGATAAATTCACTTTAAAAGAAATTTTTTACATTTGTTTTTATTTTCAAATTAAACCCTTAGATACAAAAACTAATAATGAGTTCAATAATTGAAATACTTTATGTTTTTTAAACATAAATATTGTTTTTAGGAAGGGACCATTCCGCACATAATACACATATTTTTTTATGAGTAATAATTTAACTATTTATATATCTATTAAAATCAGTTTTCTCGATAAAGAATTGGCAGAAATTGCAGCTCAAGACGGAATTGGAGCTATTGTATCAACGGAAAATGTTTTTTTGGTTATCCCTGATAAAAATCGTCCAGAATTATTTATGAATTGCATAAAGAAATTTAAATTTAGTACATTAAATAAATTCAGTGAATCAAAAGAAGTAAATTCAATGTTATTACCAATTGATGTTGATTATGTGGATGAAAAAGCAATAAAATGGATTTTCTCATTTATTGAATTTGCAGAGGAACCACGTGATAAAACACATTATATAGTTACTAATATACAACGTAGTTTTGACAGTCTAAATACTGGTATTCAGAAATTCGAGGTTTGAAGATTGGCTTAACATTATTGGATGAAGTCTATGCTGCCAAAAGACTTAGCTCCCCGAAGTCTCCTGACTTTGGGCACAAAAGGCCTTGTCGTCCTGAGCCTGTCGAAGGGGGACAAGGCCTTGCCTTTCCATCACACTGCCTATTCCAGCTGCCCGAAGTCTCCCAACTCCGGGCACAAAAGGCCTTGTCATCCTGAGCTTGTCGAAGGGGGACAAGGCCTTGCCTATTGTTATTTATTTACTTTTTGAATTTTCCTTTAACGCCTTCAGGTTCCCCGCAATCAGCGCCTCTTTTTTCACCCTCGACCAACCTTTAATTTGCTTTTCTCTAGCAATGGCATCCCATACCCATTGGTAGCTCTCGTAATAAAGTAACTTAACAGGACGTCTAGAGTATGTATATGACTTAATCCATTCACCCTCTTGATGTTGACGAATGCGATCGTCCAAATTAGATGTTAATCCGGTATAATAACTTGCATCAGCACATTTCAGAATATAAACACAATAAGTCTTCATAATTTAATTAAATATAATCTACAATTATAGTGAATTATTATCTTTATTAAGGTATAATATAAAATGTAACAGCTGCCTGCTTCGACAAGCTCAGCATGACAACCGTTACATTTTAAGGCCAGCAGCCCGAGGCCACCCAACTCCGGGCACAAAAGGCCTTGTCATCCTGAGCTTGTCGAAGGGGGACAAGGCCTTGCCTATTTACCGATACAAAACTTGCTAAATATGCTATCCAAAAGGTCATCCGTGGTGATTTCACCCGTAACCTCACCCAGCGCTGCCAGCGCCTCCCGCAGGTCAAATGCCAGCAATTCTTTGGATATGCCACTTTCAATGGCCCCTATTACGCGTTGCAATGCCTTCTCTGCGGTTAAGAATGCGTGGAAGTGCCGTTGATTGGTTATAAGCGTTTGATCGCCTGATACGGGCTCAAAAGCTGTATTTTCATATAAAAACAATCTCAATGCATGTCTGTCTTCGACTATTTTACCGGATACCGCCAGAAATCCACCCGCACCCCCTGCCATCGCAGCAGCACCCCATGCCTCTGAACCCCATTCACCGGGCAAATCGCGCTTATTACCCAACACCAGCAGGTGCTGTGTTTTGCCGGCCAGGGCCTTCAAATCCTCAGTCAGCACATCCGGGTTACTTTCTGCCATATCTGCCACATACAGTGTCATAGCACCGCCCTCCAAGTATTTATAGGTACGTTCTATCCCCAGCTTCTCAATGGTATCTGTGGCCTCGCGTATGCCGGCCGTATCAATCAGCCGAAAACGCAGCCCTTCTATCGTGATAATATCCTCCAGTGCATCACGCGTGGTACCGGCTATCTCTGACACAATGGCTCTGTCCTCTTGCAACAGCAAATTAAACAACGTGCTTTTACCGGCATTGGGCCTGCCTGCCAAAACTACCTGCACCCCTTCTTTTACCGCATTGCCCTGGGCAAATGTCTGCAACAGCATCTGCACCTTCTGCAATGTTTCATTCAGGGAACGCATCAGTTCATCACGCTTGGCAAATTCCACATCTTCCTCACTGAAATCCAGTTCCAATTCAATCAATCCGGCAAAGTCAATCAGTCGGGTTCTTAACACGGCTATCTCAGATGAAATGCCACCCCTTAGTTGCCCCATAGCTGCCTGATGAGAGGCCGCAGATTCAGAGGAAATAACATCCGCCACCGCTTCGGCCTGCGCCAGGTCAAGTTTTCCATTTAAAAATGCCCTTAGCGTAAACTCTCCCGGTTCTGCAGGTCTCGCTCCCGCTGTGCAAAGTGCCTGAATCAACCTATCCACAATATACGGCGAGCCATGAGTACTGATCTCTACCGTATCGTCACCTGTGTAACCGGTGGGTGCCCTGAAAACGGTAAGCAATGCTTCATCCACTATACCCTGTTCATCCCGGATAGCCCTAAAATGAACAGTATGGCTGGGCACATCCCGGATACTTTTTTTCAGCAATCCATCCATGAGTTCTATGCAGCCGTGCCCACTTACGCGCACCACTGCTACAGCACCAACCCCTGCCGGAGTGGCCCTGGCTACAATGATATCCTGCCTTGAAAACACTGCTGCAAAGGTACAAACAAAAAGCCCCGACCAATGGCCGGGGCTTTTATGGATTTACGATTTTATTAGTTCGCTCGTATCAGGTTAACAGAGCCGGATACATATTTCTGCTGCTTGCCCTTAAATCTGTAGGTAAGCTGATAGAAGTAAGTACCTTCCGGAACCTCAGGACCATCGTTGTTCACCTGTCCGTTCCAACCAACTTTGGCATTCTCTGTCTGGAACACACGCTCACCCCAGCGGTTGAAGATTTTCAGCTCGAAGAGGTCATGACCCTGAATGGGTACACGGTAGGTGTCATTCTTGCCGTCATTTTTACCTGGAGTAAATACGTTGGCCAGGTATATGAACAAGTCTACAGTAACGGGCTTACAAATTGTATCAACGCAACCGGTGGCATTCTTAACAATCAGACAAACCCAGTAGGTACCGCTGCTGTCATAAGACCATTTCACTGACTTGTCATCCGATTTCAAATTCTCAATGAAATCTATTGGCAGTGTATTCTTGATATCATTCTGGTGACCAAAGCCCCAGCGCCATTCTGTTCCGTTCACATCCGTGCGGGTAAAGACAAAGTCAGGTTTACCACTGGAGTCAATGTCGAAGTTGGCAATTACACTATCTACCAGGAAAGTATCAATCACGGGAGGAGTCGGACACCAAGGCCTTGGATGGTTACTTCCGTAATCAGCCAGGTGCGTTACCCTGTATCTACCGGGCACTGTAAACTGCCGTTTATAGTTTTTGGTGGTTACAGTCACGGTGTCTACAGAACCTGTGCTCAGGTTTTCAAAGCGCCATTTATAGGATTTGAACAGCGTATCTGAATTATCAACAAACTCATTGGTATCGCCGGGACAAATGGAGGGCTTCACTATGAATCCACGAACCGTATCACGCTTGATTACAGTCACTATGAATGCACGCTGTCCACCGCCGGTATCAGGATACGTGGCAGGACAGAAACGCTTCAGATTGGGTGGAATAAACAGGGTGTCGTACTGCTCAAGGAAAACATAGTACTTACCGGGTTTGGTATACACGTGGTTAACAAAGGTATCTTTCTTGTTATCCAATGCTCCATCACCATAGAACCAGGTCCAGTCAGCACCTTTGGTCGCTGTATCTGTGAGGTTCTTGAACCGCACTGCTTCGCCTTCACAAATGGTGATATCAAATCCTGCATAATCAGCGTATTCAAACTTCGGACGAGGTCCTGGTATCTTGATCCAGCGTTTGATGGTATCAGCACAACCCTGATCTGTTTTGGCAAAGATGGTAATCTGGAACCAACCGTTGCGGGTGTATTTGTGTGCTAAGCTGGGCGGCAAAAGTTCATCTGAAGATTTTCCACGGGTGAAATAGTTGGTTTTACTGTCTCCCCAGTCAATGAAGTATTCTCTGATGAAGTCACACTCAATGGGAGTAGGACCGTTACAATTTCGGATAGCCCAGTTACATGGATCAAACAACTTCGTGCTGTCAAACAACTCGATGATGGAGTTACATGAAGGTATTTCCAGATTTAAACCAAAGTTAACATCAAGACGGCTGATGAAGAGTCGCTTGCTGATGGTATCGCGGCAACCTGTTGAGTCACCTACTGCCACGCGGAACTCATAAACACCGGAGTCGTTCTTGTAGTAGATAGTCTTGGGATCGTTGGGTCCGCCACCAAGCTGGAACCAAGGAGATCCTACGCCGGTAGCACCATAGGGAGCACCGCCAAATTTGGTAACAGGATTATTGGGGTCGTCATCGCGCTTATTCCAGTCCCAGCGGGTGAAAGGTTCACGATTTTTGACACCGGCAAATATGTCGGCCTGTCGCTGTGCATCACGCCAGTAATCATAGGGATCCCATGTACCGAAGTTTAGCGGATCGGGATGGAAGTAACGCAGATCCAAACGTGCCTGCAGATTGGTAGCCTGATCCTGACAAATAGTAGAGTCAGGCAATTCTATCATGGCAGCAAAGCCCACAATCACAGGATACGCAGCAAATTCATCACACTTACCATTGGCCGATGTCATGCTGATGCTGGCCAGGTGATAACCCGCCCAAGGTGAACGGAATGTATAGGCCCGTACTTTTTTATTGCCTACAATAGCCGAATCCAAAGGCCTGATATTGGTATCACGCTCATGAATAATCTTCTTAGAGGCAGGATCAGGGCGCAGATAGAACTTAATGAAGCGGCCAAAACCGTTGGTATCAATACATCCCTTAGCACCGGTCAGCGGCTGTCCTATGATACCGGTATTATTCCATATCATACGGGTAATCTGGGCAGGATCAATGGCAAATGGATCAAAACCTCTGGCTTCAAGACGTTCTTTAATTCTATCCCATACCGCAGAAACGTCTGCAGCAGTATCCCATTTGCTAATGATAGCCGTTACAATGGTATCAGGCGTTTTGTCGAGTTTACCACCATGCTTGCCGTCATTCCATGCAACAGAGCGGTCTGTGCGGGAGTCATCCTGCCATTCGGTAGAACAAGGCAATTGCTCAGGGCGCGTTTCATAGCGGCTCTGAACCATCAGGTTATAGATTCTCTTGGTACCTGAATCTTTCAGGTAAACACCACGGTAGTAGTCTTCCTGAATCTGATAACCCCACTGCTTGCTGTAAGCAGGGCTGGCATTACCGGTAGCAAATTCCCAGCGCAGGTTTTTCAGGTCATCGTTTTTGGTTTTGTTTGCACCAATTGGTCGAACTACAACAGGATCATTTTTACAAATCTTGCGAATGCCCGCAGGGTTAGGAGTAGGGGTAACCACCTCGAATGAAGGATCTATCAGAGGGAAACAGGCAAACTTGTCATAGTACTGGGTATCGGCACACAAGGGTGGATCACCCACAGTTCCGCCTTTTTTCACACCATTACCTACAATAATTCCCACGGTGATACAGCCATTGGGGTTACATACCTCCGAAGCACTATACTGTTTGGAGTAACGTGAAGGTGGGTTATTGGCTATCTGATAACCCATGTAAGGCATACCGGGAGGACGATTACCGGGTACTAAACCACTGGTAAGGGTAGTCCAGGTGGTAGGCTTACAGAATGTATCGTAGTTGATGCCCACATAAGAAAAGGTACAACCGGGTTTCAGATCACTCAGGATAAACGTGATACCATACTGAGGGTTTTTACCTCCCAGACATTCTATCGCATCTTTCACCAAACCGGAACCTACACCACCGGCATTGGCATGCAGCATCGATAGCTGTTTAATATTTTCCGAGGTACAAGCCAGTGGGTGACAAGTATCACCGTGCCATAACCTTACGTTGTTACACTGAGGTATTTGAGCATAATACAATTCTCTCCAGCGCTTGTAATCTACTTTATAGTCTAAGCCGGCAGTTCCGGGGAAGGTACGCTTGATGAAACCAATAATTCTGGGGTTTTCACCTTTTTTGGTACGAATACGCAGCAACGGCGCTGGCAAGGTATCTTTCTTCAGGAATACCGTAAACAGGAATCGGAAAGAATCTGTTGGACTTTTCAGCTTGATAATCTGCTTGGGTGAAAGACTGATGGTTTTGGGACCCACCTGCAGCGTGAAAGGACCGGTTTCAGGGCCAATATAAGCCGAGTCGCCTGCCTTCAGCAACACATCCACATTATCGGTAATGTAGCGTTCTGCAGGTCCTTTTATGCCTTTTTCCCATAAGTAGGTTTTGGTTTTGTTGAGTGCATATTTAGACTGGTCAGCCAGCAAACTGTCAGCTTTGCTTTTGGGAATCACCAGCATGGTATCTTCTATGATCCAGTTGGTATCTGAAGGCCACACATTGATTTTCTTACAAAGTCTGGTGCTTTCAATAAAAATGGCATCCTCCATAGGCGCATTTTTGAAGTCGGAAAGCATGACCAAATCCCAGCTTTTGTAGTAGTGGGTGGGCAGTGAATCGTGGCTATACTGACAATTAACATTTACGTTCTTGTTGTTCAGGCGATCTGTGGTACACTTTGGCGCATAGTTATCACCAAAATTCCACAAACGCACTGCACACACTCGCTGACGGAACAACGGATCCACAAAACCCTTGGGCTTTACCCATGTCTGGTTGTTGTCGAATACGTGACCGGGATGATAATTACCGGGCCACTTCTTGAACGTGCTGTCATCGTTCCACATGTTCTTATCGTTGTGATAGAACTTAGAGAAGTTCTTAAAGTGAACGGTATCCTGAACATCTTTAGGACACTGGAACACTTCAAATTCAGCAATTCGGTTAAAGGGTATTTCGATCGTCGATTGTGGGCCAATAATCAATACAGTATCGTAAGCAACCTTCTTGCGGGTAATACCACCGCAAACGATATCATAGGTGAACTTAACCTGGTATGGACCAAGGCCTGTGAAACTGTGAGGAGGTGCCAATGACCTGTTATTGGTATTCTGATTGCCTGAGGGTGGATCACCAAAATTCCACAGGAAGCTGGAAATACCTACCACGGGCTGAGGTGTGAGACTGAATTTAATTTCAGGATCTGAAATACAGGTAGAGTCCTTATCAGCCACAATCTGGTATTCGCCTTTCAGCACCTGTGCTGCAGCTTTCATCTCAAATGAGTCTTTACATCCATCAATCGTTTCAATGACCATTTTGATGTCATAAACACCCGGTTTGTAAAACTTCTTGGTGATGTTGGGGCCCCACTGATTGCCGGTTGTGCCGTCACCCCAATACCAGGTGATGTTTTTAACCTTATTCTGGGCAATTCTGGAAATATTGCGAATCAGCGCGGTTACAGAATCACAGTCTACAGGTTTGTTGCTGGTAAATGCCGGGCCTATCGCTTCGCGTACTTTAGCAGCGCAGATGATGGTATCACTGGCCGCACATCCGTTTGCGTCTGTATATTCCACATACAAATCAAAACAGCCCCCACGAACGTCCTTAATGTTGTAGCAAAAAGGGTTTACTACGCTGCTGTTCTGGAAGAACTGACCGTCACCCACCACATATTTGGCTGAACGAATGGCTGAACCGTTGGGGTTCTTGGTTGAGTCACTAAAACAGAACAGGTTGTCTTTAAAACACTGCTCAGGCGCTGTGAGCAACTTAAGCTTCGGAACCGGACTGGTCTTGATGGTAATCTGAATGTTCGACGTACACTTTGTACCATTGATGGTAGTGATGTAGCGAATGTTCTTTACACCCGGGCTTTTGAATGCATAATTCAAGTTTTTCTGCCCTGAAGACGTGTTTTCACCATTAAAATCCCAGTCATGGGTAGTACCTGTGCTGGCACCCAGAAACTGAATGGGAGATCCCACACACTCTGCTCCACTGTACTGAATGGTGCATTGCGCCGCAGCGTAATTTCCTGCAAAAAGCAGAAACATCACCGGCACAATCCTGTTTAAGATGGCTGTATAACCTTTCATAATGTTGTTTTTCCTAGTTTGGGAAGCCTCAAAAATATTGTTTTTGAAGCAAATTACCGCATTTTCTGTGTTATTTTTTCTTTTCATATACGGGTTGAATTCTATCATTTTCTCATTTTTAATGTTTACGCTCGTCCTTTTTTTCCTGTGTTATCGGTTAAGAAGTATAGATTTTGAAAAGACCACTGCAGACTTTGCTGAGGGTGTTTTGTAGGTTATAAAAACCTTATATGTACCTGACATACAATCTATTGAGGCACATTTTCCATTCCAGCGCTGCAAAGGATTATTGCTTACAAACACCTGCTTACCATAGCGATCTGTTACTATCTGGTTAAATTGGGTCACTTCAGGCAGGGTGATGATGAGTTCATCATTAATTCCATCCCCATTGGGTGTAAATACATCCGGCACACTCAAGCCCGGGTGGCGCTGACGAACCGACACCTTACAAATGCCTGAATCCATACAATTTGCAGATCTAAACACCATTGCTTTCACAACATATTCTGCATTTTCATCAGCATATACATGATGGGAAGGATTTCCGGATCCGATCTCCCCGTCTCCAAAATTCCATGAGCAATATGCACCTGCCGGTGCGCCATCCAACGAAAACGTCCAGCTATTATCGATGACAGCAACTGCTGCACTCACTTTCAGACTTCTGCCACAAGGCGCGGCACTTACCATGCCGTGGTCTTCTATCACCAATCGGCGGGATTCTGTCCCGGACAGCTTCCCTCCGGATTGATTTTCCTCCTGTTTTGCAGTGGATTGACTAACAACTGAGCCTTCTGATCCGACCTGAGAAACTGCCGCTGATTCAGCAGGATGTGTATAATCACCGGGCTGTACCGTTGCACCGCGCTGATTGGCATTGAATACCGCTTTATCCGAAGCGGTCTTTGGCGCAGCTTCTGTTGCGGGATATTTTGTTTGGTTCTCCGCTATGGCGGGTATCTGCGGCTGATCAGCGGTTACCGCCTTGTTGGTCGGCAAATTTATCACCACCGCTGTTACTCCCAATCCCGCAACTGCCACCCATGTCCACATTGATTTAAAAATGGCCGTAAAAACCCCGTTTGAGACAGTAGGGCTAAGTCCGGCAGAAACTGACTCCCATACACCCGGAGGCGGGGTGATACCGCTGTCTTTCAGACCGCTGCGAAAAATATCGTCTATGGAATTTCGTTCGTTTGCCATGCTTTAACGCTGATGGGTTAATTTAATTTGCAACATCTTTCTTGCCTTGAACAGCTGAGTCTTACTGGTGTTCTCACTAATGCCCATCAATTCTGCAATTTGACCGTGGTTATATCCTTCAATGGCATAAAGATTAAACACTGTTCGGTAACCTACCGGTAAGCTTTGCAATAGGGCGAGTAAATCTTTCATGGCCAGCTGAGGATAAACTGTATCATCTGCGCTGATTTCGACATGTTGATCAAGCTCATCGGCAAATGGCTCTTTTTTCAATTTCTTAATAAAATCCAAACAGGTGGTTACGGCTATGCGCTTACTCCAGCCCTCAAAAGAGCCCTGAAATCTGAAATTATTCAGACTTTCGAATAGCTTGATGAAGGATTCCTGTAACATATCTTTGGCGTTATCTGGGTTTCCGCAATACCGCAGGCAAATGGCGTACATCACCGGTGCATACTTTTGATACAATGCCTGCTGGGATTTGGCATTCCCATTCAAACAGGCCTTGACCAGCTCGCTCTCCGTGATGTCCGCATTCAATGATGCCATGCAGGTAATTCATAGACCCTGATTAATCCATAGAAGACTTTTTCAGTCAAAGGGTTGCTCAGCTATGAAAATTTTTTAAAAGGTTTTACTGATTTTGAAGGACATATCGGTGAATATCATTTTCAGATTGCCGTTTCGCTCCACTTCGTAAATGGCAGCATCCAGCACTTCAAATATTCCGGTAATCTTTTTGGTTGTCATCAGCTTTCCCAATTTCATGACAAATTCTTTCTCATTATGATTCAGTCCGTTTCGCTCTCCCAGGTGTTCCATCACCGCAACAGCCCTCATTATTTCAATACCGTACAGTAACAACCCTTTTATGTATTCACGGCCTTTTCCGCTTATTTCTTCTGCCCACTTAGAGGATTGGTGTAAATTCTTTTTGTAGCAATAGAGCATCCACTGCCGGAAAGGTTCCAGATAAGGGCTGTCTGTATTAGAAACCAGCTCATTGGCCTTCAGCAGATCACCGCCGGACATCATGGCAAAACGGGCTGCCTCTTCGGTAGGAATTCCCAATTGTCCCGTTAGGTGAAGGGCTAAATCCTGCTCATCGATGGGCGGCACCCGAATCATTTGAGTGCGGGAAACAATGGTACTCAGCAATTTATCCGGTTGGCTGCAAACCAATAAGAACAGCGTGTCGGGTGGTGGCTCTTCCAGAAACTTCAACAACACATTTCCCTCTTTACCCAGATATTCGGGCAGCCAAAGCAACAGAATCTTGTATCGGCTTTCATACGCTTTCATGGAGAGGGTTCGAATAATGGCATGACATTCGTCAATCGGAATATTACCCTGCTTATTCTCGGAACTGAGTTGCCTCATCCAGGATTCATAATTCAGGTAGGCATCGGTCTGAAGCACCTTTCTCCATTGAGGATATAAATCAACACAAACATCTCCCAGACTTGAAGGAAAAGGAAATGTGAAATGGAGATCCGGATGGGTTAAGGATTGCATTTTCCTGCAAGAATCACATACACCGCAGCTATCATCCGGCAAGGGGCTTTTGCAAAGCAGATACCCCGCAAATGCCAGGGCAAGGGGCAGGTTACCTGCACCCGATTGACCCAATACGAGCTGCGCATGGGGAATTCGGCCACTGCCTGCCATGGAAGTGAGCTTTTGCTTTAGGTGGGATTGCCCCACAACTTGTTTAAACTGCATTGGCTTTTCGGGTTTTTACATATCGCCATACAAACACAGTCAAACATACCAAAAACACGCCTACGGCTATGGCCTGACTATGGCTTAGCAGTCCGTTCATTACAAACCCCCGTTCCTCATCACCCCGATATTTCTCTGTGATAAACCTGCCTACTGCATATACCAGACCGTACATTAAAAACAATTGACCATCAAAATATTTCCTTTTTTTCATCAGGAACATCAACCCAATGGCTGCGAACAGGATCAGCGCATCCCAAATCTGGGTGGGATATAAAGGCGTATTTAGGGGAGATGCATGGCTATTGGGATTATCGAACACAATTCCCACCGATTCATTACATACTTTTCCGTGGCAACAACCGGCCATCAAACATCCCAATTTTCCGAATGCATGTACTGTGGCACCGGCTATTCCGGCATAATCAAAGGCCACCCACGGGTTGATGCCTTTTTTTCTGAACCACCACACCAATACAGGCACTGTTAGCAGAAAAGAACCATAAAAAACAAACCCATTCCCAAAGGATTTCAGCATCAACGAAGGGTTCTCGACATACAATTTAGGGTCTTCCAGCCAAAAAAATATTTTACCTCCAACCACAACGGATGCAAAGCACCATAAAAACATTTCACTAACATCCTCAGATTGCAAACCGTGATGTTTCAGGTTTTTCAACATAAACAGGTAGGCCAATAAAACACCAATAAAAATCATCAGGCCATACCCCTGAACAGATATAGAACCCAGCGAAAAGACCTCGGGATACATGAAACAAATATAAAAAAGTATGCCTTAAGCGGCAGTATATGTGCGTATCTTTTCTGCTACTGCTTCTAATTCTTCCGTTGTAGGACTCATTTTGGACCTGGTGAAATTGATATCCCCCACTTCGTTCATGGGTACCAGGTGTATGTGTGCATGCGGAACCTCAAGACCGATAACAGCTATACCTACTCGCTTGCAGGGGATGGCTTGTTTTAACCCCTTCGCCACTTGCTGTGCAAACAACCACAAATCCTGATATTCCTCTGCATTCAAATCAAAAATATAATCCACTTCCTTTTTTGGAATGACCAGAACATGTCCGGGTAACAGTGGCATTACATCCAAAAATGCCAGAAAATTATCATTTTCGGCGACTTTATAACTCGGTATATCACCGGAAACGATGCGGCTGAAAATACTGGGCATATTACAGGCCAATATCCAGTATTTCGAGCTTTACTATTCCTGCCGGAACGGTAATTTGAACCACTTCCCCTTTGGACTTACCCAACAGACCCGCTCCAATAGCGCTTTTTATGCTGATTTTATTTTCCTTCAGATTGGCTTCCGTTTCGCTTACCAGCTGATATACTGCCTCTTTACCTACATTGTGGTTCAGTACTTTCACTTTGCAAAGTATAGACACCTTGCTGGTGTCCAACTGCGAACTGTCAATAACCCGGGCATTGGCAATCAGGGTTTCCATCTGACGAATCTTGTCTTCGAGGTGCCCTTGGGCTTCCTTGGCAGCATCATACTCGGCATTCTCACTCAAATCACCTTTATCTCTGGCTTCTGCAATCGCCTGTGTAATTCTCGTTCTTTCTTCTGTCTTCAAAAAATGCAGTTCCTGCTTGATTTTTTCAAGTCCGTCTTTGGTAAAATATTGAATTTCGCTCATTGGATTTGTTATTAAAAAAAGGTTGCACCCATGTTTTCCAAAGGTGCAACACTGCAAAGTTAGTAATTATTATTCTTTTACGCTTAATCGTCTCCGCCGCCGAGCCCAATTCTTAGACCAAAAGAGTGGGTACCATCAAATGGATTGGTGGCACGGTAGCTATAATCGAGAGAGATTATATTGGACTTGCTCTTAATATCGTAACTCAGGCCGCCGCAAAGACCGGTGTAGGCACTTGTCCTATTTTCCTCGTCGAATGCGCCCTCCTGGTGAACAAACGCGGTTCTAACCGTAATAAAGTTCTTGTAGCTGTATTCCAGGCCCAGTGTAGTCTGGTTAGCAGAGAAGGCATGGTTTGTGAATCCAAATCCAACGGTAAGTCTGTTGTTGTATGCATCAGGATCACTATCCAGTCTAAAATCGTAGGAACCACTGATATTCAACAGGGAAGGCAATTTGATTTTGTCAACTTTAGGTTGCATGGTTTTGGAAAAGTCACCATTGGTAATGATGGCTTTGTAGCTAAGACCATCCCCCTGATGACGCATATCAGGTCCGATATTTTTCATGGAAACGCCAAACTTCACATCATTCTGCTTCAATTTATTGGCTGTAGGCCTTAGGGTTGTTGTGTACTGCACACCTGCATCAAGACTCATACCCATCGCTCTTGCATCTGGAATGCCCTCATTGACTGCCCTTACCACCAATCCGGCAGAAATATTGTTACTAAATGACTTACTGTACGCAAGACCAATATTGGTCATATTAACCCGATAGGTGCCAATTCCACCATAAGGATTGGATTCTGTAGTAATTTCTATGGGCTTAATACCAAACTGCATTACGCTGATTCCAAAGGTACCCTTATCTCCGTCTTCACCCATTTTTTGGCTGAAACCAAAGTTGTTGATTGCAATTCCTGACCCTACCAGCCATTGAGTTCTGTGAAAGGCCATTTCGGTTCTGCTGGCACTTCTGTCAAGTCCTGCGGCATTCATATACATGGCTTCCACTCCGGTGATTCCACCGCCGTTTGCCCAACCCCAGCCACTGCTGCGGGCCCAGCCGTTGATGGACAGTTGCATGGCTCCCGCCTGCCCTTGTCTTTCGGGATTGCCCGCATGCAATGAGGAAATACCTGTAAGCATGCCTATGCTGATTGCTGCTATAATTTGAGTTTTCACTGTGTTTTTCTTTTAAATTTTTTAATAAGTATCCAAATCAATGGCATGCATAATACCATACCAGCGAACAATTTTTTCTCCAAGTCCGGGTGCCTTCACATGGATAAGGTACAATCCGCTGGAAATGGGTACATTGCTAGCATTTTTCAAATCCCACTCAAAGAAGGTTTTTTCATCTGCCTTGCTGATTTTACGGATGAAGTTACCCGCCATATCATAAATGGTGATGGTACATGTAGGAGGCAGATTGGTGATTTTAACCCTGGTGTCAATCGGGCTGTTTTCGTATTCACTGTATGCCCTGTATGGGTTTGGCACTACATTCACCAGATCCAGGCTCTTTTTACCTACTTCTTTACTGATGGTTGGAGCAATATCCGCCGAATTAAAGCTATACATGGGGCGCGTATTATTGAGGGTACTGCCCGTGTTGAAAGCTGTGTATGCTTTCTGAATATTGATTTTAAACTTCACATCAGTAGGAGGTACACCATTCGTCATGCTGTAGCCGGCTGTCATGTAGGTAGGAATTACCCACATCGTCTGACTGAGGAATCGGCGTTTTTCAAGCGTTCCGGCAGGGACGTTGGCCAATCCTGTGCGGAAACGTGCAAAGTTTGCATCGTCCTCACCAAAATAACGATCTCCCTTGATGGCGCGGTTTGGCATAGATAAACCTGTGCCGAACACATAGATGAACTGCTTACCACCCAGGGCAGGATAATTTCCATTATCATTATAAACCTTATCAGTAGGATTCCAAATCATATCACGACCGTTTTCACCGGCCAGGTAACTGTCTTCACTAAACGCGATATTCAAGCGCTCACCGGTTTCCATATTAATTGCATAACCCGGGAACCAGCTAAGCCCTGTACTTCCGGACTGTGGGTTCAGATTTCTGTCTCTGGAAGTACCTGCGCGCATGGAGAACTTGTAGATAGATCCTTCATTGCTATTACGAACTTCATCATCCGACATTTCCAATACTGCGCAGCGGGTCCATTTGCTTCTGTCCTTGGTTATCACCAGTTCTATACTGGCCACTTCCGCCATTGGGTTATCTGAGGTACCATTACTGGTCCATGCGAAGCCATAGGTATTGCGACCATTGCTTGGATTGAATGCTGCTCTGGCTGCCAGGGCATAAGGAGCAATTCGGCCATTCCAGATTCTTTCGTATGCCTGTCCAGGATCCAGAGCCACACCGCCGGCATCGGTAAAGTCATGCAAATGCGCATCGAAAGTACCGCCGCGTCCATTGGTTCCGGAGCGTATCCAGTTCTGCCAAAGCGCCCCACTGGTGGCTGTGCTCTGAGCATCGTTGTCAATCACTGCTGTCAGCCATTGTTTACCATTGTCCTCCCATTCCACTGACCAGGAAATCATGCTGTTAGAAGGATCGGCTTCTGCATTTTCTCCCGGGTTTTTCACCTGGTTAATCTCAATACTCAGCCCCCAGTCGGCAAGACTTACAGCGGGGTTGGCATTATTGAAAGCCCGGTATTTTCCAGGTGATGGGTACTCACTGCGACGCCCCTGCAGCGATTCAAATTTAGTTCCGATGGTAGTATCCGCTGCAATCGTATCGCCGCTGGTTTTATTCACCAGAACCCAATAAGAATTAGCCGTCATAGAATCACGTAGATTGGCACTTAAACTGGCTGTGCGCTCTTTGAAGTACAATTCAAACTGAGCGTTAGGAACTTTGAGCGGGTCAATTACTTTCACCGCAACCGGGCCCATTCCACCCATGTATGTTGGGGTATTACTAATACCATCTTTCATAATTTGATCGATGGTCTCTTTGGTAAATTCAAGTACGTTTCCGCCATTGCCCCTACCTTCAATTCGGGTCAGTTTAGGGCCGCTTCCATACTTGCTGTTCAATTCAGTACCAAAGTTTTCAGGCTCGGTTTTGTGGGGCACGGCGCGGTAAACCTGGATATTTCTGCGACCCGCAAGAAACTGATTTGGATCGGCCTGCAAGGGATCATCCGCAATAATCGAATACGAAAGAACCAGATAATAATACGGTTTAAAGTCTACCAAGTCCGTATTTGAACCCGTTGCAAATAGGTCGGTTTTAATACTATAGCTATGCTGTACGCCCTTATCAGCACCATCTACTTTTTCAACGGGGATGAGGGTAGCCAGTTTTGGGTCATAAACTTTATTAATAATCTGGGCTCTGTTATTCTTGATATCACACTGAAACAGCAGACGTGCTTTATCAATATTATCAAGATCACCCGTATTTACGGTACCATCTTTCAACTGATAAATAAGATACCCTTCAAACTTATAGGTTTTAGTTTCGTTGTTAGCGTCTTTGTACGTTTCCTGATACGCTTCCACTTTATCCGAACCTGTATTCAGCATCTTCAGAACCAGTTCCTGATTTAATTCCTGAATTTCTACGTCAGGAGCGTTGGGTCCGTCCAATATTTTAAAGTTGTTGTTAAAGAGCGTCTGTGCTTTATCCGAAGCTAATTGCAGCAAACGCAGAGAACCGGTACCAAGACAAGGAGAGCCTGCACCACCGCTGGTGGTTCTTGCCCATACTACGCCCACGGTAATGCGCTGCACTTGTCCACGCTTCAATTCAAAAGGACCTGTACTTTGTATAAACCGACGGTCACCGGGTTTATTGCCGCTTGATTTTTCGTCCCAGCAACTTGACAAATAGTCCGGGTCAGTTGCAGCGGGAAACATGAATTTTGCAGGCTGACTTCCACCAAATCCGGTACCACCGCGCGTTACGGTCTGTCCACCCAGCCATTTACCCTGTAGCAGGTTATAGAATTCAGGCGCCAGATTAGGGTTACCTTTGATAGGATCCTGATCGTTGTTGTAGTACATGAAGTGGCTCAGTCCCATTTGGTTTCCGGCAGTATCAGTTGGTCCTTCAAAATAATCCACTCCCACAGAAGGCGGATTTAAACCATAACCCAAAACACCTTCATCTTCGTCATCTCCATTGTAGCAATATCCAAGACTACGGTTTACATCACAACCCACGTAGTCATCCGCATAGTTACCCAAATCCGCGTCCACCCACTGACCCATGTAACAATCATTCAGGGTCGTAAAACCACGGTTGATAATTTTGGTTGTGTAGAAGGTCATGTTGTTGACTTCATCATTGGTGGCAAAGGCAAATCCAGTAGTCTGACATTCAACACCAATGGGCTGTCCCTGGGTTTCAGAGTGAATATTTCCCCGATCATTGAAAACCCACCAAATAAACATATCGGGTTGCTTATCAACACCGTTATCGCTCACAGGGCGTCTTTCGTCCAACACAGGATGTTCTCCCAGATCGGGCTCATAAACTCCATCATTGTCAATATCTTTAAATGGTGCCAGATAGCGAGACTCATTACCGGTTTTGGTAGCGCGGTCTCTTCCGGCAGGCCATTCGCGAATGTCAACGGATTGGGATACATATTTGCTCTCTTCAAATTGTTCCAATTCATCACGAGTTACTTTCCACATGCGGTTGTAATTCTTACAACGCACGGGATCGGTAGAGGCGGTAGTTGTATCCAGTGGACCGGGCCAGAAGTCGGAACCACGCTGACGGTAGGTCATAGCAGCCAGTTTCAGACTTCCTCCATTGTCTTTACCACCAATCCAGATAGCACCGGAGAACAGGGCATGCTTACGAACAGCATTAGGGTCTGTTACTTTTGGTATTTCATACTTAGGGTTATTCAGATCCCACCACATATCACCGCCATTCAGCAGTTTGGTTCTAACATTGTTTATGTCAAGATCCGCACTGGTAGAGGCGGGTTCGCAGGTATTAGCGAACATTATGAGGCGCTGATCATCGTTTTGGGCAGGTTTCACCCTTGAAGTACCCAAAACTGGTCTGGCATGGGAAGCCAAAGACATCATGGCAGCCGCAATGAACAAAACACTTTTCATTTGATTGGATTTCATTAGATTTCTGTAATTTAAGTAGAGCATTAATTAAAATTCATACGTATACCGATACGGGCATTTCTGGGAGCACCAAAGTTGCCTGTTTGAGAATTAAGGAGGATTTTGTACAGATCGGTGTAGCTTTGAGCATCAATCTGGTTGCGCACCAGCAGCTGTCCGGCCTGAGAATTGAGGAAACCGTCATCCATGGGCTGGCCTGTGAATGGATATACACCCAGTACATTTTGGGTATTGAGTACATTCTGAACCCAAACAAACACCGTCATAATCAGGGGATTTTCTTTGCCCGAACGTTTCAGGGCAAACCCTTTTTGTATATTGATATCAAGTGTTTGCTGCCATGGCAATCTGGCACCGAACGGAACACCCTTAATCTGGGCTCTGTCGGTTGCACCGATTTGCACGGGACGTGTTGTTGGAGTGTAGGGTCCACCGCTGTAGGCATTAGCAATAATGTTGAAGCTGGTGAACTTGAAAATCTCCTTACCCCCAACGATAGGGCCTTTGTAGAGACTCTTTTTGGTCTTTGGATCTTTTCCTCCGGCCCATTCCCATGTAGCAGATAACTTAATGTTGTGGCGAATATCCAGTTCACCCAAAGGAATTACATTTCTCAGATTGGGCTGGTTACTTGCAATCAAAGCTGCCTGAGAATTGATATTGGAACCGGTCCCATCGGCAAACTGCAGCATGTAGCTGGCAAGCAGACTCAAAGGACCAATCTCATTCATTACAAAATTACCACGGAAACCGGTGATGGTTGCAAAATCGATGTTACGGAAAGTGTTGTAGGTAACAGGGAAGCCCTGGGCAATCTGATACAAACCGAAATCGCGGCGAATTTCCGAATAGGAGGCAGACAATTCCAGACCTTTATTCTTCTTACGGCCAAAAATCTGCTTGTATCCCACCTCATAATCTGTTTTAACCCGGCTCTTGAGGTCACCATTAGAAATGGTGGCTCCCTGACGGTTTTTCAGATAGTACAGTTCGTCAATAGTAAGGAAAGATGCACCATCATTGGGTCTTTGAGCCAAAACATCATAGCTTACGTAGAACGTTTTACGTCCGGATTCCAGCGGGAAACTGAACCAGATACGGGGAAGGAAATTCAGAGCAGGCGTAAAGTCGCGTAAAGCTTCTTTGCCCAGCACAAGACTGTCGGTGTTAGTGGCTACCAGATAAGGCGCTATGCGTCCGTTTGAAGTTTGGTTAGCCAGAAATTCAGGGTTGCGCTGTTCGCTGCCATCGGCATTATACCAGCGGTCACCGTTGCGGTATCCCACAATTTTGGTTGGAGATTTCAAATCATTTACATACACCGCATAGTTGCTTCCGATGTTATCGGGATGGTTGATATCCAAACCGTTGATTTGCTTCACTTCTGCTGCTGTGCGAATGGGATGCAGGGTGTATGGGTCTTTTAGTACAAACTGGTTAGCATCGTAGCTTTCCATACGCAATCCGAGACGGAAAACCAGGTCTTTGAACTGGAACTGATCCTGCAACCAGGCGGCCATGTATACCGGTCTGAATGCACCAATGGTGCGCATGGTAGGATTATTTAAAAACTCTTCAATGGCGGGCTTTCTATACACTTTATTGCCCATGTGGTCATAACCAAAATAACCTACATATCCGTTACCATTGTTCAGGAGTTCATCCGCAGTGAACATATCTATTGAGAAATCACCGGGTTTGTAGCTGTTAATGTCCACGAATGTGCGCTCGTTAACGGGGTTACCGTACACATCGCGGGCACCCTGTGAAATCAACTTGTTACGGAAGGAGCGATCAAAGTTGCTCTGATCTGCATAATTTATGAGGCGGTTATAACGAACTGTATCAGTGAATACCCCATTGGCATCATAGCTCAGAATGGGATTATTCCTGTCCAGTTCACTGATATGGCGGTTCATTAACTGCCCCATCAGGATCCACAATCCATTGGCTCCGAGGTTGTAATTGCGTGAAATTTGCTGTTCGTAATAAATACCAGCCTGCAGGTCATGGGGGGTACGTTCACGGCCACCCACGGTTTTGGGTTTTACCTGCATCTGACCTACCGCGAACAATGAAATACGCTGACTTTGGCTTTTGCCATAGTTGCTGGTAATACCGCCCGGTGTACCCCATAGGGAATACACGCTATTGGGGTTAAATCCATTCATCAGACCTTGGCTTTGAATCACCTGAGATGAATTTCTGACATTAAATCCACGGCCTGCGTAGTAATCATATACATTTTGGGTGTAGCGGGCACGCACCGGATTCAGGTTGCTGGGCGTGAATGTCATCAATGTATCGGCATAACCCACCAGCTCCCAATAGTTTCTTAACTGCACAGTATTTCCGAACTGATCGGTAACGGTACGTGGTTCTTTGTTTGGATTTTGCTGGGCATCATAGTTGGCGTACTGAAAAACCGGCATGGGATAGGACTGGAAGGTACCTACATAACCATAATCAAAAATATTGTTGAGGTGGTTAGCGTCGCGCCCCAGCCCATTCACGTCCTGGTATTCCAGACGAGCGGTATAGTAGGCACTCTTAATACTGCTATTTTTATCCACCTTAAAGTTTTGGGTAAATTGCAAGTAGCTACGGAAGGTCGCATTATCGCCCCGGGCATTGTTCTTGTAATTCATGATGGAATTACTGGCTGCAATACCCTGACTGTAGAAGTAGGAGGCATAGCCAGTCACCATGATTTGGTTGTTGGGTCTGAATTCCAGCTTGCCATACATATTACCCTGATACAACGGCGAATTGGGTCTGGCTTTTAAACGTTCAAAATCGCTTTCACGCAGATATGCGCCCCTGTGTACAAACCCGTTAGGGGTAAATACCAGCGGATTCTCTTCCATTTCGCGCAGTTTGTCTTCTTTTACTACATACACACCGGTGCGGGTAGGGTTTGGGTCTTTGAAATAGCCGATGTTACCGTTCAAAACAAAACCAAGCTTTACCAACTCTTTGGTGGTACCCGTTTCATCTTTATACTTCTTTTTCCAGATGGGTCCGGAAACATATCCTTCCAACGTGTTGTATCCAAAAGGATCCAATCCTTGTGAAGTAACCGCTTCCATGGCTGTCACCAATTTGGCTGTTGCGCCCCGGGAAGTGTAATTGAAAGCACCCCCGGTGAGGTCACCGTACATGGCCTGAATACCGCCAATATTGGCAGCAATGGCTTCTGTTCCCAGGGTGGGGATAGCACCACCACCAATGGCACGCATACCATCAATGAATGTTCCGTTGCCATCCGCGCGGGTACCCCTAACAGAAATACCCTGCCTTGTTGCAACAATGGCTGAGTTGGTGGAAACTACGGCATTTACGCCACGCTGGCTACCCTGCAAAAGCTGCTTGTTGGATACACCGCGTTCATTTTTCATGAGGTCTACCGGGGTTTTCTTGGCAACACCGGTAATAACCAGCGTACCCATTCCCTGGGTCATGGCTACTTCCTGCTGATCATTCAAACCCACAGTCAGCGTGAGTTCTCTTTTTACAGGATTGAAGCCCCCTTTTTCCACTTCCATTTCATAGGTACCGGGATCCAGGGTCTGGAACACGCAATATCCATCACTGTCTGTGGTGTCGGTTTTGGCCAGAATTTCATTTTTTGACATCTTGATAACGGCACCTGAAA
The DNA here is from genome assembly GCA_947496375.1 of Flavobacteriales bacterium. Classification (GTDB taxonomy): domain Bacteria; phylum Bacteroidota; class Bacteroidia; order NS11-12g; family UBA955; genus RGEC01. The sequence continues at coordinate 57,872 of CANMCY010000003.1, forward strand.
CCGGTGCGCCCTTGAATGTCACCTTCACACGAAAATCTGCAAAGCTGGTCTGTGCAACCGCTGCAGCAGCGCTGAGACTGAGGATGGTTACAAAGAGAAACTTAAGTATAGTTCTGTTCATAGGTCTGTTTTTACTTTAGTCGGTAAAAGCCGTTTTTATATCGGTCTTTCGTTTGCAAGTTTACCCAAAAATCAACGATTTAACAAACCCTTAATGAAAGGTGGCAAAAACCTGCTGATTTTGTGACAAAAAGATTGATTTGTAATGCGAAAGCAACAAACCTGTGACAAAAGTTAAGTCTGATTTACACTACAATGACATTCTGTGGCAAATCTCATCTGCCAGAACCTGTGATATTTTTTGATAACTTTCGTAGCTCCAGCCGCCAATATGTGGGGAGAGAACGGTTCTCGAATGTTGAATTAACGGATCAAACCATGCATTTTCCATATCGGTAAATTGCTGAATCTGCTCCTTTTCCAGCACGTCTGCTGCAAAACCCGCGATATGGTTATTATGCAGGGCAGATAACACGTCTTTGGTATTCACCACTTCGCCGCGGCTAAGATTGAGAAGATAAAAAGGCATTTTGCATGCGCGAATAAAGGCAGCGTCTACCAAGCATCGGGTTTCTTCAGTCAATGGGATATGCAAACTAATGATATCGGAATGCCGTTGAATGGCTTCCAAATCCACCTCTTTTACTTGTTTATTTCCAAAATTTTGCTTATATTTATCGTAGGCAAGCACCGAAACGCCAAAACCCTGGAGTCTTTCAGCCACGGCAGTTCCGGTATTTCCATATCCGATAATACCCACGGTCTTGCCTTTCAGCTCTGTGCCCCGGTTTTCTTCTCTGCGCCACAATCGCTTTCGGACCTCTGCATCAGCGCGGGCCAGGTTGTGCAATAGCGACAGCAGCATACCCAGGGTATGTTCTGCCACAGAATCCGCATTGGCAGCAGCGGCATTAAAAACGTCCACACCCAACCGTTTTGCTGCCTGAACATCAATATTATCCATGCCTGAGCCGCCCCTGGCTACCCATTTTAATTGTGTTGAAGCCATTAATAGTTCTTCATCCACCGGGGTTTTGGAGCGAATAACCAACCCTTGACAGCCCTGTTGCAATAACGCTATTATTTCGGCCCTATCGGCCATGGGAACATATAAAAAAGGAATGCCCACCTGTTCAAAACGCTCCATGAGCGAAGGGTGAAAATCGTCTGCAATTAAAACGGCATGGGAAATCGTATTCACGCCTGATGGGGTTAAGAGAAGTAGCTTTTACGGTTTTTAAGCCATGTATTGCCGGAAGGTGTTACCCGGGAAGTTTCCACAGCAGATTTGGCTCCCTGGAAGAATGCCACTGCTGCCATGGCAGCTGCATTGCGTTCTGCTATGGACAAGGGTTCACCGGTTTGTTCTTCGGGGTTGAAGTTTTTGGCAATAAAGTGGGTGTCAAACTTCCCGGCCCTGAAATCGGGGTGATTGAGTACAAATTTTCCGAAGTCCAGTGTTGTTTCAATGCCGGTAATTCTATATTCATCGATAGCCCTGATAAGTCGTGCAATTGCGGTTTCACGGTCTTCACCCCATGCAATCAGCTTAGCAATCATATTGTCGTAGAATATGGGAATTTCCATGCCCGGCTCCATGCAATCGTCTACCCTGATTCCGGGCCCTTTGGGTATGGAATAATCGGTGAGTGTACCCACGCTGGGCAGGAAGTTATTGCGGGGATCTTCGGCGCATACCCTAAGTTCAATTGCATGACCGTTCATTTTCAGTTCATCCTGACTGAAACCCAGGGGTAATCCTGAGGCAACCCTGATTTGTTCTTTGACCAGATCCAGCCCGGTAATGCACTCTGTCACCGGATGTTCTACCTGTAGGCGGGTATTCATTTCCAGGAAATAAAAATTTCCATCATCACCCAGTAAAAACTCTACGGTGCCGGCACCACTGTATTGGCAGGCTTTGGCCACATTCACGGCCGCTTCGCCCATTTTTTGGCGTAATTCCGGTGTGAGCACAGCACTGGGGGCTTCCTCTACCAGTTTTTGGTGGCGACGCTGTATGCTGCATTCACGTTCGAAAAGGTGACATACATTTCCATGGGTATCCGCCATAATCTGAAATTCGATGTGGCGAGGACCGCTTACATATTTTTCGATAAAAACACTATCATCGCCAAAGGCACTTTTGGCCTCACTGCGGGCAGTCTGCACGGCCTGGGCGAATTCATTTTCATCGTAAACCACCCGCATGCCTTTACCGCCGCCGCCGGCACTGGCTTTAACCAGCACAGGGAATCCCACCTGCTTTGCGATTTGCAATGCCGCTGTATCGTCAGTAATGGCGTCATTGATACCGGGTACCAGGGGAACACCATATTTTTCCACGGCCTGCTTACTGCGTATTTTATCCCCCATCATATCCATGCTTTCCGGGGATGGTCCAATCAGCGTAATCCCATTTTGGCGAAGCAACCGAGCAAAAGCGGCGTTTTCGCTTAGAAAACCATAACCCGGGTGCACTGCATCGGCACCGGTTTTCTTGATTACCTCCAATATGCGATCCTGGCGCAAATAGCTATCTGAAGAAGCGGCAGTACCTATGCAAAAGGCCTCATCTGCAAAACGAACGTGGATGGCATTTTTATCGGCTTCAGAATAAACAGCCACTGTGGGTATACCCAGTTCTCTGCAGGTTCTCATAACCCTGATGGCTATTTCTCCGCGGTTGGCAATCAATATTTTTTTAAACAAACTCATTGTATTTCAGGCGTGTTCAGCATTGTCAATTTAACAAAATTCCACCATTCTTTTTTTCTCATCGGTATCTAAGTGGCCATCGGCTCCTGCAATGAGCAAACTTACATGAACGGGCGATAGCGTAAAGATTTGTTGTTCATTAGAAATAAGGTGGCTGATGAAATCTAACATTTGAAAGTGGATTGTTTTACCTTCGCGAATGTAAAACAGAATTTCGGCATGCAAAATGGTATTCAACGGTTTTGGATTTTGGTTCAGGGGGAAATTACAGCTGACCTTAAAAAACCATTTTTTATATCGGCAGCCATGCTTCAGCTGCTTACCATCGGCATGTTGTGTTATCTGGGTAATCCCAACATTCAGATAAAAACCTGGAACAGTCTGTTTTGGATAGCACTTATTTTTAGCACATTTCAAACGATATCGCGAGGTTTTACGGGTATTTCACGAAACCGGTGGATTTATCTGAATCAGCTGGCATCACCCTTTTTAATTGTGATGTCTAAAATTGCATATCATGGTTTGCAGATGGCGATATTCAGCACATTAAACTTATTGATATTTTCCTTATTGCTTGGGTATCCGGTACAGCATGGCCTGGTTTATATGACCGCCCTGATGCTGACAGGACTGGGTATTTCAACCATATTTACCATGATATCTGCCATTGCCGGCAAAACCCATCAGCCGGGTGTTGTAGCCCCTGTACTATCCCTACCTGTTATTTTGCCCATGATTCTGGTGGGTATGCAGGCCAGCCAGAAAGCGTTGCAGCCCATCCTGGTAAGCTCTGTATATAAAGATTTATGGCTGCTGGCAGCACTCAACTTTCTGGTTTTGGTACTATCGGGTATCCTTTTTACGCCGCTTTGGCGTGATTAACAGGTTATTTCAGCAAATCCTGCATCATCAGAATCGCCTGATCAAGCCATGCATCTTTGGCATACATCTTCAGCCATTCCTTGCGCTGGGCTTCGCGAACAGCATCACCTTTCACCGATTCCATATCAGCTGCAAGCGCATCTATTTTTCTTTCAATGGGCTTGTAAGCGCTGTCAGAATAAAGTTTTTCCTCGTCCTTCAATGCTTTTTGCTGTGCAGCATACTTTTTCAGGTTTAGACTCCAGATATAGCTATCACGCATGGCGGCCAGGCTTTTGGCCCGTTTCTGAACATTGCTAAAGTGGGCAGACGATGCGATTCTGGATTTGGCGGACTGCGCTGTAGCTTCAAATCTAGTGGCATGAGGCGCTGAATAAGCGGTGTAGGTTGCCGGCTTAATTTTATCATAAGCCAAATGATGTTTCATTTCCCTTTCTCCCTGAGGGATTCCGTCATAAATATCCGGAATAATCACATCCGGTGTTACTCCATTCAATTGGGTGGTACCCCCATTGATCCGATAAAATTTCTGTATGGTTACCTTCAGCTGTCCGAACCCTTTGGGGAAATCTGATGAGCTTCCGCCGCCAATGGGCACAAAGGTCTGTACAGTGCCTTTTCCAAAGGTACTTTTTGAGCCCACAATAAGGGCACGTTTATAATCCTGCATGGCTGCAGCCAGAATCTCGCTGGCAGAGGCGCTGTAGGCGTTTGTGAGTATCAGCAATGGACCGTCATATACAATGTTAGGATCGGGGTCGCCGGGTGCATCTACCATTCCCCTGGGTTCGCGCACCTGCACTATGGGTCCTTCCTTGATAAACAAACCGCCCATATCAATGGCATCTGCCAAAGAACCACCTCCATTATTGCGCAGGTCCAGCATAATTCCCTGAGCACCGGCATCCTGCAACCTCAACAACTCCATATACACATCCTGTGAGGAGTGACGGCCCCTACCCTTTTCACTAAAGTCTGCATAAAAACTCGGCAGCTGAATAATACCTATCTTTTTACCTTCAAACTCAATGATGGCGCTGCGAGCATAACTCTCTTCTATCACCACCACTTCACGTATAATGGGTATAATCTTGATGCTTCCATCGGGTTTTTTCACGGTCAGGCGCACCTCTGTTCCTTTTTTGCCCCGAATGAGCTGTATGGCATCATCCAGTTTCATATCCACCACATCCACGGGCTCGGCGGAGCCCTGTGCTACTTTAATGATAAGGTCTCCGGCTTTCAATTCACCCTGCCTGTAGCTGGCACTGCCGGGCACTATTCTTTCAACTTTTATATAACCATCGCGTTCTGTGAGTGTAGCACCAATCCCTTCCAGCTTGCCGGTCATGCTGATATCAAAATTGGCCTTATCCTCCGGTGGATAGTAGTTGGTGTGCGGATCATACAATTCCGTGATGGCGTTTACAAAAAAAGAAATCTTATCACGCTTATCCATCTTACGCCAGCGTTTAAACCAGTCAGTACAGAACTTACGCGTCTCTTGCCTTGCTTTTAACTCAAGGGTATCAAAAGGTTTATTGGCGGTTTGAGCAGAATCTTTCGCGATACGGGCGGCCTCTTGTTTGCGATAGAGCCGATCTACCGTCTGGTACTGCAGCCAGAGTGTCCAATCATCTTTCAGAGAGTTAACATTGGGCTGGTATTTTTCTGTGTTTTCACGAACGGTGTAGGTTCCGCTATTTTCATAATTAAAGGGCTTGTCCAGGGTCTTATTGAAATGTTCCTCCAAAATAACCAATCGGTTCATCAATGTATTCCAGGCAGAATCGAAGAAATCGAATCGCCCGGCTTTTATCTGATCGTCCAGCGAATACTCGTATTTCTGCAATTTTTTGATGTCTTCCTGGGTGAAAAAATGCTTATCATCATCCAATTTCTCCAAGACATTATCATACAATTTTTTAGAAAAATCGTCATTTATTTTAACAGGAGCATAGTGTTTTTCTGACAATATGCCGGTAACCCTTACCAGCAAAGAATCTCCGGCGGTAAATTTTTTATTGCTGCAAAAAACCAGCAATGTCAGGGCAGTACCTACGGTGAAAAAGGAAATCCAGGATTTTATTCTCATTAAATTAGTTTGTTACTTTTTGTTTAGGCCCAATACATTAACTCCCTGCTCGAATATCAGATCTACCGGTATTCCTGCTTTTTCAATACTCACCAAATCTGCTTTCAGGGTTTCGGATATAACGGCGCGGGTGCTCAACATATTGGATACACCGGCTTTATTTCCATCGCCTTGCAAGGTCAGTAACTCGGCGGCCAGATTGCTGATTATCTTTTTCATTTCGGGCACATTCACGAGGTATTTGCCATTCTTTTGACGAGAAACAGCACCTTTGGAGAGCAAGGTATTGAAGATTATCATGTTGGCTTTGCCATGGGCGCTGGCAGCGCCAAAACGCACACTGCGGAAGGTTCCGGCCACAAAAGTCACATAGAAATCATCGATATTGCCGGTCAGTTCGCCTGTTTCCAGCAGTTTGGTGACCATATACAACCCCAAAACATCTGCTTTACATTCTTCAATGGGTGAAAAATCTGCCCCCAGGGCCTCTCTGACAGTTGCTTTCCCATCTACTGTGTTCTTTACACCCAAACCATGGGCAACCTCATGAAACATGACATTGTTGAAAAATGCATCGAAGTTCACTTTTGTCGCCTGCGTTTCAACCAGCATTAAACCGGCAATGGGTTTTACCATATTGTCAAATTTGGCCTGCATCACATTTTTCAACTGAGAGCGCCGTGTGCCATATTCCTGTTGCAACTTCTCATCATTGGGCAAATTCACGGCAATGGTTTTACTGCCTGCATTGTTGTGGCCTGCATAATAAATCACATCAAACACGGCGAGTGAGCTTCCGGGTTTGGGACCGTCGGGCGCTCCAGGGAGGGGTGCCTCTATCACCACCATCGCGTCTGCATTACCTGCAGGCATGGATGACTGGGGTGAATTCATGGCCAGCGTTGGCTTATAGGCGGCATCTACCGGCAAACTTTGCTGAAGGGAAGGCAACAGAGAAACATACTTTTCCAGTTTCTGCGTCCAGGTCATATCCCTAACCATTACATAGGATTCAAATGCTGTTCTAATTCCCTGAAATTCATCTTCATAATTTTCAATTGGGCCAATGATGATATCCAGACGGTTATTTAGTAAACCCAACCAGTGAATATCACTGCTATTGTATTCACCCTGCATTAAACCATTGCATCGCTCAATCAAAAAATTGGCAAACCGCTCATCTTCCTGGCGAATGGTATTGGCTGCCAGGGAAAGGTGTTTCACCATTTCAATCATGTTTTCCCGATAAGCAGTATGGTAGGGCTCTGAAAATAATTTTCCAGATTCATCGCGCTTAACCACGCTGTAGGGATTATTCTTCTGAGGATTGTTCCATTGATCCCATTCTGCCTGGGTAATATTGGCCGGATAAAAACCGGCACCTTTGGGCTTTTCGCCCATGCCCTGCACAAAGGGTACATTATTATTGAGGCGGTCCCAAGGACCATAATTGAGTTCAATAAATCGCTTAAGGGTATCGTTTTTAACGCGATCAAGCAGCAGTTTTTTATCGCCCCATGCCTGTTGCCAGAATATTTCATCTGCCACTTTGGCGGCATCAATCAGATGACGCAGGGTTTGTTTTTCAACCTCTGACAGGGAAGAGAGATCGGTGGTTAAGGGCAACGTTTTGTAAGATGCCAGGTTGCCGGCTACGGGGTAGCCTTTAACCGGAACAAGCAGCGAAACCGGAGACTTACCGTTATTGCTCTTTTGAGCCCATGCACCAAGGGTAAAAAAAGCTACCGATAAAAGGAGAAAACTGTTTTTCATCATCAATGAACTTTCAAATATCGTGCAAATTATTGCGGTTCGAAATCCCGTCTGCATTTTTTGGTTAATTGGGTATATTTATTCTATAAAAACCAATAAGCAGCAGTTTTGTTAGCTTTGCGGTATGCCGTTTATTTGCTTTACATTGGCTGCAGCCTGTAAACATTCCGACAACACAGCGGAACCTGTTTTAGGCCTGAGAGCTAATCATATCAAGCAACAGGACGGTTATCCAGAATTATACATTCCGGAATTCAGCAACCCTACCGGTAAATATGTATCTCGCCTTTTACTGAGCATTTTCAATGCTTTTTTGAAAAAAGGGAGTCTGGTATTTGCAGGAAATCCCTGCACACCCGGTATGTCGGTATTAGAGGAAAACCAATTTACCGCAGGACAATCCTTCCTATTACAACCCGGAATTCAAACCGTGGTATGTAACTTTTGGGGAACCCCCAAACCCGATGATGGGATTGTATTTCCGGCAGAACCTTACATGCTGCTTGTTTTGAAAAAAGAGTGGAAAAATCTTGAAGATTACAAGCAGGCCATGCACAGCAAATACAGGATTAGGGTTAATAAGGCCCTACAGTGCAGCGAACATCTCAAAACGGTATGGCAGGATGGGGATGGCCTTTCAGAACACCAAATTGACTGTATGGCAAAACTCCTTGCTGACACCCTGGCCAACAAAACGCTGGCCCTGCCACCGGATTTAAAAGGGCTGATCAGGGGATTTTGTAAAACCTATGGGAATCGCTATCAGACAGTATTTTGCCTGGATGAAAACGATCAAATTGTAGGGTTTCTCAGTGCTGTAAAGGCAGGAGAAACGGTATTTGCCATGCATATTGGTTACGACGCAGAAAAAGCTAAAAACTGGCATTTATACCAGAGACTCATGCTTGATTTAATTGCAAAAAATGTAGGTACGGATATTTTACAGATTCAATTGGGACGAACGGCTACCGAAATCAAAAGTACACTGGGAGCCGAACCCATGCCAAACAGCATTGTGATATTTACTAACCGCATCTATCTGAAGTTTGTGTTAAAATTTTACCGGAAATATTTCTTTAAACCCAAATCCTACGTGCTTCGCAGGCCATTTCGGGCAGTTTAAAACCCGGTATTCCGTTCTGTTTTACTACATTTGCCAATATGAGAATAACCTCGCTGACATGGCTGTTTTTTTCTTTTACAGCCCTTTTCGCTCAACAGACTGTCACCAATAAATCCGGCAGTAAATATACCTTCAAATACGTGTATGATTTGGCCGGTACGGAAGTAAAAGATCAGTGTAAAACAGCTACTTGCTGGAGTTTCAGCACGCTGAGCATGCTGGAAAGTGAGTTGCTGAGGACCGGCAAAGGCAAACATGACCTCAGTGAAATGTATGTTGTACGCTGGGGCTACGTTGAAAAAGCCATCAACTATATACGGATGAATGGTAAATGCAATTTTGAACAAGGCGGCGAAGGCCACGACATACCCTACATCATTGGCAAATACGGCATTGTACCGGAAGAAGTATACACCGGCCTGGAATACGGTCAAAGCCGCCACAACCATGATGAGATGCTCGCTCTGTTGCAGGGCATGATGGAAAAACTCAAAAACAATCCCGGCGGCACCTACAGTAAAGTATGGATAAAGGCCGTAGAAGGTGTGCTGGATGCCTATCTGGGCAAAGTGCCTCAAAAGTTCCAGTATAACGGAAAAGAATACACGCCACAGACTTTTGCCGCATCGCTGGGATTGAATATGAATGACTATGTGGCAATGACCAGCTTCACCCATCATCCTTATTACAAGCCCTTTACCATTGAAGTTCCCGACAACTGGAGCATGCAGCAGGCATGGAATATCACGCTGGACGACCTGACCCAGGCCACAGTAGAGGCACTGAAAAACGGATACACGGTAGCATGGGCTGCAGACGTGAGTGAAAAAGGGTTTTCTTTCCGGGATGGTTTGGGTATCGTGCCGGTGAATGATACGCTGGTTAAGAAAAAGGGGGATGATTCACGGTTTTTCAACGATGCAGGTGCTGTGCGCAGCGGATCTGCCTTCGATCAGCCCTATGCCGAAAAACCCATCACCCCGGAATTGCGACAGGATGAGTTTGACCGACAATTAACCACAGATGATCATGGCATGCACATTACCGGCCTGCTGACCGACCAGAACGGAACACGATATTTCAAGGTTAAGAACAGCTGGGGCAGCGCTAACTACTGTGGTGGTTATTTGTATGTGAGCGAGGCCTATTTTCGGCTCAAGACCATTTCGGTTATGCTGCACAAAAACGGGTTGAACTCATCGCTGAAAGCCCGATTGTTTTAGTGGTTTTTAAAATCAGCATGAACAGGTGATTCTGATGCCAACCACTTTAATATACTCAATTTTTACAAATTATAGATTTTACGTCAACATTGACATTTTTCAGGTCTGATAAAATGCAATGGAAGGTTTTATCGTTAAGGTTATTATGAATACGTCATCCACACTCCTACTCTTCATCTTACTGGTTGTTTTCGCTATGAGTGCTTGCGGCACTTCGAGAAGCAAATGCAACACCAAAGGAAAAATCAGAACAGAAATGGGCTGGATGTGATTGCGCATAGCTAATATTGCGCAAATGCAATTCAAGGTTATGTTTGTTTGCCTTGGCAACATTTGCCGATCGCCACTGGCCAAAGCCCTGTTTGAAAAACATGTAAATGACAGCGGACTTCAGGATTTATTTCTGATAGACAGTGCGGGCACCAGCGGCAACCATGCTGGCGAAAATGCCGATTTACGTACCCTGCGTAATGCGAAAGAAAACGGATTGTTTTTTGACCACACTGCCAAAAAGTTCACCCCTGAGCACCTTAAAGATTTCGATATGATAGTGGTGATGGACCGCAGCAATGAGCGCAATGTTAAATCCCTCAGCAATGACCCGGCGGACCATAAAAAAGTACATCTAATGCGCAAATGGGACCATGAAGGATATGCGGAGGATGTGCCCGATCCCTGGTATGGCGGGCATGAAGGATTTGAAGAGGTTTTTCAGATTCTGAGCCGCAGTACGGCGAAACTCATGCAGGAACTAGCGTCTGACTGATTGCTTACCGCTGCTTGGAACTTTTGTGTTTTGCGCACCCAGCTTAGCTACAAACAGAAATAATGCACTAACGACCAAAAAGCCGACCAATTCCCATGAAATTTCCTTTTTAGTGGTCAACACATGGGCAAAAGACAACACTATTAAAGCACCGATATTCAGCCAATACATGCTGCCGATGGAAAGCAGCAAAGCATTTTTACCCAAATACAACAGGCGGAGCGTATTTAGCATGTTTAGTAAGCCGGCCAATACCATTAACAGTCCAACATAAAACCAGGTTCCTCGATCGAGTAGGGATATCCCTCCCAACAGCAGCAAAAACCATCCTAGATTAAGGGCATATTTTTGAATCCAGCCAACGTTCATAGTGCGAAAATACGCAATATTTTATGGAAGGCATATTGGGTTTGTAGGAGATACCCAAAGCTGAGTATCTTTGCGGCACTTTTACTTATGATAATCGGAGTACCCAAAGAGATTAAAAACAATGAAAACCGGGTGGCTTTAACACCTGCGGGAGCCAGCGAACTGGTAAAAAACGGACACACTGTATATGTGCAGGCAAACGCAGGCACAGGCAGTGGTTTTGATGATTCGGAGTATACAGAGGCAGGCGCTAAGCTGTTGCCCACCATTGAGGAAGTATACGGCATCGCCGAAATGATCATCAAGGTAAAAGAACCAATCGAAAGCGAATACAGCCTTATCAAGGCCAATCAGCTGCTGTTTACCTATTTCCACTTTGCCAGCTACGAGCCCCTCACGCATGCCATGATAAAGAGCAATGCGGTGTGTCTGGCTTATGAAACCGTTGAAAAAGCAGACCGCAGTTTGCCGTTGCTGGTTCCCATGAGCGAAGTAGCAGGCCGCATGAGCGTGCAGGAAGGCGCCAAATACCTTGAAAAACCCATGGGTGGACGGGGTATTCTGCTGGGTGGCGTGCCCGGTGTTAAACCTGCTGAAGTGGTAGTACTTGGTGGCGGAATTGTAGGAACACAGGCAGCCAAAATGGCCGCAGGCATGGGAGCACACGTGACCATTATGGATATTAGTTTGCCCAGGTTGCGTCAGTTAGACGACATTATGCCGGCCAATGTGGATACCCAATACAGCAGCAGCTACAACATTCGTCAGGCGGTAAAAACTGCCGATCTTGTTATTGGCGGTGTACTGATTCCCGGTGCTAAGGCCCCCAAGCTTATCACTAAAGATATGCTCTCAACCATGCGCAAGGGTGCGGTTATTGTAGATGTTGCCATTGATCAGGGAGGTTGTTTCGAAACCAGCAAACCCACCACCCATGCTGAACCCATATATGAAGTAGATAATGTAATCCATTACTGTGTGGCCAATATGCCCGGTGCCGTACCCTATACCAGCACACTTGCACTGACCAACGCCACACTGCCTTACGCAATACAGCTGGCCAATCAGGGCTGGAAAGTCGCCTGCAGTAAGAGCAAAGAATTGTGCCTGGGATTAAATGTAGTGAATGGCAAAGTCGTTTACCAAGGCGTGGCCGAAGCATTTAACCTGGAATACACTCCTGTAGAGTCGGTACTGAATTAATTAAGACAACTTTTTGATATAAAAAAAGCGGCATAAGCCGCTTTTTTTATGGGGTTGTTTAACCATTAAATATCTTCATAAATACCACAACGTGGCTCAAGTTTCTTCAGGATAATACGCACAAAGTCAATTAACCACCAGATACCAAGACCGCCCAGTGTAAATAACTGTACAAGGCCCTGCCAGGTGTATCCCAGGTAGAATCGGTGAACCCCGAGAATACCAAAGAAAAAACAAAGAAACAAGGTTAAATACCAGCTTTTGCTCACACCCTGTCTTGCTTTTACCGCAACCGGTGCATTAAAGACCGTGTGCTTACTTACTTCATGATTCGAAACTATTTTGGCCTTTAAATTCTTAAGAAACGGAGCTGCTACCGCATTCTCAGAAAGCTTTGTCACAGTTGATTCGTTAATTATATCTGTAACGGTAGGTTTTGCAACAGCCATACCAATGGCAGATTCCTCAATATTAGCTACAGAATTATTCTCGTCCTTCACAGCATCGGTTAACGTCTCAATAGAAGTTTTACGATTCTGCTTTTGCGAACCGGAAATTCCTGATCCCACACCAAAGGAAGATGCTTCTCCGCGGGTAACGGCATTTCGCTCTACAGAGCAGGAAAACATGAACATTCCCAGGGCTAGGTAAACGGTCATGCGGATGGTCAATTTCTTCATAATTTAGAATTTGGTTACAATTATATGAAGCCTTGTCCAAGTTTCCATAGATTTTTGAATATTTAATACCTCAGCAGTATAATAACTATGTGAATAACTTGTTTTGGCTTGTCTTGCACTTTACAATGGCAGTGGATAATATTGTAAGACCATATTTAAAATACTATGAAAAACAAATTTATGACTTTCATGGCACTGGCAGCTGCAGGCATCTTCATGTCTAACTGCGCGCTCACTTTGCCTGTTAATGCTACCAGCAACCCAGTTGGAAGCAAAGTTGGAACTGCAAAAGCAACCGGCTACTTAGGTATTTTGTTCTTTGACCAGGATGCTAGTATTGCCAGAGCTGCCAAAAACGGCGGTATCAGCAAAATCTCTACTGTAGACATCAAGCAAACTAGTCTATTGAATTTGATTGTTACTTACGAAACCATCGTAACCGGAGAATAAAATCTCTAAAAAAACCCCGAAATTAAATTTCGGGGTTTTTTTATGCCTTTTTCGCATGCGTAATTATCTATACATAATAGTTCTATTTTTATTTTCCTGCAAAGATCAAAAGCCGGATGATATTATGTTATTTAATGGTGTTTCATTTCTTACCAAAACAGGAGAAACACTTCCAAATATTGATCAGAACATTAACAATGAATATAATAAATATTTAAAAAACAACCAAAACAGCATCCCCTTATTTAAATATATTCACCATGAGAAATATGGCATATTTATCGGGTTGCCCTATGGAATTTCAGGTGACTCTCTTTTAAATATCAAACCATCCATTCCCCTATTAAACCAACAGAAGCAAAGCGTGGATTCTAACACCATGACTTATCGCAGCTATTACACACAACAGGGCTTGCAACTGCACACCCTGGCATGTCAGGTAAATAAAAGTAAAATACTCATTATTGGCAGAACTTATACCAACAATCTGCCAGACAGCTTACTCTCTGAAAAAGCACTGAGAGAAAGAATTAAAATCACTACAAACCCTCAATGAAACGCCCTAACCTCTCTATTTTTTTAATTATTCTTACGTTTTTCACATCCGGTTGCATGATGTTGAGGCCCGGGGCCGTTAAATCCGGAAAACATTTATATGAATCTTATTTTATGGGAAATGCCGGTATACAATACTTCATTAAACCCATTACATTAAAGTTTAAAAACGAGAACTTTTTTGAGACTGATTTTACATTCAAATATTTACGAAACCTCAATGATTCTGCCGTAATGAACTTTTCCATTAAACACGAAAACAACTTATACAAAAGAATAGATACGTTATTATTAGTTAATAACAATAGTACAATACATATTATTAGCCCCACATTGCTATATAATGAGAGACTTAATCATCACTATATATCTCGATTTAGTACCAAATTAACCCAAAGAGAGGTAAGAATGCTGTTTGCCAATCAAAATTGGGTGATACGCTTTGGGGGTGTTTCTTTTATCCCATCCGGAAAGACGAAAAAAAACATCAATAAATTAAACGATTCCGTTTTTAAATTATTTGATTAAATTTTCTTTATTTGTAGCATAAAATGCTCCCTAATTACCGCATCTATGGCGACTCAGGACCTTCTGTCTATATCCTTCACGGTATTTTCGGAATGCTCGATAACTGGCATTACGCCGCCGGAATTTTGAGCCAACATTACCGGGTTATCACTTTTGATGCCCGCAATCATGGTCGCAGCTTTCACCATGAAGATGCAGGTTTTGATGCCATGTGTGAAGATTTACTCGGCCTCATGAACCACCTGAGTGATGACAGTCCTATTGTAGTGGGCCACAGTATGGGAGGGAAAACTGCCATGACATTCGCAGAACGACACCCGGACAGGATTTCGGGACTGATTGTAGTAGATATTGCACCAAAAGCGTATCCTGCAGGGCATGGTGAGTATTTCAAAGCGTTTCACGATATTGATTTTGCCCGTGTGCAGAGCCGCAAGGAAGCAGAAACCCTCTTTGAGCCCTACGCCCCCGATGCCGGTGTAAGACAGTTTTTACTTAAAAACCTGGAACCCGGACCGGGAGGTGGATATCAGCTAAAAATCAATGCGGCGGCACTGGAAAAATACTACCCTGAGCTTATCGGCGATCTGCACCTATCACGTGGTTATGCCGGCCCTACCCTGTTTGTTCGCGGAGAAAAAAGCGGCTACATCAAGGATACCGACATGCCTCATATTCTCAACTTTTTTCCGAATGCAGCCCTGCAAACCATAGCCGGCGCGGGCCACTGGGTGCATGCCGACAATCCATCTGATTTTATATCCTGCATTTCTGACTTTATTGTTGCACACTCACAATCATAAAAAACGTAGATTCGCAGCATCAATGCGGCTTTTGTCCATCATATCTGTTTTTCTCATTGTTTCTGTTATAAACGCCCAGCCCATACAGGGCCCGGCTCCTGCGCCACAATCGCCGGGAAGTGGCTCTTTTCTGCTGCTGCGAGTAGGTGGTGGATTTTATCTTACCGGTGCAGAACTGGCCAAAGGATTTCCGCAATTTGCCAGCATGCCCGCCGGTCTCTATTACAAATCGGGCAGTAATATCACAGTGGGAATTAATCATACACCATTTTGGGGCAACCGCGTAAACTACAGCAATCTGTTTGGTGATGTGTTGGGACCCAGCGGTGAAGTCATTGACCAGAACGGCTTCCCAACCGTTACTCGGTATTATATGCGTGGAAACTCCACAACCCTCACCGTGGGCAAACTCCTTGGCGGTAAAGGCGGAAAATCAGGTCAGTTTGAACTGGCCCTGGGTGCAGGATTTATGCAGCATTACGTAAAAATGCGCTTTGACGTTGGGAGAACTCCACAACTGGAAGGAGAATACGCCAAAGGTTATGACCGACTCACCAATGGATTGCAGCTGGTACAACACTTTCGCTGGCATTATCTGAATCCGGAAACCATCAGTGTGTTTGCCGGGCTGGATGTTGCACAGGGTTTCACCAAAAATAGGCGCAGCTGGAATTTTGCAGATGGTGGACCCGACAACAGTCAACATTTTGATTTTTATAGTGGCCTTTCCGGAGGCATCATCATACCCCTGAGTCTGAAGGCACGCAAGCAGGACAATCCAAAGTATTTTGACTGATGGTGTATCCCTTGCTAATCACATTGTACTTGCTGGGTCTTGTTTTGGCCGCTCCATTCCATTCAAAGGCCCGCAAAATGATTCAAGGCCGGTGGCAGTGGCGCAAAAGGATGCGTCGGGCCCTGCCCAAAAAAACAGGAAAACGAATCTGGTTTCACTGTGCCTCGCTCGGTGAATTCGAGATGATCAGGCCCTTGCTTGACGCACTCAAGAAAGAACAACCCGAAACAAGCGTAGTTATTTCCTTTTTTTCACCCTCAGGGTATGAGCAACGCAAGTCCTACCCTTGTGATGGTGTCTTTTACCTGCCGCTGGATTTTGAGCGCAACGCCAAACTCTGGTATCGTTATGTGCAGCCCGATATGGTCATATTTGTTAAATATGAATTCTGGCTTCGCTACATGCAGCAAGGATTAAAATACGGCTGTAAAATGGTAGCAGTGGGATGCTTATTCCGTGAAGAACAATTCGTATTTGAACCCTGGGCCAAGGGCTGGAAGCGCTGCCTGCAGGATTTTGACCGGGTTTTTGTGCAAAACGAAACCAGTGCTGAAAAAGCCCGCGCCGAGGGTTTGCGCAATATCAGCATTAGTGGAGACACCCGATTTGACAGGGTGCTGGATGTAATTCGTGAAACAGCAGCCATGCCGGAGATTGCCCTATTTAAGGGTGACAATATCCTTTGCGTAGCAGGCAGTTGCTGGCCCCCGGAAGAAAAGTTGCTGCAAGAATTTTTCATCAATAACGGTATGCCCGTAAATCGGAAGTTCATACTGGTTCCCCACGACATTGGCAAAAAACATATAGCGGATATCCAAAAAAGATTTTCTGAATACCCATGTATAACCTATAGTGAATGGCAAAATGGTGCGGATATTTCCAAAGCCAAAATACTGATTGTTGATTGCATTGGTGTACTAAACGGCATTTATGCTTATGCGGATATGGCAATTATCGGCGGTGCGTTTGGCAAGGGTCTGCACAACATGCTGGAGGCCGCATCCAGGGGTATTCCCATTTTATTTGGCCCCAAACACCAGAAATTTCCTGAGGCCCTGGAAAGTATAGAGGCAGGTTTTGGATATGAATGTGAAGATTACAACATTTTTGAAAAGCACCTGAAAAGTGGTTTAGGGAATCCGGAATTCAGAGAATATGCAGGTAAAAAAGCCCAACAATATATTACATCCAAAGCGGGTGCTACCGCCCATGTGATGGGATACCTCAACGGTGTTTTACTAAAGAATAATTAAATAATTTTTCTTTTTCTGAACCAGATAAAAATGGCGATACAAACGAAGGTCATTAGTGTTAATGCATAGTAATAGCCATTTTGCCAGTATAATTCCGGCATGTTTTTAAAATTCATGCCATATACCCCTACAATAAAGGTAAGAGGAAGAAAAAATACAGAAAAAATGGTCAGCAGTTTCATTACATCATTTGTTTTTCGGGAATTAATAGACAAATAGGTATTTAACAGGTTTATTGAATTTTCCATGGTTTCTTCATATCCCATAATTAAACCAAATAACTGATCTTTCACATCCTGAAATGCCGTTTGGTGTATATCCTGAAATTTAATTTGATTTAATACACTTTGGGAAATCTGCAATAATTTTTTAATCACCCGGGTTTTGCTTTTATGAAAATATAAATCCTCTAAAGAAATGCGTGAAAAATTGCGAAGAAATATAATTTTTTCGATGTTATCTACCTTGTCAGACAGCTGTTTCAGGGTTCCCTCATAGGTTTGAAAAATTCGGCTCATGGCCACAATAACAAATTCTTCCGGACTGTTAATATCCTCAGAAAATGGCTTTTCAAGAATTGCCAAATGGTGACGGCAAATGGTAATTACTTTCTCGCCATTGTAAAAAAAGGCAACCTTTCCGGACATTTGCCCAACGGTATTATTCCTTTCCGGCAACTTGGGCAGCAGGGCGCGTAAAATCAAAAACCGGTATTCATGCTGTTGCTCATATTTTGGCAAGTGGCCCGGCTGCAAGCTATCTGTGAGCTGGTAATCATTGAGACTGTACTTTTCGGCAAACCGCTCCATATTTTCTAAATTCGGATGGATTATATGCGTCCAGGTAAACCCGGGAAATGCTGTCTCAATTATCTGTTCGGGGTGCTGCATTGTTACTGCAAATAACAGAAAAAAAGTATAGCGCAGCAGGGTTGTGTATTAAATTTGCAGCCATGTCAGCAGCCATTGAAACAGACATCATCATCATCGGAGCCGGACCTGTAGGTCTCTTCACTGTTTTTGAGGCAGGTTTGCTGAAATTAAAGTGTCATTTGATTGATGCTCTCCCCCAGCCCGGCGGACAACTGACGGAAATTTATCCCAAAAAACCCATTTATGACATCCCTGGATTCCCTTCCGTGCTGGCAGGTGATTTGATAGACAACCTAATGGAGCAGATTGCCCCATTTAAGCCCGGATTTACACTGGGTGAAAGGGCTGAACAAATCATTCAGCTGGAGAACGGACATTTTGAAGTAATTACCCATAAAGGCACAGTACACAGGGCACCCAACATTGCCATTGCAGGAGGACTGGGATGTTTTGAGCCCCGCAAGCCCCCAATTGCCGGACTGGACCTATACGAAGAAAACGGGGTAGATTATATCGTGAAAGACCCTGAGAAATACAGGGGTAAAAAACTGGTAATCGCAGGTGGCGGAGACAGCGCCCTGGACTGGAGTATATTTCTGGCTGACGTGGCTTCTCACGTAACCCTGATACACAGGCGCACTGAATTCAGGGGGCATCCGGATAGCGTTCAGAAGGCGCTAGATCTGGCTGCGAGCGGTAAAATCAATCTGACAACCAACAGTGAGGTTACCGGATTGAAAGGCACACCCGCTCTGGATTCTGTGGTTGTAATGCAGGAGGGTGCAGAAGACAAAATCCTTACAGCAGATTATTACTTACCCCTGTTTGGCCTATCGCCTAAGCTGGGCCCCATTGCCGACTGGGGTTTGCAAATCAGCAAAAATGCCATTGAGGTAAATACGGAAGATTACAGCACCCAAACCCCAGGGATTTATGCAGTGGGTGATATCAACACCTATCCGGGTAAATTAAAACTGATTCTGTGTGGATTTCATGAGGCCACGCTTATGGTACAGAGTGCGTTTAAACGTATTTATCCCAATAAAAACGTAGTACTGAAATACACAACTGTAAGCGGCGTTCAGGGTTTTTAAAAACTGCTTTTATAATTTTTTTATTACATGGGATTCATCATCAAGCAATCCCATTTTGTATTGAAACATGATGCCCAATTCATTGCTTTTATTGATCCATTTTTCAGCATTCAGGCCTTCAAATTTTTCTTTAATTGAGCCATGTAAATAATGTAACCAAATCTCAAAATGTTTAGCCGTCAAACCCAATCGGGTATGCGGCTCAAAAGCACTTCCGCGGTAAGGATTGTTGGCAGCGTCTATATCCAGCACAAAACACCAGAACATAAAAATACGAGGTAAATGTTCTTCTAAATCCAGGTGAGAAAATACCGGTGCGGTAAACGCATCCTCCAACAATTTTCTATACTGCTCCCGCACCACCCATTCCACATCCGCTTTGCTAATTACATCCCCCATAACCCTCAACTATATTTTGTATTTTAACTATAGACTATCAACAGTAAATTTTCAACTGCATTTCGCGTTTCAACTCTAGACTCTCAACTCTAAACTCTCAACTAATAATTAGTGTGTTCTCGTCATGCTTTCCGGCGTCAATATGATAAAATCTGCGAGGCCTTTATTTTCTGTATCTAAGGTTTTTAATTGAGATTGCATGGCCGTGCTGATGGTGACGATTTTAAGCGATGGATTTAATTGTTTCAAGTACCAGTAAATGCTTTGATAATGATTGCTATGATAGGCCCCATTATAGTGAATGAAGATTTTTCCCGGTTGGTAGTTTTTTACAATAAAATGCGCCATGGTAGCATCCTTAATGGCTTGGGCCTTAGGCAGGTTGGGTCCACCGTGCATACCTACAGCTTTTCCGATATCGGCATAGCAGGGCAAGGTGCTGTCATAGAGGGGTGGCAAAGTGGCAACCCAGCTTTTTTGCAGGGCGGTCAAGGTATCCAGGGCTTCAAAACCTCCGCGAAAAACGGCACTCGCAAATTTTCTGGGGATATTGGTAGCAATAAACGGGATGCGCTTTTCTCGGGCAAAATCAAGCAAGGGCTTATAATCGGTTTTGTGATTGGGCCACGGACGTGCGGTTTTATTAAATTCTTTTTCCGGCATACTGTCAAACACATAACGGTCCACCACCGTCTGCACATCGGCCTCGAACATTTCAGCACCCAGCACCATGGCGGGTCTTACTTTAAAAACATCCTGCGTGCTTTCCAGCTGAAGCCAGTGCACAATGGGATTGTCGTGATATTCCCCAAACAAAACCACATCGGCGCCCTGCATGGCTTTTACCATCTGCGCATACTGTGCCTTTTTGCCTTTGCTGCTAAAAAGCTGATAGGCGGGCTTTTCCTGGGCATGGGCTGAAAAATGTAATGTGCTAAATATTAATAGGAGTATTTTATATTTTTTCATAATTCAATAATTAATAAGGTTATTTCTTCTATGTTTTTAAAATCTTTATCGCATGTTACCAAAGGAATATTATGCACAAAGGCAGTTGCAGCAATGAGGCTATCAATTGTTTTCATTTTATATTTTTTTCTTAAGTGAATTCCAATTTCAAAAATGCTATTATCAATATGAAATTCTTCCACATTATTAAAAAATCCTCAAACAATATAATTTCTTCTTGCTTGATATTCCAATAAGAAAGTATTTCAAACCTTGTGAAACTGGAAATGCATATTCCCGTATTTTGGGTTAATTCTAGCAGGGTTTTGTTTCCCTGTGCCAGATACAAAATTGCATTGGTATCAAACAGCAGGGTTTTCCCTGTCATCCCGTATATTTTTTTGATAGGTTACCGGATCCTCAGGCCATTTAATTTTCCCGAAGATTTTCATAATATCAGGTGTTCCGCCGGCTTTGAGCCTGTTTTCGCAATCTTTGAAAGCACTTTCAAGGAGCTTTTTAAGATTTTGTTTGCCCGGTTTATAGCGAAAGACCATACTCAAATATACGAAATATAATTAAGATTACCAACCCAAAACCCAGGCAAAAATTAATGGAGCCACAATGGTAGCGTCGCTTTCTACAATGAATTTAGGGGTATTTACATCCAGTTTGCCCCAGGTGATTTTTTCGTTAGGCACCGCACCGCTATAGCTGCCGTAACTGGTAGTGCTGTCGCTGATCTGGCAGAAATAACTCCAGAATGGCACATCATGCCACTCCAGATCCTGATACATCATGGGTACCACGCAAATCGGGAAGTCACCTGCAATACCTCCGCCAATCTGGAAGAATCCTACACCCTTGCCGCTGCTGTTGTTGCGGTACCAGTCGGCCAGCCACACCATGTATTCAATGCCGCTTTTCATGGTGCTTGCCTTCATTTCGTTTTTGATAATATAGCTGGCAAAAATGTTACCCATGGTGCTGTCTTCCCATCCGGGAACCACGATGGGCAAATTCTTTTCTGCGGCCGCCAGCATCCAGCTGTTTTTGGGATCTATTTCATAGTACTGCTCCAAGTCGCCCGATAGCAGCATTTTATACATGTATTCGTGCGGGAAATAACGTTCTCCCTTATCGTCTGCGTCTTTCCAAACTTTATGAATATGCTTTTGAAGGCGGCGAAATGCCTCCTCTTCCGGAATACACGTGTCGGTTACGCGGTTGTAATGGTTTTCCAACAAATCCCATTCATCCTGCGGACTTAAATCGCGGTAATGAGGCACTCGTTTGTAGTGGCTGTGTGCCACCAGGTTCATGATATCTTCCTCCAGGTTTGCACCGGTGCAACTGATGATATCAATTTTATCCTGACGGATCATTTCAGCCAGACTTTTTCCAAGCTCAGCCGTACTCATGGCGCCGGCCAGGGTAACCATCATTTTACCACCCTCAGTGAGGTGGGTTTCATATCCTTTGGCGGCATCCACCAAAGCAGCCGCGTTGAAATGCAAATAGTGCTTCTCTACAAATTGAGATATAGGACCTTTTTGTGTCATAACTGCAAAATTACGATTTATTGCACAGCAAATTGGGGTTAAAGTTGTTACTTTGTGGTAATGTTGACCAAGCGCTTAACCAACATTCTCATAGCAATGGCTCTGATCCTGTCACAAACACAGACTCAGGGTTGCAAACACATGCCGGTAATAACACTTACAGCAGCCGATTCAGCCATTTGTTTTGAACGTGATATCCTACCCATTTTTGTGAGCAGTTGCGCCAAAAGCGGATGTCACGACCCGGCGACTGCCGAAGAAGAGGTGATTTTAAATTCCTGGCAGGGCATCATGGCAGCAGGAGTTAAACCCGGAGACCCCAAAGACAGTGAAGTTTTTAAGGAAATACAGGGACAAATGGGAGGTTCTGGTTACGGAAACCTCAATACAGAACAAAAAATCCTCATCCAAAAATGGATTATGTTGGGTGCAAAAAATACGGTGGATTGCCCCTCAGACTGTGATAGTACTCAATTCACATTTTCAGGAACCATTAAACCCATGATCGAGAAGTACTGTATTGGCTGCCACGCCTATCCCAATGCCTCCGGTTCAATTGAATTATCTTCCCACACCGGGGTTGCCAATGCGGCAAAAAATGGGATATTGTTAAACAGTCTAACACACCCTACCAACTGGATGCCCAAGAGCAGCAAAAAACTCAGCGATTGTCAGATCAGGCAATTTGAACAGTGGATTAATGCGGGTACACCCAATGACTAAGTATTTAATACTGTCTGTAATTCTTATGCTGTCAGCTTCATCATGTTATTACGATAACAATGAAGAACTATATCCCGGACAAACCACCTGCGATACCGTAAATGTGAGCTTTGCCAAAGATATTAAGCCACTAATTGATGCACAGTGCACGGGATGCCATAATACACAATCAGCTACTGCCGGAATTGCCCTTTCCACACACGCAGAAATATTGGTATATGCTAAAAGCGGTCAGCTATTTGGGGTGTTATCCTGGATAGCGCCCTACACCGGAAGCAAGCAAATGCCACCCAGTGGCCCCAAATGGAATGATTGTAATTTGTCTAAACTCAATTCATGGATTAAAAAAGGTGCGCCGAATAATTAATTATATTGTTCTATTATTGGGTTTTCAAATTAACATCTATGCACAAATCGATAGTTCTGGAAAACTGTCAAATAATATTATTGAAGAAGATAAAATAAGCACACATGACATATTAATCCTGCGTAGAACCATACACAACAGTTTCAGAATTATTAACGGCCATGGAACACCCACACTGGGTAAAAAACAACTTGAATTTTGCATTCAGCACCGTTTTGGACAACTCAATTCAGGTTATGAAGGTGCTTGGGGGTTAGATCAAAGCAACATACGCATTGGCCTTGACTATGGCCTAAATCGCAATATTACGATAGGTATTGGCAGAAGTGGAATGGGTAAAACAAGCAATGGTTATATAAAGTGGGGAATTGTAAAACCCGATGGAACAAACCAGTTTAAAACAGCCGTGACATGGCTTAGTGACATGGCTTATGTGTTTGAAAAAAACGCCACCGGACTGAATCCCTATTACAATACGCATAGGATGAATTATACGCATCAATTGCTGATAAGCCGAAATTCATATCTGGGACGGCATATGTTCATGCTGCAACTGGCGCCCACACTGGTTCATAGAAATCTGGTGGAAACAACAGCCGATGCCAATGATATTCCCTTACTTGTAGGCAATGTTCGTTATCGAATTAATGACAGGATCCACCTAACCGGCGAGTTTTCACATGCGTTTAATAAACGTATTCGCAATAGCGGTCCTCCCATGGCGGGTGCAGGTATTGAATTCTGGACTTCAGGCCATGCGTTTCAGTTGTTTGTGACCAATGCCAATTCGATTAATGAGTTTAGGTATATGACCGACGGCAATAATGGTCGTTTTGGCAAGGGCGATCTGCGGCTGGGATTTAATATCGTACGGCGCTGGTAATGGTTTTGGCTCCACCTTTTTCCACAAAAAGGTGGATCATGAAAAAAAACTTTGGGAATCTATAAAGACTGTCATCCTTCGACAAGCTCAGGATGCCATGCGTAGCTCAGGATGCCATCAGTAGCTCGGGATGACATGAGTAACTCAGTATGACATGAGTAACTCAGTATGCCATGAGCAGCGCTGATAAAAAGGTATCAGCCAGAAAATATTTCACTTCTCCCCCAGCCACCACCTGGGCTTATAACGATGCCGTCTTGTGGCAAAGGGCTTCACTTTTTCTTCAATGAAGCGGGCAGCTTCTTCGGGATCGTCGGTAATGCACAGCATATCGTCATCTTCGGGCGATATGGTTTTCAGTTTGTGCATCACATCCATCTGTTCAAGGGTATTCTCCCAGTATTCCTTTCCCATCAACACCACCGGGAACCATGGCATTTTCCGGGTCTGAATGAGGGTAAGGGCTTCAAACATTTCATCAATGGTACCAAAGCCACCCGGCAATATCACAAACCCAAATGAATACTTAAATAGCATGACTTTGCGAACAAAGAAGTAGCGTATTTCCACCCAGCGATCCAGATAGGGATTGGGTTTTTGTTCAAAAGGCAATTTAATATTGACCCCTATGCTAAAAGCCCCATTTTCTCTGGCTCCGCGGTTGGCCGCTTCCATAATGCCGGGGCCACCGCCGGTCATGATACCAAAACCCAGTTTACCAATGCTGGCACTGGTTTTACGGGCCAGCTGATAGTATTCGTGTTCTTCTCCAAAGCGGGCCGAGCCGAAAACCGTTACGCAAGGACCAATAAAATGCAGCTTACGATAGGCCTTCAGGAACTCCATAAACACACGAAACAGAAATCCCAGTTCATAGAACCGGCCGTGGGGCCCTTCAAGATATGCTACGTCGAGGCCGGCGGTGCGTGGGTTGGATGTAGTATTTTGCATAAAAAAAAGCCCACCAAAGTTAGCGGGCTTTTACAAAATTTGTTTGAGAATGTTAAAAACGCTCGAACTGTGAGAAAAAGAAGTTGCCTTCAATTTCAGCATTTTCATCGCTGTCGCTGCCGTGAATGGCATTGGCATCGATGCTTTTGGCGTAGAGGTTACGGATGGTACCGGGCTCTGCCTTCTGCGGGTCGGTAGCGCCAATCAGGGTGCGGAAATCGGCCACTGCATTGTCTTTTTCAAGGATGGCGGCATAGATGGGTCCGCTGGTCATGAAGTCTACCAGTTCTCCGAAGAAAGAACGCTCGCGGTGAATGCCGTAGAAATTTCCGGCAAGCTCATTGCTGAGGCGTGTGTACTTAAGGGCTACGATTTTAAATCCGGCCTGTGTGATGTGATCGATAATCTTGCCGGCATGTCCGTTGGCAACGGCATCGGGCTTGATCATTGTAAAAGTGCGGTTAGTTGCCATAGTTAATCACGACCTAATAAGCAAAAAGTGTGCCTAAGTACAACTTTTATATCAATTAGAGTTTATAAATGATTTAGGTGTAAAACGAAAAAAATGACAGAAACTGCTAGACATCACTTATAAAAGGGTTACTTAGAAGTTAATAGCATTATTAATCCTCCAATAACCCCTAAAATAATCGAAATAAGAAGGAGAACCAACCCGGCAAGCACCATAATAAAGCCAATAAAACCTCCGACAGTTTCATTCTTGAACCGGAAACCAAATATACCTATGAATAAGAACCCTAATCCAATCAAATGCAAGCCCACACCACCCAAGATGAATGCGGTTCTTAATACATTGGGTATTTCCTTATTTGGAACAGCAGCATTTAGATTTCGCTTAAGTACTGCCATTTTTTTAGTATACTTTTTTACCGTTTTAACTTCCGGTATTTCATTGACAATACTATTTATTTTATGTAGTTGCTTTTCTGACAATTTAACATGATTAGATAAATTCGATTTTGATTTATCTTCATATCTTTCATTCACTAAGTTACCAATTTTTTCAGCTTCACTTTCGGAAGTAGCAGTAACCGGCTTTTTTTCGCTAAATCCGCCTCCAAAACGATCATAGGAATTGGTTTTTTTAAGTCCACAGGAATTGATAAAAGTAGCCAACAATAAGACTACAGTAAAATAAATAGTATGTTTTTTCATGTTGTTTTTATCTTTTATTATATTTATTTAGTAGATAGATTAAGTTTATTTTTAACGGTCACATCCGGATTTATTTTGGAGGAATAGGCGTTAAAAGCATTTTTATACCACCTATTATAAACATTAGTAATGAGATTATTAAAAACATAAAACCCAGAGCAAATAATACTGCACCCAAATCACCGGGAGCAGAAACACCCTCGAGTGCAAAACCAAAGATTGCCATCAACATTAAACCCAATAGCAACACAGCTATGCTAATATATAATAATTTTTTTGCCAGCTTCATGATTTTCGGTTTATCTTTCTCTGTCTTTGCTGAATTGATATTACTTTCATTCTTTATAGGAGCTATTTGATCTTTAATTTTTTCGGCCGCTTTTACTTCAGATATGTCATTTACAATATTTTTAATACCGTATGGTTGCTTTGCGGTATACCCTACTTTATTATCTAAATTGTTATTTTTCAATTCTGAATATTTTTTTTCATTTAATTCAGGAATTGTTTCGGACAATTTTACGACAGAAGAATTAATAGGTTTATTTCTGCTAAATCCACCTCCAAAACGATCATAGGAATTGGCTTTTTTAACCCCACAGGCATTAAAAAAGGCAGCAAGAAGAACTAAAAAGGTAAGATAAAGGTTAAGTTTTTTCATGATGTATGATTTTTTTAATAAGGTATTTATCTAGGGTGTTTTCGATGAGCAGCTGATAAGAAAGTGATAATCCGAAATACAAAATCAGTAAATATATAATGCTCATTTCACCCATATCCATCCAGGGTAAAAATGCCAATAAAAACAACAATCGTATCGTTTCCAAGCCGTCGAAATATCGGTAGGTATTATCTTTAAAAATTAGTGCCGTTTGGGTTATTGAAGTAATGCACAACAACATGCAATACAAAAGCGCTGCAGACGATAAAACATCCTTATAAAACAATATGGCTACAAAACCCGGTACACAGCACAGCAGCTGCCATGCTGCATAAATTCGCTGATAGGTATGTGATGCATTTGCCGGCCAAATTACTCCCGGAGAAAAATCATCTTGCTGCTGCGGCTTCCATTCCGGAGGCATAATTAATAATTTTATTTTATTGATAATTCCATTGGTTTTTTTAATACCATTCCATAAATAATGATAGTGATACGTAATAGCATTAACGGGGTTGTTATCGGTATAATTGGCTTTCACTCCATACTCCACCGACTCGGTCTCCTCTTGAAAAGTACCAAATATTTTATCCCATATTATGAGAATTGAACCGTAATTTTTATCTATGTATAGATCATTCTTACCATGGTGAACGCGATGATGAGAGGGCGTAACCAGTATTTTCTCCAGCCAGCCCAATTTGGGCACATAGGTGGTATGCACCAGAAAATCCCATAGACCTGATACTTTCAGCGAAATCAGGAGTAATAAAGGATCAAAACCGAATACCGGCAATAGCATCCAGAAAGCGATGCGGTTTATTCCCTGAAACAACGAGGTGCGAAAACCATTGGAAAAATTAAATAATTCTGAAGAGTGATGTGTGATATGACCTGCCCACAGAATATTAATACGATGCGAAAACCGATGATACCAATACGATAAAAAATCAATGGCGAAGAATGCATATACCCACTGCATCCCATTATTGGGCAGCGAAAAAATCCTGAAATGGTTGTATGAAAACTGCAGACACCCATACAGTGCACCGAAATAAAACAATGACCCAAACTGATCAAATGCACCAATGGCCATATTAATGACGATATTACCGGTCTGATAGCGATGGTCTTTTCTTTTGATGCTTAGGCCCCATTCGAGTGCAACCATTAGCAGAAAAACAGGAATGAGCAGGGCGGTGTAATTAAGCATAGTCGGGTAATTAATCCATACAAAATACGCCGATAATCAAACACCCGTTTTACGACATTCGTCATGTGAAAAAGCCCCACCGCGTATTATTTGCAAACCGGATAATACATACACATCCTAAACCATAGGAATTTGCGATTTTCACAAACAACCCTCTGATAATTTGCGATTTTCCGTAAAGCAACCTAAAGGCAATAGGATTATTTGCAAACACCCGGGTACACTACCTTTGCAGCAAACATGTCGCCCACCAAAACCGTTATTCACCAGCACTGCCTGCAGGAACTGAAAGCCCGCATACAAACCGCAACTGAGGCCATGGCTTCATTGCGAGAATCTGTGGCGGCCGACACCAAAAGCAGTATGGGCGATAAATACGAAACCGCCCGCGAAATGGCACAGCAGGAACTGGAGAAAATTAGCCGGCAGCTGGCCATGTTACAGCAGTGGCAAGGCATTTTTGCACGTATTAAGACAGGTCAACCCCTCGATATTGCAGGCATAGGAGCACTGGTTCAAACCAACAATGGCCTATTCTGGCTGGCCGCACCCATGGGAAAAATCACCATTCAAAACACGGATATTATGGTCATTTCGCCGCAGTCTCCGGCCGGAAAATCCATGCTGGGCAAAAAAGTCGGGGATTCATTCGAACTGAACGGAACCGTATTTCAAATTTTGTCGGTGACTTAACCGTTCACATAGTCCTGCAGATAGGCATAGGGAGCAGTGAGCCCACCCGAATCAGCAATGGTAGCACCCTGTATCATTCGGCTGTTTTTGGACAACAACTCCGGAAACACGTACTGCAGCATGTGCTCTCCAAATTCCTCACTGGCGTCGCAGGGCAGCTCGTTGGGCAAATTGCTCACCGCCATTATATCAATACTATCGGCTGTCCAGGGTTCGCAGGGCTGTTGCCCGCTTCGGCTCCACCCAATGACCGGATCCTGAATGGTGGTGGCTTTCCAGGTAATGGGTACGCTACCCTCCACATCACAGCTGATGTCGGCGATTACCCTTATGCGAAAATCTACTTTTGCGGTGTCTTCTTTGGTAAACAGCGCCGGCAAATCGGCTGTCCAGAAAATCCCATTCATCAACAAATCCGTGTAGGGTAAAAAATCCCGAAAGCTGCTCTCATACTCACTATGGTGTGTATAGAAATGCTGTGTATCCCAGGGCTTACCCTCCTTATGCCGATAAATTTCAGGGCTGTTCAGGTGCACAAAGACCGGCTCATCATAACTGCGGTGAATAAATTGATACGGAGTTACCTCACGAATACGAAGGTTTCGCAGAAAATCCAGTGATCCATTGGCAACGCGCCCTCCGCCGGTAAGTACAATTTTAACATTTCCGATATCCACCCCTCCTGCTTGCTGCAGCAACTCACGGTAATCTTCGCATTGCCAGGCCGGTTTCAGGGTGAACAAACCCGTTTTTTTACCCCACGTGAGCAACCCGTTATATGCACCCACAATGCCGGCAAAGCGTCCAAATCCAAGCACACGCTGTCCGTTTTCCCACTTCAGGGTTTCATAGTCTACCAGCCGTATTTGCTTGCGGATAATATCCTGCAGCATTTTTTGGTTGTAGGGCTGCTTTTTGATGGTATGAGAGAAGAAAAAATAGGTTTTTTCTGGGGTCAAATATTCACTCGGAATTTCTTTAATCCCAAGCATCACATCGCAATCCGTGATGTCTTCCTGCACGGGAATTCCCGCACTTTCGTACTCTTCATCAGAAAAACAACGTTCGGGGGAAGACTGCGCCACTACCGTAACCTGCGGGAATCGGTTCATCAAAGCGGCACTTTGCACAGGGGTTAGGGCCACACGCACGTCGGGGGGTGATTTGCGTTCGCGAATCAGGGCAATTTTCATGCATTGCAAATGTCGGGGATTTTGTAGATTTGACAACCGTGATTTGGTGTACGAATCCAAAAAGCTGTCAAATCGCGGCAAACCACTGTCAAACATGTGTTTCTCCTATTCTGTCAATTTCAAAGCCAAGGCCCTGCAAAGCCGTCTCAACCTCACAGAGGCAGTGCAGGTTCCCGAACCCGGCTTTTTTATTTCGGCATTTACCTACCCTGTCATGCCGGTTGTTGTTGCCAATACACAACTGCATGCAGAAAACATGCATTGGGGATTGATCCCCGAATGGGTGAAAACCCCTGAAAAAGCCACAGAACTGCGCGAATACGGGTTAAATGCCAAAGGTGAAACCCTACATGAGAAACCCATGTTTCACCATGCCTTTGAAAGCCACCGAATATTGGTGCCCATGGCCGGTTTTTTTGAATGGCGTGAATTGAACAAAAAGAAATACCCCTACTATATATTTCCGTCTACTGAAGATTTCTTTTTGGTGGCAGGCATTGCATCGCACTGGATTAACCGGGAGACCGGAGAAACCATGGGTACATTTGCAATAGTCACCTGCCCTTCCGGTCCGCTGCTCACTGAAATTCACAACACCAAAAAGCGGCAGCCGTTAATTCTTGCACCTGAAGATTGGCAAAAATGGGTTTTTGGTGCCGATGAACAGGCGCTGGAACTGGTGAAACCCTGCGACGACAAATGGCTGAAAGCCCACACCATTGCCCCGCTGGCCAGCCATGCGCGCGAAAACCGGAATGTGCCTGAAGTGCAAAACCCCTATTTTTACCCCGAATTTTCTCCCAAATTGTTTTAATTTCATGAGGCATCAGTACTTTTCACTATTGGCAATAACATCCCTCTTTTTGATGCATTGCCAGGCCAAACCTCAGCCCATTCAGATTCAAGCGATTAAAGATGCAGACACCGTTATCAGCCATCGCCATGATACATCGATAATCGTTAATGGTATTGAGTGTTACATTCAGTTTCCGGAATCCAAAAACGTTGTGGGAGATTTACTACTCCTGCCTGGTTGGGATTTCAGTAACCGCAAATGGTGCGACAGCTCGTCTGTTTGTAAAACCGCCCTACTGAAAGGGTATCGGGTAGTGGCTCCGCAAATGGGTAGAAGTGTCTATGCAAGGAGCTATTTTCCTGAAACCCGAAAAGACCTTAGCCGGTTCCCAACTCTGCCACAACTGGATTCAGCGCTGGAATTACTAAAAAAAGAATTGGGATTTTTTAAACGTAAAAATCTCATCCTTGGTCTTAGCACGGGGGGCAGAGGAGTAGCCCTGATTTGTGAGCGAAAGCCGGATTGGTTTCATGCTGCTGCTGCCTTGAGTGGTGATTACAACCAGGTAAGTATGCCTAAAGATAACCTTATGAATTTAGTTTACGGCCCATATGCAGGCCATACGGTACGCTGGAAACAAACCGACAATCCACAAACCGATGCCAATAAACTCAACACCCCCATTTACCTAGGACATGGGCAGCGTGACCGGATTGTACCCCATACCCAGACCATTGATTTTGCTCATACCCTGAAAGCAGAAAAAAACAGAATGTCAGAAGTGGTGTTGCATATCAACCCGGCAGCCGGACACGATTTCAACTACTGGCGAAGCGAATTGCCTGCCGTATGGAAGTTTTTTGAAAAACACACAAACTGATTATTGCTGCACTTTTTCCAGACGGGCAATATCGTAGCCCAGTTCCTGTGCAGTTTTCAGATAATCCTGATATACCTGCTCCGGCATGGATTTTTCGCGGCTAAGCACCCACAGATAATCACTTCCGGGTCCGCCCACCAAGGCAAAACGATACCCTTCATCTATTCGATGCACCCAATATGGAGCACGAAACGGCCAAAAAAACTGCACCTTTAGTTTACCCGGCTGTGCTGAATCTGGCACAAACGCCTTGCCGTTCACCTCTTTCCACTTGCCTTTCCCATTCATTCCGCGGTTGGTGACCTTTATATGACCATTTTCAAGCAACGAATAGGTGGCAGTCACTTTCTGCAAATCCCGCTCAAATCGGTGTGGAAACCGTGCAACTTCATACCAGACGCCGGCATATCGACTAATATCCAGACTGGGAACGGTATATTTTTTTGAATCCTGCATACAAGCCATCAGCAGAGCACTGATCAGCAAAATTATTATTCTCACTGTGCTAAATTAACAACGTCGTGCCCTTTTGGTTGTGAGATAAATCACATTGCTCCCATATTATGTTACCTTTGCGGTGTAATTATGCGATTCATTTTTACCCTGCCGGTCATGGTTTTACTGGCTTTCTGCACCGGTAACAGCGGGGAGACCCCGGAAACCGACACACTGCTTAAAGGCACCCCTCAAAAGCCCGTAGATTCTGCCAAACTTAGTTTGCCTGCTGACTCTCAGCTAACCGAATTTTCTAAATTTATTGCAGGTGTGCCCAATCAATTTGCAGCTACCCGCAGATCGGCAACTTGGACCCAATCTACCCTTGGAAACGAAGAAAAATGGAACACCCTGCAGCAAAGAATTGGCAATCCTATTCACAACTGGGTGAAAAACGCCGGCTTAGATCAGCCCACAGACCCCAAAACGTTGTTTTATCCCTTTGCCGGTGGTGATTTTTACTACGCCCATCTTTTTTTCCCGAAAGCGGACACTACCATCATGATTGGACTGGAACCCACAGGAACGGTATTTAATCCGGACCGGCAGAGTGACAGCGCACTCATGGTCTATCTGCAAAACCTCCCAAATAGTCTCTTTTTTCCGCACCGACTTGGTTTTTTTCGCACCAAAAGCATGGCGGTGGATTTCCGCAAAGGACTGCTAAACGGGACCCTACACACCGTGCTATTTTACATGGCAAGGTTTAAAGCAAACATCCACTACATCCAACATTTTAATCTGGATACCGCTGGGAAGGAAATGAGACTCGACGGACAGGGAATCGCTTATAAAATTGGCTATTCAATGCAGGGCGACAAGCACGTTCGTGAACTCATTTATTTCAGCTATGACGCCAGCAACGCAGGGCTGGCACAAAAACCCATGCTGATGAAATGGCTCTCCAAACGCGGCAAGGTTATGACCTTTTTTAAGGCCGCCAGTTATCTTATGCATTACGAATCGTTCAGCACCCTCCGCAATTTTGTCAAAAACCGGACGGTAAGACTGATGCAGGATGACAGCGGATTGCCCTACGCGTTCATGCTTGAAAACGGTTTTGAGGTAAAACTGCTGGGACGCTACACACGGACCATACCGCTTTTTGCCAGAGAATTCCAGCCCAACCTGAAAGCCGCTTACGAAAAGGACACGGCGAATTCCCTGCCATTCCTGATTGGCTACAATGCCGAATTCAAGGAGTGCAACCTGCAATCGGCCCGAAAAAAACGATGAAAGAGGAAAACTTTCTCCGCTTGACGGCCTTCGCCGCAGAACCAAAGCAGCAAAACACCGAAATAATGCTTGCCCTGCTGGGAGAATTTCCCTTTAACACCTTCGAAACCCACGAAGACCATGTGATGGCCTTTGCCCACGGGGAAGCCATCGATGATAATTTAATGGCTGAAATCCGCGAAACCCTTTCGCCCTTCTGCAGCAGACCTGTTGAAACAGATTTCATTGAAAAACAAAACTGGAATGAGGAATGGGAAAAACAGTTTTTCGACCCCATCACCGTAGATGACACCGTGCATATACGTGCACCATTTCACCCTGAGGGGCCAAAAACCCTTTACTGCATTACCATTGAGCCCCGCATGAGTTTTGGAACCGGTCACCATCGTACCACCCAGATGATGATTTCTCTGATGCTTCAGCAAAGCGAGCTTTTTAAACAGGCCGAAACACTGGATATGGGTTGTGGAACCGGTGTTTTGGGCATTCTCGCAGAAAAAATGGGGGCCACCCGTGTGCATGGCATAGACAATGAACCCTGGGCTGTGGAAAATGCCATGGACAACGCCGCCACCAATCAATGCAAAGTGTTCGAAGCACAATATGGCGACGCCGCATTACTCAAACCCATGGATGACGGCTGTTTTGACATCGTACTGGCCAATATTCACCTGAATGTATTGATGACCGATGGAAAAGCGTACCTAAGGGTGCTAAAACCCGGCGGCTTGCTCTTTGTGTCCGGATTTTACGGACAGGATTTACCCTTGCTGAATCAATATTTTGAAGGGATGGGGGCTACCCTGATCTCCAACACCCAACTGGATGAATGGTGCGCGGCGGTTTTTAGGAAATAATCCACAGGGGTTGGTTAACAAGATGTTATAAGCAAACGGGAAGCGGGTATTATATTTGAAGTTCTTGTCAGACGTAATCAAATTATTACCGGATTCAGTAGCCAACCAGATTGCCGCAGGTGAGGTGGTACAACGCCCTGCCAGCGCAGTCAAGGAGCTCCTCGAGAATTGTCTGGATGCCGGGGCTACAGAAATACGTCTGCTCATCAAAGACGGGGGCTCTACCCTCATTCAGGTGATTGACAATGGACGCGGCATGAGCGAAACCGATGCCCGCATGTGTTGGGAAAGGCATGCCACCAGCAAAATCAGCCGAGCGCAGGATCTGTTTTCACTGAATACTTATGGTTTTCGTGGTGAAGCCTTGGCCAGTATCGCAGCTGTAGCGCAGGTAGAGATGAAAACCCGCCGTGAGCAGGATGATGCCGCTGTTTTTATTCGAATCGAGGGCAGTACTGTACTGGAACAATCCCTGACAGCCGCACCCGTTGGCACTTCCATAGCAGTTCGCAACCTGTTTTACAATATCCCGGCACGCCGTAATTTTCTAAAATCAATATCCGTTGAAACACGCCACATACTGGAAGAATTTCAACGACAGGCCCTGGCTCACCCTCAGATTGCATTCAGCATGTTTAATCAGGGTGCAGAAGTCTATGACCTGAAACCTGCAACACTCAGGCAACGCATAGCCGACGTGCTGGCAGGCAAAAAAACCGATGACCTGCTTGCATTAAATGAAGATACCGAACTGGTGCAGCTAACCGGGTATGTTGGCTCACCGGGCAGTGTGCGGAAAACCCGGGGAGAGCAGTACCTGTATGTGAACGGAAGATTTATCCGCAGTCCTTATTTTCAGCATGCCATTCAGGCCGCCTATGATGGGCTTACTGAAGAAGGAAGCTATCCGCTCTTTTGCCTGTTTATGCATGTAGATCCTGCCAAGGTGGATGTGAACGTACACCCCACCAAAACAGAGGTTAAATTCGAGGACGAGAAGCACATTTACAATATCATTAAAGCTTCGGTGAGAAAGGTTTTGGGACAATTTGTGGTTCAACCCGACCTGGATGTGTTTGGCGGAATGGGCGGTCTGGAAGATTTTTTAAATTCCTCTGCCCCGATTCACCGCAGCCAACAGGGTTTTCAGGAATTCCAACAACCCCAGACACAAACCCGATATAACCCCTTTGAAGAGGGCTATTCACGCCCCCAAAAACAAGATTGGCAAAAGATTTTAGGCCCGATTGACCAAACCGGAAGCATCACCACCGGAAGCAAAGGGGTTCCTGAAGATGAAAGTTTGTTGCCTGCATCAACAGAATGGAAAGTAGAATCCGTTTTTTCGCTTTCATCGGGATACCTGGTAGCCAAAATCAATGGGGGCCTTTTTCTAATTGATAAGCGTGCGGCACACATTAAAGTACTGTACGAGGGGTTCCTCAAAGGACTTCAGCAGCAAGCCGGCCATTGCCAACAATTGCTTTTTCCTATGACCATTGAGCTTAATCAGGCATGGCTGCATACCGCCCTTGAACTGCTCGATGATTTCAAATCACTGGGGTTTGATGTAAGCCATTTCGGAGGCAATACCCTCATGATTAACGGCATACCGGCCGAATTGAACAAGGGTAGTGAAAGCCGCGTGCTGGAGGCATTGCTGGAAGATTATTTACAAACACAGGGCGATATGAAACTAAGCAGGCACCAGAGTCTGGCACTATCCCTTGCAAGGCAAGCTGCTTCTTCTTCCGATACTGCCCTGAGCATACCGGTGGCCGAACAGCTTATCGTGCGGTTATTTTCCGTACAAGAAAATCAATGGTCACCGGATGCAAAGCCGGTTTGGATTAAATTTGGAGACGAATTACTTTTTGAGTTGTTTCGCAAACAAAAACGCTGATGCTAAATCATATTCCACCCGGTCTTCGCAACCTTATCATTCTGATAGGGTTGGTAGGGATGGCCCAGATTGCCCTTCCCAATATCAACATTGACCCGGTGCAATTGTATCTTTTTTACCCAGACAGCGATGCTTTCAGACCCTGGCAACTTGTCACACACATGTTTGCCCACGGCGGATTTACCCACTTTCTGTTCAATGTGATTGCCCTGATTTCTTTTGGTGGAATTATTGAATACAAACTGGGAACACGGCGTTTTCTTACCCTATACTTCATCAGCGGACTGGGAGCGGTGCTGCTGCACTATATCAGCGTGGGTATTGAGGTTTACCAGCTCACAGAAACATTTTTTCCCAATCTTAACGGGAAAGCTGAAAACATTGTATTTGGCATCCAACTGGGAACCAAGCAGGTTTCATACGGCCCTATGCTGGGCGCCAGCGGTGCCATTTACGGTATCATGGCCGCATTCGCCTTTTTCTATCCCAATGAGGAAATGGTATTTCTATTCATCCCCTATCCCATCAAGGCCAAATACCTGGTACCCATCATTCTTGCCATCGATTTGATTTTTGGCTTTACCAACCTGGAAAATGATCCTTTTGCCCACTTTGCCCACCTGGGCGGCGCATTGGCAGGATTTTTAACTGTTAGTGTGTGGTTTAAAAAATGGAATCGCAAGCATTGGCGTTAATATGGCATTGACATTTCTCGGTGCTGACCTCAACCCCCTGAATCGCCGCAATCCTGCGGTGGTGAACCTGGTGATTATTTGCGCCGGGGTATGGATTTTAACATCCCTAATCAGTCTCTTTTTGCCCTCTGCCGCAAATGCACTGATGTTCATGCCCCACTGGCATTTCTTTGCGTATCAGCCCTGGTCTGTTTTTACCTACATCTTTTTGCACGATGGTTTTTTCCATCTTTTTTACAACATGCTCTGGCTGTTTTTTATCGGGAGCATACTGGAAGAAATGACCGGCAAAAAGCATATTTGGCGACTTTTTATAGGCGGTGGTATTGTCGGCGCTCTCCTGTTTATGCTGTTCAACAATCTGCTGGGAGTGGGCGGTGAAATGGCCAGAATGGTCGGCGCATCCGGAGGTGTAACTGCGGTGATTGTGGGCGCTGCTGTGATGTTTCCCACCTACAGGGTGATGTTGTTTGGCATTCTGCCGGTAGAACTGGTTTGGATTGCCATATTTCGGGTGGTACTGGATTTGCTGGGCGCTTCAGGACCCGGCAATCAAGGGGGATACATCTGCCACCTGGGAGGAGCCGCCTTCGGATTGAGTTACATGATGCATACCAAAGGAACAATAAACATCCCAGGTGTGGATGCAATCGGCCATTTTCTGCGGAATATGTTTGCTGATAAAAAATCCAAACCCAAGCGCAGTGCAAGGGTCAGCATCAATCAAACACGCAGCACCGGCAACCCAAAATCAGGGGTTTCTCAGGAAGAAATCGACCGCATTTTAGACAAAATCAATGCCACGGGTTACGATAGTCTGACAGCACAGGAAAAAGACAAACTATTCAAAGCAGGGGAATAAAAATGGTTTTGCGGATATTGAATATGCTGGTATTTCCGGCCACCCTGATTACAGGGCTGCTGCTGGGAGTAGCATGGCTGGCGCCGCATCTGCACCCATCTTTTTCTGCCTGGATTCAACTATTGGGACTCGCTTTCCCAATCCTGTTTCTGCTAAACTTGCTATGGCTTATCTACTGGTGGATTCAGCTCCGCTTAAAACTCATTTTTCCGCTGGGAATGGCCATTTTGTGTTTTTTTCAGCTGGGTAAATATGTTCAGTTTAGCAATAACTATACTGCTAATACCCCTTCAAAAGCCATCAAAGTGTGCAGTGTGAATGCACAACTCTTCGGCGCCTATCAAAACCGGTGGTTTTTTGACACCGTTGCCGATGTGCTACAAGCCAAAAATGCTGACATTGTTTGCCTGCAGGAAGTGTATGCCCGTAAAAACATCCATAAAATGGCTGAGCAGCTGAAAGCCAAAACCGGCTACCCTTATATGCAGCTTTTTAAGCTGGTGCCTGAGCGCAACTATGGAATGCTTATCCTCAGCAAATTTCCTATACTCGGAAAAGGTCGTGTAGATTTTCCGGGCACTACCGGCAATATGGCGGTTTATGCCGATTTACAGGCCGGAGAAGAAATCCTACGGGTGTACAATGTACATTTACAATCCATTCGCTTCCGCAAAACAGATTACGATTTTGTGAATGGAACAGAATTGGATAATACTTCAAACATTGAACAGGGCAAAGGCCTGCTGCAGCGAATGCGGGATGCATATGGTAAAAGGGCGGAACAGGCCGATGCACTTTCCGAGCACATCCATACCAGTGTGGTAAAGAATGTACTCGTTTGCGGTGATTTCAATGATGTACCCCTCAGTTATGCATACCATACGGTGGCCAATGGCATGAATGATGCATTCTGCGAGGCCGGCAGCGGACTGGAACGCACCTATCTGGGACCATTCCCCAGCTTTAGAATTGATTACATTTTATCCTCCGGGGGCATAACATTCAACAATTACCGGAGCTCTGCGGAAATTCCCGGCGACCACAAGCTGCTATGGGCCGATTTTATGCTGTCTAAAAACCCTGACAGGGAATAAAACGTTGTGCGTATATTTGCGGCACCAAATTAAGAAATAAACATGCCGTATTTTTTCACTTCAGAATCTGTTTCAGAGGGCCATCCGGACAAGGTTGCCGACCAGATTTCAGATGCGCTTATTGATAACTTTCTGGCTTATGATGCAGACAGCAAAGTGGCCTGCGAAACCCTTGTAACAACCGGACAGGTAGTATTGGCAGGTGA
The DNA here is from genome assembly GCA_947496375.1 of Flavobacteriales bacterium. Lineage (GTDB taxonomy): Bacteria > Bacteroidota > Bacteroidia > NS11-12g > UBA955 > RGEC01. The sequence goes on from CANMCY010000003.1 coordinate 96,908, forward strand.
AGTAAAATCTAAATCTGTGCTGGATGTGCAGCATATTGCCCGCGAAGCCATTTCACATATTGGCTACACCAAAAGCGAATACATGTTCGACGCCAACAGCTGTGGTATACTGAGCGCTATCCATGAACAAAGCCCAGATATCAACCAGGGTGTGGACCGCAAAAGCAAGCAGGATCAGGGTGCCGGAGATCAGGGGATGATGTTTGGCTTTGCCTGCAAGGAAACCGATGAATACATGCCTTTGGCTATTCACATTGCGCATTTACTGCTGGAAGAACTGGCAGCGCTTCGCCGCGAAGGTAAAAAAATCAAATACCTGCGTCCGGATGCAAAAAGCCAGGTAACCATAGAATACAGCGACGACCATAAACCCCTTCGCATTGATACCATCGTACTTTCTACACAGCATGATGACTGGGTAAAGCCCAAATCAAACAAGCCCGCCGATGTTAAAAAGGCCGATGATGAAATGCTGAAAGCCATCGACGCAGATGTGCGTAACATTCTTGTTCCACGCGTAATGAAGCGCCTCCCCAAGCGTGTGCAGGCACTTTTCGGCAAGGATATTAAATACCACGTAAATCCCACCGGGAAATTCGTGATAGGCGGCCCTCACGGCGATACAGGTCTCACAGGCCGTAAAATCATTGTAGATACCTACGGTGGTAAAGGTGCCCACGGTGGTGGTGCATTCAGCGGTAAAGATCCCAGCAAGGTAGACCGTTCTGCGGCATATGCAACCCGCCACATTGCCAAAAATCTGGTGGCTGCAGGTGTTTGCGATCAGGTACTGGTTCAGGTATCATACGCCATTGGCGTGGCTGATCCTGTGGGCTTATTTGTTGATACCTACGGTACATCCAAGGTAAAAATGACTGACGGAGAAATTGCCGCCACCATTCTTAAAATGAAGGAATTCAGCCTTCGCCCCTACAACATTGAAACCCGCTTCAACCTGCGCACCCCCATTTACTTTGAAACCGCAGCATACGGACACATGGGTCGCAAAACAGAAACGGTTACCAAGACCTTTAACAAAGGCAAGGACAATGAAAAAACCGTAAAGGTGAAGTTATTCCCCTGGGAAGAACTCAATGCCGTAGACGCTGTTAAAAAGGCGTTTAAAGTAAAATAAAAATAGTTTAGTATACTCAAAAACCCGGCTAGTCCGGGTTTTTTTATGGGATAACCGCCATGGCCGAGGGTTTAAACCCTCGGCCATGGGGGCTATGAGGACAAAGCAGATAATCCCTGTCTTTATTCCTGTACACCTTGGGGGCTCGTGCCTTGATTGTGGTATACCTTGTATAACTTTGCATTTCACTTATGTGCGGAATAGTAGCATACATCGGCCATCGCGAGGCCTACCCCATTATTATCAAAGGCCTTAAACGCCTGGAATACCGTGGTTATGACAGTGCAGGTGTTGCCCTGCTAAACGGTGATTTGCGCGTTTACAAACAAAAAGGCAAGGTGGCAGACCTGGAAAAAGCCGCCGAAGGTGAATATACCAAGGGCAGCATCGGCATGGGACATACCCGCTGGGCAACCCATGGTGTTCCCAATGATGTCAATGCCCACCCGCACCTCAGCCAAAGTGGCGACCTCGCTGTGATTCATAACGGCATTATTGAAAATTATGCCACCATCAAAGAAGGATTAATCCGCCGCGGACACACGTTTAGCAGCGACACTGATACGGAAGTGCTGATTCACCTGATAGAAGATATTATGGTGAATGCAGGTTTAAACCTGCACGAGGCCGTCCGGGTGGCCCTAAAGCAAGTAGTAGGTGCTTATGCCATTGTGATTCTCAGCAAAAACCACCCCGAACACCTGATTGCCGCCCGCAAAGGCAGCCCGCTGGTGGTGGGAATCGGTAAGGAACGCGGCGAGTTTTTCATGGCCTCCGATGCCACACCCATTGTTGAATACACCCGGCAGGTGATTTACATGAATGATGGTGAAATCGCCATCATAGAGAATGATGAGCTCACCATCAAAACCATCGACAACGAGATCCAAACTCCCTATATCCATGAGCTGGAAATGAATCTCGAGCAACTGGAAAAAGGCGGCTATCCGCATTTTATGCTTAAGGAAATTTACGAACAGCCCAAAAGCATTATGGATAGTTTTCGTGGACGTATCGATCCCCTCAGCGGAGAAATTATCATGCGCAGCATCCGCGACTATGAAGAGAAACTGAAAAACATCAACCGGTTGATTCTGATTGGCTGCGGAACCAGCTGGCATGCCGGACTGGTAGCCGAATACCTGTTTGAGGAATTCGCACGCATCCCCGTAGAAGTGGAGTATGCCAGTGAGTTTCGCTACAGAAACCCTGTTATCTACGGAGATTACCTGATACTGGCCATATCACAGAGCGGTGAAACCGCTGATACCCTGGCTGCCATGGAGCTCGCAAAAAATAAAGGAGCTACCGTGTTTGGTGTATGCAACGTGGTTGGCAGTAGCATTCCCCGCATGAGCCATGCGGGTGCCTACACCCATGCAGGTCCCGAAATTGGGGTGGCCAGTACCAAGGCATTCACAGCGCAGGTTACCGTGCTTGCCCTTATTGCCATGGCCATGGGCAAACAGCGTGGCGCCCTCACTGCCGAGCAACTGCGCAACCTCATGTATGAGCTGGAAAGCATTCCTGCTAAGGTGGAAAAAGCATTGAAGCTGAATGACGACATTGTGAAGCTCAGCGAAATGTATAAGGATTCTCACAACTTCCTGTACCTGGGCCGCGGATACAATTTCCCGGTAGCCCTGGAAGGTGCATTAAAACTGAAGGAAATCAGCTACATCCATGCGGAGGGTTACCCGGCGGCAGAGATGAAGCATGGTCCCATAGCCCTGATTGATGAGAATATGCCCGTGGTAGTGATTGCCACCAACAGCGCCCACTACGAAAAGGTGGTGAGTAATATTCAGGAGGTAAAAGCCCGCAAAGGCAAAATCATTGCCATTGTTACCGAGGGCAACACCGGACTGAATGATATTGCCGACCACATTATTGAAGTGCCCGAAACGGAGGAGTGCCTAAGTCCGCTGATCAATACGATTCCGCTTCAATTGCTAAGCTACCATATAGCCGTAATGCGCGGCTGCAACGTCGACCAGCCGAGGAATCTGGCGAAGAGTGTGACCGTGGAGTAATCACCTTGCAGGGTTTTTGGTCCCTGATTTTGCTTAATTTATTTTGGTTAAATTTGGGTTTAAATTTTATGAAAACGCTGAACAACCTCACCCGCGTGTTAGCTGCCCTGTTTGTAGGCAGTATTATCAATATGATCCTTATATGGCTTGTAGGTGAGTTGATTCCCGCGCCGGCCGGTCACGATCTATCAACCCCCACAGGATTTGAAAAAGCGCTACCCCTGCTCACCCCGCTACATTTCTTATTTCCCTTCCTGGCCCATGCGCTGGGAACGCTTTCCGCTGCCATGCTGGTAAGCTGGCTTAAACCCGGCGAAACCCGGAAATACGCGCTGATCATCGGAATTATATTTCTCATTGGAGGCATAATGGCTTGCTTTATGATACCGGCCCCGGGGTGGTTTATGGCCGCAGACCTCTTGCTGGCCTATATTCCGATGGCCCTTCTGGGGGAATATTTCTTTAACAGATTAGTAAAACCATAACGGCATAATTTATGTAGCTTTGTCTGCATGATTCGGTGGTTGATGTGCTGTTTGCTGGTGTGGTTGAGTGCCACCAATCTGCCTGCACAATGTATTTCGGGTGATTGCAAAACAGGCACTGGTACCATGTTGTGGGAGGGTGAAATATCCCAGTATACAGGAACATGGCGCAATGGGAAAATGCACGGCAATGGCACCATGATATACGCAGACGGTTCCGTATTTAAAGGTACCTGGATCAATGGGCGCCTGCACGGCAAAGGCAGCATGGCATTTGCCGGTAAAAACCGAAATAAATCCGGCTTCCGCGATACCGTAAAAGGTTTTTGGTACAACGATTCAGTATATCCCAATGGCTTTACCAAAGGGAAACAGCAGGCCTCCCTGTTTGTAATGAAAAAAGGAACGATTGATTCCGGAGTGGGTAAAATTTACTGGCTCAATGGCAATCGTTATGAGGGCAGTATCATAAAAGGCCAAATGCACGGAAAAGGCAAATTGTATATGAGTAAAAACGGTGATTTACCCGTTTTTGACATTGCCGGTGAATGCCTCTATGAAGGGGATTTCTACAAGGGTTTTATGCAGGGGAGCGGCAAAATTACCCGCGATGGCGTTCTTGAAAAAGAAGGACAATTTGAGATGAATGTTTATCTCGGAGATGATTAGTAGCACCCCACCATAGCGAGGGGTTTAAACCCTGCGCTATGGTGCGGTGATGGGGAAATGTATTATCGGTCTAACGTGGATTTATTCGTGTAGCGGCCGTCAAAATCGTAATACTTGATATAATTCCCGTCCTTGACCAATATGGCTGACCCGGAAACATGTTTGATGTATTTGTTGTCACCCAGCAGAATCGATTTATTCAGATCTTTACCCGTGGCATCATAAATTTTAGCATAGGTGCGATCTACAATCACAATGTATTGGCTGTTATATCCGGCAAGGGTTTTCGTGCTGCCAAGGTGAACCACGCGATTGGTATACCTCCCGTTTTCATCATAGATTTTGGCGTATGCCCCATCTACTTTCACTTCTCCGATTTGTGCGTTCATAGCGCAAGTAATGCTAAATAAAAATGTGATTAATAAGTATTTTTTCATTCTAACAAATTTAAGTACTATCAGAAGATATTTACAAATATCACTTATTAAATTATTGACTGTGTAATTTATAGCTTTTGCTATATTTGAACCATGCAACCTACTAAATTGCTGTTTTTTACGGCCATTTTCGGATGGCTAACCCAAGCTTTCGCGCAGCAGATAACAGGCATTTCACCCAAACAAATTATCGGTGGAAAAGGGGAAGTATTCACCATCTCCGGAAACGGATTTGGCAATAGCCGGGGCAGCTCTTTTGTCTCGTTTTTCCGAGAGGGAAATACTTACACAGATGCCACCACAGGCAATGGATTTAACTACATCAGCTGGACCAACACCCAGATAAAACTGGAAATGCCGGTGGCTTTTTCCAACAAAATAAAGGTGAATATTGCAGGAACTGATTACCTATCCGTCGACACCCTGAAAGTGAAAGCCAATCTGGGATACAGGCAGGCCAATCCCCTGCTCTACGACCTGCTTACCGACAACAACAAAAAAGGAGGGGTTACCTGGCTGATTCATCCTGTGTATTGGAACAACCCGGAAATCAAACAGGCCATTGCCGATGTAGTGCAGGAATTTCGCTGTAAAACAGGCGTAAACTACATCATCGAACCCCTCACCCAATGGACTCCCTTGAATTTAGGACAGGGCAAACATATCATTGCCCCTGATTCTTCCCTGGGCGTGGTGGGATACAATGACCGCCTATGGGCCTCATGCATCGTAGGTGCTGAAACATTTTACCACAACCAAACCCAGCTGCTCCGTTTCAACACCCAGCAAACCTGGTATTACGGAAAAGGACAGCCACCGGCAGGGGCCGCCAAATTCAGGTACGTGATGTTTCATGAAATGGGACACTCACTGGGTTTAGGCCACGTGAATGAAGCGGGAGAAAGCATGTACCCCACCGTAACACTTCTGCCTTCGGACAACTGGTGCAAACGCGACAGCATCACCGCTGCAGAGCAAAATGCCATCAAACACTACATTTCCCTTAGCCAAAACTTTGCTTTCCGCGGTTGTGGCATTACCCCCATGAAAGTAAACGGAGACTGCAAGGATGTATACGGCCTGAACCTGGGTGCTGAAGCTCTGGCCACAGAGGGTATTTGGCTGTTTCCCAATCCTGCTTCAAACCACATACAACTGAACATCTCAGCATCGGCGACCGCTGAAATGAGTATGTGGGATATACAGGGTCGCCCGGTGATGAAACGCCATGTTCAGGGCACTACACAGATTGACCTTCCTCAGCACCTCAGAAATGGGGTTTATATAGTCAGTATCAATACAGGCGGCGTTTTCAGATCCACACGGTTGCTTATACAGCGCTAGCACTTTTCATCCCTCAAAAAGAAATTTGAGTGAACCTTGAATTTCTCGGAACTTTGCACACATGAACGAAGCCGCGCTCCAAAAACTCAAATCCCTCAAAACATTCATTTTCGATATTGACGGGGTGCTTACCACGGGCAATGTGCTGGTTACAGAGGAAGGTCACATGCTGCGCAGTGTAAACATCAAGGATGGTTTTGCCCTTCAGCATGCGGTCAAACAGGGCTATAACATTGCCATTATCAGCGGCGGAAACAGCCAGGGAATGCTGCATCGCTTTCAGGGGCTGGGGATTAAAGAGATATACCTGGGTCAGAAAAATAAGATGGCCGCATTTGAAAAAGTATGCTCCGATTTTGGCGTTGGCCCCGATGAAGTGGCCTATGTGGGTGATGACATGCCGGATTACCCCATCCTTAAAATGGCCGGACTTCCCGTTTGCCCGGCAGATGCGGCTACAGATATACAAGAAATTTGTGAGCTGGTTCTTACAGTGTCCGGTGGACAGGGTTGTGCCCGGCTTTTGCTGGAAACAGCCATGAAACTTCAAAACACCTGGCACAATAACGATACTCACACCTGGTAAAGTTTGTGTAATATTTCGTTCAAATTCGCTGAGTGAGGTAACAAAACCCACAGGCATTTCGTTAAATTTGTATCTGATGATTGCTGCATCCCTCATTCATGATTCATTGTCGCCGCTGCGGCTCACCGATACGGTAAGTGCTGCACTGGAATACATGCATGCCATGCGGGTTTCAGAATTGCCGGTAGTGGATAATAACCGCCTCCACAATTATGCGAGGGCCATCAACCTGCTTCAGGAAAAACCCGATACCCGGCTAACCGAAATATTGCCGTTCAATCCGCATGCGCCATTTGCCCTTACACAGCAGCATATATATGAAGTTATTCCCCTGATGGTGGCGGCTGACCTTGAAGTGATGGCCGTGGCCAATGAACAGGCGCAGATTATTGGCATCATTGATCAGCGAAAAATTCATGAAAACATATCGCAGTCCCTCACCTACAAAGGCATGGGAGCTGTGTTGGTGGTTTTGGCAGAACCCCGCGACTTTGCGCCGTCACATATAATGCGGCTGGTGGAAGAAAACGGAGCCAAAGTATTGGGTATGATGGTCAATCAGACCGAAGCCGGCAACCTATTGGTGAGCCTGAAACTGAATACCACCCTTGTAAAAGGCATCGTAGCATCCCTGTCGAGATTCGGCTTTAAAACCGAAGATGTGTACATGTCTGAAGATTTTAACAGACAGGATAACAGCGAGTACGAGAGTGTACTTCGGTTTTTTGACATTTAACAGGGGAAAAACCTGTGGAAAACAAAGACGTCGGCACCACAATATTCAGGTAAGGCCTTCGTTTTGTAACTTTGCGAGTTCATAATATGAAATTCAATCCCGGTTCTACCGAAAACCTCATTCAGGCCGAAGACGTTCAAAAGCCCATCCACTTTGCCGATGTAGTCAATTTTTTCTGGCGCTGGCGAATAGTCATTTTCTTGGTTTGCCTGATTTCAGGACTGCTGTCTGTTTTGATAACCAGCCCGCTGATTACCAAACCAAAATACAAGGCAACCCACGTGTTTTACCCTACCACCAACAACTCCATATCCAATGCCCTGCTTACCGAACTTAATCAAAGGCAAAAAGACCCCTTGGAATTTGGTGAAGAAGAAGAAGCCGAAAAAGCCCTTCAGGTATTGCAAAGCGGTGAATTATTGAGTCGCCTTGTTCGGAATTTCAACCTGATGAAACACTATGGCATAGACCCCAACACGGAAAGCCATCCGCAGACCGCGCTGGAATATAAAATTGAGGAAAACATACAGTTTAGCCGCACACGATACCTGAGTATCAAAATTGAGGTACTGGACGAGGACCCTCAAATGGCTGCTAACATTGCCAATGGCATCGCAGCCCTGTACGATACAGTGAAAACTGAAATTCAGAAACAGGTTGCCGATCCTGCCCTGGCCATTGTGGAAAGAGCCCTGAAAGAAAAACAAAACAAACTTCAGGGTCTTAAAGACCAGCTAAGAGGACTGGGTGAAAAAGGCGTCACCAACTATGAAGAACAAAGCCGTGCACTGGCAGAGGAAATTTACAAAGCACAGGCCACAGGTCAGCTCGGAAGGGTAAAGGACCTTATGGAACAGCAAAAAACCCTCATCAGCCATGGCGGAGACTTTATTGCCCTGAACGAACTTATCCAGCAGGAGGCAGTAAAAGAAAGTGACCTGATTGCCCAGTACGAAAAGAGACTGGTGGATGTGAAAGAAAACTTATCGCACAAATTCACCGTAAGTGCCGCCTCCAAACCTGAAATAAAGGCATGGCCGAAACGCACCCTGGTTTTGATGATGACGATACTTACCACTTTCGCTGCCATTTCTGCACTGCTGCTTCTTTACGAGGTTTTATACCTGAACCGAAAAAAGAACCTTGCATAACCCACCCGCTACATCGCACAAACCCTACCTAGTCTACCTGCTGGCGCTGATAACCGGCGTGGCGGGAACGTGGGCCGCTATGTATGGACAATACTATGTTTTTCTTATCCCGGTGGCTGTCACCGTGCTGCTGTTCTCCATTTACAAAACTGAGAAATTTATCCTGCTGACAGGTGCCCTTGCGCCGCTTTCCATCAACGTGAATGACATTGGTGGCGGACTGGGACTCGCATTACCCACAGAACCCCTCATCATTTGGATTTTTTGCCTGCTTTGCTTTCGGTTCTTCCTGCAGGGCAAAGTGTCCACCGCCCCTCTCAAACACCCAATTGTGCTGCTGGTTATTGGCTATGTGGCATGGCTGTGGCTCTGCTCAGTATATAGCAGCCTGCCGCTGGTAAGTGTCAAATTCAGTCTAGCCCGCACCTGGTATATCGTGGTGTTTTTCATCGGGGGAATCTACCTGCTGCGACACATGAAAAACATTCACTTTTTCTTTTCGGCTCTGGTAGTTTGCACGATTATACTGGTAATATATACCCTAACCCAGCATGCGGCCTACGGATTTATACGCAGCGCCTCCTATGGCATCAGCTGGCCCTTTTTCCCCGATCACGGAATGTATGCTGCCGCCATCGCTTTCTGTGTGAGTATACTCGTATTCTACACATTCAATGGAGCGGTTTTTGGCATCAAACCCGGATGGGCACCCGTATTGGGTTTCTTTCTGGTGGTATTGCTGCTGGGCATTGTGGTAAGCTACACCCGCGCTACCTGGCTAAGTCTGATCGCCGCACTGGGTGTATACCTGCTCATTAAATTCCGCATCAAATTCTATTGGGTCATGCTCGCTTTAACGGCTTTGGGCACCTATGGTATTATCAATCAGGATACACTGTTATATAACCTGGAAGCCAACAAACAAGGCAGTAGCGATGAACTGGAGGGCCACGTAAAATCGGTGAGCAACATTACCACCGACCCCAGTAACCTGGAACGCATTAACCGATGGAAATGTGCCGGACGCATGGTCGCTGAAAGGCCATTATTCGGCTTTGGTCCCGGCACGTTTGTATTTCAATACGGTCCGTTTCAGCAAAGCAGCGAAATGACCATTATCAGCACCAATACCGGAGATTTGGGAGATGCACACAGTGAATATTTCAGTGCCATGAGTGAAACGGGCTTCCTGGGTATGGCACTGTGGATTGGGATTACCCTGCTGACCATGGCAACGGCTTTTGGGGCCATTTACCGAACAGATGACCGAAAAATTAAAATCACAACGCTGATGGCTCTGCTGGGACTGGTCACGTATCATGTTCATGGATTCTTGAATAATTATAGCCAATACGATAAAATCGCAGTGCCACTATGGATGTTTACCGCCGTGATTGTGGTATTGGATTTACACACCAAAAAACACCTCCACTCCTAGCCGAGGATTAAACACGCGGACAGAGACAGGTAAACACCATTGTCATCATACGGTCGTTTTTCTGTCATCATTTTCCTTACACATTTGTTTTTGTCGAATTTATTTAGTATATTCGTTTTGTATAAAAGTTAAAACCCATGAAAATCAATGGTTTTTTCTCCGCAATAATTCTTTTCTCAGCCGTTTTATTGGGCGGTTGTAAAAAAGAGCTGTCCACCGAAAGTGGTCAGCCATTGCAATGCAGCGAATGGCTTATCCCCGGAAAAAATGTTCCGCAATGGCAAAATAAAAATATCGACGGAATAGGACCGGCGCAGGTACTTGAAATCCACGACCCCACCATCACGCCTGAACTTATTCAATCCTCAATAGTGCTGGTATATGGCAATCTGGGTGGTTATCCGGCACAGATCCGACAGCCGGGCAAAATAGAACTCATGCGCCTACTGGTTTCCTACATCCGTGGAAACAACCCCCGCACTGATGTATGGAGCGGTATGCCGGTACCCGGTAAAATGCTCATTCTGCTCACCAATCCGGACAATGAATATGACCCCTATGGCAATGCAGCCGGACACGAATTTCGGTACTTCTTTGTACCTAAACACAACCCGGGTTCTGTTGGGAAAAAACCCGCTGAGGGCACGTCCAATTTACTGGCAAAATATACTGAAACTGACCTCAGAAATATGAGCTATGAGCAGTTTATAGAAGCAGCCGGTCTAAAAAAATAAGTATCTTCGAACCCGAAATGGGTGTTTTTAGCTTGATACGAAAATGGGTTTTGCGAATCCTTTTTTGGTTTGTTGTGCTTAGCTTTCTTTGGGTGCTTGCCCTTAAATGGATCAATCCGGGTACCACCCTGCTCATGAAGTCGCGGGCTTCAGAATATCCTATCAAAAAAGAATGGGTTTCGCTGGAGAATATTTCTCAAAACATGCAACTGGCGGTAATTTGCGGGGAGGACCAAAACTATTGTAAACACTGGGGATTTGACATAAAAGCGATTAAGGCCGCAGCAGAAAACAACCTGAAAGGGGGAAAAAAACGCGGTGCCAGCACCATCAGTCAACAAACCGCCAAAAATGTATTTTTATGGGAAGGCAGAAGCTGGATCCGCAAAGGTCTGGAAGTGTGGTTTACCGCACTGATTGAGCTGCTGTGGGGCAAAGAGCGTATCATGGAAGTGTACCTGAATGTGATTGAAACCGGAGACGGCCTCTTTGGTGTAGAAGCCGCGGCCCAAACCTATTACGGAAAACCGGCTGCCCAACTCAAAAAAGTGGAAGCCGCCAGAATCGCAGGTCTGCTGCCTTGTCCCGTAACCTGCGGACTAAACAGCCAATTTACTTTGCGCAGATCTCAACTGATTTACTATGCCATGACCCGCTATGGAATTACATTAGAGTATCTGAAGTAAACACTGTGGCCGTTTTGTGTTAAATTTGCATCACTTACATTATGGCAACTACCCAGGATATTTCCAATGGCATGTTCATTCGCTACAATGGCGAACTCTGTCAGATTATCGAATGGCAACACCGCACTCCCGGCAACCTCCGCGCATTTTATCAGGCCCGCATGCGTCGGGTGAAAGACGGAAAACTGGCTGAAAACCGCTTCCGCAGTGGCGAAGAAGTTATCATTGTGCGTGTTGAAACTCATGAACTTCAGTTCTTGTATGAAGAAGGCGACAGCTTTATCTGCATGAACAATGAAACCTTTGACCAGGTACCCATTCCTAAATTCATGTTTGGAGACGGTGCAAAATTCATGAAAGAGGGAGATGAAGTGCTGGTTTCTTTTGAGGGGGAATTGCCGATTGGCGCTACCGCGCCTTCCCATGTGGTGCTTGAAATTACCTACAGCGAACCCGGTGTTCGCGGTGATACCGCCACCAACACCCTGAAACCTGCTACTGTGGAAACAGGCGCAACCGTTATGGTTCCCCTGTTTGTAGAAACCGGTGAGAAAATTAAAATTGACACCCGCACGGGTGAATATGTAGAACGCGTAAAAGGGTAATCTTGGGCCAACTTCCTGTTTCCGTTCTTCCAGCTGAAGATGGCTTTCTAGCCCTGCCCGAAGCTAACCTGGCTGCATTTGAAAATGCGCGCGTGGTAATTCAGCAGATTCCCTATGAACACACAAGCTCTTACATTGCCGGCAGTGACAAAGGTCCGGAGGCCATTGTAAGTGCCAGCCACTTCGTTGAATTCTATGATGAAGAACTCGACCGGGAAACATACCGGTATGTAGGTATTGCTACGCTGGCCCCCACAGATTTTACTGACACTACAGACGCTGCCGCAGTGGAGAAAATCCGCAATCAAACCGCTCTATTGCTGAATGAGGGCAAATTCGTGGTCTCGCTGGGCGCTGAACATACCGTTTCCCTGGGGTTTGTGCAGGCACATCTGGAAAAATATCCGGACCTTAGCGTACTGCAAATTGATGCACACAGTGATCTTCGTGATCAATACAATGGCAATCCATACTCCCATGCCAGCGTGATGGCTAGGGTGCATGATCTGGGAGTGCCGCTGGTACAAGTGGGAATTCGGGCACAATGCAAAGAAGAGGCCGATTTGAGAAAATCTGCCTCTAACATCCATACCTGGTATGCACACCAGCTTTGGAACGACGATGCCTGGATTGATGCCTGTATTGACAAACTTAGCGATACGGTATACCTGACCATTGATGCTGACGGATTTGACCCATCAGTATGTCCGGCTGTAGGCACCGCAGAGCCCGGTGGACTAAGCTGGATGCAGGGTTGCAAGCTGTTTCGCCGGCTGGCAGAACGCAAAAAAGTAGTGGGATTTGACATTGTAGAAATTGCACCCCGCGAAACCGATATCATCACCGAATTCAGCATGGCCAAACTCTGTTATAAAATTATCGGATATTTGAACCTACACAACCGCATTTAATCATGCAAAACAGAATCTACCTGGACAACGCAGCCACCTCACCACTCGATCCCGAAGTTCTGGATGCCATGATACCGGTGATGCGTGATCTGTATGGAAACCCCAGCAGCACCCACGGTCACGGCCGCAAGGTGAGAGCCCTGATGGAAGAGGCCCGTGGCAGTATTGCCAGACTGCTGAATTGCCAGCCCGCAGAAATTTTCTTTACCAGCGGTGGCACCGAAGCCGATAACCTGGCACTGCGCAGCGCAGTAATGTACAAGGGCATTAAAAACATTATTACCTCACCCATTGAGCACCACGCTGTACTCCATACCGCCGAAGAACTTCACAAAACAGGCATGGCCGAAATGCACCTGTTGCGATTGACAGAAAATGGCCATGTAGATTTAGACCATCTGCAAACCCTGCTGAAAGCACTGCCCAATAGTCTGGTGAGTTTAATGCATGCCAACAACGAAATTGGTAACCTGCTCGACATTGAAACTGCAGGCAATATGGCACATAGCGCAGGGGCGCTGTTTCATTGCGATACCGTACAAACCATGGGGCACTACCCATTTGATTTAAGCCGGGGCCATATTGATTATCTGGCAGCAGCTGCCCACAAATTCAACGGTCCCAAAGGCGTGGGTTTCATTTATATGAACAAGGCACACCGCCTTCCACCCCAAATTACCGGCGGTGCACAGGAGCGTGAAGTGCGCGGCGGAACCGAGAATGTGTATGGCATCATCGGAATGGCAAAGGCGCTGGAAATTTGCTACCGCGATATGGAAAAGAAGCGATCTCACATTGAGCAATTGAAAAAAAATATGGTGGAATTGCTTGAAAATGAAATTCCAGGGGTTGCTTTCAATGGCGATTGCAAGGGAAATTGCCTCTACACCGTTCTTAGCGTATCATTTCCTCCCAGTGAAGCTGGTAATATGCTGCTCTTCAACCTGGACATTGCAGGAATTTCAGCGTCCGGCGGAAGCGCCTGCAGCAGCGGTAGCAATGCGGGCAGCCATGTTATCAGTGCCATAAACCCCGGAACCGACCGAACCACCGTGCGTTTCAGTTTTGGCAAATTCAATACGGTTGAGGAAATCCGCACAACGGTAGAAAAGCTCAAATCCTGGTATCCGGCAACCGTGCAGGCCTGATGAGATATAACCTCCTATTAATTCTGATATCTGCCCTATTGTTTAGCCAATGTGCGTTTGTGCTCACCGGTACCAAACAGCGCATGCGAATCGTCACCACCCAGCCGGGTGCAGAGGTTTGGTACCAAAACACATTATTGGATAAAACGCCTTGCATAGTGAGAATAAAAAGAAGCTATACAGAACAACCTCCCATTGTGTTAAAGAAAATTGGGTTTGAAAACCACACACTGCCGCTAAAACGCAAGTTCAATGAAATAGCCGCCCTCAACTTTATTTTGCCCGTGAACTGGCTGATAGACGGATTTTCAGAAGCCGCAGTCGGTTATAAAGCTTTTGATACCGTAACGATGAAACGGATTACGCACTAAGGCAAGGATTTTTGTAATTTTGTACCGAAATGCCCGTTTTACACCTCACACGCAAAGAACATTTCAACGCAGCACACCGTCTGTGGAATCCCACATGGAGTGATGAAAAAAACTACGAAGAATTTGGTATCTGTGCCAATCCGCATTTTCATGGGCATAATTTCGATCTGTATGTGACCGTAAAGGGCTCTCCCTCTGCTGATACAGGTTGTATCATCAACCTAAAGGAGCTAAAAGACATTATTCGCAAGGAAATTACAGACGAGCTGGATCACAAAAACCTAAACCTCGATGTACCCTGGCTGTCACACTGTATTCCTAGCATTGAAAACATGGCCGTTGAAATTTGGAAACGCCTTTCTGCCGCGCTGCCTCAGGGTGCAGTCTTAAGTAAGATTACCCTGTGGGAAACCCAGAATAATTTTGTGGAGTATTACGGCGAATAGGTCAGTCTATACGATACACGGGATAACGATTGTGTGTGGGCTCGTAATAGGCCGAATTTCGGTATATGAAAGTCCATTGTGCCCATGCATCAGCTGCAAAGTTTTTATCGGTCGCTTTTTTAGAAAGAAACGTCTTTTTTAATTCCGGATTGGATTCCAGTATTTCCAGGGCCTTGTCATCCCATACATAGTCGCTATACCCCTCTTTTTGTTGCAAAACAGCATCAAAGAAATTCCAGGCAAAATAGCTGTCAGGTGCCCGTGGCTCAAGCGTAGCTGCCAAAAACTGATAATTCGCCTGGGTTACGGGTATAAACCAATCTCCTTTTCTGATTTTAACCGGGAGTATGGTATCCCTGGTTTTCACATGATGATGTAAATAGTGACCTTCGTATGGAGCTTTTGCAGTTTCATAACCGGTAATAAAACTTACCCGCATCGCCATTGTGGTATCCTGCCCTACCTGCTTCAACTCTATGCGGTTTAACTTCAAACGCTCATATACTTCGCCCCAGGCCCAGGGCAGAACGTAGAACCTTGGCATGATGATGCTGTCTTTGGGCTTGAAATACCGATAATAACGAATATGCTTTGACCAAGGTTTTGTTGTATCATAAAACAGGCGCTGTTGCCCGGTTACCGCACTGCCACGGTAACCAAACCCATAACCCTTAAACCTTATTGAATCCCATCGGCTAACATCCAGTTCGTAATCCAGATATTCTACCTGCCGGCCCTGCAATTTTCGGGTTTGGGCGCGTTTCAAATAATCGCGAACCATTAGGGCTGTGCCATGTTCTTTAACCACCCCATTCAGGAAAACCCTCATAAATGCCAGGGTTGCTTCCACCCGTCGGGGAAAGGGCTTCAGCATGTGGGTCTCTACAGTGTAGCCGATGCATTGGTGCAGAGCCGCATATCCGGTGGCATAACGGCCGGTTTCCCAAAAAGCATGTATGCCACTATCAGGAACTGTTTTTATGGTTTCCACGTAGGGAGCGGTGGGCCATCCGGCCTTTTCAAGCTCCGGCTTCAGGTAGGATTCCACACTGTGCAACAAGGGTTGTAAAACAGGCAGTAACTTTTCAGGACGGGTATGGAAATACGTAAGAGTATACTGATAATCAGCGCCATTGCTGGTGTGGTTATCAATGAAAAAATCAAACTTTTTACCGGTAAAATACTGAGCAAATGCACGTGCATTTCGGCTATCGCTTTTGATAAAATCCCGATTTAGGTCAAGATTTCGGGCATTGCCCCTGAAACCCTGATTTTCAGGACCATTCTGGTTGGCCCTGGTACAACAAGACTGCGTTTGAGAGCCATCTACGTTATACTGGCAAATGATGTGAAGGTCAATTTTATCCCGTATGGCCTCCCCTTCCTTTTCAATCAATAATTCACGGGCAAGCAACATGCTGGCATCCGTACCCTCCGGCTCGCCGGGGTGAATGTTGTTATTGATGAGAACCTTTACCTTTTGAGAATGGCTGTTGTTGCTGATTCGGAAAACAAAAATCGGACTGCCTCCGTCTGAAAGACCTATAGAATCCACACTGCAAAGGGTGGGAAATGTTTTTTGCATGCTTCGGTACCACTCCAGACATTGGTTATAGGTGGCGGTGCGCCTTTTACCTGACATTTCATAAGGGGTTAGAAACTCATTTCTTACCACCCGTGGCGCAGATTTTTGACCGGTGAGATCACCACAAAGACAGGTCAACAAAAGAAACCCAAGGAATATGCGATTCATATCAGCGTATACGATCCATGCTTCTGAGTAATTTTTCATCTCTGCGGATGGCAGCCCATGCCAGGGCAGACAGGACGGCACAGGATATTGGCCATATCCCTTGAATACTTGGGTAGGATATTACCTGAGGAGCATCCTGGGCCATCTTTATGTAATCAAAAATCAGGGACGCCAGAAGGACCATCGATAACAGGGAAACATACAAACTGATTTTTTTCTGAAGTTCGGTCTTTTTGTATAGAAATACAGCATAAAGGGCCCCTAATCCAATCGTTATGATGACCAGAACATTCAGTTTATCATACGTCATGGTGCCCGCATCTGACTCAGTGAAATAATTTTTGGTCACAAAATGCAGTTCAGCACTGATTTTCTCTGATTTGAGGTATCGGAAACCCGCAAAACCGGGATTCAGCAACAGCATTAGTGCAGCAATCAGAAATACCAGCAACAAATACAGGGATTGAATGCGTTGTATCATGTTGCGAATATAATTCTGTGTGCAGTTTTTTAGCACATAATCTTAAGCATAAACAGGCAACAAAATGTAAATTGTTAGCGTCTTAAAAGTCAGTCACGACACACAATCAAACAGTTGATGAAAAAAGACACCCTGTTGCAAGATTTCGTATCGGGTAAATTCAGTATTTTTGAATTTGCTTTTGCAAACAATCGTATAATGAAAGTTCACGCATTGAAACCCTTGTTATCACTGACGCTTTTCTGTTTTTGTGCCATGGCTCATGCGCAGCATTCGCCGATAATTCGCATGAAAACCGGCAATATTCCCACCACCGGTCAGGCGGTGATTCCTGCCATTGAAAAACAGTCCGAGTTTTATACAGCTTTTGTTACATTTTCTGCCATGCCTGATGCTTTGCAGAAAGAGGCAATCGCTAAAACCGGCATTGCACTTTTGGAGTATGTGCCCGATTTTACATGGTATGCAGAAATTCCGTCTCGGCTTTCAGGCAAAGACCTTTCTGCATTCGGAGTTTTTTCCATTCAACCGCTTAAAAATTCATGGAAAACCGAGCTTGATTTATGGCAGCATGGAGGACCTGAATGGGCACGGTCGACTGGATTTCCGGGCTGGGTTGAGGCAACGGTATTTTTGAATGGCAACCATCGGTATTTGGAGGTAAAAAATGCCTTTGAGGCACAGGGATTTATTTGTCGTGATTATTTACCCAAATTCAAAACCTTTCAGGTTAGATTTCCGCTGGAAAAAATCCAAAACCTTCTTTCCATTGACGGGTTTTACTGGATGGAACCCATACCGCCAGCTGCAGAGGCCCATAATTTCCCCGGTCGCGTCAATCACCGTGCTTTGACCCTCAATCTGGGTAGGCCCGGTGGCCGCAATCTCTGGGGCAAAGGCATCACCATAGGCGAATGGGACGGTGCAGGTATTGGCAGCCATGTGGATTACAACGACCGTATTATCAATAAAAACAATTTCGTTGCCGGCAGCAACGGTAACCATGCTACCCACGTTTGTGGAACCATCACCGGTGGCGGCATCATTGATCCTTATGGTCAGGGAATGGCACCAAAGGCCAACGTGTTTGGTTGGGATTTCTTTGGCAACGTAGCTGCTGAAATGGATACTGCCTGTTTCAGAGACAGCATCGTAATGACCAACAACTCTTATGGCTATGGATCAGATCCTTGCGGCACACGTGGCACATACGACGGAGTAAGCCGCAATCTGGATATTCTGGTAAACATGTACCCATACCTCAGCCACCAGTTCAGTTCCGGGAATTCGCGCAGTTCCAACTGTGCCACCGGCGGGTACCGCACCATAAACAGTGGTTTTCAGGCGGCTAAGAATATCATCACGGTGGGTGCTTTGCAATTTAATGACGGAAACAGTTCCTTCCACAGCTATGGTCCCATGCGCGACGGTAGAATGAAACCTGACATTTGTGCGATGGGAGTAAGTGTATATTCGACACTTCCTTCAAACACCTATCAGGGCGGATGGAACGGCACATCCATGAGCTGCCCGGGAGCTACGGGAACCATCGCCCTGCTGTATGAGCGGTTTAAACAACTCAACAGCAACCTGAAACCCCTGAACCACACCCTGAAAGCCATTGTTTGCAATACTGCCGATGATATTGGGAATGTTGGTCCGGATTATGCTTTCGGCTTTGGACGCATCAATGCAGTCAGCGCCATGAAGGTGCTGGAAGATAAAACCTACAAGGTTGACAGTGTTACCCTTAGCAACAGCCGCACCGATACGGTCTATGTAAAACCCGGGACAGCCCGTTTTCAGGTAATGCTGGTATGGGATGACATGTACGCTGCCGCAGGGGCCTCTCCTTCACTGATCAATGACCTGGACCTGGAAGTGCAGGACAGCGCCGGAACTGTATATCTTCCCTGGACGCTAAATCCCGCCTGCCACACCTGCCTGCCTATCCGCAAAAGGGACAGTCTTAACAACGCTGAGCAATTTTATTTTGACAACCCCAAATCCGGGAAATGGGTAATACGGGTGAAAGGAAAAGCCATTAGCACCACCAAAGAGGTTTATACCATCACCCATAGCCAGATTGGTAACTATGTGCGGGTAAGTTACCCCAACGGGCATGAAACCATGATTCCGCCCACCGGAACCGCCCCACAAACCATCGCTTGGGATGCCTTTGGCGCTACCGGAACCTACACCCTGGAATACAGTTCAGACAGCGGTGTTACCTGGAATAATATCACCACAGGTCTGGCAGCATCCAACCGCTATTTCACCTGGAATAACGCACCTGCAAATCTCAATACCCGTAAGGCCCTTGTCCGCATCAAAAACGGAAGTCTTACGGATGTGAGCGATACCACCTTTCACATATTCTACCGTGCCAGCCAGCCCAATGGAATGACCTGTAGCAGCCAGGTGCACTTATACTGGCCCAAAACCACGGGTGCTGCCACCTACAGGGTATTGCAAAGCATCAATTCATACATGGAGCCCATCGGCACAACCAAAGATACTTTCTTTACCGTGACCGGATTAATCAACGGAAGGACCTACTGGTTTTCGCTGGAGGCCATAGGGCCCAATGGTGAAACCGGCCCCCGCTGCAACGGAAAATCATTTACCCCTACGGCAACCCCGATAGCACCGGCCATTACTACCCAACCCATATCTCAGATTGTATGCGCAGGCAATACCCTGACGTTGATTAGCAGTGCTACCGGCACCGCAAGCATGTCTAAACAATGGCAGATTAGCACCGACAGCGGAAAGACATGGCAAAACATAACCGGAAAAAACAAAGACACCCTTAGCATTCCGAATTTTAGCTGGAATCAGCGTGGAACATACTACAGAAACCGGTATTTAAACGCCTGTCTGAACCTGGTTTACACGCAAGCGGCCGCGATAGGAGTGGATACCCAGGCCACCTTCACTTCTCACCCCACAGACCAATGGAAATGTGAAGGAGATTCTGTAGCATGGACTATAAATGTAAACTCAGGCATGAAGCCAAGGCTGCAATGGCAGCGAAGCACAGATAATGGTGTAACCTGGAGTGATTTACCGGGCGATACCCTGAACACATTAAAACGCAGAAACCTCACCTTCGCCAATAACAGAGAACGATTTAGGGTACTGGCAAGTAATTATTGCAACACCCGGAAACCTTCCAATGTGGGAATACTAACCGTAAAAGCCCCGCTAAGACTTAAGCTGCCTAACGATACTACCATCTGTTTGGGTAATTCCGTCGCTTTTAATGCCACAGGCACCGGAGGCGATAGCACCCGCTATACCTTCCAGTGGCAGGGTTTTGCTTCAGGCAAGGGGATAACCGCAAGCCCGACTACCAAAACCACATACCGCATAACACTGGATGATCAATGCACGGTTTATGACGCCAAAGACTCCGTGATTGTGGATGTAAGAGCACCACTTACACTGAAAGCCGGCAAGGACACTACCCTATGCTTGGGCCGCAGTGTCAATCTGACCGCTGCACTGAGTGGTGGGCTACCAACCGGTTACAAATACCTGTGGACACCCGGTAACATTACTACAGCGAATTACCTGGTTAATCCATCCACTACCACCGACTACACCATCCGCGCACTCGACGGCTGCACCCCAGACACGCTATATGCCACATTCAAGGTCACAACCCGGCCTGCGCTGGACATCAAACTCAATAACGACACACTGATTTGCAATGGCAATTCTGTAAACCTCAGTGCGATAGTTTCCGGTGGATTAACCCCAAGCAGAATCATAAGCTGGAATCAGGGACTGGGAACAGGATTAAGTAAATTGGTGACACCCGGAACAAAAACCACCTACAGGGCCATTGTCAGTGACGGATGCTCTGTGAAGAACGATACCGCTTTTGTAACTGTTGATGTGAGGGCTCCTCTATCATTAGACTTAAAAAGAGATACCACCCTTTGCCGTGGCCGCAATGTAACATTAACAGCCACTCCGGCAGGAGGCCTCAATACGGGCTATAGCATTCAGTGGAATCAGGGATTAAGCAGTGTTTACAACCACCTTGTTTCACCTGTCAACACAACCATTTACAGCGCAATTTTAAGTGACGGTTGCACCAAAAAATCAGACACGCAGACAGTGACTGTCACTGTGCGCCAGGCACTGAATATTGCCACCAATGCAGATACCACACTTTGTTTCGGGAACCCAATATCTCTCAATACAGTGGCCACCGGAGGAAACGGATTGTATCAGTACCGCTGGGAGGATGTGGCCAATCCTGCGACCTCGCTTAGTAGCAGTGCAACGCTAAACCTCAATCCCACAAGCACCGTCACCATTCGTGTAATCCTTACCGATGGATGCACCATAAAAAGCGATACTGCACAGCTGAAAATCAGTGTTTTGACCAACCTCAGCATTACTACATCTCCCGACACAGCCATTTGTGGCGGCGAAATTGCATCATTGCGCGTGAAAGCATCGGGTGGCAACGGTAATTATCAGTACACCTGGACAGATCTGTCGGATAACAGCAGTGCAGGAAGCAGCAGTGGTCTTACGGTTTCTCCGGCGAATACCCGCAGCTACAGAATAGCTGTAACGGATGGATGCACTATAGCCCAGCCACAGCGCAACATTCAGGTTCAGGTTGTGGCCCAGCCCCTTGGTAGTCTATTTATTCCAAATAATGTGGCCTGTGATCCCGGGGTTTTTAGTGTGAAAAATACAAGTTCTGCTGCTGCACGCTATCTGCTGAACAACAGACGCTACAGTGGTGCAGACACCGCTTTGAGATTTTCGACCGGAAATTATACAGTCAAGCTAACGGCATTCAATAGTCTGGGCTGTATAGATACAGTTTCCTATGTGCTAATTGTCAATCCCAGGCCCAAAGCAGGATTCAGTTTCACCCCTTCTGCTCCAAGGGAGTTGCAACCCGTTTCATTTACAGACCAAAGCAGCGGCGCAACAAGCTGGCAGTGGAATCTGCCCCATGGGTTTTTTAATACCCAGCAACCCGGCACATGGGTTTCCAACGATACAGGCACATGGATGGCACAGCAAATCGTGGGTAACACCTTTAACTGCTTTGATACCTTGAATCAGGTAATACGGGTGGGAATCGGATATTACCTGCACATACCCAATGCATTCACTCCGGACAATAACGGCCTTAATGAGGTATGGAAACCCAGTTTACGCGGAATCAAATCATACAGACTGAGGATTTTCAACCGATGGGGACAAATGGTATTCAAATCTGAGGATCCCAATGCCGGCTGGTCGGGAGACAATGCTCCGCAGGGCACCTATATCGTAGAAATCAGCATTATCAATGCATACGATGAACGCATCACGGAAAAAGGGACCATTACACTGATTCGTTAAAGACAATACGCAGGGTTGTATTTGTACCCGGCACGCTTTCTTTTACAAGAATCTGTCCCAAGTGATAGTCGTTGATTATTCGCTTTGCCAGGGATAAACCCAGCCCCCAACCCCTTCTTTTGGTGGTATATCCGGGTTTAAAAACGGATTTGTGACGATTTCGCGGAATGCCTTTTCCGGTATCTGAGACATCAAGCGAAATTTTTCCTGCCTTTTTGCTGATGGTATAGGTAAGCTTGCCGGCCCCTTCCATGGCATCTATGCTGTTTTTGGTAAGGTTTTCAATTACCCAGTCAAACAGGTTCTGGTTCAGCATAACAAACACCGGTGAATCGGATAATTGAACATCAAATATTACGCCTTTTCCGGAGCGTGTTTTCATATAATTGACTGCCTGTTCAAGGGCATCATTCAGGTCAATTTTCTTGAGGATAGGTTCAGAGCCGATTTTACTAAATCGTTCTGTTATGATTTGCAGACGCCTAATATCTTTTCGCATCTCATCGCCTGTATTTTCAGGCATTTCTCCCATTTCAATAACATCTACCCAACCCATAAGCGATGAAATGGGTGTGCCCAGTTGATGTGCGGTTTCTTTGGCCAAACCCACCCAAACTTGGTTCTCCTCTGCCCTGCGGCTTACCGAAAAAGCAAAATAGGATACCAGAATAAACAATGCCACCACACCCAAAACCACATAGGGATAATAGCGCAGCTGTTTGAGCACACTGCTTTCGCCATAGTAAACCTTGTGGACCACACCATCGGCAATGGGAATGGGTATAGGTTCATTTTCCTCTTCAAACTCCTGCCGCTTCTCTTCCAGATAACCCGGTTTTGCAAGCATCTTCTTATCCAGGTTTACATTAATCTGGGTGATTTTGCCGTTTTCATCCACCACAATGGCAGGGATGGTCGTATTATCCTGAATCAATTCGAGATAAAAAGTAAGATTGGCCTCATCCACCTCCGGATCACCGCTATTTTTAACCGCTTTAGCCCAGGTACTAACCTTTTTCTTCTCTTCCTTAGCTACCTTCTGGGCCAGCTGCTGACTAAAAAACAAAGTCAGGCCTCCAATAAAAATGGCCAATAATAACAAAATTATTTTGACGTATTTTTTGACTTCGTAGCTATTCACAATTACGCTGTTGGGGGATTACCGGACGCTATTGACCGTGTGAGATAAATCCAAATGGTATGTAAATCCTGATACACGTGATAATCACGGGCATAATTCAAATTGACTGCAGATTCAAGTTCTGCATTGGCATATAACATTCCGGGATACAGACAACCCGGTTTCAATCTGGGGAGATAATCAGTATTGGGTCGATTAGCATAACTCACCCATGTTTCTTTTCCCCATAGCACCTTAAACCAGTGTGTCATTAGAAATCTACCTTTCTTTAACATCAATAACAATGGCGAAAGAAGGAAAAAAACAGCCACCAAACCTAAATCTAATATACGCTTTTTTCGCCGTATTTCCAAATTTTCTATCGTAAAACTCAAATCCAGTGTAAACAGCTCTCCGCGCTCATCCTTACTGTTACTGCCAATAACAAAATGACTTCCTTCGGGAACAATTTTAAATTGCACCGATCTACCTGAAAGGTGACTCATTACCTCCATGATATGAGATGAAACCACATCAGCAGCGCTAAAAATGACCAGATTCACGTTGAAAATATCCACCACTTCGGCCACCTGCCCCAAGTTGCCGGCAAAACCTTCCGGGCGGGAATTATCCGGAGAAACCCGGGTGATGGCGTCCATTTTGACCATGCTGCGGGTTAACAGCCCTTCAATGCGCTGAGACTCTGCCATACCGGCAACAATAGCTATTCGGTATGCCCGGGTATCTGCGAGCTGTGTTTTGCCTGTTTTAAGAAAATGCATGAGCAACCGCAACAGTAACGGTGCGGCTATACTCCATGCGCAACCCAGCAACAGGATGGCCCTGCTGAACTGCAGTGATTTGGGCAGAAATGCATAGCCGGAAAACGCAATCAGTGCGCCAAAAGCAGCCCCTCTGACTATGCGGCGCACGGAAAGGGGCCTATCATATCCACCGCTCAGATAAACACAAAACAATACAGTCAGAATATAAACAGGTATGTGAAGCGAAAAATAGGTATCAGGATAAAAGCCCTTTACATATTTGTTATATTCTTCCCAATACCGGGTAATACCGAAATATCCGGCATAAATCAGTAAAAAATCCAATATCGGCAACCATGCCGAACTCAGCGCCCTGTAAGCCAAAGCAATGGTAGCCCGCAGGTAAATTGCCAGTTGAATAAAAACATTCAAACGTCCTGCAATGCTCTTGCTGTAGTGTTTACGGGCGAAAAGAACCATTGCATTATAAAACACCTTCACATAATTGGCACTGCGCTTTTTGGTACTCTCGCCCTTATAATGGATAATGGTGGTTTGCGGAAAATAGTAATTGTGATAACCCGCCTGCGTAATTCTGTAACTTAAATCAATATCCTCGCCGTACATGAAGAAATCTTCATCCAATAGGCCAATCTTTCCTAAGACTTCGCTTCTCAGCAGCATAAAAGCACCACTCAGCACATCTACCCTGTGAATGCTGTTCTCATCCAGAAATTTTAAATGATACCTGCCAAAAGTTTTTGACCTGGGAAAAAGTGCAGATAATCCGGTCATTTTATAAAATGCCACTGCAGGTGAAGGCAAACCGCGCTTACTTTCCGGTAAAAACTGCCCCTTGCCGTCTATCATTCGAACGCCAAGTCCGCCTGCATCCAAATGTTCATCCATGAACGCAACACACTTTTCCAGCGTATCATCCTGCAAAACGGTATCCGGATTCAGCAATAACACATATCTCGACTGGCTCATTCTAATGGCCTGATTATTGGCTTTGCTAAACCCCAGATTCTCTTTGTTTTCTAGGCATTTAACGGATGGGAAAAGGGATTTTACCATTTCCATGCTGCCATCCACACTGTTATTATCCACCACCCATACCTCTGCATCAATATTGCGGGTGGCCCTCATCACGCTATGCAATGCCTGCTCCAAAAAGTAGCGCACATTGTAATTGACGATAATGACCGAAAGCTGATGCAAAATTTCTATACTTTATATTCGGTGCGGTTAGCGATACTTCTGCCCAGGGTAATTTCGTCTGCATAGCCAATTTCTCCGCCGATGGCAATTCCCCGGGAGATACAGCTGATTCTAACAGGCAACTCCCTGAGTTTTTTGGCGAGATAGAACATGGTAGTATCCCCTTCCACTGTGGCACTAAAGGCCATGATGATTTCTTCGGGCGCGTTTTTTGCAATCCGATCCAGCAATGCCTGTATGTAAAGCTGATCGGGGCCAATGCCATCCATGGGAGATATCAACCCGCCCAAAACATGGTACAACCCATGGAACTGTGCCGTTGATTCTATGCTCATTTGATCACTAAAGTCCTCTACAACACAAATAATTTTGGCATTACGTGAAGGATTGGAGCACACGTTGCATAATTCATGGTCGCTGACATTGCCACATTCACGGCACAACTTGAGCTCTGTTTTAATTTTCAGAATGCTGTCGGCCAGGTTTACAACCTCATGTTCCGGGCGATTTAGCAGATACATAACCATGCGCAAGGCAGACCGCTTGCCGATTCCCGGAAAACCCGAAAGCGCCTCAACCGCCTGTTCTACAATACCTGATGTAAACTGCACACCGCGAAGTTAAGGATTTGAACCCGTTATGCCCCACGCGAGTCCGTATCAAAAGTATTTTCCACATATTAAATACACAAGAAATCCGGCTTTGGTTTTATTGTACTAATTTCGCTGAAAATTTATGCAGATTGAGGTTTTACAAGCCAAGATTCACAATGTTCGAATAACACAAACCGAACTTAACTACACCGGTAGCATAACAATCGATATGAACCTGGTGGATGCGGCAGGGCTTATTCCCAACCAAAAGGTACTGATTGTGAACAACAACAATGGCGAGCGTTTTGAGACATACATTATTGCCGGCGAAAGAGGCAGCGGTATCATTGGACTCAACGGGGCTGCCGCCCGCAAAGGGCAGGTGGGTGATGAACTGATCATTATGACTTTTGCCCTAATGACCAAGGAAGAAGCGCTAGTACATCAGCCAAAAAATATTTTCCCTGACAGAAACAATCAACTGGTTTGACGCTTAACAGGAAAACCATAACGAATGCACTGCTGATTGTACTCACCGCCCTCATCTTTCTTTGGATTGGGCTGAAAACCGATTGGACTGCCACTTGGAGGGCGGTTCTGTCTGCCGATTTACAATGGGTGGCGGCCTCCGTGGTGGTTATGATTTTCGGTCACTGGCTCCGGGGATACCGTTGGAATATGCTTACCGCGCCTGCGGGTTTTCCCCTGAATGCAAAACGATCTTTTTATGCTGTCATGAGTGGTTACCTCATCAACGTGGCTACCAGCCGGGGTGGAGAAGTGGTTCGCTGTGCCATGACCGCCAAGACTGAAAAAGCTCCTGTAGACCTGCTCATTGGAACAGTAGTTACAGAGCGTCTGGTAGATATGTTAATGCTTTTGCTGGTTTGTATAACCGGATTGCTGGTGGAATTCGAGCATATTTATGGATTTTTTGATAGCTACATATTAAAACCTGTAAGTTCATTTGTAACACTCCAAAACACCCTGATTTTATTGACTTTGGCGATAACCTTAATACTGTTTTTAAGATTTAGGAAAAAATCCGCTTCGGAGAAATCCCCCGGAAAAATTGCCACCCTGCTTTCAGGTTTTTCGAAGGGTTTAAAAACCATTTTTACCTTGCAGCATCCCGGGCTGTTTTTTTTGTATTCATCAGGCATCTGGGCATGCTATATGGTCAGCGGTTATTTTTTACTTCAGAGCTTACCGGTAACTTCCCACATGGAATTTGGAAGTGCCATAAGTCTACTCATTTTCAGTGCAGTAGGTATTGCCATTCCACTCCCGGCCGGTGCGGGGGTATGGGGTGCCATTTCTTTCGGACTGCAGGCCGTATATGCATTGAATGCAAAAGATGCTGAAACATTTGGTATCTTCAACCTGGCCTACCAGAACCTGTTTAGCATTTTGGTGGGTGGTATCTGTTATTTGCTGATGATGATAGAAATGAGAAAATTGAAAACTGCATGAATACAACTGAAAAAATATGGAAACGCGGGGAGGCCATGCTTCTTTCCTCCAAAATAAAGGAAGAGGGCCAGCGTATCGTATTCACCAATGGTTGTTTTGATATTCTGCATGCAGGCCATGTGACCTATCTGCAGGAAGCTGCAGCTTTAGGTGATTTTCTGGTGGTTGGCATCAACAGTGACGACAGCATAAAACGCCTGGAAAAAAGTCCTGCCAGACCATTGCAAAATGAATTTTCACGCACTGCGGTAATGGCAGCACTGGGATGTGTGGGTGCTGTTGTTGTTTTTGATGAGGATACCCCGCTTCAGCTCATTCAGGCAGTAAAACCCGATGTGCTGGTGAAAGGTGCAGACTACAAGATAGAAGACATTGTAGGTGCCGCGGAAGTGCTATCCTGGGGTGGCGAAGTTAAAACCCTCGATTTTCTGCCCGGTTACAGCACAAGCAGCATCGAAAAGAAAATTCTGGAAGCCAATCGCAGTGTATGAAAAACCGACGCTGGTGGTCGGTGTTGAAAGGGTTCCTTATCGTGGCATGCCTGCTTTGGGTGCTAAATCTGCTGCAAGGAGGCCTTCCAGAGCCGGAAAAGGTTTGGAACGCATTGTGCAAAATCCCTTGGTACTGGCACTTGGCTGCAGTGTTATCAGCCAGCATCAACTGGTGGATTGAAACCCTTAAATGGCAATTGCTTGTTTCCAACATTGAAAAATTACGTTTTGCCAATGCCATAAAAGGTTTGCTTGCCGGTGCTGCCGCAAACAATGTTTTACCGTTTCGGGTAGGAGAATTTCTGGGCAGGGTGATGTACCTAAAAGAAGAAAATCGCCCTGCTGCCTTATTAAATAACTATTTTGGTGCCGCCTGTCAAACCCTTGTTACCCTGATTGTCGGTATTCCGGCTGCTTACACCCTGCTGGGCTCAAAAGCTGAGCGATACGGACAAAATAGCATAGTGTATGTATTAACCCTGTTTCTCCTACTGGGAATCGCCTGGTTTATGCTAAAAACTCGCACAGGAAAGCCTGCATGGATTGAAAAATGGCTGATGGGTTTCAGAAATTTCTCAGCAAAACAAATTACGGGCGCATTCGCGCTATCCCTGCTTCGCTACGGGGTATTTGGCGGATTTTATACATTTTTCATAGTCCAATTTCAGTTGGCAGAATTCAGCACAGCAGTGACCGGGGTGGCCTGTATTTTCTTTATCCAGACATTTACGCCGGGCATGATATACACAGATGCTGCAGTAAGACTCAGCCTGCCCCTGATGGTTTTCCCCCTCCCGGATGAACAAAAACCCCTGCTCATGGGCATTGCCATTATCAATTATTTTTACAACGTATTACTGCCGGCTTTCATCGGGCTCGTTGTTTTTATTCTGCATAAATGGAAACGCTAAGCATACTGGAAATTTGTGCTGCAATAATGATATTGTTGGGGTTTTTAAGCCTTGCCATTCCCATATATTCCTTTAAAATCAACCATACTAAAAGCGAAGAAAAACAACCCAGAAAGGAATTTTCCATTGTCACAGCATGTAGAAATGAACAATTAAACTTACCTGATTTATACCAATCTCTTTGCGATTTAAATTATCCCCAAAACCTGTTTGAATGGGTGGTATGCAATGACCACAGTGATGATGATAGTAAAAATTGGATTTTAACCATCCAAAAAACAGCTCCGTTTAGCATAGTGTATTGTGAGAACACTACCGAAACAGGTAAAAAAGCTGCACTTAACACTGCCGTAAATCATGCTGCGTTTGAAACGATTTTTTTTACCGATGCCGATTGCAATTTCCCTCCGGATCTGCTTAAAACACTAGACAATCATTTAGCATATTCTAATGATTTATTAATTGCAGGACCCATAAAGTATAAAGCCAATTATTCTTTTCTACATCGGTATCAATGTATGGAAAGTGCTGTATTGATGGCACTTACCGCCCGGTCATTCAAAAGCAAAAAATCGCTTATGGCCAATGGAGCAAACCTGTGTGTAAATAAAACATTGTTTTTGGAAGCGCAGGCAGCAAGAGTTGATTGGCATATACCCGGCGGTGACGATATTTTTTTACTTGAATATGCCATACAAAAAAATCCGGAGGCCTGTGTTTTTTTAGGAACTGACAAAAATACGATTGAAACGCTTGCTGAAAAAAACTGGTCAGCGCTACTTAATCAGCGCACCCGCTGGGCGTCGAAAGTAAGATTTCAAAAAAATATATCCGGTAAAATATGGCAATTATTTTCCGTGATTTTTACCCTATACTACCTATTATCTATGGCACTTATGCCCCTAATTGGCTGGCATGTGGCCGGCATTATGGTTATCGGTAAATGGTTGGCAGATATGGTTTTAATGAGCAGAATTTTACCCCAGTTCCACTACCGTGCTAATGTGTTGCAACTAGCAGCATATTCTATTTGTCAGGTATTGATGATTATTTATGCCGGTGTTCGCAGCGTCGCAGGGCACTATTACTGGAAAGGCCGAAAACATTAATTTAACGCAACATGCTACGCAAATGATTAATTTCGCACACATGCGGAATTTGCTATTGGGTATATTGGGTATTTTAACCCTCCCCCTTCAGGCACAATTCACCGATAGTTTTAGCGACGGCGAATTGGATAACAATCCAAAATGGATCTACAATACCGGCGATTTTGAGGTGTTATTAGGCAAGTTGAAAACCCTTAATGCCAATGGCGGTGCGGTAAAATATGGTATTTCTTCATTAGCCAATTACGATTCCGCCGAGTTTTATGTATGGGAATTTCAATATGGCATCAATCCAAGCAGCGCCAATTACGCAGAGTTTTGGGTAAACGCGGACACTGTGGTTGAAAAAGCCAAAAACGGATATTTCATCAGAGCGGGCAATACCAAAGATGAAATCAGTTTATACAGAATGGTGAACGGAACCGCCACTGAAATATTATCAGGTACGGATGGGGAATTGAATAAAACCAGCAGCCATTACAGGGTGTGGCTTGAAAAGACCAAGGATTCCGTTTCGCTTTATAGAAAAGATCTGATCAATAACACCACGCTCAAAGAAGGGACTATTTATGAGCCGGGTTTAAAGGGTGGAAAATATGTAGGCGTCCATATCATTCAGAATGGAACCACTGCCATAGGAAAACATTTATTTGACAATATCTATATCGGAGAAAAAATTAAAGATACCCTGGCTCCCCGACTGATAAAGGGCACTTTCATATTCCCGAATAAGATTTCCGTTACATTCAGTGAACCTGTCAAAGATATTCAGCCACAGCAATTTTCACTCTCTGTAAACGGTATTTCTCAGGGTAATCCATCCGTTATCGTCCCTGATTTTATTTCACCTGAAAAATGTATACTGCAATTCAACCAAAATTTAACTACCAACGTAAATTGCACCCTATCCAATCAAGGAACCCGTGATATTTCTGACAATCCTTCCGGCTTACATACTGTCAATTTTATTTCTGTATTTGCCGATACAGCCACTATCAATGATTTGATTTTCACAGAACTCATGGCGGTTCCTGCTCCATCAGCGGGATCTCTTCCGGAAGAAGAATACCTGGAACTGTACAACCGGTCAGGCAAATGGATTTCACTTAAAAACTACAAACTCAGTGACAGAAGTAGCTCCGTTACCCTGCCAGATTCCGTGATTCCACCACAAACCTATTTTACAATATCCAAAAATACCGCACTGAAACTGGATACCCTGGGCGCCTGGGTTGGGGTTGGTACACTTCCGTCTCTCAACAACGATGGTGATTACTTCACACTGTTTAACCATAGGGGTGAAAAGATTTGTGCCATTGAATATTTCTCGGGCTGGCACGCTGATGCCTTAAAAGCCAAAGGAGGATGGAGTCTTGAAAGAATTGACAATGCATATTATTGTATTGATGACAATAACTGGAAAAGCAACCAGAGCACAGGTGGTACACCCGGACAGCCAAACTCTGTAATAGGCACCCTCACAGAACCTGAAACATTCCTAAGTCATGCCTACATGCCGGAGACAGATGTGACCGAACTGCATTTCAGTGCTCCGTTGGACAGTGTATCTGCCTTTACGCTTTCCAACTATTCCCTGATTTCCAGCGGAGAAAATCCATTCCGTATCGCGGGAATAAGTCAGGATAATAAAGTAATCTCATTAAAATGGCTGCATAATTTTATTCCCAATACAATTGAAACAATTGATGTTAAAAATCTGAAAAGCTGCGGTGGTATTGTTTTTCCTTCAGAGACCGTGCAGGTAGGCAGGCCCGACACATCAAAAGATATCAGGGATATATATATCAACGAAATACTTTTTGATCCCATCGCAGATGGCTTTGATTACCTGGAAATTTACAATGCCGGAAACAGGATTGTAGATATGAAAAACACAGCCATTGCAGGCATTAATGATACGGGCGTTATTGCATCTGTTTCTTCTTTTATTGAAAAACGATTGCTGCTTCCCGGACAGTACCTTGTTGTCACAGGCAATCCGTCCGATATCAGAAAACGATACAAAAGACATGACAAGCGGTCCTTTAAAACCCTGCCTGATTTACCCACAATGTCCAATGACAAAGGAAATATCAGAATTATTAACCGCTCGGGCAAAACCCTGGATAGTATTGTGTATGAGGATGATTTCCATAGCCCCATCATTGGCAATAAGGATGGCATTGCACTGGAAAAAACACAGCCGGATGCTCCTTCCAACAAACAACAATACTGGACCTCTGCCACCTCCTCCACCGGATATGGCACCCCTGGCATGCCCAATTCACAGCTAAGTATTATTGTAACTTATACAGAAAGATCTTTCACGTTATTAAACCATGTGATTACCCCCAACAACGATGGTGATAATGATTTACTGAAAATAAAATGCGTTTTGCCCGATCCGGGATTCTGGATAACTATGCATATTTTCAATGAAAACGGATTCCTCGTTGCAACCCCGTTCCGCAACTTTTCTACAGGTCAGGATGACCTGATACAATGGGATGGCAATATTGACGGGAACACAATAGCAGCCGGAAACTATGTAATAAAAATAGAGGCATTCAACCAATCCGGCCAAAGAATTAGGGGGAAATTAAACTTTTCGGTGAATCGTTGATTGAATGCACGCACCGTTTAAACAACAATGGATGGCATCGGTTGCAGCTGTGTTGGGCACCGAAGAGGCCGATGCATGTTTTCGAACCTATGTGCGCTGGCTGGAAGACCATAAACTGCCGCTGCAACAGCCTCAAATGAAGGAGGTTATGGACAGACTCACCTGTCATGAGCCCATTCAGTATATTCTGGGTGAGGCATGGTTTTACGGCCTGCCGTTTCATGTGAACCGCAACACCCTCATTCCCAGGCCGGAAACCGAAGAGTTATGTGAACTTATCATTAAAAATAAT
Organism: Flavobacteriales bacterium; assembly: GCA_947496375.1. Classification (GTDB taxonomy): domain Bacteria; phylum Bacteroidota; class Bacteroidia; order NS11-12g; family UBA955; genus RGEC01. The sequence goes on from CANMCY010000003.1 coordinate 130,036, forward strand.
CCACGAGAAAATCTGAATTTACTTGATGTTGGAACCGGATCGGGATGCATCCCTATTGCCCTGCTCCATATAAATAAATCATGGACTGCCACTGCACTGGATATTAATCGGGGTGCACTTGATACAGCAAAAAAGAATGCCGAAACAGCCGGTGTTTCAGATAGAATTCAGTTTGAATATTTTGATTTTACAGCGGATTATAACGACTCAATTCAATGGGATTTAATTGTTTCTAACCCTCCCTATATAGACCGCAAGGAACAAAACAACCTTAAATCTAACGTGATTGACTGGGAACCCCATACTGCGTTATTTCCGGAAGGCGATGATCCCCTTATTTTCTATAAGAAACTGGCTGATTTATTGCTAAAACAAAAGTCCGGATGTGAACTCTGGGCTGAAATTAACAGTAACTATAGTGTGGAAACATTATCCCTATTTGATGTATTTGTAAAAAATGAGCTGGTAAATGACATGAGCGGTAACTTACGATTTCTGCATGCCGTAAAATAAAAAAAGGGGCTTTTGAGCCCCTTTTTGTGATGTGTGTTAAATATTAATTAAGCCAGCGAAATACCGTCCTTCACCTTTTTCAGTTCACCACTTTTGTAAATCTGGGTAAGGGTGGTATACATTCCTTGATAGAAGCGCTTTTTGTCTGATTCTCCACTTTTGGCAAAAAGAGCAGCAATCAAATCGGCTGTTTTAACGGTCTTGGGTGCCGATTTCATATAATCAAGGATCATGCTTTTCTTGGTAGGTTGTCCTTTGCGAGGTCTTCCACCGCGCTTTTTGGCAGTTTTGGGTGGTCTTCCACGGCGAGCAGCCGGCTTGACAGCAGCAGGTCTGCCCGGTTTTCTTCCACGCTTGGCAGGTCTGCCCGGACGACGGCGCTTGGCTTTCATCCGCGCTTTTAATCTTTCTACTTTCTTTGCTGCCTTGGCTTCTGCTTTTTCTACAGCTTTAGCGGCTTTTGCCTCTATTTTAGCCACCTGCTTATCGGCGGCTGTTTTGGCTTTCTTCAATGCCACAGCCATGGCTTTCATTTGTTTTTCGATAGCGTCAAAAACATTGACTGCGGGTTTTACAACCTTGCGCCCGCGTTTTTTACCCTGTATTTTATTTTTTGAGCCCGGTTTACGTCCCCTTTTTTTAGGTGCTGCAGCTGCCGTAGGAGCAGGGGCTGCGGCCTTCGCCGCTACTTTTGGTTTACGTGCCATAATTTTTATTTATGTTGTGTTAAATTGTTTTGCAAAAATTGTGTTATTTTTTTTAATATCAAAATAATTATTAAGAAAATACATAATTATTTTACCTAAACAAGACAAATCGATAGTTATTGCCGCTTTTTAAGCATTGATTTTCATTTGTTTAAGGCGACACATCTGAAATAACACTGAAAAAAATATAGGCTAAAAATGAAAATTCTTTAAAACCTAACACAGTATTTTTTTGTTGTTACTTACACAAAATAATGAATCAAGAAATGACCGATATCATAATTTGTTTGCCTTTTGATTCAATACTATTTTTAAAAACAAACAACCCATAGCTGTCTTAAAGAGCACTTATGGTAATTTTGCAAAATCATTGAGTCTGCTTCACACAATCAATAGCGCCGAAGACATTTCACTTTTAAATGAAGAGGAATTGTTTGTCCTGAGCAGTGAATGCAGACAATTTCTGATTGATACCATTCTGAAACACGGCGGTCACTTTGCGGGAAATCTCGGGGTGGTGGAACTGACCGTTGCGCTGCTAAAAGTCTTCAACCCCGCTGACGACAGAATCGTTTGGGATGTGGGACATCAGAGTTATGCCTATAAAATTCTTACCGGCCGCAGAGAAAACCTGAAATCCATCAGAAGCTATGGCGATATTGCCGGCTTCCCTAAGCGCGGTGAAAATCCCGCCGATCACTTCGGAACCGGGCATTCCAGCACAGCCATATCTGCTGCCCTAGGCATGGCTATGGCGTCAAAATTAACCGGGAAATACTCACAAACACACATCGCCATTGTCGGTGACGGCGCCCTTAGCGGTGGAATGTCGTTTGAAGCCCTTAATAACGCAGCCGCAAGCAAGGCCAACTTATTGATTATCGTAAACGACAACCAGATCAGCATTGATGCCGGTACCGGAGCCATGAATGAACACCTGGCCGGTATTCAGCCGGGAGAACCCAACCTGTTTACGGCACTGAACCTGGATTACCACGGTCCCATTGACGGACACAATCTGCCCCTGTTGCTTGAAAATTTACAGTACTTAAAATCACTGCAGCACCCCAGGGTTTTGCATATCAAAACCACCAAAGGAAAGGGATATGCACCGGCTGAAGCCGAACAAACCAAATGGCACAGTACCGGTAAGTTTGTCAAAATTGAGGCCCGACAAACCAAAGAAACCCCAAAATGGCACGAGGTAGCCGGACAATGCATGCTGGACATTGCCAAACAACACAGCCACGTGGCAGGTATCACTCCCGCCATGCCCAGTGGCAGCGGACTGGTTAACTGCTTTCAGACCTATCCCGAACGTTTCTTTGATACGGGAATAGCAGAGCAGCATGCGGTAACCTTTGCTGCCGGGATGGCAACTAATGGAATAAAGCCGTTCTTATTTATTTACTCCACATTTCTACAACGTGGCTACGACCAGGTCATTCACGACATTGCGCTGCAAAACCTGCCCGTAGTTATATGTATTGACCGGGCCGGGCTGGTAGGCGAAGACGGACCCACCCATCACGGTGCCTTCGACATACCCATGCTGCGTTGCATACCCGGCTTAACCATATTAGCTCCAGCCACTGCGACTGAACTCAACGCCATGATGCAACAGGCGGTTTACGCTGAACATCCTATAGTCATTCGCTATCCCAAAGGCCCGGTTCCCGATTTATCCTGGGAATTCCATACAGAAACGATTCTGTCTCACCCGGGAATATGCCTTAAAAAAGGAGAACACACAGCCGTTATCAGCACAGGGAATGCAACGCTGCTTTCCCACGAGGCCTTCACGCTTAACAACACCCCTGCCTCGCATTATCATTTTCCGGCCATTCACCCACTGCCCTGCGGCCTTCTAGCGCATATCAAACAGCAATATTCTCGCATAATCACAGTCGAAGACGGATGCATTGCAGGCGGTTTTGGCGAATCCGTGTCACAATACCTATATCAAGAGGGTTTCACAGGAAAAATAACGCATCTTGGGATTCCCGATGCGTTTATTACCCACGGTAGTAACGACATACTATATGATGTGTGTGGCTATTCACCTCAAAAAATCGCTGAGACAATTCAAACCACCTTTTCAAAGTGATTTTACCCAGTTGTTGATCAAATCCTGACCCTGTGGCGTAAGCACACTTTCAGGATGAAACTGCACTCCCTGAATCGGCAAATGCTTATGCTTTATTCCCATAATTTCTCCTTTACAATGGGCTGTTACCGCCAAAGGAGTATTCTCTTCTATGGACTCTAAAATCAGACTGTGATACCGGCCGACCTGCATGGGGTTTGGCAATCCATTAAAAACGCCCTCCCCGTGATGATGGATGGTACTTGCCTTTCCATGTACCGGGCTTGCAGCCCTAACCAGTCGGCAACCAAAATGCATTCCCAGGGCCTGATGACCAAGACAAACTCCCAGAATGGGCAACTTGCCGATTGCTTCAGACAATGCAGGCATGAGGTTGCCCGCCTCTTGCGGCGTGCAGGGACCGGGACTGATAAGCAGTCCGTTGAAATCAGCCGTATAATTGCCTGCGACTGAGATTTGATCATTATATCTGACCGTCACTTCCGCGCCTGCCAGCACCAGGTAATGCACCAGATTCCAGGTAAATGAATCGTAGTTATCAATGAGCAATACCTTCATCTTATTATTTGCTGAGCGTGCCGGTGTAAAACGCCTTGCCATAATCAGGCTCAAAGTAGGCCAGATCTGCCAGTTTTTGTTGCTTCAGCTGTCCGTATGCATCGGGGCAAAGCCAGGATGCATCAGGTTCACACTCCATAGCGGGGTAATCGGCAAATGTCGGAATCAGGGTCTTTAGCTTTTCCACCGCATTACCGCAAAACACCACTTTTTTTCCCGCGTAATCACCCCATACATCCTCTGACAGGATTTTACTCCCGAGGGGCTCCAAAACTTCAAAAGAGGAGCTGTAAATGGCGTAAAATACCTCATTTCGGCGGGCATCCATCATGCATATATAGTAATCGCCTAACAAACCGGCAGATGCGGCCTTCCTCGCCATCAGCTGCAGACCGTCGCATGCAATCAGCGGTACGCCCAGACCAAAGCAAATTCCTTTGGCCAGACTGGTGCCAATCCGCAATCCCGTGTAGGAACCGGGGCCCTTATTTACCGCCACGGCCTCTATCCGGCTGCCTTCCGCCATTGCAATGTCCATGAGGCGGGCTGCCATTACCGGAATTTGCTCCGCGTGGGCATTCCCGGCAGTGGCCATGCATAATTCCACACATTGTCCTTCAGGACCAGACAATGCTGCTGAACCAATGGCTCCGGATGTTTCTATGCAAAGAATCATAGCGGGTTCGACATTTTTTTAAAATGCCCGTTTAGCTGAATTTTATCCTTCATTTGCTTCAGGCCGCTGAGGGATGAAAGCAGATTTTTCAAATGGTGAATAACGTACAGCTGTCGTTCTGACATGGACATCAGCGCTGCCAGCTCAATCTCCTGCTCGGGCAATAACCCGCATTTGTGAATCCAGGTATGAAAATCCGCCCATGGATCGGGGAATTTTCCTCCTTCAAACTGTGTGTGGGTATATAACTCCTTCAGCAGATCTGAAATTCTAAGCTTCAGCTCTTTATCTTCATTATCGGTGAATGGAAGATCTCGAACAAATCCGCCTCCGTAGAGCTTGCTGGCGGAAACCTGTTGAAATTCCAGCAATTCAAACCGCGAAAGGGCTTCACATTCAATGTCCATCTCGCCACCCGGCCAGGTGTTGATGAGCTCAACCCGCCCAAGCTCCGTGCCGGAACCCTCCAGTTTTCCATTAAAAACCACCGGCATGCCAAAGGTGGAATTATCTTCCATGGCTTCGTTGATTAACTGCCTGTAGCGTGGTTCAAAAATATGCAGCCGTACTTTTTCTCTTTCGAAAACAACCAGTTCCAGCGGAAAAAGAGGCAAATACTTCATGAATAACTGCAAAGCTACTGAGCAGATGGCATTTTGAAAAACGCTAATTGTTTTGGCCTTATTTTTGATAACCTAATTTCAAAAATCTTATGAAAAACACAATAACCATCTTCAGCATTGTGGTGCTTGCCTTGTCAGGCGCCCTATTTTTCTCATCTTTCAAGCAAGCCAAACCGTCTGCCCCCAAAGTAAAGGTGATGCAGTTAACTGCCGTAGAAAGCCTGGTTGGTGGCGGCATGGCCCGTTCAAGACTTATTTCTTCCAATGCAGAGGGAAATATCCAGGAACAGGAACTGGGACATTTCTACAGTCTGGTTGGCATTAAATTCGAAAACATCCGCTCTAATGACGTCACTATTTCTTTGAAACTGGAAGAATACCTAAATGATGGCTGGGAATTAATCAACAGCAACAGCACTTTCGGATCCAGGGCTTCAGGCAACGGTGGCAGCAGCGAAAATGGCATCGTTATTACCCGTTACGTGCTGAAAAAGACCATAGAGTAACACTATTTGGTTTACCTTTGCCATGCAGAATAATCATGTTTGAAGAAGTTTATATCGTAGCCGCCATGCGCACAGCCATGGGCAGTTTCAACGGAACCTTGTCCACTGTAAGCGCACCCAAGCTAGGTGCTGCCGCCATTCAGGCCGCCCTCAAGAAAAGCGGAATAGCCCCCGATGCCGTTCAGGAGGTTTACATGGGTTGTGTGCTGCAGGCCGGTGTGGGACAGGCACCTGCCCGGCAGGCCGCTAAATTTGCGGGTATCCCGGATCATGTTCCAGCAACCACCATCAACAAAGTGTGTGCAAGCGGCATGAAATCAGTGGCCCTGGCTGCTCAAAGTATTATGCTGGGGCAAAATGATGTGGTCGTGGCAGGCGGCATGGAAAACATGAGCATGGTACCCCATTACCTAACCAACAGCAGAACCGGCACAAAGTATGGAAACATCACCATGCTTGACGGCCTTCAACACGATGGCCTGACCGACGTCTACAACAATACTGTAATGGGAACCTGCGCTGAGTTGTGCGCCAAAGAATATCAGTTTAGCCGCGAGGACCAGGATGCGTTTGCCATTAATAGCTACAAAAAGTCGACTGCCGCCTGGGCTGCAGGCAAATTTGCAGCGGAAGTCGCCCCTGTCACCATCAGCACGCGCAAAGGAGACATCGAATTTGCCGAGGATGAAGAGTATAAAAATGTAAACTTCGACAAAATACCTGCACTAAAAGCAGTATTTGCCAAAGACGGAACCATCACCGCAGCGAATGCCAGTACTATGAACGATGGTGCCGCAGCTCTGGTATTGGTTAGCGGAAAAAAACTCCGTGAACTGGGCTTGAAACCCCTGGCCAGAATTGCAGGATTTGCCGATGCAGAGCAGGCACCGGAATGGTTTACCACCACCCCAAGCAAGGCATTACCCATTGCTGCACAGCGTGCCGGTGTGTCGATATCCGATCTGGATTTTGTTGAACTAAATGAAGCATTTGCGATAGTAGGCCTTGCCAATAACAAAATAATGGGATTGAATCCCGATAAGGTGAATGTTAATGGCGGAGCAGTGTCACTAGGCCACCCGCTGGGGGCTTCCGGAGCGCGCATATTGGTAACCCTGGTGCATATACTCCATCAGAATGCTGCCCAATGGGGCGGTGCCGGTATATGCAACGGAGGTGGCGGCGCAAGCGCCATGGTTATTGAACGTTGCTAACCCTTTTCGCGATGGCATCCAATAAAGCGGTGCTGTGTTTCGTTAATGCTAGTCAGATGTGTATACGGTTATCACTCCTTATTGTATTTTTTACAGGAAGTGCGTTAACTGCCCGCCATAAAGACAGTGCAGCCATAAAGTTATTGGCAGCGGGAGAAAATCGCCTTAAAGAAATTGCACCAAAATTCATCGCGGCCAAGACCGATGAAGAACGAACAGCCGCCGCCTGGCAGGTATACCGTTCACTCGACTCACTGCTTGCCTTGCCCGAAAGCTTCGAATATGCCTGGGATTCGCTTACTTCCAGAACCATTTCCATTCTATTGTCTCCGGATAAAAAAGTCAGAATTTATACCTGGAACCTGATACTAACAGATGGCAGCTTTAAGCATTTTGGCTACCTGCAAACCCGCCGAAAAAAAACCATTGAAACCTATCCGCTGCTGGATACAACAGCATGGCAGAGCAAGGATATAGCAGATGAGGAACTGGACCCTGCTACGTGGCCGGGCGCCTTGTATTACAAGCTGATTCCATTTAAAAAAGGAGGCAAAACCCGATACCTGTTGTTCGGTTTCGATGGAAACACCATACACAGCAACAAAGCTGTAATGGAGGTGCTTTGGTTATCAAAAACAGCACCGGTGTTCGGCTATCCGGCTTTCAGACAAGGAGAAAACGACCCAAGTGCAGAATGTAGGGTCATTATGGAATGCCACAATGATGTGAAACTGTCATTTAATTACGAACCCGAAAAACAGATCATTATCGCCGATAAACTGGTACCTTCTTTCCCGGAGGCAAAAGATGATCCTTACTACTATATCCCCAGCGGGGATTATGATGTTTACAAACGAAACCGGAGGGGTACGTGGATGCGAAGTGATTTAAAAAACTGGGATCTTGGCCAAGGTGAAATGCGTCCGGTCCCCGGCCCAAGGCCTACACCGCCTCCCCCGGCAGAAAAATAACTTCCGGCTATAGGCAACCTCCGATGGTTGCCATTTTGGCCTCTGTTTCTGCCCACTCTGCATCAGCATGACTCATGGCATTAATTCCGGCACCTGCATGCAAAAGGGCTTTTGAACCATACCACCGACAGCAACGTAGGTTTACCCATAAATGAGGTTTGGCATTTTCGTAATATCCCAGATAGCCGGCAAACAATCCGCGGCCATTGGATTCATGCGCATCAATAATAGACAATGCCTTTTCCCTGATGTAACCGCCAACTGCCGGAGTAGGATGCAATTGGGCTATAAATGAATGAATATGGCTGGGAGGTAAAGAAAACTGATAATGTCTTACAAGATGCCTCAATGCCCCGGCCCGCACTGCATTAGCTTTACCCGATTCTATGATTTGCGCACCCACCCGTTGTAACACCTCCTCCAGATGCTGCTGCGTAACGGTATTCTCATCGATTTCCTTTCCGGTCCAGCCGGTAACATCGTCAAGCAAAGTGCCCGCCATGGATACAGTCTCCCAGTCGTCTCCTAAGGGCTGCACCAGAATTTCAGGTGTGGCACCCAGCCAAATACCATATTGCTCATGGTATACAATACTCACAAAAGCATCCGGGTAACGGGCACATGCCGCTAAAAATGCATCAAATAATCCAACCCGGGTATCAACCATTTGGGTTCTTGCGGCAACCACTTTTTGAACACCCCCTTGCGCAATTTCGTGTTGTATGGATTGAATATAACCCCTCCATACTTCAAGGTCCATCATACCATGCTGGGTTATCTCCGTTTCAAAATCAGGGTATTCCGTCCATTCTCTGAGTAATGCCTCCTGAAAAACCCGCTCACCATAGATGAAAGAACAAGGTTGTTCTGTTGACCATGGCTTGAAGAGAAACCCATGCTTAAAGTCAATATCTGTGATTATAGATTCCTGAAACCGGCCAGCCAATCCCTGCGGGCTGCCACCGGGCGGGCGCCATATAGCAAACCCCTGGTTCATGAAATTTTCACCGGCACCACAGCCAGGGTTATAGTACCCTTGCAAATTCTTGCACCTTTTTGATTATAAATGCTGACATCCCACACCTGCGATGTTCTGCCTGCATGGACCTTTGTGGCTTTTCCGGTCACCGTCTCACCTTTGAAGGCCGGTTTTACATGGTTGCAGGTTACCGACTGCCCGAATGCCACCCATTTGTTGCGATCCAGACAAAGGTTTCCTGCCATGCTTCCAAGGATTTCTATCAAGGATAAAGACGCGCCGCCATTCAACATCCCCAGGGGTTGTATGGTTCTTTCATCTACGGGCATGGATGCGCACAGATAATCGGGACCAATTTCAGTAAAAACAATACCCAAAGCGGTATTCAAAGTATTATTACAACGCTCGTTTAACGCCTCTGTGGTTATATTCGCGGAGTCAAAAAAAATGGAGTCCAATCTGCTGCAAAATTCAGCTTCTGAAGCCACAAAAACAATTTATTTAATCCGGCACGGTCAGACCGATTTTAATAAAATGGGCATTGTTCAGGGATGCGGAGTGGATACCGATCTCAATGAGACCGGCAGACTTCAGGCACAGCAATTTTTTGAGGCCTATACCCATCTAAGCTTTGAACCCATTTTTGTAAGCCGGCTCAAAAGGACCCATCAAACAGTGGCTCCTTTTACCCAAAATAACAACATTACTCCCCGAATCATTCCTGAACTGGATGAAATCAACTGGGGCATGATGGAAGGCATGATGCCTACCCCGGAAAGTTCTGCCCAATTTCATGACATCGTTGCATCGTGGAGAAACGGCAACCTGCACACGGCTGTGGAAGGCGGTGAAACGCCCGCTGCTCTTTTCGAACGCCAAAAACAGGGTTTAAAAACCATTGAAGCGCACATTTCAGATAAACCTGCTTTGGTTTGTATGCACGGCAGGGCCATGCGATGCTTTTTATGCCTGCTTACCAATCACCCGCTGCATCTGATGGATGATTTTGAGCACAACAATGTGTGTTTATATGTTTTAACCAAACACCCCTTGGATAGTCATTACCGGGTTGTTTTAAACAATTGCACAGCACATCTGTCATAGGATTCTGTAATTTTGTACCTTGGTGAATCACGATATCCATATCAGCATTACAGACCGCGACGGTGTTCTGCATAACATCACCGCACCTACCGATATGAATTTAAACCTGATGGAAGTTTGCAAACTTCACGAACTCCCGGTCAAGGGCGAATGCGGTGGTATGGCGATGTGTGCAACCTGTCAGGTATATGTAGAAAGCGACCACCCGCTGCCCGAACCCTCAGAAGATGAAATGGCCATGCTGGATCAGGCATTCTTTGTTAAAAATAACAGCCGACTGGGTTGTCAAATTCACATGAACCCACAAATAGATGGGCTGATTGTGCGCCTGGCTCCGGAAAATGGATAATTTTTCTCTTTTTCTTGATAAATCCAATATTTTTAATTATTTTTGCAGTCCTTTTTTCGGAAAATGGCAAATCATAAATCAGCAATTAAACGCATCAGGGCTAACGAAGCCAAGCGGGATTTAAACCGCTATCAGCATAAATCTGCCCGTACGGTTGTAAAAGCAATCCGCAAAGCAGAAAACAAAGGCGAAGCAGAAGGATTGTTATCCAAAGCATTCAGCATGCTCGACAAGCTGGCCAAAAAGAACATCATTCACAAAAACAAAGCAGGCAATCTGAAGAGCAGCTTGAAAAAGCACGTAGATACGCTAGCATAATCAAAACGATTTTTTCAAAAAAGCCACCCTTGAGGTGGCTTTTTTTATGGGTGTTTAAGCATTGACTTGCAATTTGTACAAAGCCATTTTTTTTCTGCAAACAGGGTCTTGGCTGTGCCTTTTGCATCGCTCATCAAACAAGACGGATGCTTTTCACAATGGGGTAAACCCAGATTGTGACCAATTTCATGCAAGGTTACAAGGGTCAGGAAAGTGTCGGTTCGCTTGCCAAACTGCCTAAGCCGATGGTCTGAAACAACACAAGCCACGCCCGGCTTGTATCCCAGGCCAAATATACCCCAATGCGGATATGGCCCTTTCCGGGTATAAATATCAAGGTGGGTTAACCCCAATATGCGATCACAGTTCGCAGGTTTCTGTCTTTTCAACCAAGCCAGCATAGCCGGAGCACTGTATCTTGAGGTGCCTTTCAGTCTCCCTTCTTCCGGCATCGCACTCCGGGGCATTACGATCACTTTCATCCCATAAAATTGTTGTAGCTCACGGGCCATCAGATGCACACGAGAATCAGGCATTTCGCCTAAAGGCAAAAGGGCCGTTATAGAGGAATCTTTTGCGACTATCTGCTTTTTATGAGCCTCGTTCCCCTGACAGCAGTAAAGCAAGAAAGAAATAAAGATAAAAACAATGTTTCTCATACCCATACAACGAATAACGCTGTCGGTATATTATTCGCCGTGTACCAATGTACCCACAGCTTCACCACCCAGTAAACGGCTAAAATTACCGGGTTTGTTCATATCAAAAACAATGATGGGTTTTTTGTTCTCCTGGCATAGGGTAATTGCAGTGAGATCCATCACTTCCAGCCCTAGATCATACACATCTTTAAAAGAAATGCTATCAAATTTTTTCGCATCAGGAACTTTTTCAGGATCCGCAGAGTAAATACCATCCACGCGGGTTCCCTTGATAACCACATCGGCTTCAATTTCCACGGCCCTCAATGACGCTGCAGTATCTGTAGTGAAATACGGATTTCCCGTTCCGGCGCCAAAAATTACTACCCTGCCTTTTTCCAAATGTCTCATCGCCCTTCTGCGAATGAACGGCTCTGAAATTTGCTCCATTTTGATGGCTGAAAGTAAGCGGGTAACCAATCCGGCTTTTTCAAACGCACCCTGCAAAGCCATGGCATTGATCATGGTAGCAAGCATACCCATATAATCACCGGTAGCGCGGTCTACAACCCCGCCCTGAGCTCCTTTTAGTCCACGGAATATATTTCCTCCACCGATAACAACGGCTATCTCTACGCCCAGCGCTGCGGCTTTTTTTACTTCCAGGGCATATTGCTCCAGCATTTTAGGATCAATCCCATACTGCTGATCACCCTGAAGGCTTTCACCACTCAATTTAAGAAGTACGCGTTTATATTTCATGTTTGTTCTTTTATGGGTGCAAAAAAAATCCCCCAAATTTGGGGGATTTTTTTGATATCTGATTATCCTAATTGAATTCTTTTGAATTGTTTAACAGTCAAACCTGGCTCAACATCTGTTAGCATCTTGGCAACTGATTTGCTGTTGTCCTTTACGAATTCCTGATTTAACAGGGTGCTTTCCTTATAGAACTTATCAACCTTACCCTGAGCAATTTTATCCAGAATGGCTTCCGGCTTACCTTCAGCGCGGGCTTGTTCGCGACCAATTTCCATTTCGCGGGCAACTACGTCAGCAGATACGTCAGACTTGTCGACAGCGATAGGATTCATGGCAGCAATCTGCATGGCCACGTCCTTACCTGCTGCGGTGTTAGACTCAGAAGGCGTATTGTTTAACTCTACAAGCACACCAATGCGATTGGCACCGTGTATGTAAGATACCACATTTTCCCCTTTTACCAGGGCATAAGCCGTAACGTCGATTTTTTCGCCAATCTTAGCTACTTCATCCAATAGACGGGCAGCGATGGTTCCACCAACGATACTCAGGTTTTTGAGGTCTTCCAATGAAGCGGGCTCTGAATTCAAAGCAGCTTCAGCGATTTCTTTGGCGAAGGCCACAAATGCTTCATTCTTTCCAACAAAATCTGTTTCGCAGGTCAACTTGATGACTGCGCCTTTTTTGGCATCACCGGAAGTTACAGCAATCACTGCACCTTCAGATGCTTCGCGATCAGCCCTGTTGGCTGAAATCTTGGCACCTTTTTTACGGAGGTAATCCATAGCGGCTTCAAAGTCACCATTGGTTTCGGTGAGGGCCTTTTTGCAATCCATCAGACCGGCTCCGGTCATTTGGCGCAATTTATTTACATCAGCTGCACTAATGCTCATGGTTCGTTTATTATTAAGTAATGGGTTAGTAGTATCTAAAACGCTGATTATGCTTCAGAAGCAACTGCCTCTTTAGTTTCAGGCGCATCTTCTTCAGGCTTCTCGCGGCGGCGTTCCTGCATTCCCTCGATGATAGCATCTGCCAGCTCGGAAATAATCAGATTAATGCTTTTTGAAGCATCATCATTGCCCGGGATAGCAAAATCAACGATGGTTGGATCTGAGTTGGTATCAACGAGACCAAAGCTTGGGATACCCAAACGATGGCTTTCAGCCACAGCAATGTGCTCACGCTTTACGTCAATCATCAGAATTGCACCGGGCAACTTGCTCATATCCTCAATTCCACCCAGCATTCTGGACAACTTGGCTTTTTCACGATCAAGCATCAAACGCTCTTTTTTGTTGATGCGTTCGAAAGTGCCGTCAGTAGCCATTTTATCAATATTTTGCATACGCTTGATGCTGCGGCGAACGGTTTGGAAATTGGTGAGCATACCACCCAACCAGCGCTCGGTAACGTAAGGCATGTTGGCACGCTTAGCGTGTTCAGCAACGATTTCCTGAGCTTGTTTTTTGGTGGCTACAAACAGAATTCTGCGACCCGACTTAGCAATATTGCGAATGGCGGCTTTGGCTTCTTCTAGTTTGGCTTCGGTTTTCTTCAAATCAATGATATGGATACCATTTTGCTCCATAAAAATATAGGGAGCCATTTTGGGATTCCACTTGCGGGTTAGGTGACCGAAGTGTACACCGGCATCCAGAAGATCTTGTTGGGTATAGGCCATGTTCTTGTATTAACGCTTAGAGAATTGGAAACGTTTACGGGCTTTTTTCTGACCGCTTTTCTTACGTTCAACAACGCGAGAGTCGCGGGTCATGAAACCGGCAGCCCTGAGGGCGGGCTTGAATTCGGCGTTCAAATCGGTGAGTGCCTTGGCAATACCCAGACGGATGGCTTCCGCCTGTCCGCTGATGCCGCCTCCGCGCACATTTACATTGATATCAAACTTTCCGTCATTATCGGTCACCGACAGTGGGCTCGAGATAGAAGTCCGGTGCCAGGGCAACGGAAAATACGTTTCGAACTCGCGGTGATTGATGGTAATTTTACCGTTTCCTTCTTTGAGATAAACGCGGGCTACCGCGGCTTTTCTTCTTCCTGAGGTATTTTGCATAGGTTGGCTCAGATTTCGAATTTCAGATTTTCAGGTTTTTGTGCTTCATGAGGATGCTCTGTGCCTTCGTAGACATACAGGTTGGTAAACAACCTGCTGGCGAGACGATTTTTGGGGAGCATTCCCTTTACTGCCATTTCAATCAACTTCACAGGCCTAACATTTTTGGCAAGCGTAGAACGCTGGCCACCGGGGAAACCGGTGTGGCGCAGATATTCTTTATTGCCCATCTTGTTGCCAGAAAGCTGAATTTTCTCGGCGTTGATAACGATTACATTGTCTCCGCAGTCAACGTGCGGTGTAAAATCGGGTTTGTTTTTGCCGCGCAATACAAAGGCAATCCTTGATGCGATACGGCCCAGATTCTGGCCATCAGCGTCCACAACAAACCAGCGTTTGTTGACAGTTGCCTTGTTGGCCGATACAGTTTTGTAAGTACTTAACGGATTCACGTTGTGCGTTTCCTTTTATTTTTGGGGTTGCAAAAATAGCCAAAAATATTTGCGAAAACAAGTTATCCCCAAACTTTTTTAACTGACCTGAAAATTATCTTTCAAATCAGCAACGGAATATTCTACGACAGTATAAATACTACCAGTCTTCCTCGTCCGGTTGATAGGGTCCGCGAAGGGCGCGTTTCAATCCTTCAACAAACTCCTTCACATCGCGGTCTGCCGCCAACAGATAGATATCCGTATTTTGATATCCCTTCTTCACACGCATGTAGTATTCATGGTATGTGCGAATCATGCGGGCCTCGGCACCACGCTCCACCTCTACGTGCACGAAATTACCAAATTGATATTTGAAGCGACTTTCCTGAAAGCGAATGGCCATGCGATATTCAATCATTCCTGATTGCCGCTTGTTGTATGCGTTGGTCTGAACCATCATGGGAACAGTAATCTTCATTACAATCTTATTACCTACCACATTCTCCAAAACCCATGTTTTGTCCTTCATTTTTTCTTTCCCGAATTTACGGGTCAAAAAATTAATGGTTCGCCAATACAAGCTGTCGGCGCCGCAAGTTTCACAATTCTCGTCTTCAATTACACCGGAATAATATATAATTTCCCTGAGAGAGTCATAAGGAGGAACAAAGCGCTTATAAGGCACCCGTGGCTTTACCTGAACATCAGGAGTTCCCTCCGGTTCTCCCCAGCCACCCGCGGCAGGAGCTGTCGAATCGGTAGCTGTGCTGTCTGCTGCGCCCGGGCTTCTAAGGTCTGTTCCCCACTCCTGGGCCATCAATGGCTGAAAGCCGAAACCTAATAATATTAAAATGGGCAGTAATGCCTTTGTAAAAGTGCGTGATTCTGTCATGTGTCTCTGTCTCGAAATCAAAAGATGTGCCGAATTTTTGGCTGCGAATATAAATTCACCTGAAGGGTTATTTGGGTTAGAGGCACCCGTATCTTTGTCCACATTGTCAATATTGTGCAATAAAATAAACGTTTCCCTAACAATTTTATTGTGGCGTCTGAAATCTTCCCTTTGAAAAAATAGCCGGCTTGGGTCTGTTTTTCCGCCAGGCAATCTGCTCCTGTATTGGTAATTTTATCACAGAATTGCATACGTCACTGCAACAGCCATCATGCTTCTCCGCGCATTTACTGCACTGAATAAATAAAATATGACAGCCCGTATTAGCGCAGTTAACATGGGTATCTGCCGGTTCACCGCACTGATGGCAGCAAGCAATTATTTCTTCGCTCACACGCTCGTGCAAGCGCTGGTCAAACACAAAATTCACACCATGAAATTTATTTTCCAGTCCTTTGTCTTTTACCTGATTTACGTAATGAATGATTCCTCCCTTCAAGTGATAAACCTCATTAAATCCATTGTGCTTCATCCAGGCACTGGCTTTTTCACAGCGAATACCACCCGTGCAATACATCAAAATCCGTTTTTCTTTTTCCTGCTGAAATTCATCAATCACACCCTGTAATTCTTCTCTGAATGTATCAGACTGAGGGCATCTGGCATTTTCAAAACGGCCAACCTCGCTCTCATAATGATTTCGCATGTCAATCACCACAGTATCCGGGTCTGCCAACATCGCATTCCAGTCACCCGCCTCCAGGTAATTGCCAGTTGCTTCAGGTTTGAAGGTAGGATCTTCAATTCCATCTGCCACTATTTTATTTCTTAACTTCACATCCAGCTTATAGAAACCCAGCTGGGTTTCTTCAATGGCGATATTAAGTCGGATATCACTTAAAAAACCTATACCTCCCAACACTGCTTTGAATTCTGATAAACGTTCTGATGGAAGCGCAATCTGGGCATTAATTCCTTCTTCCGCAATGTAAACCCTGCCCACTACTTCTATTTGTTTTAAAGACAGGTATAGGGTATCTCTGAATATCTGAGGATTTTCAATGGGGTAATAACGGTAGAAGGAGATGGTGGTATAAGGCCGCTTATCAGCCAGCATACGTGCCTTCAGCTCCTCCCGGTTCACTCTGTTGTGCAATAACATGGTCGGGAAAGTTTAATAGCCATGCAAAGTTATAAAATAAAACAGGCCTCAGCCAAATAATGCACAATAAATACGGGAATGGCAGCGTTACAAAAAAAATACTATTATGAAAATCATTGTTTATTCCATCCTCTTTTTATTTACCGCAGGACCACTCTCTGCCGAATCTATCCAGAAACTTATTGAGACCGGCAAGGTCAAAGCCCTTTTCAGATCCTCCGGCGGACACCAGGAATATTGCATTGAAATGAAGATAAAAAACAATACCGGCAGTGCCCTGACCATAGAGGTAGAGCCGGGCAGACGGCTGGAGGCGGATACCGTTTCCGATCAGGATATGCTTATTGTGAAAGATCAAACCATAACGCTGGCTGCCGGCCAGACTTTTATAGGAAAACTCTATGCCTTTTGCTGCCAGAAAAAAGACCGTTCACCCACCAAAGGGCACTCCTTCAAGGTAGGGGCAATGGCCTCTGCTGCTTTGGTGAAGCTGGCTCAGTTTATCAGCAAAAACAACTTTTCGAGTACAGCAGTGCAAAACTCCATCTGGGTATTATCAGACAAACACAACCTAAGTAGCGTACACGAAGGCGATAGACAGGAAAATGCCGAATTAAGGGCCCTTACCGCTGAACTGGCCGGCATTAAAATGCCCTGGTATTATATCAGCTATAAAGATGTTCCCGGAATGGTTTTTTCGGACAAGGCCTCTACCCTTTCCGGCAAAATTGATTACACGCTAACCACCGGCACATCGGTAACGGTTATTGTTAAAAACACCAATGGCATGATCATCAGAACCCTGCTCGAAAACAAAGCACAACACCCCGGAAAACAAACATTGCCATTGTCTTTTCCGGTTTCGGGTTTAAGCAAAGGCAAATACCAGATACTGGTGCTGGATGACGGCACCAACATCATTCACAGCCGGGAATTTGAACTCTAGCGACTTCTCACGCTGTCTACCACCATTACCCAAATTGGCATTTCATGGGTTGGGTAATGGTGCTGACGCATAAAAAACCGCCTGTTTAACGTATCTAAATGCGCCATATTGCTCACAATAAGCGTGTCCTTGGGTTTGTAGTCATACCTAGTGCTAATGTTTAAATGGAGGCCCCTATCTCGCAAAACAGCAGCGTAATATTTCTCTACGGGATGGTATTGTCCCACATGCCATGTTGCCGCGTAAGGAAGTGCACCCATTTTTTCTGCCTTCATTAGTACCTGTGCGGCACTCACGCCTTCGCAAGTGGTATTTTGCCGATAGTTACTAAAAAATCCGACCACGAAAATGGCGACTATGACAACTTTCCAGCTTGCCTGAAAAAACCAATTTGGATTATCAGCCAGCGGTAATACAACCAAAACGGCCATCAGTGGGATGGCGGGTGCAACATACCAATAAATGCGGGTTGCCGACAAACTCAGGATAAACAGAAATACAACAACACCCATTAATATCCTAAAATAAACTTGCTTATGGGCCGCAGATCTGATGACAAATGCTGCTGTGATTAGCAGGACAATGAAAGCCATAAAATAATCACGCCACAGAACGACCGGATAATAGTACCAATGCGTATTATGACCTTCATTGGGCCGCAGGTAGCGCCCGGAAAACTCATTTTCCAGCACCGCCTGTATATAACCCGGCGTAAGCCATTCGTGCAATCCGTAATAGCCAACTACGGCTAATAATGGAATAAGTCCCAACCCAACCACCCTGCCGATTTTAAGCGATACATGGGGTTTGGCCGCATAACCCATAGCAAACCAGACGGGCAGCCACATGGCAGCAGCGATCCCTTTGGTAAGCAATGCCGCGGTGAACCAAATCGTCATGCTGATGAGTGTTTTTCGGTTATCCTGATTTTCTAAATATTTTAACCACGACAATGAAGCCAGAAATACAAACAGGGTGAGCAATGCATCGTAGTCGCCGGTTCGTGCAACATGGTAGGTGTTAAATCCGCCGCAACCCAGCATAACTGTAATCCATGCGGCCGCCGGACTAAAACCGTATCTTCTTTTTAAAAACACAAAACCCGAACAGAGAAGAATGCAGGCAGCTATCGCCGAGGGCAGGCGCAGTGCCAGCAAACCCGGTCCCAGCAACTTCATGCACAACCACTGCAAAAGAATGAGTAGATGGGGCTTGGTATTCCAGAAATCAGGAAGGCCATTGTAGGTGGAATAGCTAATATTTCCGGAGTACAGCATCTCCAGCGCATTATTCGCCTGCCTGCTTTCATCCCACAAATACATGGGGACGGCATCCAATCGGTAACCCACCACCCAAAACGAAAGCAATAGCAATAAAGCCGCTGAAAACTGCTCGGCAAGACGCCCTGCATCATTCCGGTTTAGCCACATACATCGGCTATTGTCAGGGTTCGGTTACCAGCATTTTGGCTGAAAACGACGCTTGTCCGGAATTCAGATTCACAAAATAGGCACCTGCTGCAATTCCTGTGGGTATCGGAATGCGCCCGTCTGAGGTTTGTCCGCCAAAGCAAACAGCCCCCGCCAGGGTGTAAACAGTGTAGGTATATTGCTTACCCTGGGGCACGGCTACAAACCAGTCTGTACCGGCAGCAACAGGAACAGGATAGGCCTCTATATTCACCTTGGGGCTTTTGGTAGTACCCACATGGCTAATCAATACCGGAATATCTGCTGTGTCCCTGCAGCCATTACTGCTGCTCGTTACCACCAGTTTAACCGTGTAGTTGCCCTCCGTAGCGTACTGATGGGTACCCGGCAATCCGGTGGTCTTGCTACCATCGCCCCAGTTCCACTCAAAAGTGAGTCCGGCCGTTGTTATAGGAGTACATACAAGGGTTCGCTGCCAGCGCAGCTGCCATGTAAATCCTGCAGTTGGACGTGGTTTTACAGCAATCGTAAGAGGTTTCCTTGCACTATAACAACCATTTTTTTCTGTGGCATAAAAATACGTAACGGGAGACAACAATGATCCGGTTACAATCTGACTTCCCTTAGAAAACGCAGTGGACGATGTATCCTCATAGTACCACCAAACGTTACCACCGGCCACATTGACCTGAAATAGCCCTGCTCCTTTGGAGCAAACCGGGTCTGATTTAACCAATGAAGGAACGGGAGGCACGTTCACAGTGACTTTAACACTGTCAAAATTAGTGGCCTCACATTGTTCTTCCGATACTTTTAGATAATAGGTTTTGTTTGACTGCAGATTTTGAAAAACAGGATTCGTGCCTGTATAAACAGGCACCTGCAAATCAGATTGATCATACCATTTTAGGGTTCCCCATGGTAAACTGATGGCAAAAGTAACGGAATCACCAAAACAAACCGTAGGATTGGTTTTACCCGAAACTGACGGCGGCTGATATACGTGTAAGGTTGAATGCTCACGGCTGCTGGCACAGATACCATTCCATACCTCTACAAAATAATCGTAGGTTCCCCTGCCCGTAGGTACAAACGTATAATCAGTTCCAAAAGCAATGGGTGTGCCGCCTATGGGTTGATTATACCAGCGTAGGGTATCATTTCCCGAAGCGCTAAGGGTAAAAGATTGACCGGCGCTGTAACAGGCAAATGTATCAGACACAACATCCGGTTTCTGCGGTGCGTAATTATTGCTTACAAATGCCGTGACCTTCACCCGCCCGCCTTTATTCAAACATCCTTTGTTACTTGCCTGAACAAAAAATGAAGTATCTGAGAACAGTGCGGCAGATTGAAAAATATTTCCTGTAAGTACACTTTTCCCGCCGGTAACCTCTGTAAACCAATCAATTTGGCCTATATTGGTTTTTGCCTGTAAATTGGCGGCCGCACCCAGGCAAACGTAGGCATCCTGGGTGGTAGGGTCATTGGGGTAATCATTTACGGTTACATTAATCTTCACATATCCCGAATTACACGGACCATTTTCTGCCCTGACCCAAAATGAATCATTGTTCTGGGCATTGATAATAGGATAGCTGTTGCCTGTATAAAAGGCAGTATCGTTAAGTTTGCGGTACCATTTAATCGCCACGCCGGGATCAGACGAAACATCAATGCTGCCTGTATCCCCCCGGCAGAGGTTGGCAGCCCTTTTTAACGTCGGATTTGCGGGCTTGAAATACACTGTTTTCACGCTGGTATCATAGCATGTGCCTGACCTATACTGATAGACCATGGAAATGAGTTGCACGTTAAAATTTTTCTTGGTGGCCGGTTTATACTTGCCGTCAACGATGTAGGTACTTCCAAAACTGCCGTCATAAGACCAGCGGTGGGAGAACTGATTCAGATTATAGTAGTTGTAATAATTGTAGTATGGGTGACCTGAAACGTTATTTTTCAGCTGATTTTGAAAGCGGACGGTATCTACTGTGGGATAGCAGTTATTATTGATGGTAAAATCTGTGCCAAAATTGTACTTTACAAACGGCAACAGTTGCGCGTCTGCATCGAAAGATACCCCGCCGATATTGAGCTGCAAATTGCGGTACCATTTTCCACTGACACTGCCACAACCGAGGTTTCGTTTGCGCCCGTCACCCAATGTCCAGTCACTGGTAATCATACTTGCAGTAACGGTAGTGCTGTCACAATCCACTACTAGGATATAATTATAATTGAGGGTTACCGGATTTTTAAATTTGGCGTCAAACTGCACATCAGTAAGGAAAACATTAGACCTCATGATCGTATCTACCGTAACCGTATCACTCGCCAGGGGAAGACCGGTGGGTAAAGAATCAGCACCTGCCTTGTAAAGGTGGCATCGAAGTTTTATAAAAACAGGACGTGCCGGGCTGACTGAATTGGCAACGGCAAACAGGCGAAATCCTGATATCGTCAGCTCCTGAGGAGCCCCATAAAACTGACCCAAACTACTGCCGCTTCTCAGGGTAACAAATCGATACCCCTTATTGCCATACTGAACAAAATAACTTGTATCTGTTTTGCACGCAGTCGGCTTTAAAGCACTTCTTCTGCCTATGTCAAAGGGCTTGTTCTCTGCCTGACCTGATCGGATGCGAATTCCCTCAACAGACTGCAGCTGGGCACTCAGACCCGTAAAAATCGCCGCGTAAACAATAAATGCATACAAACGCTTCATTATGTAAAAATAGGTATTCAACTTAAAAAAAACAAAACGATGTCAATGTTGACATCGTTTTGGAAATCTCTGAACACCCGGTCATCCGTTTTCTGACTTGCGGACTGCTCTCTGTGCAGTGATTATTTCCTTGTACTTTTCCTGCTGCTTCACAGTTAAAACAGAGGTGATTTTTTGGTGATATGCCTTTTTCAGGACTTGTCTTTCTACTACGGCGATTGAATCCTTCAATTTACCACTCCATTTGTTTCGATGTGCTTCCAGCAAAGCTGCCTGCTCTTTATTTATGCTCGTTACAGCTGTCACCTGAACCGGTGTAAGCTGCAAATTTTCTTTCAACATTGCTGTGCGCAGATCTGCCCTCTCCATATAAGTTGAACGTATTTTCGGCTTATCATTCACTTTACCCATTTTGTTGTTTTGATTATATTGTTTAAGCCGTTCCTTTTGATTGTTATCCAATACCTGCATTACCTGTTTTCTGTAGTTTTTCATAATGCGGCCCATCGCTGCCCTGGCGGAATCTTTATTACCCTTTTTAGCCTTTCTCGCCTCAGCCATTCCGGCACAGGCACTGTTTTTATATCCAATAATTTTTTCCTTTTGTACAGGCGTTAAAGACAGACTATCCTGCATCCACCGATAGTTTTGATCTAGCATTGCACAGGGATTTTTTGGCTGCGAAACAGCGGCGTTAATTACCATAAATCCCAAACCGAGCATGATGTAATTCTTCATAATTATTTCCTTTCTTTGATGATATGATGCAATGAAGTACTCCAAGGTTTAATTCGGATAAATGTTTTACCTTTGGCCCAACATTATGGGAAATCAAATTTTAAAAGGCAAGCGCGGTATTGTTTTTGGCGCACTAAATGAAAATTCGATCGCCTGGCAGGTAGCAGAGCGTTGCCATGCCGAGGGGGCTCAAATCGTTCTGACCAATGCACCTGTGGCAGCGCGTGTGGGACAAACAGAAGAACTGGCCAATAAACTGAATGCACCACTTATTTATGCAGATGTAACCAAAATGGAAGACCTTGAAATGTTGGTTAGTCAGAGTATGGAAAAACTGGGTGGAAAACTGGATTTCGTGCTTCACAGTGTAGGTATGAGCCTAAATGTTCGCAAGAAAATCCCCTACACCGAACTCAATTACGATTATATGCATCAGACATTGGATATTTCTGCGATGTCGTTTCACCGACTGATGCAAACCCTATGGAAACAGGATGCCATGGCAGAATGGGCCAGCATTGTGGGCCTGACATACATTGCCGCCCAGCGTGTATTTCCGGATTACAGTGAAATGGCAGAGGCAAAATCTTTACTGGAGAGCATTGCGCGCAGCTTCGGCTACCATTTTGGCAAGCATAAAAAAGTGAGGGTAAACACCATTTCTCAAAGTCCTACCAAAACTACTGCCGGCAGCGGTGTTGGTGGTTTTGACGCATTCTTCAACTATGCCGACACTATGAGCCCATTAGGAAATGCAGATGCCAAAAGCTGCGCAGATTACTGTGTTTCAATGTTTAGTGACTACACCCGCATGGTAACCATGCAAAACCTGTTTCACGATGGCGGTTTCAGCTATACCGGTATTGCGGCAGAACTGATGGAGAATTTTAAAGAACCTAACACTTGATTGCAACGTTTAAATAGGATTTACAATCTCAAAAACACTATAAAAAAGGCCCTTATCGGGCCTTTTTTATGGACTTAATCTGCATTTGGACCAGCTACCGTCGGCAGACTGTGAGTAGGCAATTCGGTCATGTACCCTTCCCGGCCTGCCCTGCCAGAATTCCAGATAGTCAGGTATTAATCTAAAGCCACCCCAGTGGGAAGGGCGAACCAGCAGCTTTTCATGATCATGATCCATCAACTGTTTCATGGCTTCATCCAGTTCTTCACGCGAATCAATGATACTACTTTGATCTGAAACCACGGCACCTGCCTGACTCAAACGCGGGCGGCTTTGAAAATAAACGTCACTCTCCTGAGCAGTTACTTTTTCCACCTTCCCTTCTATTCTAACCTGCCGCTCCAGCTGGGCCCAGTGAAAGTTGAGGCATGCAAAGGGATTTTCCAGCAACTCCCTGCCCTTTTTGCTGTTGTAATTGGTGTAAAAAACCAATCCCCCCTCAGAAATACCCTTCAGTAGTACTACCCTTGAAGACGGTCTATTGACTGAAACTGTGGAAAGCACCATGGCATTGGGCTCGTATACATTTTCATGCATGGCAAAGTCAAACCAATTGGAAAATGCCTGTAACGGATTTTCAGGCAGGTCCTGAGGATTTAAAAACGCCCTGGTATATTCTTTTCGTAAATCTGCGATATCGGTTCTTATCATGATTCTTGGATTCAAAGTAACAAAAAAGAAAGCCCTGCGGCAAGGCAGGGCTTTCGATTATGTGAAATATAATTTGCTTATCGGTTGATGCTTACGCTGCGGGTAACCACGCCCTGTTCGGTGGTGATTTTTACCAGGTAAACTCCTTCAGCCAGATTCTGCATGCGCATTTCTGCCTGATTGCCCTTCAGGGTTACTGACGCTTCTACTGCTTCGCCCAACACATTGTATACCGATATCTTCTGTATACGGCTGCCCGATTCTACATTCACCAAACCATTGCTGGGGTTCGGATACAGTTTAATCTTGCCTTCGCCTATGCCTGTGGTACCCATGCTATTGCGAACCGCCTTAACGATCGTCTTGTTGCATTCGCAATCTGCCGCATTACGGGTGTAAAGCGTGATGTCAAAGTCTCCCTCGTATGGGAACTGATACACGCCGCTTGCTGCGTTGATCGATCCTCCATCCGAGAACTTGAAGCGATAGAACGGATAGCCCGTATTGGCCGCCTGTACTTTTATGGTTCTATATCCATCGCCGGGAGTCCAGTCATCGGTTACCGTGAAGTTACAGTTGGGCAGTTCATACACCTGCAGGGGCTTCTTCACCACCGATTCACATGCCCCTACCGTAACCTTAAGCGTTACATTCGGTGCAAATGAATTCGTTACATTATACGTATGAACAGGGTCTGCATCACCTGACAATGCTGATCCGTCTCCAAAATCCCATTCATAAACCATGTCGCCCTGTTTCACTGTTGACTTGTTGTCAAACTGTACCGGCTTACCCGAGCATGTGCTCTGTGCGCTAAAATCTGCAATGGCCTGCGTTCCTACGTTGAGTGTTTTGGTTACACTGTCACTACAGCCATTATTTACACTCACCACCAGCTTCACTGTTTTTGGACCCAGCGTGGTGAACTGATGCGCGGGATTGTCTGATGTTGAGGTGCTGCCATCGCCAAAGCTCCATTTTGGAGCAGATGCAAATCCGCTGATAGGCGCTGTGCCATTGGTAAACTGAGTCGGGGTCTGATCACATACCTGTCCGTTGCTCCAGCTTACTACAGGCGCACTGCCAATGTTGATGTTTTTCTCTGCAGTATCTGCGCATCCAAATTCCGTAATGGATATCAAACGTACGTTGTAGCTGGCTCCTGTCTTAAACTGATGAAGCGGATTCTTTACGGTTCCTACTTCACCATCACCGAAGCTCCAGGTTTGACCCAGGATACCGCTCACAAGCGTGCTCTTGTTGGTAAACTGTACCGGTACATTGCTACAGAACTTCTGGCCAGGATTGCTGGGGTATGAGAAATCTGATACTGGGGTATGGAACAGATAGGCCGTTTTGGTGCGGGTTGCAGGGCAACCGTTGTCTTCTACCGTCAGGGTTACATTGTACTGGCCGGCTTTGCTGTACTTATAGGTAGCATCCTTACTGGTAGCGTTGGTGCCGGGGGTTACCCCGAAATTCCACTTATAGGTAAGGGTACCCAGGCCTGTAGAAGTATTTACAAACTGGTGGGTTTTACCTTCACACACATTCAGTATGCGGAAGTTTACGTTGGGAAGCGGGCTCACGGTGATGGTGTCGCGCTTGATACGCTCATAGCCATAAATACTTGAGATTGCCTTGTAGGTTACGTAGTATACGCCGCCTTTGGGGTAGAAGTGAATGGGATCTA